>NZ_JAHVOC010000007.1:51711-262915 GCF_025696525.1 Bacillus sp. XT-2
CCAAAAATCATTCCTTTAACGATACAGATAGGGAGAAATTATGATGGAGAAATTAGAAAATAAGATAAACAGGTTGTTGAGTTTAGGGTATGAAGGAGAATACTGGGATTTTAAAGAAAAATGGCATACTGATAATGGGAAATTGGTACATGATATTCTATGTTTTGCAAATACAGTTCACGACAAAGATTGTTTTATAATAGTTGGAGTTTCCGATTCGGGTGAACTTAAAGGTTTGGATGAGCATGAGAGAAAACAACAAGCCAACATTATAGATATGCTTAGAAATTTAAATTTTTCCGGTGATAGACCTAACGTATTTTTAAGATCGTTAAAGTTAAGAGGGAAAACAATTGACGTTTTAATAATACCTAATTCAATTAAAGTGCCTTATTTTTTAAAAAAGGATTACAAAAAAGTAAAATCGGGTTTTATTTACACAAGAACTGGTGACAGTAATACTCCAATTGACCAAAACTCTACAATTTCTGTAATAGAAACTTTATGGAGAAAGAGATTTGGTTTGAATAAAACAGGGTTAGAACGGTTTAATCAACTCTTGAAAGACAAACTTTCTTGGGAATACAATGATTATGGATACTACTATACTTATAGTCCTGAGTATGAATTAAGGTATAAATACACCGATTCTCCAAGAGAGACAATAACAGAGTTCTATTCTTATGCTGTGTATAATGAACATACTACAACTCAACAAGCTGAACTTATAGTGAATGGTACAGTTCTTAAGGAAATACAGTTAGTTACGTTAGATGGGGGCAAATATATGACTCCTTCACCTGAGTGGGAATATATTAAGTTTGGGTTCGATGATATATATGATTTTAAATATTTTATTATAGGAGACCTTTTATACAATTTACATAATTTCTTTATAGATGAACAAAGTGAAGATGGAATGATTGCTTGCAGAAATTTTTTAGAAGTAGTTTTAATATTTAAAAATGAAGAAGAAAAGGAAAAGTTCTTAGAATTTGTGCAGGATAAACAAGATGATTTCAAAAGTAAGTTAAAGCATGCAAATAATAACAATCATAAAATCGATAACAAAGTTCATCAAAGACGCTTTGCCACTGCTAAAGTATTAAAACAAATGTTTAAGGAGTTTAGAGCAAAAGGAAATGAAAGGTTGATTAATGTATGAGAGAAAAAATTGAAGAGTTGTTGAATGAATTTAAAGAGAACGGAAGTGTGCTAGTTAATACATCTGTGCAAAACTTAGAAGATTCTTTTGAAAAAGCCCTGATTTCAATTACCGAACATTATGATAAAGATTACAAAAATGGATACGTGCGTTTCTTTAAATCAAACAGAAGCTTTTTCTTATGATTATAATTTAAACAAAAAGAGCATTAAACTAAATGCTCTTTTTCATACCGCATCGCCGGCATTCCCGCAAGAATATTCCACTCTTCACAGAGCTTTTGAACAAAGTGTAATCACAATTGTCGCAGCGGCCGTATTTTACATCAGGATATTCTTTATAATCAAAAACGATTGAAGTATCATACCCGTTTGTTTCGTATTTCTCTTCCACAAGATCACCTACATAATTTATTCAACATACTCAAGAATACCAAATTACGTTCGATATAGGGAGGGAACAAATGATTGGATTAGCTTATTTTTTAATTATCTGGCTTGGAGTTGGATTATTGACTGGCATTAAGTTTATTTTTGTTGATCAGGTCTATGACGAAGAGTTTAAAGAACTCATGGATAAAGAAACAACAGCGGGCATGGAAAGGAATTTGGCCAGCCTGTTTTTCAAAAATAAACTTAACGTTATTGCTTTTTTCATGTTAATTGGTTTGCTGCCATTAGCAATGAGGATTACAAAATTATTTAAAAGAGGTTGATTTATGTCCTTGCTTGATTATTTTTATGTACTGCAGTTTGAAAACAAGGAATACTTTAAAGCATTTAAATTAGATGAGAGCGGTTATTTGACATCTAGCAACCTCCATGAAGCTTCTAAAATGCATAATATGTTAGAAGTCATTGAAGTAGCAAGTGAGCTTAAAACGAAGTGTAATGTGCAATGTGAGGTAAGGGAAATTCAAGTTGTGACTCGGTAAGGAGTGTTCATGTGTATTGGATAGAGTGGATTGAAGGTGGGGAAAAGAAGAGCATTGTTGCTGAAGGTTGGATTGAATGGGCTGCTATACTTGAAGACTTGTATCAGAAGCGGTTTGAGTGTGTTGAATGGAAGAGGCTTAAATGAAGAAGAATTGCTTCAATAGAAGAATTGCTTGAAACCTTACTAATTTGTTAAACGTATACTGATAAACACGCAAATAACAAAAAAATGAAGTTTATAGGGGGGGGGAACTACAGTGGAAAAAGCTGAAATTCAGGAACTTAAATTGCGTATATTAAAAGACATTGAGATGTTTCAGTATTATTTAAAAGAAGTTCTAGATAATGAATTGATTGAAGATTCAGCTGCGTTAGGGATTGCGAGGCAAATACTTAAGCAAGGGGCTGAGAATCTAACAGAAAAACAATGGTATGTTTTTTTAAAACATGGAGTTGGGGAGGTGAATTACGTTTCACAATGTCGTAGAGACTACGAAAAAATCCCATGGGAAGAGATGCTTGGTGCAGTATATATTTATGAAGATGGTTTATGTTCTTATTGTAGACACAAAGAAGAAAAAGGCGAATAGATTTTTGAAAAAACGGGGGTAATTAAATTGACAAGAGTACAAGAATTAGTAAATGAATTGAATGACAAAGGCCTAAATGATATTGGATTGGCAATCATTTTAATGGAAAAAGCGTTAACTGACCTGGAGCAGGGGAATTATTCAGATGAGGTCAACATTGCAGACTCAAAACGCCTTATGTTAAAAGAAATGATGAAAATGCAAAAAAATCCTCGTTAATTGGTGTAGACTCTTCGGATCACATCCATAATAGCTTAAGTATTTACTACGAGAAATTTGCTAATCGAATTGGAAAGCTATCTGAAAAGAGAGGGGAATAAATTGTGAGCTATATTGTAAATGGGGCTGGAGCTAAAATTTTTAGCGATATTAATAAAAATAAAAAATTAGATATACCAAATTTAAAGAACGATTCTGAAACCGGAAGGGTATATACTGTGTTGTCTGTCGGTTTTATTGGCACACATCCATTGGCTACTATTGAGGATGAAGCAGGTGATCCAACAGCAAGGTTATTACCAGAAGATTTGACTTCTTGGGTGTTATCCACTATAGATTTTAAAAAACGCGGTGTGAATCTTCTTCCTGAAAAAGTTGAATTTGGGAAGATAGATGGGGTTAGCTATGCAGAGATGCTGTAGTCAACAATGCCTTCTCAACTGAGAAGGCAGTTTCAATAAAATAGGAATTTTAAAGAGAATACAAATACAAAAAATATGTACAAAGTAATTGACTCGTAATGTGATCTATAGTATTATTAAGTTAACCAATAAAGACAACAAAAAGAAATGAGGGGAAATAATGGAGTTAATAAGGATAGCTATGAAGAAAGACTTGGAAAATGACAACTCTTTAATGAATAAATGGGCAACAGTAGCTGGCCTTAAAAACCCCAATCCTCTTTATGACTTCTTAAACCATGATGGGAAAACTTTTAATGAATTTTCTTCAATAGTCAACATTGTTAAAAGTCAGTATCCAGACCGTGAATATGAATTAATGAAAGATTACTGTTTAAACCTAGATGTTAAGACAAAGGCAGCAAGAAGTGCATTGGAGTACGCTGATGCAAATATGTTTTTTGAAATAGAAGATGTTTTAATAGATTCAATGATTTCTTGCAGTAATATGAAAAGTAAAGAATATGGAAAAGTGTATAAAATACATAGAGAACTGTCTAACTGTGATATTACTGAATTTGAGGCAGTGAAAAGACTCGGTAAATTAAATATTAAGACACCTGAAATGAATTCTTTCTCAAGACTCTTGCTGCTTTATCATTATTTAAGCACTGGTAACTTTTCTCCGATGGCCCAACTAATAAAACAAATTGACCTAAGTGAGATTTCTGAAAACATGTACATTAGAAATACATATCAAACAAGAGTTCATGTTCTAATGTCTAATATAAAGCTAAATGAAAATTCATTAGAGGAGTGCAGAGAGTACTCTGAAATGGCATTAGAAAGTACAAATATCCAGAGATTTCAGGTTTTCAGCTACTTAACAATTGGTAACTCTCTTTTATTTTCGAATTATGAATTGGCTCAAGAAAACTTTTTAAAAGGGCTAGGCGTTTCTGTTCAAAATGAAAATTACAACATGATTTTCCAGCAGGCTTTGTGCTTCTTAAATAATGTATGGCGCAAAGAAAATAAGTGGATTAATTTTGAATCTGAGTCAATTATAGATTTGCAGGAGCAAGCTCATTGTTTTATCAACTTTAATGAAAATTCCAAAGCAAAAGAAGTTTTGGATAAACTAGATCGTTTACGTCATAACGATAATGAGCTTGCAATGCATCATTATTTGAAAGGGAGGCTCGAACAAAATAAAGCAAGTTTCTATTCTTCAATCGAGTATTTTAAAAAGTCTAATGACAAATTCCTTATTAGGCTGCCGTTGTTAGAACTGCAAAAGATGGGTGAAAATCAAAAACTTTTAGAACTACTTTTACTTTAAAGGAGGTGAGACAATGAAAAAACTTATTATGGCTTTAGTTATCTTGGGCGCACTAGGCACTTCTTACATAAGTGCAGATTCTTCAATCCAACAAGCTTCAGGTGATTATGAGGTTGCTGGAATGCCACGTGGAGCATAAAATCCATTGACACATAAAGTTATTAGTATTATCATTTACTTAATTAAATTAATCAGAGAAAAGGAAGACGTTTGGCTCTTTTGAGCTAAGCGTCTTTTGTAGTTTTAAGGCCATCACTTAAATATTAAGTTTTTATAACATCTAGTGATCAACTTCAAGTACATACACCCTAATTCAAAATGTAATGCATTACAAAGCAGCACATTCGCAAAAAAAATTGCGTAGAATGTGCTATTTGTCGTTAAAAAAATCTTTACTTCCCTTTTGTAATGCATTACAATTGCTATAGATGTAAAAGATAAAAAATATGTATATAGGAGGTTGGTGGTATGTCCGCAATTAGTTACTTGAAAAACAGTATGACAATGCATAAAACCATTTACCAAAAGAAAGTTGAAAGCTTAGTTAAAAATGATTTGTTTTTTCATGAAAAAAGCATTGAAAAGTCAAAAATAATGAAGAATGAAAATGTTCGAAAACAACTAACTAAAGGATACATGAAATTGTTAAGTGAGTACAAGGAGGATTAATAATGCATGTTGTAGAACTTAGGTCTACAAATCATAAAGATATTGATGCCGAATTTGTTTTAAATGCGAAACAAACTTACATAGAGAGTGTACTAAACATAAGGAATATGATTGTTCATGCAAAAACTGAAGATGATCTACATGGTGCAAAAATAGAGATAGCAGCATTATTAAAAGATCTAAATAGAGTATTATTAGGTGGAGATGGATTAAAAAGAAGCATTGAAAATAATCCACATTTTAGATCCCTAATACAATTTGTTAAGAATTTAAAACGACACATTGCAATTGAATTTGAAGAGTTTATTTATCAACCATAACATATACGCACTGCAGTCTATAGTATACATAAAAAATAGGAGGTTGACATGTCAGAGCGAATAAAACAGCTAATGGTCAAACGTGGCATCACAATAGAGGAATTGTCGAGGGAAACAATGATTGATATTCAGACATTAAACAAAATCATTGAAATGTCAGATGAATCAGATGTTACAACCATAAAGCTTATCGCTCTGGTATTGAATTTCTCTATTGATGAGTTATTGGATGAGAAAGGAGGAGAAGATAATGCAAAATAAAGTTAAACAATTAAAAAATTATGCTGTTTACGATGATATCGAAGGCTTTTTAATCAATAAAGATATAAGAAGTAGCTCAGGGAATTCTAACTATATGATGCCTTCATCAACTACAAGAGTGTCTAACACAAGAAAGAATTATGAAGGGGATATTAAGCAGTTCTTTAGTGTGATTAAAGGGAAAGATGTCAAAAGTTTAGTTCCCCATGATTTAGTTGTAACTAAAAGTGAATTAAGCAACTATGTTAAGTATCTTCAGGAAAAGGGATTAGTTAATAATAGTATTAACAGAAAAATGACCTCCCTTAAGATGCTCTATACATATTTGGAGCATGATTATAAGGACTATATTGATTTGTCGGTGTTTAATACTGTCGAAAGGCTTAAAACAGTAACTAAAAACTGGGATAAAACAACCCAGACAGAAGCGGAAAGAATTGCCCAGGATATGTATATAAATGAAAGGCAAAAGCCTTTAATGAAAAAGCTGTTTGTTAAATTCGCCATAAGAACTTCTTTTCGTGTAAGTGCGATTTTGCGCGTAAGATGGAGCGACATACAGCATGATGAAAGTACAGGCCATTATATAGTAACAGTTATTGATAAAGGATCTCAGGTTGTGTCTACAGGCATTAACCAGGTATTTTATGAGGAATTGTTGCAGCTGAAGGAAGAGGATGACAGTGAAACTGAATTGGTTTTTAAGGGGCTTTCGGAACAATCTTTACGACACTCATTGAAAAGGTCGAAAAAAAGGATGGGTATACCTCCTGAAAGAGAATTAGTCTTACACTCATTTAAGGGTGTAGGAATTGACTATGTCTATGAGAATTCTGGTCACGATTTACTTGCAGCAAAAGAACAAGGAAATCATAAAAACACATTAACAACAGAGAGATATATGAGCAGAAAGATTAACATAGCGAACTCTGCTGGTGTAACAATGGATGAAAAAATTGATTTAAATCCACTATATGAAGCAACTAAAGAGGATTTTATTAGTTTTTTTGAAAACACTGATCTTTTTACATTAAAAAAGTTTATAAAGCATGTAAATGAGCGATAATCATTTTTTCGGCATATTACTCAGTTCAAATGATAATTCTTCTTGATTAACCAGATTGCCTTTGGTAACTTTAAATTTAGCAACATGACATGAGGTGAAAGGCTATATGACAGTGATCTTTGATCAGTCTGCAAATGAGAAACTGCTTTCAGAAATGAAAGATGCTATCTCGAAAAATAAACACATAAGATCATTTATTAACGATATTCAATTAGAGATGGCTAAAAATAAAATTGCTCCAGGGACAACACAAAAATTAATTTACGATATAGAAAATCCAGAAGTCGAAATTTCTAAAGAATATATGTACTTTTTAGCCAAGTCACTATACTCAGTTCTTGAAAGTGAAAGGTTTAATCCACGAAATTACTTCACAGAAACGGATATGAGAGAAATTGAAACTTTATGGGAAGGATCTGTGGAGGAAGATATAAAATTTCCGTATACATTCAAACAAGTTGTAAAGTACTCGGATGATAATTATTTCTTCCCAATCACTGCTAAAGAGTTGTTTATGCTATTTGAAAATAAGTTATTGCACTATAATCCTAATGCTCAAAGAACAAACAAAACGAAAAAACTAGAGGGATCAGATATTGAGATACCTGTACCGCAGCTCAATAAACAATCGGTTGAAGAAATAAAGGAACTGTTCTTAGAGGGGAAATTAATTAAATCAGTTTTTACGTTTAATGCACGTGTTGGAAGCGCAAGTGGTGGCGAAGAATTAATATATGATGACGATACTATGTCGCTTACAGTGACTGAAGACACCATTCTAGACGTTTTAGACGGGTATCACCGGCTAATAGGTATTACTATGGCTATAAGACAGCACCCTGAGTTAGATCATTTGTTTGAAGAAACCTTTAAAGTAGACATCTATAACTACACTCAAAAAAGGGCGAGAGAGCATTTTGGGCAACAAAACACAATAAACCCAGTCAAAAAATCTAAAGTTGCCGAGATGAGCCAAAATGTTTATTCAAACAAAATTGTTAAGTTTATTCAGGATAATAGCATAATTGGTGATTATATAAAGACAAATGGAGACTGGATAAATCAAAATCAGAACTTGCTTATAACTTTTTCTGACTTCAAAAAGGCAATTGAAAGAAGCTATTCTAAAAAAGATTTTTCTACTCAGGCAGACATATTAAAAACTGCAAGATACCTTACATCTTTCTTTGATGCTTTAGCTACACAATTTGTAGATGAGTTCTTAGGTGATATAGCAAAAGAACGGAAGAGGAGTTTTGTAAACAACTATTTGTTCTTTAATGGATATGTGGGATTAGCTAAGAAATTGCAATTAGATGGGGTAAGTCTGGAGGATTTGGAAAGTAAGATTACTGATGTTTTAGGCTCTATAGACTTTAGTAAGAAAAATAAGTTGTGGGATGAACTAGGTGTAGTAGACAAGAATGGGAACGCTAAGTCACCACAAAAGATATGGAATTTCTTTAACAATTTAAAAATAGACGAGTAATTACTTAGGAGTTGTTTGCTGCAATGTTCAATAGTGAGATTAAGGAAAAATATATAGATACCTTATCTGAGGGTATGGTTTTGCAGATGAGGCCTATTTTTGCTAAAGCAGAGATTACTGAGACTTTATATAATAAAGACATTTATGATTTCACATCAATGCAAATTTTAGAGCTAATACGATCATTCGATCAAACCACTATCGGTAGTGTTCGGAGAACCTTAGCATTATTGTCATTGTATATTGATTGGGCAATTTCATATAAGTTAAGTAAAGGATTAACCAATTTAGCAAGAACTATTTCAGAAGAAGAGCTTTATGAGTGTCTTGGGGATAAAAAATTATATATTACTTATAGTGAATTAGAAGAAATGGAAAGTCAATTAGTTAATTATCAATCAAAGGCTGTATTAAGGCTGTTGTTTGAAGGGGTTTCAGGTTTAGCTCATTCTGAATTGCTAAGTTTAACGAAAAAGCAAGTTGAGGATGCGATGCTAAACGGTAACGTTTTAACCCTGCATGATTCAAAACACGGTGAACGAAAACTAAAAGTAAGTAGTGAATGTCTTGTTATTGCCTTAAATGCAGCTCAGGAAACTAAATATAAATTAAAGAATGGGAAGGCAAAAGGCCAAACAAAAGAAGTCTTTTTAGTTGAAAATGATTATGTAGTTAAAACAAAAAGAACGTCCAACAAAGGAGACGGCCAAGCAAGCAAATTTGTCATAACTAATCTAATTACTGATATATCTGAGTTCTTTAAAATTAACTTTTTAACACCAAACACTATTGTTAGATCTGGTCATTTGTATAGAGCATATCAGCTTTATAAAGAAAAAGGGGTTATTGATAACTCTGTAAGGTATCAGATTTTAGATGACTTTAATTTAAGAGTGAAATCCAAATATCGAGCAGTTTATTCAATGCAAGATTATATTAATGAGGAAGAAGTTAATAAATATTACGCAGAAGAACTAGGTCTAAAAGAGACGACCATTTAAATAAGAAATCCATTTGACTATTTTGGTTAAATGGATTTTTCTTTTATCTCAAAAATTGTGAAAAAATTCGCATTTCGACAAAAATAGACAAAATAATCACTTTAAATACATGTTTAAATGTAGTAAGATGGTCATGTAAACCATATGGTTTACTAAGGAGGAGACCAAGACCAAAGTCTTAGTCGTTTCAATGCCTTTCAACCTTGAATTCATAGAGGTCTTCGACATTACAATCTAAAGCAGCAGCAATTCTTTTTGCAGTTCTAATAGACATGTCTACTTTAACCAACCGATTATAGTCGCTCAGCTGCTGTTTCTTGATCCCAGTTATCTCTGAAAGTTCATTGATTGTAATGTCTTTCTTTCTACATAGTTCAGGTATCAAGCATTGCCCGATCTCAACTTTAATCATAATCGGACATCCTCCTGCGTTCTGTTATGGAAAGACATAATACATATCATACCATACGAAGCCGATAAATAACCACTAGCATAACACCTACTTTCTATGTATAATGATTATACAAAACAGAACGCACGTTCCCTTGGCGTCTTAAGGGTTTATCACAGAAAATTGAACATAGGAGAATGAGGATGGCAGGTTATTTAAACAATATTGCACTGAGTCTGGAAATTGTACTCAAAAACAAAGCAGATAGTCCAGAAGTCTCTGAAACATTGGTAGCCAGGATTTGTGAAAATTTACTTTTGTCTAAAGAAGTCTCGTTTTTAAAAGCTGACGGATCAGTTGAGAATTTTAAATTAAATGATATGGAATATGAAATAACAAATACAGAAGAATTGCCTGAGTAAAAATAAAAAAAGAAAGACTCCATTAAACATAATGTAATCAGCAGCAAGAGGAGAATGAAGGTATTGTTTTGAATATATTTGTTGATCAAGATAATTACAAAGAGGTTAGTCTAAGACTCACAAAAAAATTGCTGACTTCAGAACATTATCAATTCCTACTTGGCTTCAAGGGAGAGAAATTAGATATTACAATTTCAATTACGCCACAAAGCCTCGTTAAGCTGAGGGATGACATCAATGAATTGATCTTTATGTTCTCAGATTAAAATTAGATTCGGTCACATAAATTGGCCGAATCTAATTGACAGATATTAAATGATGGGTTATAGTTTATTCAAATACAAATAATATGTATATAGGAGATGATAAAGAGAGCTATGTTGCTTGATGAAAAACTCGATAAATTAACAAAAGCGGTTTTGCGATTACAAGCATACAAAGAAGAGAAAAATTTACGAAGGGTTATCGGAGAATTTCACTCAATAATCGATTATGCTTACGAGGGGATGTATATAGCTGAAGATATGTTAAGAGAAGAAGTGAGTAAGAGTAAAGAAGTAGGTACATATTGAACGTTGTAATTGTTCACTCAGATCACAAAATTAAAATTAGTGTATAAAATGTAAGTTTTATTCAGACTTATATTTTAGGAGGGAATAGCTTGAATCTACAAAAAATGTTCGAAATGCAAAAGGCGCTTGATGAACGGATTATCAAAGAGAAGGGGCTGGAAGGTCAGGACTTGCTGCCAAATCTTATTCTCGCTTTACAGGTGGAGCTGGCCGAGTGTGCAAATGAATGGCGCGGCTTTAAGCATTGGAGCAATGACAGAGAACCTAGAATTTGTGTAATAGATAAAAAGGGACAGACTGCAAAAGAATATTATAAAAATCCACTGCTTGAGGAATACGTGGACTGCCTGCATTTTATCTTGAGCATTGGGAACCGAATTGGATATGCACACGAAAATTTAGGGAAGTGGACTGACTTCACTATTGTAAACCAGTTTAACCACTTGTTTGGATATGCTTCGGACTTATATAAAGCAATACATGAAGATTGGTTTGAAGAAAAGTTATTTGATACTTACGATGAGTTTTTTGCGGGTTTTATCGGTCTAGGTAAAATGTTTGGATTAACCCATGAACAAATTGAAGCTGCGTACATGGAGAAAAACGCTGTCAATCATCAGCGGCAGCAGGAGGGGTATTGAAATGAGAAAACCAAAAACAGCAAGACTCAAGAAGAAAAAAGGGTTCAATCGGGAAATCACATTGCAAGAAGCTTTCGATGTTATTGCGGAAGAATTGTGTAGACGAGGACAAGAACATTGCGCTTTTATCGCACTAGAACAATGGACAGGGAAACTCATTCCCGAAAGAAAAATCGAATTAAGTCTGGTTGGCGATGAAGCGGGGGAACACATTTCCGTTGTGAAATCAAGTAAGGCTCCGTCAGAAATAAAGAAAGGTTTGAAATAAGGAGGATGCACAATGAACGAAATTAACCCGATGAAGAAGTGATTTAGGATTTAACTAATGAAGAAGAAATGGTGCTGATCATTGACGAGAGCTTGTTGTGAAAATATAAAAGAGGGAAGATTCCCTCTTTAAAAGTCAGCACTCATACAGGTGTTGAGTACCAACAACGTTCAAATGCACCATACCAAATACCTGAGTAAGTTTTCGCACCTTTTAAGTACCAATTATAGGTACCGTCGTTATAAATAGCCGGTATTGCATTTCTAGAAGAGTATGGGCCAAATATTTCTGAAGTACAATGCTTCCATGTTTCATTAGGGCTAGCAGCTTCTGCTTGAGCAGTAAAAAAAGCAGATGAAGAAACTAGCAAAGCGAGTGATAGAACTGAACTTGCAATTACTTTTTTAATTTGCATGATTGATGCTCCTTTTCGTTAGGGATAATAGTCTTACAAGTTTAATAATACTATATATTCAAATATAATCCATGTAAAAATTTATTTAACTTATATGGGAATTAGTAGCGGAAGAAGATAAGGAGGGCGCGGAGTGAAGGAAAATATTCTTTGACCCATCTGCAGCGAAGGCCAATTGGAACTATGGCATATGGATATTTACGAGTGTGGGACGATGCTACCGAATGAAGTATTGAAGTAAAATAACGATGGACTTTGAGTAATTGAGGTTTCAGTCTAGATAAAAGATGCATTTTATTTAAAAAAGGATGGTGATTGAATGGGAATGTTTGATAGCTTTATTGGTCAAATTAAATGTCCTAATTGTAAAAATCAACAGAAAACAGAAATTCAGTTTAAATGGGGTGAATGCTTACTATTAGATTATGAGTTGGGGGATGTTGTTTCAGGAGCGCCAGAAGGTTTATATGTCGAAGATGATTGGTTTAACGAGCGGTGCTCAAACTGTAAAACAGAATATATGCCGAATGTGGTTTTGAAAAACGGGAAGGTTATTTCATTTATTAGCAAAGAGGAGCTTCAAAAAACAGACCTTGCTCAATTAAAAGATATCCCATTAAAACATGCTAAGACTCAAAGGTATGAAAGAGATAAAATCGTTGCTAAGGGTTTTACTAAAGAATCAGCCGATTTCAATAAGCAACCATTTAAGGAGAACCAGATTATAATGGCCTTTGAGCGTGAATGGAAAGTTTCTAAAGGATGGAGAAAGGACTTTAACTCAGAAAAAGTTAGTGAATTTTTTAAACTTTCCGGATGTGCAACTAGGAAGTCTGATTACTGGTTTGTTTATATAGTTGTAGATGCTACAGGATTGAAACGCTTCGTGGAAGTTTCCGACAGAATTAAACATTGGTCAGACAATGATGATAGGTACGGCAATATGCTATTCAGTGAAACCTATGGATTTAAAGATGAGCACTTTTTATTTAGTGAAATTTTTTGATAGGGAGGAAATGAGGGAATTAGATTAGTAAAGGAGTGGAAAGATGGAAATGTTACAACCAAATCAATATTTTGACATGATTAAATCAAAGAAAAATAAGGTTACAGACAAAGAGCTTCAAAGGTATTACGACAATTGCTTGGTATTACTCAATAAATATAAGCAAACCAATCAAATTAAAGCTGCAAAGAAACTGATATTCCACTTAGAGTCAATTGAAAAAGAAAGGGAGATTGTAAAGCTTGGTATTGATACGTTTGTTTATCGAGATGATATTGAAGAATACATAGATAACATTGCAAAAGATACAGTCAAAATTATTGAGCTTGAAAATTACGAACGTGAAATCCCTGATGATGTCATCATCAAATACAGCAAAGTGAAAGACAAATTGGATCGTTTTTACGTGGTGTTTACAGATTATACGGGGAAGGTTGAAAGGCAAGTCGAAAAAGAACGAAGAGATAAAGATCCAATTCTATTTGGCACTTTTCAAGATGAATCGAGTGGTACTTTGATTGAACGTTTTTATTTCATAGGTGACTGGGAAGATGAATATTGCGATCTCACTTTAGATAAGATGATTTCCGAAGTACAGGAAGCAAAAGAATCCAATATTGCAATGACCATCAATACACCCCAAGATATCGAGCAATTGAAGATACAGTTAAACAACATGGACAAGATAGCAAATGGGTTTAGGATGAATAACCCCGGATTTGCAGTGGTTAACGAAAAGAAAAGTTGGTTTAAAAAGCTGTTCAAAAGGACGAAGTGATGAAAAGAACAGTTGACCTTACTGAAAATAGAGAATTCATGAAGATCGGAAGTAACCAAAGCAAGTCATTATTGCAAAGGTACTTAAAGAAGCGAATATACCCATGGAGTGTACAAGCAGAAGTAAGACAGAACTACCTTTATAGTAACGGCTTATTGTTAACTGGCACCGGCTTTGAAAGGGAAAAACAACAGGAGACAGCAGCCTTTGATAAGACGTGTCATTGTTGTGGTAAGTGGGACTCATTCCATATGACGATAACTAAATCAACTCTGTGTAAAAGTTGCGAAGAAATGCTTGATCACAGTGTTGTGGGCAATGTCCCTTGGAGAAAGCAGTTTGGATAAAAGTAAAATTTTAATGAAAAGAGGAGCTATATGAGAAAGTATCAAACAAGGACACAAGTTGCATTAAATTTCCTGCTTTCGGAGGCCAGAGAAGAGCTTAGATTATGTGAGGACAGAATAGAATATCTTACAAAACATAGGGATTATGTTCACATGAAGATAGAGAAACAAGTAAAAGCAAATTTAAACGAGAAAATTGAAAAAATATCTTCATTAATTGACATGGAAAATGAGTCTTCTTCATATTTACCTTCACTTTTGCAAATTCAAATACTAGATACAAAGGGAGAAACAATAATTCAGGAAGAGCATTTATCTGAAGTGATTGAATAAAATTGAAGTTTTAAAGAAAAAGGAGCTGTTTTAAAGTGAAAGATATCCGTGTGATATATGACAGAAACAAAACTTTGGAAGCGGTCGTTGTCCAGTTTGGAGATTATATGTGTGAGCTAACAGATTCACAAGTAATTGATGAAGAAAATAAAGAATTTGATGTACTTAATGATGAATATCAAGGAGCTTGGAAATATGAAAATGGAGAACACTGCGAAGTTGAAATTTATGATGGTGTAGACAAGTGGGTCTGTCAAGCATTCTTACACTGAATAAAAAGACTGTTTTAACGGAAATGAGAGGTGAAAGTTAATGAAATTAAGGATAATGAAATGTTCAGACGCAAGCTACTGGTACAGGGATAAGATAGGTATGTATTACGATGTATTAAATAAAGGCGGGATAGCTCATAGTGTACAACATGATTCAAACACTCCTTTATCAAAAGCTGCAGTTCTTAAAGAAGATGCCATTATTTTTGAAGATGAAAAGCTTGATAAGGTTCAGCAGTTGTTTAGAAAACTAGATGATCAGCTACAAAAGATTTGTTTATAGGATGGTGAAAATGCATCATGGCGATTGATTTTGCGAAACTGAGGGATCCAGAATGGAAAAAGCAATGGCTTGAAGAGGAAAAAGAACGTGAAAGAATACAAGAAGAACAAGAAACACTGAGAAAGAAGACAGTTTGCTTTACCGGTCACAGACCAAATAAATTGGGTGGCTATGATATGAAAAATCCCACAATGCTCAAACTCAAAGATAAGCTGCTTGAAGTGATTGAGGAGTTAATCATAAAAGAAGAGAAGTCTAGGTTTATAACTGGAGGAGCGTTAGGAACTGATCAGGCTGCTTGCTGGTGTGTACATATTCTAAAGAAGAAATACCCACATATCAAAAACATAATTGCTACACCATTCAAAGAACAAGATAGAGTGTGGTCTGCAGAACAAAAGATGTGGTACAAACGTATGCTTGATGTGTCAGATGAGATTATCAATGTTGAAGAATTAGATAAATATAAAGTTAGTGAAGCTGTACCAGGTGAGTTTTCGCCAGCTAAGATGCAGAAACGAAATGAATACATGATTGATCATAGTGAAGCAATAGTAGCTGTTTATGACGGAAGTAAAAGTGGGACAAGGAACTGTCTGAATTACGCTAGGAAAACATACTTAGGACATCAAATTTGGAGGCTGCATCCAAAATGTGATTTTGAATTAGATGTATCATATACACCTCAATAACCCAGCGGGAGGTAATAAAGCATTGAATTTTTTTAACTACAGATCTGAACAGAGAGGATATGAGCAAGAATACTATGGGGGTTATTGTAATCAAGTGAGAAATCTTGGTTTAAAACCTATCCCATTTCACAGGTTTCAGGACTTTTTAAGGGAAAGCTACAATTCAACAAGAACAAAGAAGGAAAGGATGAGATTTCTAATTAAGATCACAGAATCACAATAAAAGGATTGCTTTATGCAGAATGGAGGACAAAGGGATAGGGTACATCAGATACATAATCGAAACAGCCTGGTTTAACTTAGTTTGGTATAAATGTCACCTTGGAGCGGACATAAGCATATTTGACAGCTGCGAATGGAATACATATAAACGTATAAAGAATAAAAATAAAATAAGTGGAGGTTATTTGAATGATAAAGACGAATCTGCATAGCAACCACGTTGATGAAATTATAGGTGAGTATTACGCTGCTAAAGGATATTCAGTCCAGAGCATTGATCGTCAGGAAAATGGCCAACTAATTGTTGTTGCGCAACGAGAAACAGGGGAAATGAAACCGAAGAAAGTTGATTTAGCATTTGATTTCATACATAAAAGACCGCATAGAAAGAAATATCTTGCTTAAAAGGGGATGAGAAAATGGACAGAATGAAGGAGCTTATTAGGAAGAATCTATGTCTGAAGAAGATGTTAGAAGCCAACGAAAGAGAGATACTTGAGGAGAAACGCAAAATAAGAACTCAAAAATTTTCTCGAAAGTTGATCGAAAGACAGAAAGAAAAAGCATTAGTCTAAAATGAAGTCGACAATGAGTTAGTTATGAAATTGATGAAAGAAAGGAATTAAAGAAAGAAAGGAATTAAAGAAAGAAAGGATTTAAATAATGATTAAAACAAGGCTATTCCAAGATGAATATTGCAACGGAGAATGGGTTGAAATTGATAGATTAATAAATGGCTTCATAAGATCAGAGTCAATTGAGGTAGTTGATATAAAATACAATTCCTTTAATACTGGTCGAACTCATAATACAGCGCTGCTCATCTATAGAGAAGAGATTTAAGGTTATCAGATAGTGATGTTGAAATCGTTAAAGACTGCACAGAAAGAAACGTTTAGCATAAAAAAGGCAAAGAGGAATTAACACTCTTTACCGTTAGATTTCTTTTTTAGACGATCACAGATAAATTTCATTATACTGATAGCTATTGCAACAGATCCAATTATTAATGTAATTTGAAGGATGAATATTACTCCGAAATTTATATTCACATTGTCAAATAGGTCACTGGAAAAGGAAAGAAGCTTATGAATACCCAAGGCAAGTATGAAAAAGGAAAGGCATATTACGACAAGGGATGCTTTAGAATAATCTTTAGCATGGTCAAAATTATAAATTGCTATTGATAAAAATAATAAACCCGTAGCGATCTTGTGGGATAGCGAATCATTCGCCGAAAATGATTGCACTACTATGCTGATGAAAAATCCAGTAATACCGATTGTTTTACTCAAGGGATCACCCACTCTTATGTAAGTTAGGTATGAGTTTACCAATTAAAGGGGATTTCCTCAAGATGGTACACATTAAAGTTAAATTAAAATCGTGATTTTAATTAGATTAGGGGGAAACCAATGAATCAAGATATTCAGTTTTTAAAAGAGTTGCAGAATGAGTTGAGAACTCAAGACATCGACAGTCAAGCTGCGCCGCGGTTTTGGACAGTCGGTGATTATGAATGGGTTGAAGCTCGGGAAGAAAACGCAGAACGCTATTCTGTATACCTGCCATATATTGCAGAATCATATGTTTTTAGATGATTATCTAGAAGAAATAAAAGAAGATAGTACGCTGTCTAAGGAAGCTTTAACAGAGTTGAAAAAGGAAGACTTTGACGATCCTATTGAGTGGATTCAAAAATACATTGATGAAGAAGCAGAATTAATTCCAGAAAGAAAGGTTCACATTGTACGACCGGATACAATGTTTTTGACCAAAGAAGAAGCGAAGAGACACATCAAATTGAATAAGCATCATTACACTTCTGAAGCACATACTTACGCAATGACAGCTTGGAGAGCACCGAAAGTTGAGCGGTTGCTTAACATACTTGAATCGTTTGATTGGAAATCAATAGAGACTTTAAATAAAAGATAGTTTTTAACTAAACATATAAGGATGGATCGTTATCGAAATTATAAACAAATCCGATAACGATCGCAGAAGGGGATGTTAATCTCTATAGCGGCGTCTTTCCTCAAAGTCATCGGGATACTCATTCTGCTTTGACTTGGACTTGAATACATACCATATTACAGCAGCTAGTGAATAATCCATGACTTTATCAAAAGTCCAATTTGTGAAAAGATCCATAAGAAATTTCAATACCTTTCACCTCCGAGACAAAAATGCCCTTTCTCTTTTAGATGGCATGCGTAAGACACGCCTCTATTAATAAAAGAGTGAAAAGTAATATGAAAATCAAAAAAGAATTGAAAAAATATAAAAAATTGAGGTGGAATAAATGATTAAACAAGAACGAGAAGATTATTTAAACAGGCTTGCTGAATACGGATTGACAGAAGAAGAGGATGAGGCAATGACAAGTATTATGGACGATTTAGGGCTGGATTGGTGATCAAATTAAAATCAAAATAAAATATTTATTTTATAGGAAGGAGGCAACCAAAGTGCCAAATCAAGAGCAAATAAAACGCATGAATGATATTAATGACTTGATAAAGCTTATTGCAAGCATTGATCATCGGACATTCTACCGCAAGTCAAAGGATCGTATAGCGTATTTCAGGTTTAAGAAAAAACTGTTCTTCGTTGATGATTACACGGGTGATGACGTTTATCCGTATGAAATGGGATACGGGAGTCCAAACGGCTTTTCCCATGGGGGCAACATGTGGCAACTGGTCAACAGTTTTAGAAAGTTCATTATAACAGGGAAATGCGGCGAACTGAGGGATTATAAAGAAATATGGGCTTACAGCTATGAAGGATGTATGAAAATCCGTCAGAAGGCAAAAGAAATAGGGTTTATAGAGAGTGTTGATTATCCTTATAGCTTCGATGATTGGATGATAACTTATTGATCAATGTACTAAATTTTCACTCGGATTTTAAAAGCTAGGCTCTAAGGAGCTATGTAACGGAGAGATTACACTCTCCAGGATTCGAAGGAAGGAATGCGGAGTTTACCGTGCTTAGTCTTAAATCTGTGCTTAACCTTACATAATATAGGCTCAATAAATACATATTCTTCAGATTCAGACTGTACTTGTTTCATAGAATGAAATTTGCCGCGTTCTGCATGGGGCATGAATTCCATAAACCCAGCTGCAGTGCCGTCAGGATAAGACAGAAGGAATTTTATATCCTTCTTGGTGTAGCCGGTTATGAGAACCTCAGTGTAATCGTAATTGATCACTTTCAACCAATTATGCGAACGTTTATTGATCTCATAAGAGGAGTCAGCTTTCTTGAGTACGATGCCCTCTAAGTTCTTTTCTTTGGCCAGGTTAAAGTAAGCTAGTCCGTTACCTTGAATTCCTTCGATTACAAAGACATTAGGATGATTTAGCTCAAGGGAGTTCAGAACTGTCTTACGCTCTGTGAGCGGCTTAGCTGCAATCGGCTGACCGTCTTTGTAGATAACATCAAAGATACAGTAAACGATCTTATGGGCTGATTTTTTGGACATGAAACGTTCCATTACAGCCTCAAAGTCAGGAGCGCCACCTGGGGCAGCTACAATGACTTCACCATCAAGTACTGTTCCATCTGGGATATCTAAATCCAAGAGTTCAGGAAACTTGCTTGTTACTTCGTTGTTGTGACGAGTGTATAACTTAATCTGGTTATCAAATTTAGAAAGAATGAGTCTGATTCCATCAAATTTGAGCTCAGTGATATAGTCCTCGTCCTCAAATGGTTCTTTTATCGAATGCAATAACATTGGCGATACAAACAAAATATCACCTCCTACTTAGAACATATTAGCTAAGCGAAGGTGATATATAAAGCAAAATAGCACTGGTACTTAATGGGATTCGATTTTGCTGTCATTCTAAAGAGAATAGTTATCTTCAGGCTTGATACACGAAAATCAAAAAGGAGGAATGTGATGCAGCAAACAGTAGAGGCTAAAGAAGTTGAAGTGTTGATCAGGGGAATTTGGAGAAAGAAAAAGTTCACTGATATTCAAAAGGGGCAAACCTTTAAGATTGAGGAGAACGGAAGAGTAAAGAAATACATAGCAAGAACAGATCCTTATTGGGATGACATGTATGAGACTTACATAATTGATTTGTTAGATAAAAACAAAATTAGAAGAAGTAAGTGAACAGAAATCTTGATAAAACAGAGATTTTATAAAGATAAAAATAAAATTAAATGGAGGCTGTACAATGAGGGAAATTAAGTTTCGAGGAATGGGTATCAACGGTGAATGGTATTACGATAATCTATCAATCATTAAACAAAAAATAAAAAGCATGGGCATTGATCCTGGTTCTTATATCTCTAATAAAGCTGGTGTTCCATTTGCCTACAAAGTGAGACCGGAAACAGTCGGGCAATACACCGGATTAAAGGACAAGAACGGTAGGAAGATTTATGAGGGGGATATTCTCCGTGTGTGGGAAGAGAATGAACATGTCCCTAATCGTGATAGCGGTGGAGGCATTATTGACTTTGACATTATCGAAGGATTTTCACAGTTTGGAGTAGTTGACTTTAAGAGTGCTTGGTTTACTTATGAAACTAAAAAGCATCAAAAAGGACGAGAAGAAGATATTTTTGCACCATTAGATTTTACTAATAACTTTGAAGTCGCTGGGAACATCTATGAAGATTCAGAGCTTATAGAATCTAAATAAAAACGATATTTCAACCAGAGTCCAGGGAGGTAATGAAATGAACTTATATGAAATTATGCTAGAGCACTTTGCACCCAAGGGAAGTGAGCGGGGCATCTTTACATATGTGCTTGCTCAATCTGATGAAGAAGTATATGAATGGTTGAAAACTGATCCAAGCCTGTCTGACGGCAGGGCAGTCTATACCCCATATCAAGACAACGAAGCAGATGGTAAAACATATGCAATTTATAATCAGAGCTTTGATATTGTTGGTCATGAAAAATATAAAGATCGAATGATTCGATTAAAAGGTGAGTTGAATGATGAAGTTGAATTAACCGATCTTTATTACGGAATGACCTTAGTCGGGTGGAGTATGGTGAAAGCGGATATTCCAAGTGAACAAATTGAATTGTTAAAAGATACTGGCATCAGTATTGAGTCTGCATAAAAGTAATTTTTTATTCGGAGAAGGGGGTGGTACTAATGTGATTGCTTATAAGATGAAAGTAAAAAATAAAAATAAACCTATTTAAGGAGAGTTGTTGATTGTTAAAGTTTAAAAACAGAATAGTAGAAAAAAGAGTTAAGGGGGCAGAGAAGGCAAGCTTTGGCGGGCCAGTCCTTCTCTACCGCACACTCCGCGGATTCGCGAAGCTATATAAGTATATCACAGACAAGAAGTCTTTTCCAATCCTAGCTACTTCATTGTTTGCGTTATGTAATCCCAGTTCAGTTCTAGCTGCAGATAAGTATAGTAATTTTAAAGAGTTGAAAGAAAATGAGTCACCTTTGAGCTATAACATTCTAACTACCGATGTTGACAGGAGAGTGCTTATTCTGGCTCCCCATGGTGGAGGTATTGAAGGAGGGACTAGTGAGCTTGCAAGAGAATTAAGTAAGTCTTACTCTGCCTATCTATTTGAAGGTTTAAGGATACCAGGAGCTTCTGAGTTGCATATTACAAGTACGAATTTTGATGAACCTCAAGCTTTAGATTTATTGAGTAAGCATGATTTAACAATCTCAATTCATGGGTATGCATCAAGTAAGAAACACACTTTAGTTGGTGGGACAGACAGAGAAAAAGCGGAAAAGATCACATCATTACTTACCGATGCAGGCTTTTCTGCAGAATTGCTGCCTGAAGGGTCCCGTTTAGCCGGTACAAATGAACAGAACATTGCTAATAAAAATAGTACTGGTATGAGTATTCAACTTGAAATAAGCACTGAACAACGAAGAGAAATGTTTAATACTTTTACACTAGCTGGACGGAATGGAACGCAGAATCAAGTTTTTTATGACTATATTGCTGTTCTAACTAAATTCATTAATGAAAATGTGTATTGTATGGCTGGTGTAGCACCATGACATTGTTGAATAAATCCATACGATACTATGTTGACTTTGATCAGTGGGGAATAAATGCATTTAACTCGAATCCAATTGAAACAACTAAAGGATTTAATGAAGCTCTTATATATGCATCAGAGAACAACTTTCCTATTGTTGAAATTCCAAAAGGGAATTTTATTATTGATTCAGTAAATACATTAAATCAACGCAATCCTGAAGTAGGCGGGGGAATTAAAATCCCATCAAATATGGAGCTCCTTTTAGATCCAGAAGCAGTATTTCAAGTAAATCCTAATGGGTATCAAGGCTATTCTTGTTTTTATATTGGGCTTGCAGAGAACGTAATAATTAGAGGAGGTCGTATTATAGGTGATCGATATCAACATGATTATTCTCTAATTGATACCGATAGAAAAACACATGAATGGGGATTCGGAATACATGTTCATGGGAGCAAAAACGTTTTGATTGAAAATGTAAAAATCTCAGATTGTATAGGAGACAACATTTGGATTGCAGCACACGGAATGATGAATTATCCAGGGATGGCTTATACACCTTCCAAAAGTGTGACCGTAAGAAAATGTGAACTGAAAAGAGGGAGACGGAACAATTTAGCTACTAACGGTTGTGAAGGGTTATTGGTTGAAGACTGTGATATAGAGGAAGCTGGAGGAGATACAATTGGCCCTCAACTAGGTATTGATTTAGAGGGCTACGGAGAAAACGGAAGAAAGTATGATCATCCTTATGAGTTAACGATATCGGATTGCAGGTTTAGAAAAAATGGTCGTGGTTCGGTTACTGCTCATACAAGCGGTAAAGTTTCCATCAAAGATAACTACTGTGACAATGTTATTTCATATGGCTACAGTACAGATGTGAGTATTAAGGGTAACAAGGTAATAAATGAAGGGGAGTCTAAAGAGTATGGAATAGACTCTGTAGGCGTTTCGAGCACTGAGACTGGCAACAGAATTCAAATTACTGATAACAATATTCAAGGGTTTAAAATAGGCATGATGATTAGAGGGAAAGGGGTATCGATTGATAATAATACCGTAAAGAACGCTTCAAATTGTGCAATAGCAACACATATGGCCGAAGATGTTACCATTTCAAACAACAGAATACAGGACAGCGATTGTATTCAGATCCAGGTGAGGAATTCATCAGATATTAAAGTAAGCAATAATAAAGGGAAAGGGACAACCTCAGCATATGCGATTAAAGTGATGGATTCTAATGATGTCACCTTTATAAACAATAAGTTCTCCAATCTATATGGAGGTCTATATTGTGAAAGGTCACAGTCCATCAGAATTAAGCAAAATGATTTCTTATTAAGTGGAAAAGGTTACGGAATATATTGGGATAAAGATTCAGAAGTCTTCCTGACAAGAAACGAGATATTTGAACCAAGAAATGTTGCAATTATGGGGGCAGCTGATATGTACAATATCAGAATAAGTGATAACCAGATATATAATTGCAAAGCAATCATTGCAATCCACTTAATAGGTGGTTCTGATCATATGTTAAGAGGAAATGAAATCATGTTTAACAGAGAGTCAGATCAAGGCTATGGAATATATTTGAACGGAACAAATAAGGTACGTTTAATTAGGAATGATGTTCAAGGCATTGGTACAAAAGTACTTTCGCATCCATATGCAACGTTTAATGCTTCCAGTACAACTTTAATACATAATACATACGACAGCGGCACACCTAGATTAGCATTAGATGATACAGTAATCGATTATAAATAAAAAAGCACACATAAGAACACTTGTTCCCTTTTGTGATTTGGTATATAATTTAGCAGTACCAAAAATTACAAAACAGGGGATGAGAGTATGAGTGAACAGAAGCTTAGAATCGGAGAAATACGGTATGAGGTTTTTGATGATTATGATCCATTTACAGAGGAGTATTTAGGAAAAACTCTAGCAAATGCATATTTTATTGCTGAAATTAAAAAGGAAAATGTAGCTCAAGTAGGGAATAGGAAAATTAATTACTCAAGCGATGTTAAAGTTGGTTTTGATGCTTTCGGGGAAGAAACAAAAAAGAAAATCAAAGAGCATCTTCTGGCTGCATATAGTTTAATAGCAGAAGGGGCTAAGAATGATGGTCTGGTGGAATTTTAACTAGAGTCAAGCTGGGCTAGTCTAAGATTAGCCCAGTTATCATACGGACAAAGGGGTTAACTGAATGTCAAACATCATTTCTAAAGAGCAAGATGAAGCAATTAAATACTTTAGAAACAAATTAAATTTATCTGAGAAAGACTTATACATACCGTTGATTAATTTTGAACTACTTAGGGACAAGAACGAACAATATGCTAACATTCTTTACGAATTATATAAAAATGACCCTTATTTGTTTATCAGAGCATTAAAAGAGGGATACGTGGTTAATCAACCAATTGCATTTGATGAGGCCATTGTACGTTTCTTTAATGGAGAAAAACTGGCTATTGTACATAAAACAACCGGCAGAAGATACAATGTAAATGTGAAAATGAAGCAGCTACCCGACGGATTTACAATGCAAACAATGGATGTATGGTTATGGAGTGAAATTGTTTAAATATTATAAATCCATGATATAATTCTCTTTAATCCTAAGGGAGAGTATTAAATAAAATGGTTTTTTGGGGGTTAAAAAAGTGATTAATATTATTGGAGGATGAGCTACTATAGAAGTTAGAGGCGGAGGCTGACCAGCATCAGCTCTAGGAGCTGCCATTAGGTGGCTCTATGACCTTATAACCCAATAAAATGATAATTTTATTCGAATTAGAATGATTGCGAATGAAACACAAAAATAAAAAATATAAAAAGTTTATAAAACACGTAGACAAATATAAAAAATATGTATATAATAAACTCAAGTTAAAGGGAAGGAGGCGAATTACTTGGAGGTACTTGGGATAACAGAGAAAGCATTTAACTATTACAGAGAAAACGTTAAAGACAACAAGACCATTACCCCTGATCAGGCACTGTTAAAGATGATAAGGAATGTCTTACTTGTCAAAGAAACTCATCCTGAGCGAGTTAAAAAACGTTTATTCTACACAGAGTATGCTTACGGAAACATGCTAATCAAAGTTAACAGAAAAAAGCAGGTATTTGAAATTGTAAATAAGTCAGGATGCTTTTCTGACCAAAATGATTGGAAGTTCCCAAAAAGAAGGTACATAGAACTTAGTAAAGAACTTGGAATCAAAGACTGCAAGTTTAGTAAAATTACATATTCAAAGAAAAATCAAAATAGACAAAAATAAAAATAGAGGATGATAATTGTATATGGCATATAAGAAAAAAGATGATATTAAAATTAATAAAAAACACGGGGGGAAAGAATTCACAAACAATTTTAGGTTTGTTGGTTTAGTTAAACCTGTTAGAAAAAAAGATCCAGAAACAGACAGTTGGTATGATGCTGAAATTTTCGAAACAACTGTTACACAAACAAAGAAAAACAGAAGGGTGCTTCAGTTTAATATCGAAACTGCACCTTATAATGAATTAAAAGTAGAGCTTTCTGGCATGGAACGAGATTTAGTTTATGCTTATAGTTCTGTACATAAAAAAACAGTTCCACTTCCATGGGCTGACCGAAACGATAAGACTAAATTACCTGATGAAACATATCATGTCATTACGCCAGAATGGGATGCAACTGAACAATTAGCTAAAATCGTGAAGCCAGGTATGTGGGTAGAAGTTCAAGGCCAGTACGAATTTGATTCTTTTGAAAACAACAACGGAGAAGAAATCAAATTAGTGAAACGAATTATTAAAAGAGTTTATCCATTGAAAAATGGAGAAGTTGAAATTAAAGGTGTGAAAGATGGGGATCAATTTAAAGTGTACGACTCAGAGGAAGATGGAATCTGGCTCGGTAGTGGAAAAGCAAAAGAAGGTGTTGCAAAAGTTAAGGTGGGTTGGTTAAACCCGGATGGTGGAGATTTATTCATCACCAAAATTACTGACGATGGTGAGGGGAAACGTTTTAAAGTAAGTTACACTGATGATGTTGTTGAAACGGATAAGATTAAGGTGTCGAATAACATTCAAAGTGAAGTTAGAGTAGTAGAAGCAGATGGCAAATACAATTATGTACCTTATGTAAGAGACTTTGCTTCTGAAGATTTTAAAGAACATAACAAATTTGAAATGCAGCTAGGGATTAAGAGTACATACCAAGACGAAGAAACAAAGGATACAAAGGTAAATGGTGTTTATCTTGATCATGGAAAAGAAAAAAGTGTTCCAAAAGATGTTGAGCTTATTGTTTATTATAAAGAACCAGAAGAAGGCAAAAAACCTTTTGCAGATGCATTTGTTGGTTTAAAGAGAGGCGATTTTCTGGTTGTTGAAGGGATAGACAATAATAGAGCACAATTTACACAAGTCGAAGTTGCAGAATCAGAGGAAGAGAATCCTTTTGAAGATGTAGGGGAAAAAGTTGCTTCTTTTGAGACAGTCTCAACTGGAACTCGAAAGGGTCTAGAAGTATTGAGATACATTGTCGGTACATGGAAGAGCGAATTCTTATCGGAGGAAGAGATTTCTAATGAGAAAAAACCTATTGAAGATCCTTTCGCTGAAGTAACTGTAGACGACGATGACCTGCCTTTCTAAGATAAGTTGCGACTTAATAATAATTAAATTATAAGGAGAGATTGAATGAGTTTCCGTAAGAAAATTAAAAATAACACGCCAAAGGTTGAACTACAATCGATCATGACACTAGTAGCAGGAGGATATAAGACAGGTAAGACACGTCTTTGGAAAGAGGTAACTGAATTACACTATTCAAACCCCGAAGAAGCTTTATTATTGTCTTTTGAGGACGGGTACGAGACATGGCAGCTAGACAACATCGTTCCTCTCCATGATGAAGGAACAGATAAAAACCTTTGGAAAGTGTGGGATTACTTTAAAAAAACAGTTGTCCCGGAATTAGTTCAAGAGGCAAAGACAGGGAGAATCGTTAAGCTTATTGGAGTAGATACAGCAGATAGAGCGATCGATGCTTGTACAGCTTGGATTCTGTACGATAGAAATAAACGCTATGGGAAAACTTTTGAGTCACTTCAAGATATTTCTGAGTCAACTAACGGCAAAGAAAACGGATGGACAGCTCTTTATGAAGAACTAAAAAAGCCTTTTGACACATTAAAAAATGCAGGCTACGGACTGATGTTTCTGGCCTGGACAAAAGAAAAAGAAACCACCCTATATGATGGAATGAAATATAATTCCGTTCAATTAATGATGCCCAACTCTGGAAGAAAAGTTTTTGAATCACAGGCAAGTCTAATCTGCTGCTTACATAATGAAGTTT
This sequence comes from Bacillus sp. XT-2, assembly GCF_025696525.1. NCBI lineage: Bacteria > Bacillati > Bacillota > Bacilli > Caryophanales > Bacillaceae > Bacillus > Bacillus sp. XT-2. The sequence goes on from NZ_JAHVOC010000007.1 coordinate 79,190, forward strand.
CTGTATTAGATAAACAAGGCAATGAACTAGAAGATAACATTAAAGATAAAAAAGGACGTGATAAGGCAAGTAACTTCCATGACACAAAAGTTATGATGTACTTTAGACCATCTGAGTATGTTGAAATTGCAGGCGGACGTTATACTGAACTACCTGAAAAAGTTGAATATAGTGCAGAAAACTTTTTAAAGACATTCGAGAATGCGGTGCTTGGTCAAATCAAAAAGACTAATCGAACTGTACATGAGATAAAAAAAGAGGAAGAACAACTCAGAGAGGAAAAAGTCCAAGAAGCAGCTGAAAAAGCTGCAAATGATCCTCAGACGTATTTAGACGAGATCACGTCTTTAGTGTCTGACCAACCACCTGCAGTGAAACGCCAGCTAGCTGATGCCTATGCAACAAAGTTTGATGGGCAAAAGAATTATAAACAACTTAATTCGGTAGAAGATCTTAAAGAAGCTTTAATAATCACTAAATCTGTACTTAATGCAGTTTAATAAAGGGGAGTTTTTCTCCCCTTAGTTTATAAAAGGAGAGCGGATATGAGGGAAGTTAAATGCCAGTGGTGCGGGTCTAAAGGTGTAAAAAAAGGAATGCTCTGTGAAGCAAAACCAACTGGGAAATACAATAAAAACGGCACTGAAAAGTACATAAGGAAATATTTTCACGATAAGTGTTATGTTCAATATGAGAAGGATAAAGCGTTTAAAGAAAAAGAAGCAAATGAATTTGATGAACTCTACCTATACCTTAAAGATCTACATAGACTAGAGGGATTAAGTAAGAGAATGATTGAAAGGTTACAGGATCTAAGAAATGGAACGGTTAAATATCAAAGTCAAAAAGTTAAAAGATATAAAAAAGGAGTTCCGTTTAGAGACATTTTAGACACCTATAAGTATTCAGAACAGCAATTACATAAAGCAAGGGATTACAAACAGTTCGAATCATCTTGGCACGAATTTGCGTATTTCTTGAGTATTATAGTTAGTAACATAAGTGAAGTAAAAGAAAGGAACAGACGCTTAGCACAGCAAGACTCAATTCGTACAAGCGTTATAAAAAAACAAATTCAACTTCAGGATGAAATTGATCTTGAGGTTAAAAGGAATAAAAGCAAGAAGGATGAATTAGATATTTCAAGTTTATTATAGGGAGTAAGCAATGACAAAACAAAAATATATAGAAGAATTTGTTGAGCCCTCACATATTCATGAAGCTCTATTTGTAGGTTATTTATGGTCAAATCCAATGCTTTATCAAAGATACAGAACCCATAAAGTCTCAAGTGAGACGTTCACAGAGTCCATTTGGTACTTCTATTACACAGTAGGGTCTCAAATGTTTGAAAATGGTATTAGAGACTTTGATGATAAAACAGTATATTCATTTCTAGTATCTAGACCCAAAGAAAAAAATAAAAAAAGTTATATCGACGCTTATAATGACTTTGGTGGTTTTGAATCAATAGAAGAGTTAATGAACGAATGCAAAAAAGACAGCCATAATGAGGAATACCATTTTAATGAAATTCAAAAGTATGAGAGTTTAAGAAAACTGCAGCAGGCCTCACTAATTGATATTACGAACTGCGAGTTAATCTATAAACTGACTACAATGACTTTAAAACAATTACAACTGTATATGCAGTATAAACATAAAGAAACCTTTGCTCACATTAATTCTGGTGATGTAATTGAACATGACCTTGTGGATGGGCTAGATGAAACAATTGAGGATTTAGATTCGGGGGAGTCTATGGGATCACCATTGCATGATTCACCTCGATTAAATAGGAAAATTAAAGGTTGGAAAGACGGTTCTCTTTATTATTTAGTCCTATCCTCCGGTGTTGGGAAAAGTTCAATTGCAATGGAAAAGTTCATTTTAAGTCTTTTTGAAAACCAGGAGAAGGCGATTTTAGCTATAAACGAAGAAAGTGTAAAGAAATGGCGTTCGCTACTACTTGCGACAATTTCATCTAAGGTATTAAAGAAACCAATTAACAGAGAAAAATTATACGAAGGTAATTTTAAACAAGAGATGTTAAATAAATTAAATGCAGCAAAAGACTGGGCATGGGAACGAGGACAAGGATTAATTAAAACACTGGAGTTAAAGAAGTATCGTGTAGAGGATATCCTCAGTCGTGTAGAGTTATATAGACCCAAAGGATACAACAAGCTTATAATCGATACTTTTAAACCTGATAGATCACAAAAAGATATGGCTCGGTGGGAAGCCTTTTCAAATTCAGCACAAGAATTGCACGATTTAATAAAAGAAGATAATCAAAATGTTGGAACGTTAGCTACTGTGCAGCTGAAGTTAGGTAAGGAAACAAGGTTTTTGGATCTGGACTCAACAGGTAAGAGTATGGAAATCAACGAGGTAGCTGCCGTTGTAATGATGGGCAGATTGCTTTTTGCAGATGAATACACTGGTTCTAAAAGTAAATACGAGTTAAAACCGTACAACTATAAAAAAGATGGATTAGGAAACTGGTATGAAGAAGAGTATAAGTTAGATCCTAAGAAAACATACTTAGTTCTTTTTCTAGCAAAGAACCGTTTCGGAAGTGAAGAAGAGCAGATTATATATGAAGTGAATTACAGTATTAACTCGTTCGAAGAAGTTGCATATGTGAAGGTTCCAAGAATAGGAGGATCATTCTAAGAAGGTGGCGATTAATGTCCGATCTACAAACCATTAGGGAAAGAATTTATAAGGAAGAAAAAATACAAGATGTTTTAGAAGCTCTTGGATGTTGGGGAATTAGCACCGAACAAGGAGGTAAGTTGTTTGTTGCTGGACTTCCTGACGGTGATAATGAACGAAGTGTTCAAGTCAAAAACACACCCTCTTTAACTTCAAATATCAGAAGCAAGGGAATATCAGGATCAATATTTGATGTCATATCCTACATACTTTATGAAGCTAAATCTGAAGATGATAAAAAAGCATGCCTTTCAAAGAGCAAATTTTGGTTATGCAATAAACTAAATTATTTAGAGTACATAGATGGATTTTATAAATTAACAAAAGAAAAAGAAAAACCACAACCGAATAGATGGCTGCACAAGCTTCAGAAAAATCGTAATAAGGAAGATGGAATAACCGATGAGAACGAAATATTGCCCGAAAGTGTTTTGGATCAGTACGGAAATATTCCGTATTTAGGATGGTATAATGAAGGATTGTCACTTAGGACACAAAAGCTTTTTGGTGTAGGAATTGATGTAAGATCTGAACGCGTAACTTTTCCGGTACATAATAAGAGTGGTCAATTAATTGGTGTTAAAGGGCGATATATTGGAAATGACCCAGTGGTTAATGATAAATATAAGTATCTCTATATACAGCCCTGTAATAAGTCAATTGAATTTTATAATTTACATAGAGCTCTCCCTCACATTAAGAGACTGAAAGAAGCAATAGTGGTCGAAGGTGGCAAAACCACCTGGTATTTAACTCAATGGGGGGTTAAAAACTGTATTTCGATTGAAGGAGACAGTATGTCTGATGAGCAAATAAGGATACTTAAAAATTTAGGAATTGGGATTAAATTTGTATTTGCATATGACAAAGACAAAGATGCCAAATTCATTGTTAATGAGGTATCCAGGCTTACAGGCAGATTACGTTACGGAATTTATGACAAGGACAACCTTTTATCTGATAAAGATTCGCCTACAGATAAAGGATACGATGTTTGGACTTCCTTATACGAAAACAAATTTAAAATAAATAGATAGGATGGATGCTGTTGATTTATAAACTTATAGGGGAGAATCATTATAAAAATCCTATTTATACAATAATAAAGAATAGAGATATTAATGCTGATACGTTCTTTAATTTAAATTCATCAGTTATAAATCATTATTCCCTATTAAATAATATGGATAAGGGCATTAATTGTTTATTGAAACATATTGAATTAAAGAACAATATATTTATCCAAGTTGATTCTGATTGTGATGGGTATCTATCAAGCGCAATCCTAATTAATTACCTAAATCAAGCCTTTCCTGGTACTAAAGTAAAATGGAGGCTTCATGATAAAAAAGATCATGGGGCCTCATTGGAAACAATACCAGAAGATACGCATTTGTTGATTATTCCAGATGCAGGAAGTAACCAATATGAGTTACACCGAGAGCTAAAAGAGCGGGGAATAGATACGTTAGTACTTGATCACCATGAATGTGAAAAAGAATCAAATGCTGCAATCATTATAAATAATCAGCTCTCAAATGAGTATCAGAACAAAAGACTTTCGGGTGTGGGTATTGTTTATAAATTTTGTAAAGCTTTAGATGACAAACTTGGTTTAGACTTGGCTGACAGCTTCTTAGATTTAGTTGCAATTGGGAATATTGGCGATGTAATTGACTTACGGGAACCAGAAACACGCTATTATGTAAAGAAGGGCTTAAAGCAAATTAAAAACCCGCTGATAAAAGAAATCGTGGGTAGACAATCATTTTTCTTAGAAGGAAATATAAATATACATTTTACGGCATTCTCTATTGTTCCATTCATAAATGCAGCTATACGCTACGCAACAATGGAGGAAAAGACAGATATGATGAAGGCATTATTAGGCAGTCAAGAATCTGTTTATTATCCGAGGAAGAAAATATACGAGCCCATAGTAAAGTCAGTTGCCAGAAGAATTGCAAATACGAAGAATAGGCAGAAAAAATCACTTGAAAAACCAGTTAATGCATTAATTGAGCAGCTTATCAAAGAAAATAAAACGAATGATAAAGTAATAGTTTTAGATGTTTCCGATGAATTAAAATCCTCATTTACAGGGCTTGTAGCTACCCAATTAGCTAAGAAGTTTAAGAGACCAGTATTGTTAGGCAGGAAAACAAAGGAAGGGAAATTTGGAGGGTCTGCAAGGGGATATGAAAAAAGTGGAATTAAAGACTTTAAACAATTACTTACTGAAACAGGCCTTTTTAACTTTTGCGAAGGGCATGCAAATGCATTTGGTTTTGAAATAGAAGCTGAATACTTTGAAAACTTGAGTACTCAATTAAACAGCATTATTGAAGCAGATGTTTTATTAGAAGATGTTTATGAAGTAGACTTCATTATCCCCGCTGCAGACATGGATGCTACTTTAATTAAATCTATACATAAATATAGGGACGACTGGGGATCAACAGTTGAAGAACCCCTAATAGCAATTGAAGGTATACAAATAAATAATACTGATGTAAGAGTATACAAAAACAGAACATCAACGTTTGTTATTAATGTTGGAGAATACAAATTGACTAAACCGTACTATAAAGGCGATTTTGATGAATTGTTTGATAATGGAGACGAAACATTTTATTTAGACGTTGTTGGTAAATGTAAGGTTAATAAATATGAAAATAAATCAGCTCCTGCAGTAGAGATAGTGGATATCGAAGTAACAGATAGCTTCTTATTTTAACGGGATGAGGTGATGCCGTGATTATAAAACCAAAGTTAGAAACGGATATAACAAAACTATACGTAAAACATTGGGTAAATGACTTTGATGAGATAAATACACTATTTCATAAAGATGAGCCGAAACTCTGTGTTCTTGACTCAGAGACTACAGGTTTACATATCATTAAAGACAAACCGTTTATGTGGGTTTTTGGATGGATGCTCCCAAAAGAAAAAAGAACAGATGAAATTAAAGGAAGGGTATTTGCTTTTGACTCTAAAGCCGAAATTCTTTTACAAGTAATTGCCCTAACAAAAAAGTGTGTAATGACTGTTGGTCACAATGTGAAATACGATTTGCACATGTTAATAAACGGCGGTATTTCTGAAAAAGTTGTTTACGGGTTGAAAAATATTACAGATACAATGGGCCTTTGTAGGTTTTCCTTTGACGCTGTATCTGCACGAGATGGTGGAGATGTTTTAGGGCTTAAAAAAGTATCAGAAAAGTATATTGATCCTAAGGCTGGCGAGTTTGAGAAGGAAGTAAAGAAAGAACTACGAAAAATAAATGATGCTAAGCGAAATATATTAAAAGAATTATTAAAGCCCTATAAAGGATGGGGACTTGGAAAAATTAAAGAAGCGTACAAAGTAAAAAAGCGAAACGAAATGGACTACTTTACAAAAGAAAAAAAGCAACGGTGGCTGAAGGTGCCTGAAGAAATTGAAAATGTTTATTTTAAATGGATGGAAGAAAATCCTTTTGCAGATTACTCTGAAGTAGACCGAGATATAATGATGGAATATGTCCATAGTGATGGTATCTATACATTAGAGTTAGTTGAATTTACTTACCCTACAGTATTAAAAAGAAAACAAAAAGCCATTCTTGAACAAGAAAATAAACTGATAATCGAATTATTAAAAATGGAACGTGTTGGTATGAAAGTAGATATGCCTTATCTGCACAGCTGCTTTAAAAAATGTGAGGACGAAATTCAAAAACTGTATGAAGAACTATGGGGAAGTGTTGGAGAATATTTCACCGTTTCTCAAGGGACAGTAATTGCTGATTACTTTGAGAAAAAGCTTGGAGAGAGACCAGAAACAACTGATAAATCTTTTCTTAAAAAACACAAAGATGATCGTGTATCCCAATTAATTACAAGACTTAGACGACTTGAAAAGTGGCAATCGACTTATATCTCAAGGATTATTGAAGTGGCGCAATATGATAATCATTTTTATACTCAGTATGGGCAGTTTAACACTGTGTCTGGAAGGCTGGGATCAGATGCGCAGCAATTCCCTAAAGAAAGAATTCTAACAGAGGAAGGAGAGCTCTTCGAGAAAGAAAATGGAGAAGGTAAGGCACCGATTGAATATGAAATTTTCTCTCCGAGGCGAGCATTTATAGTTGAAGGAGGAAATTACAACAAAATTGCATACTTTGATTTATCACAAATAGAGTTAAGAGCACAGGCAAACTATACAGTTCTGTTGAAGAAGCCTGATTTAAACCTATGCCGAGCATATATGCCTTTTAAATGTACTCATTACATAACTGGTGAAGAGTTTCGTTTTGATACGAAAGAAGAAAGAGCAAGGTGGTATGAAAAGAAAGAAGACGGAACTTCAGTTTGGCTTCTTGAAAACGGAGAGAGCTGGACTCCCACTGATGTCCATAGCGAAACATCACATAATACATTAATGGCATTGGCATTTAAATGTGTAGACAAGTATAAGCAATACGAACATGAAAAAGAATCTTCAGTTGATGAAAAATCTTTTAAAAAGTTCTGGAGATACATAGGAAAGATGTTTAACTTCATGCGAAACTATGGAGGCGGTGCTAAAAAAGCATCGGAAGCACTTGAAGTCTCAATGGAAATTGCTAATGCCCTTGTCTCAGGTTGGTCAAATACCTTTCCAGAGGTATCTTATTATCAGAAACAAGTTGCAGCTAAAGTACAAAAGAATAGCTATGCAACAAATATGTATGGGAGAGTTTATTTCCTTTCAAATACTGATAAAGCATACAAAGTAGGGAACTATCTTGTACAAGGCTCATGCGCAGATATGTTAAAAGGATATGTTATTAGGATTGGGGAATTTTTAAGAGAAAACAATTGTAAAACTCTTCCCTTAGCTAATATTCATGATGAATTGCAGTTTTTAGTGTACAAGGGTGAGGAATGGATTTTTCCTCATATTAAACGAATTATGGAAGACGTTGAGTGGATGCAAGTGCCTGTAGTAGTGGATTTAGAGATTACAGAAACTACATGGGCTGATAAAAAAGAAGTCCAAATTAAAGCAGCGTAAATTGAAATAGCTAGGAGAGATGAAAATTTTCAAAAAACTTATAGACAAACATAAAAAATATGTATATCATAGAATTAATGAAATGACACTTTTTGCTACAATTGGTTTGTTAGGAGTAGGGCTCGTATATAGCGCTAAAAACTTGTATACACATCAAGACAATCAAGTCTCAATAAAAGAGTCATTTTATCTAAATAAAAAAGAGGTGAGGAAAAAACTTATTCATGAAATTGACGTTTCAAGAATCCTTCCCAGGCTAAAGAGTGAGGAAGAAAAGCAGGCTGAAAGTAGAAAAAAGTATCTTAATGCGACGATTACATATCTAACAGAAGAAAATAAAAAAGCAGCAAAACATACAAAAACAAAAAAAGTGCAAAAAACCAATAAAAAGAGAAGTGAAGATAAATCAGCTTCAAAGGCAATGAAGAGTCATGAAGTTGTTGCCACTGCTTACACAGCGTTTTGTTCTACAGGGTGCATAGGGAAAACAAGAACCGGCTATGATGTATCAAACACATCCTATTACAATGGAAAAAGAATAATCGCTGTTGATCCAGAAATAATTCCTTTGTATTCATTAGTTCAAGTTTCATATGAAGGGAATAGCTTTCAAGCATATGCAATAGATACAGGAGGAGATATTAAAAATAATCGTATAGATATTCTGATGGACAGTGAGCAAGAAGCAAATGCATTTGGTCGTAAAAATGTAAGAGTAAGCTGGTAAATCGTTCCAAATGACAGAAAGGTATAAACATTTCAACAATTCGTTCGATGCAATACATAACATGAAATATATCCCAAGGAAAACTATTACATAGAGAGAGTGAAGAGGATGTTCATTTTAGATAAAGAGGCTAGGGTCAAATCAACTGGGGAGTGCGGGGTTATTGAAGCCATCTACCCTGAAACAAAGACAGTGGAACTTTGTTATTATGATGGAACTTATGATGAAAGGAGTTTTGATGATGTTGTTATGGCAACAAGCAGTTAAAATTTCAAGACAAAATTAAAAAATAGGGTGAGATAATTGAAGTGTATTCAAATTGAAATGTCATTCACAGACGAATATGGACAGGTAACCAAATTAAATAAGACTTATAAACCGTCGATTATTGAAGAACATAAAGGGGAAATCCCTGGATTGTTGTTAGATGATTTTAAGAGGTTCTTGTCGTCCCTTGGGTTTAATGAAAAACAGGTTTCTAGAATAGTAACAGAAGATTAAGAGGTTTTTTATTGAGGGGAGGTGGTATTAAATTGCCTAAATACTGGAGTTATCCTGTTGGGCTAGCTGTAGAAATTAACAATAATGCACGATATGGATGCCCACATCATGTGGGGAGAAAAGGAAAGATTATCGAGCATTTACATTCAGCTACATATGACTATGCAGTTAGCGATGAAACAGGTGACATTACTTACTTTAAAGAACATGAATTAACACCACTAAAGGGAGGTTTAACTTATGTTTAAAAAAGGTCAAAAGGTAATTGTTGATTTTACAGATGAGATTGGAGCTGTTGCGAAAATTGATTATCGATACAACCAGATAGAAGTAAAGTATCCAGATGGCACTTACCAGGTTGTTGGATTTCATAAAATAAGAAAGGTGGAGGATTAATGACATTGATTATATTGGAGGGGCCTGATTGCTGCTTTAAATCAACAGTTGCAGCAAAGCTAAGCAAAGAACTGAAGTACCCAATTATCAAAGGTTCAAGCTTTGAGTTGGCCACAAGCGGGAATGAGAAATTATTTGAGCACTTCAACAAATTAGCTGACGAAGACAACGTGATTATTGACAGGTTTGTTTATTCTAACTTGGTATATGCAAAGAAATTCAAAGACTACTCTATCCTTACAGAGCGACAGCTTAGATTTATTGAGGATAAAATTAAAGCAAAAGCGAAGGTTGTATACTTACACGCTGATCCAAGCGTTATTAAGAAAAGGTTGAGTGTACGTGGAGATGAGTATATAGAGGGAAATGATATCAATTCAATTTTAGACTTGTACAGAGAAGTTATGATCAATGCTGGATTACATACATATTCATGGGATACAGGACAATGGAGCAGCGATGAGATCGTAGAGGATTTGATTCAATTATTTGAGTGAACAAAAAGGAAGGAGTGAACTAACACTCCTCAGTAAACTAACGTGCTTCTACTGTAATTTTATAAATAACATAATTGTCGTTTATGTCATAAGCGTAAACCACCGCTGTACCTAATGTTGAATGAGAAGAAACAACACCACTGGAACTAATGCTAATGAGGTTGCTTCCAGATACTATTTCCCATCGGGTGTAACCTTTTAACAGGGAGACATTAGAATTCCTTAGCATATGGTAGTCAACTGTAGCTATAGGATCTCCTTGTTGTACAACTTGGTTAGATTTAATAGGTTCAAGAGCAGAAGCTTGTGATGTGAATGCAGGGAGAGCTAGTGTTGTAAGGGATAAAGCAGAAACAATCAATCCTTTGTAAAGCTTTTTCATAAGAATTACCTCCCAGGTTTTGATTGTGATACAACTATAGTCTAGCATGTTAAATATTTGAAATGTGTGAAGTGTTTGTGAAACTGAGTTAAATAACCTTGGATTAAATCTTATGGATAACAATTACGTATTCATTTTCTAATAGCTCATTCAAGTTTTCTCTTACTTTACTAGGGAACGGATGTACTTCAAGTAGATCAGAGTACTCAATGTAAGAGTTAGATTCGCAAAAGTCTGCCCGGAATAGCAAAAGACTTAAAGCGCTTGTACTAAAGTTTGTTTTGAGCTTATTAACATCATGACAAAAAGTCGCTTCATCATTGTATTCTTTATTGAAAATGGAAGATGGTTCAAGTTTCATTGCCTCACCTTGTTGATTTAAATACCAAATAGCTAGAAGTAGTACAATTTATATGACGATTTATAATTTCACATAAAAAAACGCCTATAAAGGCGCTTTATTACAAACTTACAAACCAACTGCCTTAATACCAACACTTCTGTTAGAAGAATCGTTAGTATATAGTTCAACAATGTAATCACTACTATTAAACAATGGCTTTTTAAGGTTGAAAGTTACCGAATCATTACCAGCAATAGTACCCGATTTCATATCTGTTGAGCCTTTGGTAATCTTATAGTTTACTGATTTAGAGCTGTAATTAGTAAGAAGAAATTTAGTTTCATCATAAACACCATCAATTTTTGCGGAGGCAGAACCTTGGTACCAGCTAGGAACGCTATTATAAATTGTCGTTCTCTTAATACTAAATGGTGCATCTTCACTTACTTTGTTTTCATTTAAAGTTGCTGCACTTGCACCAGTAAATGATGCACTTACCATAGTTATTGCTAAAAGACTAGTGGCTAAAATTTTTGTTTTCATAATTACCGTCTCCCTTGTAAAAATATGTATTACAAATTCAGTATAGAACTGAAGGATAAAAATGTAAATGAGTAGAAATATCTGTAAAATATGCTTTGGAACTATATAAAAGATCAATTTTATTCAGAATAAAAATAAAATATATGGAGTGATTTAGTGAGAGTACTAAGTTTATTTGACGGAATGAGCTGCGGACAAATTGCGCTAAATAAAATTGGCATTACTGATTATAGATATTATGCCAGTGAAATCGAAAAATCGAGCATCACTGTAACACAAAGGAACTATCCTTCCACAGTTCAACTAGGCGATATTTTAGAATTAGACGAACATAAATTAAAAAGATTAAATAAAATTGATCTTTTGTTAGGCGGGAGTCCATGTCAGAACCTCTCTATAACTGTAGCGGATCGTGAAGAGCATTTTACAGGATTGGCAGGGGATAAATCAAAATTGTTCTTTGAGTATGTGAGGGTATTAAAAACAGTTAAGCCTAAGTATTTTCTATATGAAAATGTTGAGAGTATGAAAGAGAAGGACAAAGAAACGATTACTAAAAACTTAGGCGTTGAACCAATAATGATTGACAGTGGACTACTTTCTGCACAGGAAAGAAGAAGATATTACTGGACTAACATTCCAAACGTTAAACAACCTAATGAAAGGCACCAGGTCTTAGCAGATATTCTTGAGGAAAATGTTGATGAAAAATATTATTACAATCTTAATTATGATTTTTATGGGCTACATAAGCGAATAGCTGCAAGGCTTGATTTATACAACTATGATATTTTACAAAGGGTATACAGTCCTCATTTTAAAGCTCCGACCTTAACAGCATGTAGAGGAGGTCATAAGCAAAAGAAAGTTATACATAATGATAGAGTTAGAAAGCTTACTCCTCTTGAATATGAGAGACTGCAAACTGTACCTGAAGGTTATACAGGAGGTGTTGCAGACGGTCATAGATACAACATGCTTGGGGACGGATGGACAGTTGATGTAATAGCTCATATTTTAAGCTATGCTGATTTTACAGAAATAATGGGTGTACATACAGAAGCAGCAATTTAAATAAAATTTGTCTTTTATACAAATGTAAAATAAGAGGAGTGTATCGATTGGAAAGTTACCCAGAGTCCTTAAAAAGAGAGGCAGAGGAGATTAAAGAGCGTGTTAGGAATGGGAATATCAAAGAAGACAGGATTAAAGAAATTGCAGAAACGACAGTTGAGTTTTTGAAATCAGAGGAGAAAAGACATAAATACTTTTCTGAAGTTGCTGCAGCTATGGCTGATAACTTAAGTGAGTTTTTCAAGTCGTATTTAAAAGGAGAGTGAAATATGCTAACTGATCAAGAAAAAATTGACTTGGTAAACGCTCTTGATTTTGTAGTTATTGAACCACATACACAAAGCATTTACGTACATAATGATGAAAAGACCAGTGGAGTATTAGCTAAGGTTTTGCACAATATTTCAGTAGATGAGTATATTGAGAGCTTTAATAAAGGGAGTCTAATTGATATCTTTCCAGCAGCTATGCAAGAAGCCGGTGCGGAAGGATTTAAAGATGGCCAGTTTGTGATTATGCCAAAAAAATTTTATGTTGATCAATGTTATGCGATGAGTAAGGAAATCGAGCGGTTAACTAACCTAATCGATCTACACAATATTAAACCAAATACATATCGAGGCTTGATTCATTAAATTGTTTCAAGAAAAAACGAAAGGATAAAGGGATGTTTATTGAAAAAGTATTATGTAAGGTGTAAAGACAGCAAAGGTGAAAATGCGTCTCTAGTTATTGAGGCGCTATCACCTGAACAAGCAAAAGAACAAGCATACAAAGTACATGAGGTAAGGGATATTTATAATGTAAGTCTGGGAGAAGGAACAGCAAGGAATTATCTAGAGCGAAAATATTCTCCATACATAAAAAATGACAATGGAAAAGCCATAACCATATTTTCATAGGGAGAGGGTATCATTAAGGATATTGTTAGAGATCTTGTAATTGATGATATAGATGCTGCTGAAGGAGTATTGGATAAGCTTTATATTTACTTAGAAAACACTTTAAGGCCTGAAGAAAAGCGTGTTTGGGAGCGGTGTGATAAAGATATAATGTCTGTTTTTGCAAAGCTGAAAAATATTAAAGAAATTATTTAAAAACCGATAGACAAATACAAATAATATGTATATAATTAATTTACATTAAAGGCGAAGGAGAGTGTTAATGAATCATATATGTGACATCTGTAAAGAGTACATAAACGGAAAAACAATTTGTCTTAGAATCAGCGATGATAAAACTTATGTAGACTTCAATTGTTGTGAAGGTTGTGCAAAGGGTTATTCCGAGAAAGTGAAGAAGGAATGCAGCAATTTAAGCGTTAAAAAGACATTAGAATATTTAAGGCTAAACAACAAATACAAAATAAGTGAATAAAATATTCCTTTTATCGAGAATGGAGAGATGATGAGTGAACATGTTCGTAATTGCTGCAAAAAGTGAAGGGAAATATCTTTACGGATATCACCCACATATTTACTCAAACCGTAAACAAGCAGAAAACGCACTGCAGACAATGAGAAAGAACGGAAAGTTAACTGATAGAGACAAGGTATATGGGTTAGACGGGCTGTTGTTAGTGGATCTATAAATAAGGAAATAAACCTGAAAGAATCGGGGTGAATGAAATTTCATTTTTAATACTGGGTCTAATCTTATTCGGTTCAACGTTTTTAGGCAATGGCCTTGCATGTTTAGTTGAGAATAAGAACTTTAAAGAAGGCATGCCATTTTACATCACTGTTTTCCTGATTGGAGCCTGTTCGCTCCTTCTCGGAGTTATTCTTACAGTGATATGAACAAGATGAAGGGAAATAGTCAGAAGGAAATGTTCATAATTTCCCGGGCAAGCGCAGTATACGACAAATCAAAACAAATAATGAGGAGTTGCTAACAGTAAAGTCTAAATAAAATTCAATTTTTATCGTGAAAGGAGTAACTGAAATGAAGGATAAATTAACATCAGCAGTTCACTTTATTGAGGTCAATCGAGATGAAATGGGTGACAAGGAATCACTGAACATGCTTCTAAAAGCATTAAAGAAAATCATCAATGAGGGAAGATAATGAAGTTTCATATTCTTGAAGATAAACAAATGAGGGATATTGGTTTTACGGATCACGTGAAATCAAAGTGGTACTTCATAAAATCAATTCAACCTAACATCACTTTTAATTTAACAATACATAAAAAGAGTCTCAAGGGTGAAATTGACGTATTAGATGAAAGATACTTACAGCCATATGATTATCAATACTATATGAAAGCTTGCACAAAAGAGGAACTTGAATTCGCATACGTTACTAATGATAAAGTGCAAGAAATTATGGCTAATTTTATTGAACAAGGAATCATAACAGAATATGAAATGGGGAGCTACATTTAAGGAGGTGAATAAGTGGGGAGACATCAAGCTAAGTTTGAAGGCAAGATAATCAATAAATCATATGGATTGGACGCACTCGGTCGTTTTTCTGAATATGAGAAAATCGAACTCAACTGTTTCTTCGAAGGAATAATTGACTTAGATCCAATTGAAGTTGGGGGCAAAGTATACATCCCTGGTTTTAATGAATATGTAGTTGTTACTGATAGGCAGCGGAACACCAATAATGAATGGACGTATCAGACTGATAAGATCATTAAAACTATTGAAGACAAAGAGAGTTTTGAAAAGGCGATTCAAGAGCAAGCAAAACTTGAAGAAGAATGGCAACAGCGTGTCAAACTAGAGAATCAATTTGTTAAAGAACAAAGTGACAATCTCAAAACTTCCTGGTGGAAGAGACTAATCACTAAAAATTAAGGGAGAGACTTTTATTGAATAAGGATACAAAAGATATTTGGAACGGTTTCTTTATTGGATCAGGTTCGTTAATTGTAGTTGGATTACTTATTTTTGTTGAAGCGTTGACTATGTCACTAATTGTTTATTACGGATTAAATTACGTGTTAAACCCTTTGCTAATTGATACATACAACATTCAAATTGTCCATGTCACCTTACCTCATGCATTTGTTATCGGTGTTTTACTCAATGTATTTGTCAAAGGTGTGAAACGGTCAGATCAGGAAAAAGATGAGGACATTTTCAAGAAAGCCGGTAAGTCTTTACTTCATTCAGCTTTTGCATTGATTGTTCTGTATGTTAGCACATTGTTTATCTAAGGAGGTACTGAAGATGAGTGATGATAATGCTGCAAAGATTATTTTTAAAAAGAAATCGACTGGTGAAATAGTCGGCGAAATGAAAGTTACAACTTTACCTGCTGACACCATTTTGCAAACCGACAATAAGTCTATATAAAAGTTTTATTTTATAGAAAGAAATAAGGGGTAAGAGAATGCCAATAAATTTAAAGATTAGAAAGAACGAAGCAGATAAGCCGAAGGTGAAAGAGATAGAGGACGGCTATTTTATTAGAATGCATGAGGATGATGTGTATATAGTTAAGGCGCTAGAAAGGGAATATCAAGCTAATACCGATACACAAGAAGTCATGCTTATTAGTCTGAGTACCTTTGGAATAGGACTGTATAAGAACATGCAGGAGCTAAAAAGTCGACTATATGACAGGGGTAGCACGGTTGAAGTTATCAGACCTAAACAAGCAAACGTTAATATCGGTTTTGAGTGGAGAGAAGCCAAATGAAAGAGCTTTTGGAAACTGAATAAAAGGATGATTTTATTGAGAAAGGAGGAAGAAGGAATGGCTTACGATGAGAGCAATGGTAAATTAATTAATCCTAAAATTAGCGATGTTATTGAGGTACTACAAGAACAGCTTGAATTTTATGGGGACACTCCTTTTAAGTGTTGTGTTAATGGAGAAGATACAGAGAATGAAATTCAGGTAGATTTTTATAAGAATGTTTTATTGTTTCATTTAGAGGAAGCTTAAAAGGGGGTGAAGTAAATAGATACATACAATGTAATCGGTTGTCGGTTTAAACATTATAAAGGCGGTCTATATAAGGTTATTGGAGAGGTAATTCATACTGAGACAGAAGAGAAGCTTGTTACATATGAAGACATGGATGGCATTCTGTGGGCAAGGCCTAAAGACATGTTCTTTGGAACAGTTGTTGTTGATGGAAAAGAGGTAATTAGGTTTACAAAAATCAATTAGGAGATGATGTAATAAGATGAAATTCTTTGAGGTGCGTGACCCATATTACGCATTAATAAAAGCAAATACAAAAGAAAAGGCAATAAAGCTATATACAGAAGAAATTGCGGATGATGACGGGAACTTAAGAGATGAGATCAAAGAAGTTGGTATGTTGTACGCAGCTGTAAAACACAGTCGAACAGTAACCGAGGATCAAGAGCTGTCCCCAATATCTGATGTTCTCGAAGAGCTTCAAAGTAATGAAGAAAGAGTTTTGATTATGGACGGAAGTTTACTTTAAAGAATAAAAATAAATTAAGAGGAGTGATGAAATGAAAAGTTGGATTAAAAGCAAATTAATATCTTTCTTAGGTATAGATTCTCTTGAGCAGAAATTACTAGAAGAGAATAAACGGCTAAAGTTTAAGCTGAAAAATTTAGAATCTCTAAACCAAAAAATCATTGAAGAGAATAATTCTATCATGAAACAATTTAATATTTCAGCAGATATAAACCATTATGAACATCATAGTTGGGCAGTAATATCAATTCAAGGTAAACCAGAATATGTGAAATTTGTTAACCTATCGAATCAAGATATGCGAAGCGTACATAGTTTCTTAAAGCAATTTGAAAGAACAAATAGGACAATTGATAGTCCTTTAAAGTTTTTTAAATTTTGATAAAACTTCTATCTTATTCAAACTGAAAAAACAAATAATAAGGAGATGTAAAATGGGAGCAGCTAGACAGTTATACGTAAAGCGTAATGATCTGGTGACTATGGAAGAAGCAAAAGAAAATAAGAAGATACATATGCAAAATGGTGAGTCATTTACAGTATTTAAGGGAGAACTTATTGCAACTGACTTAGAAGGACATCAAATGGTTATCCCGCAAAGCCAAAAGGATAACTATATCCCTGTTGAATTGGAGGAATTATCTCCATATGAGATTCAAATGGCCAAAGGATATGCTGAGATGGGAGCTATTAATAGTGAAATAGCTGAAGCATATTACCATGTTGAAAATGAAGCTGAATGTGCAACTACAAGATTAATTACAGGGGCATATAACGATTAGTGATCATTACATATGAGAGTAAAACTGGCAATGTAAGAAGGTTTGTAAAAGCGTTGCAACAAGAGTTAGACATTGAGGCAATTGAAATAACTGATGATATTATCATCACTCAAGAGTTCATACATATTACATATACGATAGGCTTTGGGGAAGTACCTGAAAGGACTTTGAATTTTATCAAAAAGAATAAAAATAAAATAAGAGGAGTTGCAGTTAGTGGTAACAAGGTTTGGGGTGATAACTATGGTTTAGCTGGAGACAAGATTTCAGCTAAGTTCCACATTCCATTGTTATTAAAGTTTGAACTTAGTGGAACGAAACAAGACTTACAGAAGATCATTCAGGAGGTACAACTTATTGACAAACACAATACCAAAGTGGATCAAGCTCAATAATGAGATCATGATTCAGAAAGATGGGAAGTATCAATTCGAAAAGGATAAGGAGGCCGTACATAGTTACTTTGTTGATTACATTAATCAAAACACAGTCTTTTTCCATGATCTAAAAGAGAAACTTGATTATTTGATTAAAAATGATTATTACGAAGAAGAATTCTTAAGCAAATATACATTTGAACAGATAAAATCAATTTATAAGATTGCTTACAGTTACAAATTCAGATTCCCATCTTTTATGAGTGCGTTTAAGTTCTACAATGACTACGCATTGAAGACAAACGATAAAACAAAGATCCTGGAAAGGTATGAGGATCGTGTCTCAATTGTAGCTCTATATTGTGCTGATGGTGATTACGAGAAAGCAGTTGAGGAAGTACATACTATGATGAAACAAGAGTATCAGCCGGCAACACCTACTTTCCTTAATGCTGGACGTAAGAGAAGAGGCGAAATGGTGAGCTGCTTCTTACTTGAAGTGGATGACAGTTTGAATGCTATCTCTAGAGCCATTGATATCTCCATGCAGCTTTCTAAGCTAGGTGGAGGAGTAGCATTGAATCTAAACAAACTAAGAGCCAAAGGTGAAGCAATTAAAGACGTAGAGAATGCGACTAAAGGTGTCGTAGGTGTTATGAAGCTATTGGATAATGCTTTTAGATATGCAGATCAGATGGGACAAAGACAAGGATCAGGAGCAGTTTATCTAAGTGTATTCCATCCAGACATAACAGACTTCCTGGATGCCAAAAAAATAAGTGCTGATGAAGATGTCAGAGTTAAAACACTGTCTATTGGTGTAGTTGTTCCTGATAAATTTATTGAACTTGCAAGGGAAGACAAGGATTATTACATGTTCTATCCGCATTCAGTATACAAGGAATATGGGCAGTATCTTGATGAGATGGATATTAATGAAATGTATGATGAGCTTGTTGAAAACCCTAGGGTTAGAAAAGCTAAAGGGAATACTCGAAAGCTGTTAGAGCAATTGGCCATTCTAAGAAGCGAATCTGGTTATCCATATATCATGTTTGCTGACAATGTAAATAAAGTGCATCCAAATGAGCATATTTCAAAAGTGAAATTTTCTAATTTGTGTTCTGAAGTCCTCCAATCATCACAAGTATCAGTTTATACGGATTACGATAAAGAGGATGAAATTGGTTTAGATATCTCCTGCAATCTTGGCTCAATGAACATTGTAAATGTAATGAGTAATCAATCAATTGCTTCAACAGTCAGAATAGCAATTGACGCACTGACAACTGTCACAAGGAAAACAAACATTTTAAATGCTCCAGCAGTTGCGAGAGCAAATACTCTAATGAGATCAATTGGTCTAGGGCAGATGAACCTCCATGGATTTCTAGCTCAAAATAATATTGCTTATGAAAGTGAAGAAGCTAAGGATTTTGTTAATACATACTTTATGATGGTTAACTTCTACTCTCTGCAGCGTTCAATGGAAATTGCACGAGAAACAGGAGAGACATACTACAAGTTTGATGGTTCGACTTATAAATCAGGTGAGTATTTCGAAAAGTACGTAACAAATGATTATAGCCCTCAGTATGAAAAGGTTAAAAAGCTATTTGGAGATCAACATATTCCTAATATTGAAGATTGGACGAAGCTTAAAGAGGATGTAATGAAATATGGTCTGTATCATTCGTATAGACTGGCTATTGCACCTACCGGAAGCATTTCTTATGTCCAATCATCTACAGCCGGTGTTATGCCGATTATGGAGCGCATCGAAGAGCGTACGTACGGCAATTCGAAGACGTATTATCCTATGCCGGGGCTATCGCCGCAGAATTGGTTCTTCTACAAAGAAGCGTACGACATGGATATGTTTAAAGTCGTCGATATGATCGCAACGATTCAGCAGCACGTCGACCAAGGCATTTCTTTTACGCTGTTCTTGAAAGATACGATGACGACGCGTGATCTGAACCGGATTGACTTATACGCGCATCACAAAGGCGTCAAGACGTTGTATTATGCGCGAACAAAAGACACAACGCAGGAGGGGTGCTTATCATGCGTTGTTTAAGCGATATGGTATGTAAAACGTGCGGTCGGGATTTAGATTATAACCCGACGTGCGTAATCATTAGCGAAAAAGGAACGTACTGCGATATTGCATGCGAAAATATAGACGATATGGAGGACGAATAATTGACGAACGCAAACGCAATCCACACGGCGGCCGATTGGTCGCGCCACGAAGACGATTTTACGCAAATGTTCTACGCGCAGAACGTTAAGCAATTCTGGCTTCCGGAAGAGATTTCGCTAAACGGCGATCTTCTCACATGGAAGTATCTCGGAAAAAACGAGCAGGACACTTATATGAAGGTACTGGCCGGATTGACTCTTCTTGATACAGAGCAGGGGAATACAGGAATGCCGATCGTGGCTGAACACGTAGACGGCCATCAGCGGAAAGCGGTGCTGAACTTTATGGCAATGATGGAGAACGCTGTCCATGCAAAGTCGTACAGCAACATCTTTCTAACTTTGGCTCCAACCGAGAAGATCAATGAAGTATTCGAATGGGTGAAAAACAATAGATTTCTTCAAAAGAAGGCTAGAACAATTGTTTCAATTTATAAAGCAGTTGAGAATAACGATGAAATTTCCTTATTCAAAGCAATGGTTGCATCTGTATTTCTGGAGAGTTTTCTTTTTTACTCAGGGTTTTATTATCCACTTTACTTTTATGGACAAGGTAAGCTCATGCAGAGTGGGGAGATCATCAACCTGATTATTTAATAGTCCCTTTTGTCGGCAACGGCAAATGTGAACCTCTCTAATTGCTGGAAAATCCTTTTTAGGACAATCAGCAGCGAAGCTATGCGAACCCAAAGGAGGTGAAAGTGATAAGAAAGGAAGTCGAAGAAGCACCATGGTGGATAACCGAAACGGGAATTATCATATCAAAAAAATTAAAGAAACCAAGAAAGACATTTATTACTCCACATGGCTATGAAATGATAGGATACACGCATCCGAAAAAAGGAACACAGAACTTTTTAGTACATAGGTTAGTCGCAAAATATTTTATTCATGAAATACCAAAAGGAATGTTTGTAAACCACATAGATGGAAATAAACTAAACAACCACGTTCGGAACTTAGAAATAGTTACACCTAAAGAAAACACTCTACATGCAATGAAAATTGGATTAATGTCAGGACAACCTGGAGAAAGTAATTCAATGTCAAAGCTCACAAATATGGAGGCAACAAATTTAATCTACGATTTGATTGCTGGAATGAACAATGTTGAAGCTGGTGAAAAATACAGCCTTCATCCTCGTTACGTTAGTCTAATTCGACATAAAAGAAGATGGAAGACTTTATGGGATCGCATAGAACGTTCAACGACTATCGCATAGGCGGCGAAATTCCGCAAAACGAGTAGGGCGCAAGCTATTGGCGTGGGTGAGAACCCCTTAAATCGAAACGGGAGGCATCCTACAGGGATGATGATATAGTCTGCTCCTTACGGTAACGTAAGGCGGTTGCGACAGGGCAACGAACCGATAGTAGCGAACTCGGTTGAACTAAGGGTATTAGAGACGAAGCGATTCACGGAACGTATATTGGATTGTTAGCTCAGGAGATTTATAAGAAGCAAACACCAGAAAAGCAAAAAGAACTGTATGCATGGGCTCTAAGCTTACTGCAGGAGCTTTATGAAAATGAATTAGAGTATACAGAAGATGTCTATGATCAGGTTGGTTTAGCTCCAGATGTAAAGAAATTCATCAGATACAACGCAAATAAAGCTTTAAACAACCTGGGATTCGACCATCTGTTCGAGGAGGAATATGTTAACCCAATTGTTATCAATGGGTTAAGCACTAAGACTAAATCCCATGACTTCTTTTCAACTAAAGGGAATGGGTACAAAAAAGCAACGGTTGAACCATTAAGGGATTCAGATTTCATTTTTACCGAGAAAGGATGTATTCAATGAGATTGATTAAATTAGAGCAGCCTAATTGCAATCCATGTAAAATGGTGTCCAATTACTTAGAACAAGCAGATATTCAATTTGAGACAGTGGACGTTACACAGGAACCAGAAGTAGCAGCTAGATTTGGTGTTATGGGAGTTCCGGCAACCATTCTGCTGAATGATCAAGGAGAAGAAGTAAACCGAAGTGTTGGTTTTAAGCCTAATGAACTTGATGAGTTATTAAAGGAATTACGATAAAAGGGTAATTTTAAACAAACTTAAATTAAAAGGAGCTAATAAATGTATTTCATTGAAACTCAGGAAGGATTAATTGGAAAAGAAGTTGCTTATGTTTGGGCAAATCAGTTTTGTGAGCAAACAACAATTATTACTAAAGATGGAGGCGTGTTTATGGCTTGTCAACAAGCTGGTTGGGATGATGACTATGAGACAAGAATTTTATACGCACATGAAGCAAAGAAGATCTTACACCCTCTGAAAAGAGAATTACATGAAAAAGGTGTGATCGATGAAACAGAGTGGGAAGAGTATGAGAATGAGCTAAAAAAGAAGCAAGATGCTGAAAGAGAAAAGTATCTCAAAGTGAAAGAAGAAAGTGATCGTAAACTATATGAAGAGTTGAGGGCAAAGTTCGAACAATAATGAGCCTGTTTACTAAAGAAGACAGTACAAAATCATACATACATTAAAAACAAAAGGAGAATGATTAAATGGGGAAAATGGATGAAGTAATTGTTGTAGCACCTAGAGATAAAGTATTTGATAATGAAAAACTGGTCTTTCAAGGAATTGAATCTGATCTCGATAAGGTTGATCAAATAATCGAAAATCTCGCTGAAAGCATGGCCGATATGAGGAGAGGAAACGCTGAGGAGAATCAGAACTATAAACAGCCAATACCTTATGCCGTTTTACAAAAAGGAGACCAAGTATTTGCGTACAAGCGCTTAAAAAAAAGCGGAGAAATGAGACTTCACGATCAATTGTCAATTGGTGTTGGAGGACACATGAACGCAATTGAAGGCACAAATTTTTGGGAAGCAGTCGCTGAAAATTTAAGAAGAGAGCTTACAGAAGAATTATTTATCTCTACATCTAATTTGAATTTGGAAATTGTGGGATTGATTAATGACGACCTAAATGAAGTAGGAAAAGTTCACTTAGGCGTATTGCTTGTAGTCAAATTGCCTGAGACTGCAGAGGTATCAGTAAGAGAAACAGATCAATTAGAGGGCTTTTGGCTACATAAGAATGATTTTGATAATCCTGAAGTACTTAACCGACTGGAATCTTGGTCTAAGTATGTTGCTGATATAATTTCTTAGTTGAAACCTTGGCTGTATTCATGCTGTGTGATCTGAACAATGGAGGTTTCAGCCAAGGTAGATATAAATATTATGTTTAAAATGAATATTTTAATACGAAGGATTTA
Organism: Bacillus sp. XT-2; assembly: GCF_025696525.1. Classification (NCBI taxonomy): domain Bacteria; kingdom Bacillati; phylum Bacillota; class Bacilli; order Caryophanales; family Bacillaceae; genus Bacillus; species Bacillus sp. XT-2. The sequence continues at coordinate 102,439 of NZ_JAHVOC010000007.1, forward strand.
ATTAATTTTAAAAAGGGAAGTTTTGAAAAAGTGAAATAGTAATAACTAAAGTCGATAAAGAACCTAAAGATGTCAAAGAAACAATTTTTCTTGTGCTTTGCTTTTTTGAAGGTTTACTTAGTTCATGGATAACTGCACCCCATAAAAGCATGGATGCTAAAATTATAATACTCAAATACATATCAATCCTTCCTTTCTTTGTTTTTACAGTTTTAATAATTGACGTCGATTTTACCACATTTAGGATATAGGTGTCGATGGATTAATCATTTAAATAAAAGAATGCTTTTATCCGAATTTATTAAGGAGGTAAGTGATCATTAATAACCAAGAAGGAGATTTACAAGCAAAATATGACGACATGCTTTATAGGAACGGTCTTTGCTTTGTGTTTCTTCAGTTACGAGGACTTGAAGATGAATTTATTGAGCACATGAGACGAGTTGCTGAGTATGAAAAAGATCTGAGATACAAAAAGGCAGCGTCTAATTTCTTGAAGATGATCGACCATAATTAAAATAGGTGGGTGATTAATTGTTAAAGTATAAAAATAAAATATTAAAGAGTATTGAAAAGATCAACAAACTTGAAGAAGGGTTGTCACTATTTGAAGAAGGTGACGAAGAATATTTAAGTGTATTAGTGAAAATTCAGGGGCTATATGATGAAATCTCAGATACTGCTTTAGAGTGTTTTAAAGAGATGACTGCAAAAATCAGGAAAACTGGTCAGAAACGGATTGTAAAAGGGATTGATCAGTTACCACATGCAATTAAAGAAAGTATTACTGATCAAGTGAATGGTTTAAAAGGGGAGCTATTTGAATAAAAGCAAATATGAATGGTGTTGAATTTGAGGGTGAGTAATAGCTAATCAAACACAAATATAAAATTAGGAGATGTTTATTATAACATATGTAACTTTATTTCTAGCAGCTTATCTAATTGCATTAAACATTAATGAGGTCAGATTGATTGTTCGAGGAGAAGGTAATGCGTATAGAAAAGTAAAGAATGTGGTCGATAATTCATCATTAGAAAATATGAAACGAAATAAGAATTTGATTTACCTGTTTACTTTGCTCAAGGGGATATCTTTCATTGTCCCTTTGGCTTATATCGGATTAATTATGCATGATAACATTCTAATGCTTGCTTGGACAGCAGTTTCACTTATTTATGTTGTCCTTAGTATGTTTAAAGTTTTAGATGTATTAGACGGTGAAAGAATCAAGCAAAACACATATTTTTACTTGTTATTTGTTTGTGGGAATTTTCTTTTTGTTGTATTTTATTTGGCAGATATATTCGTATAAAATATTTAATTAATGCTTTACTTTTTCAAATACTATTTCCAAAAGGACTGAGAATCATGACTCAATTCGATAAACAATACAATTCAATTATAAAGGATATCATCAATAATGGAATCTCAGACGAAGAGTTTGATGTAAGAACCAAGTGGGAATCAGATGGAACACCTGCTCATACACTAAGCGTGATTAGTAAGCAAATGAGATTCGACAACTCAGAGGTTCCGATTTTAACGACAAAAAAAGTTGCCTGGAAAACAGCGATTAAAGAGTTGCTCTGGATTTGGCAGCTGAAATCGAACGATGTTAATGATTTAAACAAGATGGGCGTACATATTTGGGATCAATGGAAACAAGAAGATGGCACCATTGGACATGCATACGGATTCCAGCTGGCCAAGAAAAACAGAAACCTAAATGGAGAAAAAGTGGATCAGGTTGATTATCTTCTACATCAATTGAAGAACAATCCATCTTCACGCAGACACATTACAATGCTGTGGAATCCTGATGAATTAGACTCAATGGCCTTAACACCATGTGTATACGAGACACAATGGTACGTTAAACAAGGGAAACTCCATCTGGAGGTAAGAGCACGGAGCAATGATATGGCGTTGGGAAATCCATTCAATGTATTTCAGTATAATGTGTTGCAGCGCATGATTGCTCAAGTCACAGGTTATGAGCTTGGTGAATATATCTTTAACATTGGGGATTGCCATGTGTACACACGTCATATAGACAATTTGAAAATTCAAATGGAAAGAGGACAGTTTGAAGCACCTGAACTATGGATCAATCCTACCGTTAAAGATTTTTATGATTTTACAATTGATGATTTCAAGTTGCTCAACTATAAGCATGGGGAAAAGCTTTCATTTGAGGTAGCGGTTTAATGCTATCTCTTATTGCTTACTGTGATAGAACTCTGGCCATTGGATATCAAAACAAATTACTGTATCATTTGCCTGCTGACATGAAACACTTCAAAGAAAAAACTGAGGGGAAAATATGTATTCAAGGAAGATCGACATACGAATCAATTATAGGTATGACAGGTAAGCCTCTACAGAATAGAAGGAATATTATACTCACCAGAGATAAGAATTTTAAGCCGGATTATTCGTCCTTTGTTTATCATTCAATTGAGGAGATTTTAAAACTCATTCAAGGGCAAGTTAACCCTGATGAGGAAGTAATGGTGATAGGGGGAAGTATGATTTACAAAGCATTCTTGCCCTACGCTGATAAAGTATATTTGACAATTGTTGACTCAGTCTCAAAAGAAGCAGATTCATATTTTCCTATGTTAAATGACCATTGGAAAGTGACTAATAGACAGCATAATAAAGCCGATGAAAAGAACAAATACAATTATTCTTTTCTAACTTTTGAAAATAATTATAGACAAAAGCAAAAAATATGTATAATATGATAACAGAAGGATAATGAAATAAAAGTTTTTTATTTAAAATACAAAAACAAAAAATATGCATTTTAATAAAACTAATATTTTATTGAAACTTTAAGGAGGTGATTCATTGGGGGCAGGAGACAAAATACATAACGCAAATGAAAAGATAGCAGCCTTGAAGAAAAAGAAATACAAATTTGAAACAATGAAACTTGAAACACAGAGGAAATTGTTAAGACTTGAAACACAGCAGAACAAAGAGAAACTAGAAATTCTATTCGAACTCGGTGAAATTCTAAACCAGTTAGTAAATGAAGAATGGGTAAGCTCGACTATTGCTACTAAAATTATTAAAAGGAATAGAGGAGCATATCGGAATCTATTTGTGTTTAGGGAAAATAAAGCATACATAAATAAGGGAAAATTCAAAGAGCTACATGATCAATTTATTCAGCTGACACAAAAATTAAATGATATCTAAGGAGTTGGCGAATTGGAAAATAAATTGCTTATCGATAATGCGAATACGGTATTTGAAAAGAAAGATGATAAATATTTCGGTTATAAATCTCGTTTTGGAGATATCGTTATTGGTGGAGTATATTCTTATAGATTTGTAGTTCACTACGCAAAAACGAATCAAGACGTTGTTATTATACCTGGCGATGCGAATACGGTAACGACTCCGGTCTGTACAACGCTAGAGGAACGTTTATGGCAGCCGGAGAAAAGCGCACAAATACGCCGTGATGAGATCGTTGAGCAGGCAAAGGAGGACGAATAAATGAAACCAGAAAATTTACGGATTATTAAGGGGCATGGATGGTACAAAAATTTTGTAGGCCATGTTTATGAAATAGTAGAAGAGGATTTTATACAAGAAGCATATTTGGTTAAAACTTGGTACACAACTGAAGACGACATAAGAATGAAATTGTGTGTAGTTTTTAAGGAAGACTGTGAAATTGAAATAAGTGAAAAAGTTGTTCAGTAAAGTGATTATTAAATAAAATCTGTATTTTAAAGAGAAAGGTGATTATATGAAAGAAACTAGTTATATTCCAAACTGTCCGGCTTTGAATTTTAATTCACCTCATCAACTGGGACTAATGTATATGGGAGGAGGATTAGATTATTTTTCTAATTTTTATGAATGCAAACACTGTGGAGCAGAAATCGAAAAAAGAACAACTGGAAATCGATCGACTTATGCTGTAAAAGAGAAAAAGGAGTAGCAGAAGCCACTCCCATACACATTAATGAAATTGACCGCCCATGTTCTGTTGAGCTAAGCGAACTAAACGTTTAGTGATTTCTCCACCAACTGAACCGTTTGCACGAGAAGTAGTCTCAGCGCCTAATTGAACACCAAACTCAGAAGCTATTTCAAGTTTCATTTGTTCAATAGCTGAAGCTGCTTGAGGAACTAATAACTCATTATTGTTGTTTGATCTTGATCTGCTTTGTTGAGCCATCTTATTCATCTCCTAAAGTGTAATGAAAACAAGCTTGTTTGAATCATATTATGGAGAGATTATTTTAATTTATACACGCAAACAAATAAATTTTGTAATGAAGATAGGTGGGGATAAAATGAAAATCGATTATGTATCAGATCTCCATATAAATCATTGGATTCCTTGGAATGTAAATCAGATTAAGTGGGAGAAGCGAACAAGAGAAATCGTTAATAGGTTAATCTCAAACGGTAATGGAGAGGTATTAGTCATTGCCGGTGATTTTACCGAATGGAATCAACAAACATTATGGGTTCTAGATGAGGTAGCAAAGCAATACGAGAAGGTTTACTTTACATATGGAAATCATGATCTTTATTTACTTAGCAAGAGCCAAAAAAGAAAATACTCAGACTCAATAGGCAGGTTGAATGATTTAATCAAAAAGGCTGCTGACATAAAAAATGTAACACCATTAATTAAGACAACTGATACATACAAAGGTAAAGTCTTTGCAGGAGATGTAATGTGGTACCTTCCAAAAGGAATCGAAGGATGGGACTTTTTTAAAGGAGTATCTAATGACTCTAATTACATTTGTATTAATGGTTACAACAAAGTAGATGGGGTAAGAGCGATGTGGAAAGAATCAATGGATTGGTATGAAACGCTTGAAAGTGCACATGTTGATGTATTTGTCTCACATGTTCCACCTGTTCACAATCCTTATTCTCCGTTTGAGCCAAACAGCTGCTATATGGTTGATGTGCCATTCATTAACGCAAAACATTGGATTTGTGGCCATGATCATTTACAAGCTGAGTTTGATAAAGAGGGAACAAATTTTCACATGAACTGTATTGGATATCCGTATGACTATGATAAATATCCGAGTGTCAATGTGATACCTGGTGAAGAAGTAGATTCATATAAAACGTTTGAACTTAAAACATTCGAGATTTAGATTCAATTAAAATTCTAATTTTATTCAAAAAAGAGGTGCAATGGATGAGTTGGGGAATATCTCCAGATGCTACAAATAAAGAGAAATTGAAGGCTGAAATGGCTGATTACTTAAACGGTTTAAACTCAACAGGAGAAATAAGTTGTGCAGTATACAGTGAAGTATTTGATGTCTCTATGAATTTACTTGACCAAATGTATGACTTAGGAAAGTTTGAAAAATAACTTGATAAAATGTTGATTTTATTTAGAGTGTTTGCCTTTATATCATTTTTAGTTGGATGAATATGTACGAAAATAAGAAGGGATTACAAGCTGACTGGCTTAAATTCTATTAAACATTCTGCTAGTATTATTATGTGAATATTGAAAAACAAATGGGAGTTTTAAAACCATGTTTTTAAGCAGATCACTTTAGAGTGGAATGATTATAAAATTTTTTGGAGTGAATTCTAATGAGTAAGACTGAAGAATTTAATTTAGCAGCTTATATAAAGCAGATAAGAATCAATCGGAATATAACACAGAGCAAACTTGCTGAGCTAGCGGATTTAACAGTATCATATATTTCTCAATTAGAAAGTGGCAAGAGGAAAAATCCCTCTCAAAAGACTTTAAAAAAAATAGCCGTGGCACTTTCAATACCAACTATAGATGTTGTGAAGGTATCAAATTTTATTTCGGATGCTAATTCTGATAACAACTTGAAAGTATTCGATGTTAGCGGATTAGAAAGTCAGGATATTCAACACATTGAGTCTCAAATTGAGCTGTTGAAAATAAAGAACAAATATAAAGAAATATGTACAGACGAACGGCAAGATATTTGAGTGAAAAAGATAATTGTTATGAGTTTTAAAGATCACTGGGTGTATTGAAATCTCAGGTATTCAAGACGCCCTCTTAAACTTTTAGAATAAAAATAAAATTAGTGGAGGATGAGCGGTATGGCCGAGGCTTATCATTCAATTCAAACATTATATAACAAGATGGATAGACAAATGAAAACAGTAAAGGAGGCAATTGAAGAAAAAGATTTGCAAAGAGCGCATCGTAACTTAATTAACTTAGCTGACAATAATGAAGAATTAATGCAGGAAATTAGGTGGATCAAATAGGGAACCACCATGTAATTTATTTGATTAAATGTCTGCGCTCTTTAAAGTTCCATACATATAGCTCTTCTATAGAGCAGCCTATGGCATCAGCAATTGTCATTGCTGTTCCAATATTCATGTTTGATTTAAAACCACCTACATAATCATTAATACGTTGTTTTGATAATCCAGTACGTTCAACAAGATCTTCAATTGAAACGCTATATTCATGCATGAGCTCATTGAGTCTTGAATCAACTGGTTTCCATTGTTTTTTCACTATGTACACCTCTTTCAGGAACGATTTTAGCACATACATATTTTACCTTCAATATAGATTAGGAGAGTGATTGATTGGGAGCAAACAATCAAGGAAAAGTTTTTGAAGCGAACATTGAAAAATCTGCAGCAGATCAAAAGTTGTTCTTCTACCGGATTAAAGACGTTAACCCAATGTTTTTGAAAAGGGGAGCAGTGGTATCAAAAAACAAATATGATTGCTTTCTGTTTTTTAAGGGGTATTTGTTCCCCTTTGAGCTTAAGTCGACAAAAAGTAAGTCCATTTCCTTCAGCGAGAAAATCATAAAGCCGCAGCAGATTAAATATTTAAAGGAAGCAACACAGTACCCAAACATAATCCCTGGTTTTCTGTTTCAATTTAGAGAGCCTGTGAACAAGGTTTATTTCGTACATATTGATGATTTCCTTACATATAAGAACATAGCTGAAAAACAGTTGGAACATACATATAAGAATAAAGTAAACAAGTCCAGTATCCCGATTGCGATTTGTGAAGAGATTGGGACTGAAGTGCGCTCGATGAAAAAGAAAGTGAATTATACATATTATTTAAACAAGCTTTGCGGGGAACTAATTAAAAAAGAACAGTCAAGAGACAAACCCTTACATACATATAATACTCCTGTGAAAACGGGGGGGTAGATAAATGCCTTATGAAGAATATGAAGAACTGAAGAAGAAAACAATTAAGGTTATTCAAAGAAAAAACTACTCAATAAGAATTATTGACCAAAAATTTGAGGATGATAACTTAGATCAGTTTTATAAAGAAGTTGCAAGATTACTATTTGAAAGGGCTCTGAAAAGTTCAGAATAGCCCTTTCTTTTTTATCAATTTGTAGTCAGTATCTTTAAAAACAGCTTTATCTGTACTGATATTGATGACATGCTGTACTCCATTGATTAGGGCGGCCTCCACCACATTCTGTCCGCCGATGAGATTGGTCTGGATCGCTTCAAACGGATTGTCTTCGCATGTCGGTACCTGTTTCAGCGCTGCTGCGTGAAAGACGATATCGACACCTGTCATCACCTGATTCACTCTCCGGTGGTCGCGCACATCTCCAAGTACAAATGAAAGCCGCTGATCCTCCGCATACTTTTGACTCATAACATACTGTTTACTGTCGTCTTTGCTGAATACAATGACCTTTTTTGGTGTAAGCAGCAAAAGGCGTTTGACAATTTGACTTCCGATTGAACCCGTTCCGCCAGTGACTAAAACTGTTTTGTTATGGAAAAATGGTTTTAGTTCTGCTGTTTGCTGTTTAGGCATGGCTTATCCTCCAACTCTCGTTTCTCTACCATGCATCATATGTTCAACATTTTAATCGAGTTAATGAAAGCAACCAATAAAACGAAATTTAGGGGAATGATGATGTCACAAAGTGTTCTTTTTTAATAGAAAATGAAGAGATTGGCTTAATCTAACTAAATAAACAGTGTACTAAATTTTCATATTATCTTTTTTCGCTCCATATAAACAGGTCCCATATGATCTTATCACGTCCATATAAAAAGCTCTCTTTTGAATTAGAAACACTACGAAAAAAAAGGTTCGATTGTCTCACTGTTCATTAACTTCATATATTTTACAATAAGAAATGAAGGTTAAAATAAGGAGGCTGTAAAATGAAGTATCCAAAAACTATTCTGTTTAGTGCCGCTGCGGGTTTATTGCTTAGCCTATCTGCAAACTCGGTATCGGCTCATCAGGCTGATGAAGCGAATCATTTCAAAGTGACGGCAAAGGGAGAGACTGACCCGGTTGCTTCAGGAGATGACGCAGCGGATGATCCGTCCATTTGGGTTGATGCAAAGCATCCGGAAAAAAGCAAATTGATAACGACAAACAAGAAGTCCGGGTTAGTCGTGTATGATTTGGACGGCAAACAGATCAATTCTTACGAGTTTGGCAAGCTGAATAATGTCGATCTGCGTTATGATTTTCCGTTCAACGGCAAACAGATTGACATTGCCGCTGCTTCAAACCGGACAGAAGGAAAAAATTCGATCGAAGTTTACGCCATTGATGGGGAAAAAGGTGAATTGAAAAGCATCACAGACCCAAAACATCCTATTTCCACTGATATTTCTGAAGTTTACGGTTTCAGCCTGTATCACAGCCAAAAAACAGGGGCATTTTATGCGTTGGTAACAGGAAAGCAAGGAGAGTTCGAGCAATATGAAATTGCCGACAATGGGAAGGGATATGTAACAGGGAAAAAAGTGCGGCAATTCAAATTACATTCACAAACTGAAGGTCTCGTCGCAGATGACGAGTACGGGAATCTCTATATAGCGGAGGAAGACACAGCGATTTGGAAATTTAATGCTGAACCATCTGGAGGATCGCAGGGCAAAGTCATTGATCATGCTTCTGGAAAGCATTTGACAGCTGATATTGAGGGCTTGACCATTTATTATGCGCCGGACGGAAAAGGTTATCTTATCGCCTCAAGCCAAGGCAATAACAGCTATGCGTTGTATGAAAGACAGGGAGGCAATCGGTATATTGCCAATTTTGAAATTACGGATGGCGAGAAAATAGACGGGACGAGTGATACTGACGGTATTGATGTTCTTGGTTTCGGGCTGGGGCCAAAATATCCGTACGGCATTTTTGTAGCGCAGGACGGAGAAAATATAGAAAATGGACAAGCTGTCAATCAAAATTTCAAAATTGTATCATGGGAACAGATTTCTCAGCATCTAGGCGGAAAACCTGACCTGAATAAACAGGTGAATCCAAGGAAGCTGAAGGACAGATCTGATGAATAAAGAAGCAGCCTATTTTCGGCTGCTTTTTTATGTGCACGAAAAAATCGTTCATATGAAATGAACGATTTTTCAAGAAAGCGCCAGATGAATGGCTTTCAGTTTTGCGGGAAGCTCATCAAATGTATGAGCAGGAACGGTCTCTTTATAATTTAACGCCGCAGCTTTGTTTCGTTCCTCAGGATGATTGATATAGAAAGCGGCTTTTTCCTTAAAGTCGTTGATGCTGTGATAAGAAATAAAGGATGAAAAAGGATGTGCCGCGGGGAGATCCACTAGTTGAAATGCTTCGCATGCAGCGATATCAAAGGTGCGGTTATTAAAGCTTGTATTTTTAATGCGGCTTTTATTTTTGTTGAACATAAAATGATACGGCCGATGCGGATTGATCACGATGTCTGCCCCGTTATAATAATGAACGGCCTGTTCAGGCGGAACCCATGTGCTGACTACATCTATATGCGGCTGTTTGAGTACTTTTTTAGGCAGGTATTTTCTCCATTCCTTTCCGATGACCCGAACGGTGTACGGGAGATATGCCGCTTCTTTCACAAGCTGAACCCGATTAGGGTAAGGATAGCCGATGATAAGCAATTGTGAATGAAAGGAATGTGCGGTGTCCATTTTTTTAAACAGCCGATGATTAACAGGAATCGGAACATAATAGATATGCTGATAACCAAGATCCTGATAATAGAGAGCAGCATTTTGGTCAATTGTTAAAACTGCGTCAGCGTGCTTTATCACCTGAAGACTGATATCAATATAAAATGGGTCTTCTGTCAGCCAAACATATACGGGAATACCCTTACCCTTTAACCAGGTCAGCCAGTCGTGAGGAACGTGAACTCCAACCATCATGAGTGCGAAATCCGGCTGAAACGTTTCAATGCGTGACAGCGATTCGGTGTCTGGTGTATCTGCAGCCATGTATTCTGTCTGAGCGTGCCGAAAGCATTCTTCAGCCCAGCGGTCAAAATAACTGTATATTCCTCCATATCCCGACTGGATATACAAAATTTTCATTAGAGGTTATGAAAAGAATGTAACGCTTTCTACTTTATCTACATCAATCAATGTTGTCGCTTGACCTGGCGGAGTTACAGAGCTTTCCTGTGTGACAAATACGATGCCGTGAACTTGATCAAAAGCAACAAAGACAACCGGACCGATCATGTCACCGGAATCTGTCACAATGCTGATGGTAGTGCCAGGTGTAATTCTGGCAAAAATCCATCTTGCAGGAAGGGAAGGATCTAAAACAGATTCAGCAGTAACCGTTTCGCTTTCGTCAACTTTTTTATCAACAGCAGCTTCAAGTAATTCTTTAAGGTTATTATTCACGTTTTCTCCTCCTTCTGTTGCATTTGTAAATAAAGGGCTTAAAAGGCTTTTAATAATATCCTTTTTTAACTGCGCATTTTCACTGCTCAACACATACACCTCCTATTAATTATTGAACTCACGTTTAATCATATTCTCCTGATTGGCAATTGGTATGAGTCGAACGCCGTACCTGAGCTATTTTTCATATATTTAAGGAAAATGCTGATTTTCTTCTATGGATGGACATTGCCTATACCGCAATTGACAGCATGTTCATATTGTGAAACAGAGGGTAAGGGAGAGAGGGAAGTTTGGATTTAGAAAACAAAGTGAACCAAGAAGAAAATGACGACGAATTGCATTTTATTCTGTTTTTATTCATTCTGCTTATACGTCAAACAGCTTCAGACGGAAATCAATCTGGTCTCAAACGCCAGCTCGTAGTTGCCAAGAGCTTGGTGTCCGATTTCAAGAGTCAATCTGATCAATGGAGATACGCTTCAAAATGTTATCGTAAAAATCCCTGGCTGATTTGGTTATTTTTCAGAACCCGCTAAATCAAACGGGATCAAATGTTGCTATTGTAAGTTGAGGTGCTTTTTACATGTTGACAGAGGCTCTGCTTGCTGCGGAGCCGTTTTCATGTGTGACAATAGGAGGCTTGCAGAGATGGGGGACAAAGTTTCCATTATTTTAACGAGTTATAACAAACCTGATTATCTGCAAATGGCGATTGAGAGTGTCATCAATCAAACTCATAGCAATTGGGAGCTTTTTGTTATGGATGACCATTCAAATGAGAAAACGATTGCGGTGATTCACAAGTACCTTCATGACCAGCGCATTCGTTATAAAAACAGCTTCGTCCATCCTCAAAATCGATTAAAAACAACCCGTTATGCCACATTAATTAATAACGCTCTTCCATTTGCCGCAGGCGACTACATTTCTTATCTCACCGATGATACAGTTTATCATCCTGATCGGCTGAGCCATATGGTGCAGACATTTTTGTGTCATCCTGAAGCACAGGCAGTCTATTCAAAACAAAAAGTTGTTCATGTAAACGAAAGAGGAGAGGAAATTTCCCACTTTTACAGAGATGCCAATGCGGTGCTTGATCAAGCCGCTTTTCAAGTCGATCATTGCTCTGTTATGCATCGCCGTTCGTTGCTTGATCGGATCAAAGATAAATATGGAAGCTATTGGGACGATGATATGATGCATTGGAATCACGGCGACTCAATTTTTTGGATTAGAGTAAACACATTTGCCCCGTTCCTGCCGATAAATGAAGTATTAGATACAACGTATAAGACCCCGAATTCCTTTCAAAACGCTTATCAGTTTCTGCCCGCCGATTTGATTGACGGCACGTTTGTAAAAGGATCTGATCAACATGTGTATTTTCTTGATCAAGGTGTGCGGCATCCTGTGGGGGAGAGATGGAGTTCAGTGTATCTGGATCGGACTGTTGTTATCCCCGATCCGTATTTATTTCAATATCATACGGGGAAATGTTTAAACATTCCGAATTATGTTTTGGTAAAAGAAGCTGACCAGCCTGCAGTATTTTACATTGACGCCGGTAAAAAAAGACGGATAGAAAGTCAGCATGCTTTTCAATTTTATCAATTTAAAAGAAAAGATATTTTGACGATTGAAAAAGAAGTGCTCGAGGATCTGCAGGAAGGGCCGCCTATCACGCGGGACAGATCTGGGGTGATCGCAAATCCGCCTGGACGAAGGCTGTTTTTTATAGAACGCGAGCGGTTTCTATTTCTAAACGGTGTTTTTCATCCAATCAGCGAGCAAGTGGCGAGAAAATTCTTTTTGCAGCAGAAACCAATACCCGCTTCTTTCCGGAATATTCAGCAATTTCCAATTGGAAAGCCGTTTTATCCGGTGTACGATGAGATTATAAAGAAATTAAATATTGCAATCGAGTAAATGTATAGGTCATAAAAAGGAGACATTCATGACAGGACATTATTCAAAAACGGAGCATCAATACCTATCGTTAACGTCTGAATCGAAGTTGTTTGGTCATTACAGTGTATATAAAGATTCCAAGCTGCCGCAAATTTTTTCTCATAATTTTGTGCAGCTTCATGATACATTTCCATTGGAGCGTATACCTGATTTTTTGCCGTCCGTACCGAAGCTGCTTGATGCGAATTATATCCATTTAAAAGCGTCTCCTCAGCATGTTTTTCCGCTCGTTTTGAAGCAGTCGCTTGTGAAAAGCGGTTTTGTGGTTGAAGATGAGCTGTTATACTGCATGAAGCTTGAAGACTGGAAGGGACAGACGGGACATCCTTTCACGGCATGGGGGACGGCAAAGAGTCTTAGTGACGGATCTTCTATCATGAAAATTTATGACTCGCTTTATATAGGAGAGGCAACCGCAGAACAAAAATTAGTGAGAAAATATCCTTTTTACAAAGCGGGTACGATTTTGCTTGTCGTTTGTTACAGCGATTCATCACAGAACATTCCGATTGGCTGCGGAGAACTTTTTATTGATTCGCAAGAGAAAACGGCGAAAATTGAAGAAGTGGCGATTTTGGATCAGTTTCAAAGAAGGGGCTACGGCAGTATTCTTGTGGGTGAGATGCTGTCCATTGCCAAATCTTTAGGAATGGACGATGCTTATTTAGTGGCCTCAAATTCTGATGGCGTTACTCATTTTTATGAAAAGCTCAAATTTAAAAAATTTGAGCGGGTGCACACTGTTTTTCATTATTTCCTTACATAGATGGGCATTTGCACAAACCGTTTGGGACTTGGCCCGCATACAATGCCGTATATCGTGATAAGAAAGGATGAAAAACAATATGCATGGATATTATCATGGATACGGTTACGGAGGATTTGGCTGCGGGACAAATACATTTGTATTGATTGTTGTCTTGTTCATTTTATTAATTATCGTCGGAGCCGCTTTTATTTGCTAGATGAAATAACACAAGAGCCTTTCGAAGTTCGGAAGGGCTCTTTTTTTGTGCGAAAAAAGATTTTATAGGGAACGTCATGCCGCTATTTGGACACTCATACAATGTAGAAAAGGTGTTTTTGAGGTGGAAGCATGAGCAGTTATTTAATTAAGCCAGAACTTAATGCGGAATATCCGATTGTCAGTCATGCAAAGGGCACATATGTGTATGATCAGAACGGAAAAAAATATCTTGATGGCTCATCTGGTGCGGTGACATGCAATATCGGCCATGGGGTTGATGAAGTAACCGAGCAGCTGAAAGAACAGCTTGATAAGGTGTCTTTTGCTTACCGCTCGCAGTTTACGAGTGAGCCGGCCGAGCAATTAGCTGCTTTACTGGCTGAGCAGCTGCCGGGAGACTTGAATTGGTCTTTTTTTGTCAATAGCGGATCAGAGGCCATAGAAACGGCAATGAAAATCGCCATTCAATATTGGCAGGAAAAAAAGCAGACAGAAAAATCCATCTTTCTCTCACGATGGAGCAGTTACCACGGAATAACTTTGGGAGCGCTTTCATTGTCGGGATTTTATGAACGCAGGTACCGGTTCACCCATTTGCTAGAGCGTTATCCCGCTCTCTCAGCCCCGCATATATATCGGCTGAATCAAGAGGCAAAAAAAGATTTTGTTCAAAAGGCTGCGGAGGAGCTGGAAACCGCTATAAAAAGAATCGGAAGTCAGTTTATTGCTGGATTTGTGGCAGAACCTATTATTGGAGCCGCGGGAGCAGCAATCACTCCTCCTTCTGGATATTATGAGAGATTGCAAGCGGTGTGCCGCTCACATGGTGTGCTGTTTATTGCGGATGAAGTGATGACCGGGCTTGGGAGAACTGGGAGGATGCTTGCGACAGAGCATTGGCATACCGTTCCTGATATCGCTGTGCTTGGAAAGGGGCTCGGTGCAGGCTACGCGCCTATTGCAGCTGCAGTTGTGTCTGATACGGTTCTCCAAACGATAAAACAAGGATCAGGTATTATTATGAGCGGTCACACATACAGTGCTCATCCCTTTTCAGCCAAAGCCGCTCTCGAGGTTTTGCGTTATGTTATCAGACACGGCTTGATCAAACAGGCTGAAGAAAAGGGCTTCAAGCTGAAAAAGAAACTTGAAGAGATGATGCACCGAAGCGGCATCATTGGGGATGTCCGCGGCAAAGGACTGCTGTTAGGCGTTGAATTTGTGGCTGATAAAAAGACAAAGCGAGTGTTTCCGCAAGATCGGTCGATGACCCAGCGTATCATCAGCGAAGCAAAAAAACGCGGGCTCATTGTCTATCCTGCCAAGGCTGGAATCGACAGCGGGGAAGGAGATGCCGTAATCATCGCTCCTCCATTCACAATCTCAGACGGAGAGATGGAAGAGCTTATATCAACTTTTTCGGAAACAGTTGCAGAAGTTGAAAAAAACTGAAAAGGGACTGAAATCAATATGGCACCATTTCAAAAAACGATCAGCATTGAATTGGCAATTGCAGATGTGCGTGATGGGTCGGTCCTTATGTTTGGCGGCTTCGGAGGAGTCGGCTCTCCTCCTTCTTTGATTGAAGCCATATTGGACAGCGGTGTGAAAGAATTAACTGTCATTTGCAATGATGCCGGATTCCCGGAGATTGGGATTGGACCGCTTATTGTCAATAAAAGAGTCAAGACACTGATTGCATCGCATATCGGTTCAAATCCCGTAGCCGGAAAACAGATGACAGACGGCACATTAGAGGTTCGATTTTCGCCTCAGGGCACGCTCGCAGAACGGATTCGCGCCGGCGGATCCGGCCTTGGCGGCATTTTGACCGATATCGGCATTGATAATCAAATGGTTTGTGAGAAAAAAGAGATTGTGTCTGTAGCGGGGAAACAATACTTGGTTGAAGAAGCGCTGACGGCTGATTTTGCCTTCATCAATGCCTGCATTGCAGATGAATTCGGCAATTTAACGTATGACAAAACAGCGCGCAACATGAATCCACTTATGGCAATGGCCGCCAAAAGAACCTTTGCCGAGGCTGAGACGATTGTGCCGATGGGTGATATTGCAGAAGAAATGATTGTAACGCCTGGGGTTTTTGTTGAGGGGGTTGTGAGAAGCGAAGGGGTGAGGTGGAAATGGGCTTGGGAGTAACAGAAAGAGAGCAGATCGCCAGACGGGCTGCTTCTGAAATCAAACCAGGCATGATGGTGAATCTCGGTATCGGCATCCCTTCCTTGGTGCCGAACTTTTTGCCGCCTGACATGCAGGTTATGCTGCAGGCGGAAAACGGCGTACTCGGGATTGGCGAAAGTCCTGAAAAAGGGAATGAGGATGAAAATTTATGCAACGCCGCGGGATTCCCTGTCCGTGCTGTAAAGGGGGCATCTTATTTTGATACAACGATGTCTTTTGCCATGATCAGAAGAGGCATGATTGATATTACGATTTTAGGCGCTTTGCAGGTAAGCCAGTCGGGAGACCTTGCGAATTGGCTTGTACCCGGAAAAAAGGTGCCAGGCATGGGCGGTGCGATGGAGCTCGCCCAAAAAGCGAAAAAAGTGGTTGTCGTCATGAGCCATACCGATCAAAAAGGGAGGCCTAAATTAACAGAAGCCTGCACCCTTCCGTTAACAGCAGCAGGCTGTGTAGATATGATCATTACTGAAAAAGCAGTTCTTGCAGTTGGCCGGCATCATTTTATTTTAAAAGAACTGATGAATGGCTCAACAATTGACGAGGTGATCGGGCTGACCGACGCTGAAATAATGGTAGATATGCCTTTTTCTTAAAAGGGGGAGTGATGATGCAGGACATTGAAAGAAAAGTAATCGAATGGCTTGATCAGCATTCAGCCAAAGCCATTCGTCTTTTGAAAAGGCTGGTTGGAGAAAAAAGCACACTTGGCAAGGAATTTAACGCCCAGGCAGTAGTTCTTGAAAAGCTTAGGCAATTTCATATGGACATTGATGTGTGGGAGCCGAGCCTAAAACAATTAAAACAGCATCCCTATTTTATATCAGACCGTTCGGATTTTCATGAGAGCCCGAACATTGTCGCTAAAAAAACGGGAGAGGGCGGAGGACGATCTCTGATTTTAAACGGGCATATCGATGTTGTGCCAGAAGGAAATTTGAAAGAATGGAAGTATGAACCGTTTCAAGCTGCCGAAGTAAATGGTAAAATTTACGGCCGCGGCTCCACTGATATGAAGGGAGGCAATACAGCCCTTCTATTTGCATTAGAAGCTCTGCACGCCTGCGATGTCAAACTGAAAGGTGATGTATTGTTTCAAAGTGTTATAGATGAAGAGTGCGGCGGCGCCGGAACACTTTCTGCCATTATGAGAGGCTATCGTGCGGACGGGGCGCTAATTCCGGAGCCGACGAATATGAAGCTTTTTATTAAACAGCAGGGCTCGATGTGGTTTCGGATCACGGTTAAAGGATTAGCGGCACACGGAGGCACACGGTATGAAGGTGTCAGCGCCATTGAAAAAAGCATGCATGTCATTACAGCCATTCAAGAGCTTGAAAAAGTCCGCAATGCAAGAATTTCTGACCCGCTTTATAATCATATCCCAATCCCGGTTCCAATTAATATTGGCACCATCTCAGGCGGAACATGGCCGTCCTCGGTAGCAGACCGCGTCGTCATAGAAGGAAGGTGCGGAATTGCTCCTCATGAAAAGCCTGAAGCAGTGAAAATGGAATTGGAAAATTGGCTGAAAGATTTACAATACCATGATGAATGGTTTAAACGCCATCCAATTCAAGTGGAATGGTTCGGGGCTCAATGGCTGCCGAATGATTTGCCTGATGGCCATCCTTTACTATCAGTTTTGCAATCAGCCTATCAAAAAATAAAACAAACAGAGCCGATCATCGAAGCGTCGCCTTGGGGGACAGACGGCGGCCTTTTGTATCATGCGGGAGATACTCCTGTTATCGTTTTTGGACCGGGAGAGACGAAAACGGCACATCAGGCAAACGAGTATATTGAGGTTGAAGCCATGTTAGAATCAGCTAAAATTATTGCTCTTTTTGTGATGGATTGGTGCGGGCTTCATACAGACGGGGAGGATGCTGATGATCAAAACGGTAAAGAATAGCGGTGTTACGGCTGTCATAGACAATGACCGCTTTAATAAACGAATTAGAGTCATTCGTTATGAAGGCGCTATTCAGGAAGCCTTGTCTGATATTATGACAGCGGCTGAAGAGGAGGGTGCCGAAAAAATTATTGTGTACACTAAACAGCATGACGAGGCAGAGCTGGCTAAACAATTGTTTACGCCGGAGGGCTTTCTCGAAGGCTACTATCTCGGCCATCGCGCTGCCGTTATGGTCCGTTATCTCACAGAAAAACGAAGACAAACAGATACCTATTTATCCGAGCAGGAAATGATAGAGCTATTATATAAATTGAAGCCTCAGCCACAAATCGAAGACAGGTCTCCTTTTACAATGAGAAAAGCAGAAACAAACGACATGTATCAGTTATCTATGCTGTATAAAAAAGTATTCCGCACGTATCCGACTCCTGTGTTTGATCCCGCCTATATTGAAAAGACGATGAATGAGCATACGCTTTATTATGTCATGCTTGAAGATGACCGTCTGATTAGCGCGGCAAGCGCAGATATCAATCCTGAGCTGGGGCATGCCGAAATGACGGACTGTGCCGTGCTTCCCGATTATCGGGGCCGTTCGCTGACAAGTATTTTAATAGATGCATTAGAAAAAGAAATGAGAGAGCAAGATATCTTTCAAGTATTTTCACTCGCCCGCGCTGCATCTTTTGGCATGAATGCTGTCCTGTATCATTCCGGGTATCAGTATGGCGGAAGGCTGATCAATAATTGTTATATAGGAGAAGGGCTCGAAAATATGAATATCTGGTGCAAGCGCCTGTAAGTCAAAAAGAAATGCACGAGGAGGAATTTCATTTGACAAACAAATGGTATAAACCGAAACGGCATTGGAAGGAGATAGAGTTATGGAAGGATGTTCCGGAAGAAAAATGGAATGATTGGCTGTGGCAGCTGACCCATACTGTAAGAACATTAGATGACTTGAAAAAAGTGATTAACCTGACCGAAGAAGAAGAGGAAGGCGTCAGAATTTCTACTAAAACGATCCCCTTAAATATCACACCCTATTATGCTTCCTTAATGGATCCCGACAACCCCAGATGTCCGATACGGATGCAGTCTGTGCCGCTCTCTGAAGAGATGCACAAAACAAAATACGACCTGGAAGACCCGCTTCATGAGGATGAAGACTCTCCGGTACCCGGTCTGACACACCGTTATCCCGACCGAGTCCTGTTCCTTGTCACGAACCAATGCTCCATGTACTGCCGCTACTGCACAAGGAGGCGTTTTTCTGGTCAAATCGGAATGGGTGTCCCTAAAAAGCAGCTTGATGCCGCGATCGCCTACATTCGGGAGACACCCGAGATCCGGGACTGCCTGATTTCAGGCGGGGACGGGTTACTGATCAATGATCAAATTTTAGAATACATTTTAAAAGAGCTGCGCAGTATACCCCATCTGGAAATTATCAGAATCGGCACAAGAGCGCCTGTCGTTTTCCCTCAGAGAATCACCGATCAACTGTGCGATATTTTAAAGAAATATCATCCGGTCTGGCTGAACACCCATTTCAACACAAGCATCGAAATGACGGAGGAATCCGTTGAGGCTTGCGAAAAGCTGGTGAACGCAGGTGTGCCGGTCGGAAATCAGGCCGTCGTGCTAGCAGGCATTAATGATTCGGTAACAATTATGAAAAAGCTTATGCATGACTTGGTGAAAATCAGAGTCCGTCCCTATTATATATACCAATGTGATCTCTCAGAAGGCATCGGACATTTCAGAGCTCCGGTTTCAAAAGGGCTGGAGATTATTGAAGGGCTGCGAGGCCATACTTCAGGCTACGTGGTACCAACTTTTGTCGTTGACGCACCAGGCGGCGGCGGGAAAATCGCACTGCAGCCAAATTATGTTTTATCGCAAAGTCCTGACAAAATCATCTTGAGAAATTTTGAAGGAGTCATTACCTCTTATCCGGAACCTGAACATTATATCCCTAACCAGGCTGACGCCTATTTTGAGTCTGTTTTTCCTGAAGCTGTCGACAAAAAAGAGCCAATTGGACTGAGTGCCATCCTTGCCGACAAAGAGATTTCTTTCACACCGGAAAACGTGGCCAGAATCAAAAGGAGAGAAGCATATACAGCGAAGCCGGGGCATGAAACCTTAAAGGACCGGCGGGAGAAAAGAGACCAGCTAAAGGAAAAGAAATTTTTAGCCCAGCAGAAAAAAGAAAAAGAGGCAGAAAGCGGGGGGAATTCTTCATGAAAACATGCGAATGGTGCGGTGTGCCTGAGGCGCAGCCTGGCACGAACACGGTTTATTGGGAGCTTCCTGACGGCACACGAGCCATAGAGCTGACAAACACCCCCGCGATGATTTGCTCTTCTTGCGGAATGGCCTACCAAGAGGATTCGACGATAAAGGATATTGAGGATCAGCTGTTTTTAATCAACACAAGAAAACTCCCTGAAAGTCTGACGTATCAACAGCTCATGGAAACGGAAAGGATATTAAAACGCAACTATTTTGATTTTTCCTGAATGATGTTTCGTTATTCTTTTGTTGTAATTTTACACTTGCACTGTATAATAGAACAACAAAAGACAGACACCAGGAGGGGAAACCCATGAAATCCTTTTATCACTATTTATTGAAATACAGACATCCTAAGCCGCAGGACAGCATCAGTGAGTTTGCCAATCAGGCGTATGAGGATCACAGCTTTCCAAAAACATCAACCGATTATCACGAAATCAGTTCATATTTGGAGCTGAATGTTGATTATCTGGACACGATGGCTACGTTTGATGAAGCTTGGGAAAAATACGAGGCCGAGGTGCACGGCAAATAACCGCATGTTTAAATCCGCAGATCCGCTGCGGATTTTTTTGTGCGCATACACATACCATAATTGGATACTTCCAATGGTTTTCATGCCCATGCGAATTGGTGTAACCCAGCATACGATAGCGTATGAGAAATGTTGCGGCGAGGGGGAGACACCGTGAAGCAAAATAAACCGAAATTCCAAGTAGGGGATATCGTAGTCGTCATTATGTATGGGACAGTCGGCACAATCACAAAAGTGCACCAAATCGATAAGCACTATCTTTATGAAGTAAACCACAATGAAGTCTTATATTTTGAATCGTCCATTCAATTATATAAAGATTATGAAGGCGTCATTGTCGATATGGAAAAACTTGATATTGAATATGAATTCCTCATTGGAGATGTCGTTTATGTAAAAGATTATGGAAAAGAACTCTTTCGCATTATCGGCCACAGAACAGAAATTTGGAGATATTTAGAAGATGGCTGGGAAGATATTATTTATGAGCTGACTCGTTTAAAGGATGGAGAGTGGCTTGAAACGGAGGAAGAGGATCTCACGCTGGTACTCAGAAAGTATGAAATGGACCAGTTTGTGCATCAGCTTTTGTTTGTCCACTATGTCGGAGAAACTGCCCATGAGATCGGCGAAGATATTGTACCGTCTGCTCTTCTTCAGTTTGAAGGCGAAGATGAAGATCAAGATACCCTGCGCATCCTGGCTGTATCAATTGTTGATGAGCTTTTGGATATTTACAACGATTACAAAATTCTGTACGAAATGTTTAAAGATGAAGAATATAAAGATATGATGATGTTTGTGCTGGAAAGTTTAAAAGAACACTTCAGTTAGTTTGTGAACAAGCGGATGATCACATATAAAAAGTAAGGCAGACAGCCCCAAATCATGACATGCGTCATACCTTTGAGCGTTTTTTCCATCACCATATCGAATCTTTCTCCGTCCAGTGCTTCCATCATTTTAGCGATCATTTGTCAGCCTCCTATGGCTTGTTTTTTTATTCAATGTATATGAATGAAAGAATTGTTTAGAACACCGGGTATAATTCATCCCGTTTTTTCATAAAACATAAAAAAGGAGGCGGTACGGTTATGAAAGAAATAGATCTTGTGATTGACACGGAAGAAATCGCTGAATTTTTTTACAGAGAGCTTGCAAGACGGGGCTACATACCGAGTGAAGATGAGCTGTTTGAAATCGCCGATATTACCTTTGATTATCTGATAGAAAAATGTATGATAGATGAAGAGCTGGATGAAGATTGTTAAGGCTTGAAACCGGAGCGGCCAGCTCCGGTTTTTTATTCGGCTGATATGAATTTTTGAGAAATAAAGGAGGGAAAATCTTGTACAAGCCAGTCAGTCTGTTTCTTCTCTTTCTTTTTTTAGCCGCGGTTATTCATACAGCTGCTGTTCAATCAGCAGATGAAATGATCAGTAAGGCAGCCGCAGCTATCCGTCAGCCTTGGCTGATCGATGTGGTGATTTGGGTGACACATCTTGGTGCTACTTCCTTTTTACTGCCACTTATCGTAGTCATTTGGGCAGGGCTGTTTTTTTACAAGAGAACCTTGGACGGTCTTTTGATGCTCTTCATATTCGGTGCGGATCGTCTGTTAAACAAAATATTAAAAGAGTGGATCGAACGGGCAAGGCCGGATTTTGAACCGCTCGTTCATGAGTCGTCCTTCAGCTTTCCGAGCGGCCACTCCATGAACGCTGCTTGTGTTTATCCAGTAATCGCCTACTTTTTAGTGAAACACATCCCGTTTTTGTCAAAGCATAAAAAAGCGGTATACATAATCGCCGGTACTGTCGTTATTTTGGTTGGTGCCAGCAGAGTCTACCTCGGCGTGCATTTTTTAACTGACGTTTTAGGAGGCTTCAGTCTCGGCCTGCTGCTGTTTTTCCTCGTGAAAGGTTTTGACGAAAAGTTTCATTCGTTTCGACAAAAGTAGAGAGAGGAAAAAGAGGGCGAAACGCCAATATGTTATAGAAATAAAAGGGAGGGATCTTGATGATGTTATCCGTGTTTAAAAAGAAGTCTTGTTTTTACGATGTGACAATATTTCAAACACCCCGGTTTGGTGAAAAAAAAGGCTACAGAGCCGTCTATCGAACTGAACTGAACGGGAGCAATCATCAAGACGTGCTAAAAAGAGCATTCTCTTTGTTTAATGTATTCGATACTGTTCCAAGTGATTATGATGCGAGATTTATGGCCACAGGGGATGTGATTTTGATTGATGAAGGCAGAAAAGGGAAAACATATTATAAACTGCTTCCCGCCGGATGGAGGAAAATCAATCGTCTGATTGTGCAAACAACATAACGAAAGAAAACTGCGGATATCCGCAGTTTTCTGTTTTTTAAGGTTTTCGTTTGGCCGCGGAATGCTCTTTTTCGTGCGCCTCTTCAGCTGCGATAACGTCTTTAGCAGGTATGTGGTTGTTCTTTTTTTGTCCGGTTATTCGGTTACGCTGTTTTTTACCCATGTTTCATCCCTCCTTTTGCCGTTAGGTTCTCATATAAGCAGCTCAATTATCCCGATTTTCTCTAATGGCGCCTAAAAATACCCCGGATCATTTTCTTTTTTCGGAACATTCCTTTATAATCAATGCTGAAGTTTGTCTCATCATGACATCCGTTGTAAAATGAACGGACTGATCGTTAATTTTGGTTGAGGAGGATATGAGATGAGTGTACATATCGGTGCGGAAAAAGGACAAATTGCGGATACGGTACTATTGCCGGGGGACCCTTTAAGAGCAAAATTTATCGCTGAAACGTATCTTGAAAATGTGGAATGCTATAATGAAGTCAGAGGCATGTATGGATTTACAGGTACATATAAAGGCAAAAAAATCTCTGTGCAGGGCACGGGCATGGGCGTTCCGTCCATTTCAATTTACGTCAATGAATTAATTCAAAGCTATGATGTGCAAAACTTAATAAGAGTAGGCTCTTGCGGCGCCATCCGTAAAGATGTCAAAGTGCGCGACGTCATTTTGGCCATGACTTCTTCTACTGACTCACAAATGAACAGAGTCGCTTTTGGAAGTATCGATTTCGCGCCTAACGCAGATTTCGAGCTTTTGAAAAATGCCTATGACGCCGCTAAGGATAAAGGCGTACCGGTGACGGTAGGCAGTGTATTTACTGCTGACCAGTTCTACAATGACGATTCTCAAATTGAGAAGCTTGCCCAATACGGTGTGCTCGGGGTAGAGATGGAAACAACCGCTTTGTATACATTGGCAGCGAAGCACGGTAGAAAAGCGCTGTCCATCCTGACCGTGAGCGATCACGTATTAACAGGAGAAGAAACAACAGCAGAAGAGCGTCAAACCACTTTTCATGATATGATAGAAGTGGCTTTACATTCTGTATCAAAATAAAATAAATGAAGAGGCGTGCTGGGTGCCGGCAGCCTCTTCTTTATGGATACGGAAACGATTGATAAAAGGAAGGTAATGTGATTATGAAAAAGTCCGGTAAATGGTTCTCGCTGGCCGCCGCTCTGAGTGTGACGGCAATTGTCGGAGCCGGCTGCAGCATGTCAAATGGGGATGCTCAAAAGGATACGAAAACCACTGCAGAATCAAAACAGACAGAAGAAAAAACAGCTGACAGCAAAAAAACAAATACGCAGGACAGTGAGTTCTTATTGGAAAGCAAGTTTTTCAATAACATTAAAAAAGTGGATGGCCTGGAAACCATTCAAAATCCGAAAAATATCCTCGCCCTTGTCAATAAGCAATACGCACTGCCAGGAGACTATGAACCTAGCGATCTAGTTATCCCTGATGTCGAGTTTTCTTTTAAAGAGAAAATACAAAAGCGATACATCAGAAAAGAAGCAGCAGACGCATTAAAAACGATGTTTGATGCTGCGAAAAAGGATGGCTATGAGCTGGCAGCCGTGTCAGGATACCGCTCGTATGACAGACAGCAGGTTATCTTTAAAAATGAAGTAAGCTTAAAAGGGGAAAAGAAAGCAAGAGAAGCTGTCGCATATCCGGGTGAAAGCGAACATCAAACAGGTTTAGCAATGGATATTTCCAGCCGAAGCAACGGTTTTGAGCTAAATGAGGCGTTCGGCAGCACCGAAGACGGAAAATGGGTGCAGAACAATGCATATAAATACGGTTTTATCATTCGCTACCCTAAAAACAAAGAAGACATCACGAAGTACGAATACGAACCATGGCATTTGCGTTATGTAGGCAAAAAGGCTGCAAAGGTTATTCATGAGAATGACTTAACATTAGAAGAATACTTTGAAAAAGTGAAGAAGATATAAAATAAAAACCCGCTTACCATTGGTTAAGCGGGTTTTTCCATTAAAAAAAGAATAAACCGGCGAGCGCCACACCTGTAATCAGCCCAAGGCCAATACCGTATGCGGCTCCATATCCATATCCGTAGCCGCCCCAATATCCATAGCCAAATCCGCCTCTTGGGCCCCCTGAAGTAACTGGAGCAATAAAGACCTTGCTGTTGGTTACCCGTGTAATTCTGCCCACATGGACTCTGCCGTTTCTTTCTGTAATTCTAGCAACTTTTCCTTGGTGCTGGCGGCAGATATGATAGTATTTTTCCAATATAAATCCCTCCTAATCCGTCTTTCTATCAGCTTATGATAGATAAACAAAAAAGGTTGGACGAAAAGAGGGGGTGAAGCGCCGTTTTACTTGTATGCGATAAAGATACAATGACCCATATACTCGCTGTATGCCTGCATGAGGTCATAATGGGACTGAAGCGTTTCATAGTAGATAGGAGCGATTGCTTGCGATACATCCATTTCTGTCGTCGGTTCAAATTCCATATCTTCCGGCAAAAGGGTGATCGTTTCTGTTTTCTGAAATCCATGGGAACGAATCGAGTCTATCCACTCCGATTCGTCATAAAGCTTTGTAAAACCGTAAAAGTCCATCATTTGCTTCTTTTCGCGCGGAGGCATCGGCTGTTTAAGCGCCGCTTCAATACCGATCAGCATTCCACCCGGCTTCAATACTCTATTAATTTCTTGAAGGGAGGATGTCAGATGGGAAAAACTGAGGACGGATTCGGACAGGACGCAGGAAAAGGACGCCGAAGAAAACGGAAGATGTTCCAGCTCTCCAAGATATGCAGGGATGGCCAGCCCTTCATTTGCAAATCTTTTTTTCGCCTTCTCAAGCATGACAGGGTCTTTATCAACGACTGTGACAGGATAAAGCAAATGTCCTAAATAAGCCGCAGTTTGCCCCGTCCCGCATCCGGCATCAAGAATCGGCTGATCAGGCGGAGGTGCCGCTTTTTGCAATACGGCTTTTGAAAAAGCAAGCCCGCCTGGATGTGCACCTGAGACACCGAATAAGGACAGCATTTCTAAATATCGGCTCAAAATGGTATCCTCCTTTTTCGTTATTATATGTCGTGAAAAGACATAGGTTTATGAAACGATAAAGAAGGGCGGATCTCTATATTTTCTGCTCCGAGTTGACGAATAGGAAATCGTCCATGATAATAATGTAAGAAGAAAAGGTGGTGTTTAATTGAAACGGCAATTGAAACTGTTTTTTGTTGTGCTGATCACTGCGGTTGTCGCTTCGGCGCTGACTTTATTTATTACGGGCAATTCAAGCATTCTGGGCCAGAAATCAACAAGCACAGGAGACAGTAAGTTCGATAAATTAAATAAAGCGTATGAGCAAATCAAAAGTGATTATTACAAGGAAACAAACGATGACAAATTAGTAGACGGAGCAATTAAAGGAATGATTGAGTCTCTGGACGATCCTTACTCTACCTATATGGATCAAGAGGAAGGAAAATCATTCGAAGAAAGCATTTCTGCATCCTTTGAAGGAATAGGAGCGCAAGTAGAGGAAAAAGACGGTGAAATCCTTATTGTTGCGCCAATCAAAGGTTCACCTGCTGAAAAAGCCGGAATCAAACCGAAGGATCAAATCCTGAAAGTAAACGGGAAAAGCGTAAAAGGCATGAATGTAAATGAAGCCGTCGCTTTAATCCGCGGCAAAAAGGGCACTAAAGTGAAGCTTGAGCTGAACAGAGCGGGAGTGGGAGAGATTGATCTTTCCATTAAGCGCGATACGATTCCTGTTGAGACCGTCTATTCTGAGGTGAAAGACAATAATATCGGTGAGATCCAAATCACTTCTTTCTCTGAAACAACTGCTAAAGAGCTGACAAATGCGATCGACAGTTTAGAGAAAAAAGGTGCCAAAGGCTATATTTTAGACTTGAGGGGCAATCCGGGCGGCTTAATGGACCAGGCGATTACAATGAGCAATCTGTTTATTGATAAAGGTAAAAATATTATGCAGGTTGAGTACAAAAACGGCTCAAAAGAAGTCATGAAAGCGGAAAAAGAACGAAAAGTCACAAAGCCGACTGTCGTTTTAGTAAATGACGGAACAGCGAGCGCTGCAGAAATCATGGCCGCTGCCCTTCATGAATCGTCAGGCATTCCGTTAATTGGAGAAACCACATTCGGAAAAGGCACAGTGCAAACCGCAAAAGAGTATGAGGATGGCTCAACAGTCAAACTGACAATGGCCAAATGGCTGACTGCTGACGGTGAATGGATTCATAAAAAAGGCATCAAGCCGCAAGTGAAAGCAGAACTTCCTGATTACGCGAAGCTCCCATATTTGGACGCTGATAAAACGTACAAATCAGGTAATACAGGCACTGAAGTCAAAGTCGCTCAGCAAATGCTGAAAGCACTTGGCTATCAGGTGAAGGTAAACAGTACGTATGATCAGGATTTTGTATCAGTCGTCAAACAGTTCCAGAAAAAAGAGAATCTGAAACAAACAGGCGTGCTGACTGGCGATACTACAACAAAACTAATGACAGAACTTCAACAAAAGCTGTCAAATAATGATACGCAAATGAAAAAAGCAATTGAAACGCTGAAAAAAGAAATGTAAAAAAGCCATACGCGGCTACCGCGTATGGCTTTTTTTTAAGCACCCTTCTGATTCGGATTCGGTTCAGTTTTTTTACCAAATAAACTTTCTTTGACTGGATTTGAACCTGCTCTTTTTACAAACAGCGGATTGAGAATGATTACAGCGATGATATTGGCGGACAATCCCCAGAAACCTTCATAAATGCCGTGTGCAGATTGAGTGATATACACAATAAACGTAACCGCAAGGCCGGCTAATAATCCGATCACTGTCGCCTCTCTCGTTTGGTTCTTCCAGAATAAGCTGACGGCAATCGCGGGGAAGATCTGCACCATACCGGAAACGCCTAAAAGCTGAAGTGTTACTAAGGCAGTCGGGAACAGCATTCCAAATAGTAGAGCAAGACCGATCACGACAAACACCATGGAACGTGTAATAAGGGTCAGTTTGCTTTGTGACACATTTGGATGGATCAAGTCACGGTATAAGTTATTGGCAAATAAATTCGATGCTCCGATAGCCATGATCGAACAAGGGATCAATGAAGCTAGGGCGATAGTGGCATATGCAAAACCTTGTGCCACGCCGCCGTAAGACGTCTGAATCAGATGCAGCAGCGCCAGTCTTGGATTTGTATCTTCCGGCAGCACAAGAAAAGCGATAAAACCAAGGAAAATAACTAAGATTAAAACGATGTTATAAAGCGGCAAAAACATGCTGTTTTTTCTAACTGCATCGGCACTTTTCGCCGTAAATACACCTGTAGCGGCATGCGCCCACATAAAAAGTGCCAAGGCGGATACAATAGATGCTGTAATAAACCAAGGGATGCCTTTTGGGCCCTCTGTCGGTATCGTCAGCATTTGCGGCGCTTCCTTCACCAATGTATCAATCATCGGCGTCCAGCCGTTGAAATGAATAAGAGGGAGGGAAACGACCATAAACAGCATAATCACCCATACTAAAATATCTTTAATAATGGCTGTAAAAGTAGGCCCTTTAATCCCGCTGAAAAACGTGTAAAGAGCAACTAGAATAAATGAGATGATGACAACAAACTTTACGTTGATATAGCCGGTTCCCGCCACCTGAAGCGTATCTTGAATTCCGCTAAGCTGAAGACAGATATATGGGATAAGCATCAGGACACCGACAATTGCAACGAGACTTGCCAACAGCTTGCTGTCAAAACGTTCCCGCGCATAATCAGCGAGAGTTGTTAATTTGTGAATTTTCGCAACTTTCCAAAGTTTCGGCAGGAAGAAATAGGCGATAAAATAAGCCAATACGGAGTAAGGAATTGCAAAAAACGCAACACTTCCGCCTGTGTAAGCCGTACTGGTCAGGCCTAAGAAAGTATATGCCGTGTAAAGGTCAGCGCCAACTAAAAACCAAACGAGAAGGCCTCCAAAACGTCTGCCGCCGACAGACCATTCTTCCACCGAGGTTCGCGATGATTTGTCTCTCCCGGCGAGAAATCCGATACAGACAACAGTTAATACGATAATAGCCGTAATCATAAGTGCAGTGAGATTTCCTTGCATCATTCAATTCCTCCATCTTTTTTTTGCACCAGGTAAATGCCAAACGAACATACCGGCGTAATGATAATCCACAGCAGCAGCCAAAAATGGAAAAAAGGAAGGCCGAAAATAATCGGTTCGATTCGATTCACAAACGGCAAAAGTGCAAGCTGAATGAATGGTAAAATGATGAGTATAACAATAAGTGCTTTTTTAACCATTTACTTTCCTCCTGAAAGATGATAATGCTCACTATAATAGCAGTTGTAAGATAAGATCACAAGATAATTATTAGAAAAAAATGATTTTTTCAATTATTTAATTAAGTCACATGGTTTGCATCCTGCACATTATAGGTTTAAAATAATAAATATCTCGAAATCAAGATAATTTAGGAGTGAAAAGATGAAAACAGAAGGATTGCATCATGTCACAGCATTTGCCAGAGATCCGCAAGAAAATTTGCGATTTTATACAGAAGTGCTCGGGCTTCGGCTTGTCAAAAAAACAGTGAATTTCGATGACCCGGGAACATATCATTTTTACTTTGGGAATCAAAATGGAGATCCAGGGACCATTATTACCTTTTTCCCGTTCCAAGGAAGCGGGCAGGGAACGGTAGGGAAAGGCCAAGCCGGCCGAATTTACTTTTCAGTCCCTAAAGGCTCTCTGGCTTTCTGGAAGGAACGCCTTCAAAATAATGGACTGAATGCAGAGGAGAAAATGCTATGCGGGGAACACGCTCTGATCTTTGATGATACAGAAGACCTTCCGTTAGCAATCATGGAAGCCGGCGAAAGCGGAAAAAGCGAGTGGACACCTGACGGTATTTCAGAACATGAAGCCATCACCGGAATGAGAGGCGTGCTGCTGTACTCCTATGATCCGCAAGCAACGATTCAATTGTTAGAGGAAAGCTTCGGATACAGCAAAGTAGCGGAAGAAGATCAGATCGTTAGACTGAAATCCGCAGCGGCTGTCGGAAACGTGATTGACGTTCATTTGCAGCCGGAAAAAAGAGGCGTCGGAGGTTATGGAACAGTTCATCATATAGCGTTTCGGACAACGAGTGAGGAGCAGGCTAAATGGCAGCCGCTTATTGCTGAAAAACATCTCCCTTCATCAGAAATTCTGGACAGGGAGTATTTCACATCAATTTATTTCAGGGAAAAAGGCGGCATTTTATTTGAAATTGCCACAGATGAACCAGGCTTTATGACAGATGAAACGTTTGATGAGCTGGGGACATCCTTAAAGCTGCCTGAATGGCTGGAGCAACACCGCAAACAAATTACAGATATTTTGCCTGAATTGTAGGAGGGGACATGATGAAGCATATTTTTGAAAAAGGGACATCTGATAACGTCTTACTGCTGTTACATGGAACCGGAGGAAATGAGCATGATCTCCTTTCATTGGGCCGTTTTATAGATCCGGATGCTCATTTGCTCGGCGTCAGGGGATCAGTGCTCGAAAATGGAATGCCGCGCTTTTTCAAACGCCTCAGCGAAGGTGTATTTGATGAAAAGGATCTCGTTGAGCGGACAAAAGAATTGAAAGATTTTATCGACGAGGCGGCACAAACGCATCAGTTTGACCGGAGCCGAGTGATTGCAGTCGGCTACTCAAACGGCGCAAATATCGCAGCGAGCCTGCTTTTTCATTATGTGGATGTTTTAAAGGGGGCTATTCTGCATCATCCTATGGTGCCGATACGGGGGCTTGAGCTTCCCAATATGACAGGGCTTCCTGTTTTCATTGGGGCGGGAAAATATGATCCGCTTTGCACAAAGGAAGAATCGGAAGAGCTTCACCGCTGTTTGCTTGACAGCGGGGCATCTGCTTCAGTTTTTTGGCAGGATGGGGGCCATCAGCTCACACAGCATGAAGCTGAACAGGCTCGCCAATGGTACAAAGATACGTTTCAATAAAAAAACCTTAGTCCGTGTTTATCCGGACTAAGGTTTTTCTTAGATTTACAGCCAAGTTGATACTTTTGATAGAGGCAAGCGGTTGCTTTGGTGTGCAGGTTTCACTGCTTTCCCGATAGAAATAAGCATAACCGGAACATAGCGCTCGCTGATATCAAATTCCTTTTGGAACTGCTCCTTATTAAATCCTCCGATTGCGCAGGTGTCATAACCTTTCGCTTTTGCGGCAATCATAAGCTGCATAGCAGCCAATGAAGCATTTAAGAAAGCGGAATCGCGTGCGAACTGTTCACTTTGGTAAGCACCGTTAATTTGGCCAAGAAGCGTTTGTTTGATTTCATCCGTGATGAAACCTTGGTTTGCCAGTTCAGCGTAAACGTCTTCACCGTTTTCATTCGCTTTTAGATCGCCTAAAATGGCAACGACAGCAGAAGATTCAACAATTTGTTTTTGATTATATGCTACAGGCAGAAGAGCCGCTTTTGATTCATCGCTGTGGAAAACTGTAAAATGCCAGTGCTGCAGATTCCATGCAGAAGGCGCTTTAGTGGCGAGCTCCAAAAGATCAGTCAGTTCCTCTTTAGAGATCGGGGCATTCGTATCATATTCCTTAACAGATGCCCGTGCTTGCAAAATGTCCAGAGTATCAGTCATAATGTTTCCTCCTTCGGGTAAACGTGGTATGATAATAGAAAAGTTAGAAGCTTACTAAATGTAACTTGAAAGATAATTTTAATGGATCAGTGAATACTTGTCAAACAATAGATGAAGGGATGAAGACTAGTGGGAAATACAATGTGCCCTAAAATGGAGTCAGCTTTCTCATTGCTGGGAAAACGATGGAACGGTCTGATCATCCATGTACTAATGGATGGGCCGAAACGATTTAAAGAGATAACGGAAACCATACCGATGATCAGCCAAAAAATGCTGGCAGAGCGCCTTAAAGAGCTAGAGCAAAACGAAATTGTTGAACGCCGGGTTCTTCCCGAGACACCGGTAAAAGTGATCTATACGCTGACTGAAAAAGGAACCGCGCTGCAAGCCGTATTTCAAGAAATGCAAGCGTGGGCCGATCAATTTTGTGAGCCTGGTGTTACAGTGTGCGAAGAAGAGAAATAATGGAAAGAAACAGAGCATCCGCAGAAAGGGTTTGTTTCAGTGAGAAAGTCATGTAAGTGGGTCATACCGTTTACATGACTTTTTATTTTAGGAGCCATGTTATGAATCAGCTTTTATTTTACATATATAAAAAGAGATGTTAGGATGATGTCAACATACAAAAATAGGAAAGGGTCCTTCCGTGAAAAAGTTACTAACAGCTATCCTGTTGTTAATGGGAATCATCATTTATCTTGTTGTTCAAATCAGCAAACCGGAACTCTATCTGCCTGAATTTTATATATACGATCAAAACCCTGTCAGCTTTCATTGGAATTACATAGGCATCGAAACTGGTTATAAAAAGGGAGACCCTGATTCTATCCACCAAATCTGGATCACACCGTTATATTTCGTTTTGCTGGCTGTTTTCATTCTGGTTATTTCTGCTTTTTTGAAAAAGAAATAAAAAAGAGAGGTCTTGAATAAGGATCTCTCTTTTATTATTTCATTGACTGGCCATTTGCTAAGTGTAAAGCAGATGAAGAAGTTTCACCATCTTATAACTTACCATTCAAAAATTGTGCCTCGCCGAGCCCGAAACTCCAATCAGCATCACCGTTTTCCGTAATGGAAACCATTAGGTCTTCCGGGGAAATACCGCATTCTGCTTCTAGTTTTTCAGCCAGCAAGGCATATAATTTCTCTTTTTGGCTCTTTGTTCTTGTTTTACTTGTAATGCTGATCACGATCAAATCCTTGCTTCTATGAAATCCTAATCCGGTATCGTGAATCACGAGCTCATTCGCGGGATGCTGGTGCACAATTTGATATCGGTCACTCTCCGGCACGCCAAACGCTTCTACCATTGCTTGATGAGCAGTGTCTAATAGCGATTGTAATGCTTTTTGATCACGGCCTTCTATCAGATCGAAACGTAATAATGGCATTTGAATTCCTCCTTTTGTGACACTGATTTTATCAGCATGTTATCACATTGTTTTGTTATCTGAAGCCAATTGATAGATAAAAACATAACATATAACCAATAATTGATCAATATATAACTACATTGTTATCTGACAGCCTATGAAATCATAAATATTACTGGCAGTAATTGATTAGGAGGTTAGTATGAAAATAATAGTTGATCAAAAGATGACAATTATATCACCACGAAGATCCTATTTCGTTTAAATGAAAGCGTTTTCTAATAACATCCGGAGATATTGTCAAAAACAACATGAAAAAATAGAGGTTAGCCATGCCGATTTTTATCACTGTTGCCGGGGTTTTTATTTTGTTATTTCTGACGGCGTGAGCATGAAGGAAACGTTTCAAACATGGACGCTGCTCACAACGGTCCTCTCGGTACAGGACTGGGCTGTGTTTTATTGGCCGGATTATTTTTGTAATAATGCTTTATCAGTAAAAATCCAATTTAACAATAGCCCAATCGTTTTTCTTCCTGGATGAATATCTTATATATAGGCAGACATAAAGGAGGAAATAATCATGTACCCTCAACACTCATATTATCGCGGGAACCCAGGTCCGGCCGGATACCCGGAACGAAACCCTTTTTTGTTTGGCGCTCCTTTAGTCGGCGGTTTATTAGGCGGTTTTCTTGGGAGTGCTCTTTTTAATTATCCGCGTCCCTATGCGTATCCGCCTGTTCCTTACGGTTACGGAGGTGCGCCATACGGCCCCGGGGGACCGTATGGCGGAGGTTATCCCGGTTTCTATTAGCAAAAACGGCCTGCACAGAAGCAGGCCGTTTTTTATCGCATAATTTCTACCTCGGACATATTGTAGTCCTGCTGTTTATGAAACATGACTTCCAGATGGCCGTCTTTATATACGGCTTTCGTTCCTTTCCGTTTGACAAGACAGGGAAGATTTACTTTTTTAGGATGAGTCAAACCCGGGAAATGTTCAATCAGTAATGTATGTGATGTATGTTTAATTTTGAGCTGTTCCAGCTGGCTTTCGCTTACTGAAACCTTTACAAACACATGGTCTGCTGTTTCGAATATATCTATATCAGGTTCGGTGCGCTTTGTTTTTTCTTTAGTCGGGAGAGGATCGCGAAATGGAAATTGAGCCGCGTAATCACTTCCGAACACACTTTCCATTACACTGTTTACATAATGCTCAACCTCTTTTGGATCGGCCTTTTTTAATGCTTCCTTGGAAAATTGATTTTGGAAAGGAAAGTACTTGTTCCACTCAAACATCTTCGTCACACCTTTCTTCACGGACAAAATAGTATATGCCTGCTCGATCTTTCACGTGATATAATATAAGATGCTCTAAAGAAAGGCAGGGACAAAATATGCATCATTCAGAAACAAAAAAAGGTGTTCTTTACACAGCCGTTTCCTTTACGATGTGGGGGCTGTTTCCGCTCTATTGGAAGCTTCTTGAACAGCTCCCGGCACTTGATATTTTAGCTCACCGTATCATTTGGTCTTTTGTTTTTATGTGTATCGTGCTTTTTTTCTTGCGTCAATGGAAAACGGGGTGGCATGAGCTGCGGTCTTTAAAAAAGAACGGAGGCATACTATCTTTATTTCTCGCTTCAATTCTCATTTCGGTTAACTGGTTTGTATACATATGGGCTGTCAATCATGGATTTCTGCTAGAAGCAAGTCTTGGCTACTACATCAATCCGCTTGTGTCAGTTCTTCTCGGCATTTTGTTTTTAAAGGAAAAGCTGAATCGCCTTCAATTGGTTGCAGTTTCTATTGCGGCAGCCGGCGTTATTATTTCTGCGTTTCAATACGGCTCCATTCCGTACATCGCGCTGCTGCTTGCATTCAGCTTTGGCTTATACGGATTTACCAAAAAAAGAACAAGTCTTTCAAGCGCTATCGGTTTAACGCTGGAGACATTCATGATTATGCCGATTGCATTGGGGTATTTGCTGCTTAGCGGCCATATTCAGCCTGCGGGTGCAGAAAGCGGCGGGGCATGGGTGCTTCTCTTTTTTGCCGGTGTGTTTACCGCGCTGCCGCTCTTATTGTTTGCTGAAGGGGCGAAGCGGCTGCCGCTGTATCAAGTCGGTATATTACAATATATTGCACCGACCATCACCTTGCTGATCGGGCTGTTCATTTACCATGAGCCATTTTCAAGCTCGAAGGCATTTACCTTTGCCTGTATATGGGCTGCATTAGTCTTGTTTACGTTTTCACAAGTGAAATGGAAACGGGCATCAAAAAGCCATTGAGCCTTTGGCTTTTCAGTTTGAGTATATATTATGTATAATCATTTCATGTATGTAAGACATAAAGGAGCAGGACGATGGACAATGATATAGAAATAGTAAAAGCATACGTCTCGCTATGGAACAGCCGCTCTTTCTCAAACGAAGATGCAGAAGCGGTTACAGAGGCAATTGATCTTGAGCTCTTGGATAAGAGAACACATCCGAGACTCCGTAAACCTATGCTGGAAAAATATTATGCCGCTATACAGCGCATTGTGAATTCTCAGCTGGAACCGGCTGTCAAATATCAACTGGTCAAATTACATACAGAACGCGTACAGTATTTAAAAGAAGAAAGAGGGGAGCAATTATGAAAGCAATCATAAAAGAAGATGTGCAAGCATCTTTAGAACGATATGCGGACCGCCCTGTATATATCCATTTAGAAACCACAACCGGTTCTTACTCGGCACATTTAAATGAAAAAAACATGACGGTTGTTGCTTATATACGCAATGCGAAGGTAACCTATCATCAAGCTAAAATCAAAGGGAGCGGGCCTTACCGGGTCGGCTTAAAAACAGAAGAGGGCTGGATTTATGCTGAAGGCCTGACTGAGTACACAGTGGATGAAGAAAACCGCTTATTAATGGCAGGACACTTGCCGGGCGGGAAACTGGCTATTTCACTTCAAATCAGTGAAAAACCGTTCACAGTTTAAAGAAAAGGGTGAAAAAATAATGAAAGAACACGTGCTTGTAATCCTGCCTCACCCTGATGACGAATCATACGGTGTGGCGGGTCTGATTGCTTTAAACAGAAAAAAAGATGTGCCCGTTACATATGCTTGCGCTACGTTAGGCGAAATGGGCAGAAATATGGGAGATCCATTTTTTGCCAATCGGGAAACCTTGCC
The DNA here is from genome assembly GCF_025696525.1 of Bacillus sp. XT-2. Taxonomy (NCBI): domain Bacteria; kingdom Bacillati; phylum Bacillota; class Bacilli; order Caryophanales; family Bacillaceae; genus Bacillus; species Bacillus sp. XT-2. The sequence continues at coordinate 138,614 of NZ_JAHVOC010000007.1, forward strand.
ATTATTAAGAAAACAAGAGCTTATCAACGCCTGCAAAGAAATGGATATCAATGATCTGCGAATGCTCGGACTTCGTGATAAAACGCTTGAGTTTGAAGACGATGAATATTTAGCTGATATCATGGAAGAAATCATAGATGATGTAAAACCAAGCTTAATTGTCACATTTTATCCGGGACATGGCGTGCACCCTGACCATGATGCATGCGGGGAAGCGGTCATCCGGGCATTGTACCGCAAAAAGAAAGAAGACCGTCCGCGCACACTATGCATGGCTATTACACGCAATAGGGAAGAGGTGCTTGGCGAAGCAGACGTCGTACTTGATATCAAAGAAGTGGCAGATATTAAAATGAACGCGTTAAGAGCTCATCGCACCCAGACGGAAGGTATGCTCCGAGAGCTTGAGGAAAAACTGAAAAACAATGAACCTGTTATGGCAACATGGTTTGAAGAAGAAGTGTATTGGACATATCAATGGAATGATTAAAAAAAGGTATAAGGCCCTTGAGGGGACCTTATACCTTTTTTAATTTCAAGTCAGATGCAATCGCTGATGCAAGAGTAGATCTCAGTGAGATGTCCTCAAAAGACAAACCGAGCTGAACCGCGGTTTGCGCAATTTCCGGGCGGATCCCCGACAATGTGGATGAAACGCCGATCAAACGCAGCGCCTCAATCAGACTGAACAGCTGGTGGGCAACCATGGTATCAATTACCGCTACTCCGGACAAGTCAATGTAAAGCTGCGTCACCTTTTTTTTCGCACATTGATTCAATGTATTTTCCATGATCAATTTAGCGCGGACGGTATCAATATCACCGATTAACGGAAGCAGTCCCACACTGTGGAACAGCACGATTACCGGGGCGCTCAATTCAGTGATCATATCCTTTTGGGCTTGAAGCTGAAGGCTTGTGTTTTTGTACATTTCTTCTATAAAAATATGAATCACAAGATCAAACGCCTTAATAAGGGTGTGATACAAATCCTCGGCTTCTTCGCTTTTCACGGTATCCTGATTGATATGAACAAAGTCCTTCACATAGGAAATATACAAGTCTCTCACTCTGACAAACTCACGGATAATATAGTGGATAGGCGTTTTTAAATGCTCTTGATCCTGGGTGACTTCAAATGCCCAGGCTTTTAGAATGGGCAAGTAAACCTCTTCTTCATCTATAAAGATACGGCTGATCTTATAATTGAAAGCAAGATTCTGGCTCTTTAAATTTTTAATGACGGCCGGGTCTGTTGATGCATAGATTGAATTCGGATCAGTTTCCTCGATTGTTTCATACCATGTAGAACTTATTTCTTCTGCATGCTGAGACAGATACTCATATAATTTCTGATTTTGTGCCATGTCATATCACCTCTTTTAAAATTCCTGCTTCAATAAATAACGCTTCTGCAGTTTAACCAGCCTGAAAAACAGCCCGACTGCTCCTGCCGCTAGCCCTGCAATTAACCCGATCCAATAACCGAACGCGCCAAGTTCTGTAAACGTGCCGACCGCATAACCGACAGGAAGGCCGATAACCCAATAAGAAATAAAAGCGGCTGCAAGTGTATAATTGACATCTTTATATCCTCTGAGGGCGCCCTGAATAGGTGCTGCCACAGCATCGGAAAGCTGAAAAAACAGCGCGTAAATTAAAAAGTGCTGCGTTAGCCGGAGGACATCCTGATCAGAGGTGTACATACCTGCGATTTGCTCTCTGAATAAAAGGATACAGGCAGCTGTTAACAAAGAAAAGCCTACTGCCATCATGATGCCGATAAAGCTGTAAGAGCGAGCGTCTTTAAAACGAGCTGCTCCGGCCTCAAACCCGACAACTATCGTTAAAGCCATGGACACGCTGAGCGGCAGCATATATAAAAGTGACGCAAAGTTCATGGCGGCCTGATGGGACGCGATGGTTACTGTATTGAAATGGCTCATCAGCAAAGTGACAGCCGCGAAGATGCTCGTTTCAAAAAACACGGCAAACCCGATGGGCAGTCCGATTTTCAGCATATTTTTGCACGCTTCCCAAGAGAACTTATACATGGTAAGGAAAATGCCATATTCAGAAAACGGCGCTGCTTTGTGAATGATGATAAAACTGATGATACAGATGCACCAATATGTAAGCGCTGATGCAATTCCGGCGCCGACTCCGCCAAGGGCAGGCATGCCGAATTTTCCGAAAATAAATACGTAGTTTAACACAAAATTAATCGGCAGTGAACATAGTGTAATCATCATGGTCACTCGTGTTTTTCCTAATGAGTCAATGAACGATCTCAAAACGGTGTAAACAAATAAAGGAAAAATCCCCAAAGATAAAAACCCTAAAAAGTGCTTAGCAATGTCATATACGTGAGCCTCAAGGTTCAATCGGGACAGAACAGGATCAACTATTCCATATCCAACCGCTAAAACGGCGATGCTTAGAAGCGCGGCCACATATACAGCCTGTAAGACAGTAAAGGGAATTTGTTTGGTTTTATCAGCACCTAATAGCTGTGCGACAATCGGGGTGACAGCCATTAATATACCTGCCAGTCCAGTATAGACAGGCGTCCAAAGACTTGATCCAATGGCCACACCGGCTAAATCGGCGGCGCTGACTTTCCCTGACATCACCGTATCTAAAAAGGTCATGAGAGAAAGCCCCGCCTGAGTGATTAAAATCGGAATTAAAATGTGCAAAAGCTGTTTTATCTTTTGTCCGGCGTTTTTGGTTTCTTTCATACATTGATCCCCGTTTCTTTATCATAACGAGAGAAATTATAACATTTTATGTATAAAAAGCAATGAACGCCTGGCCTATTCTTTTTTTGACGGTTTCGTTTTTCTAAACATTTGGGCATAAATAAAAGAAAGCGAAATAACGCCTAAAAAGGTGCAGATATATTGAATGATTCTTTCCATTTCCATTCTTTACATACCTCCTTTACCAATAGAATGTACATCAATAAGATAAGCATGCGTGCAAAGTTGAAAATATGAAAAGGAGATGAAGGCCCATGCATTACGAACAGATGACAGAAAGTGTATTCACGGCAAAGATACAATCGCATTTAGAACAGATATTAGGGGATGCTTCTCTTATTTTGAAAACGTTACACGAAAAAGATCAATGCCTCCTTTGTGAATTGGATGACTTGGGACGTATTTTTGAGAATATGCACGGCATTGCCTCATCCTTTTATTTGCAATCATACATTGAACAATTTACACCGTCATTTGTGGAACTGGCCAAGGCGATTAAAAATTTATCGGAAAATAAGCATGGCGCGTTAATTGTCATTGAAAGGGCAGACCCGGTTGACGAATTTATTCAAAAAGGAACATCGCTGCATGCAGAAATCAGTGCTTCATTAATTGAAAGCATCTTTTTCCCGGGAAACCCTCTTCATGACGGCGCTTTATTAGTGAGGGATCATACACTCGTCTCAGCCGGAAACGTTCTCCCGCTGACGACACAAGAAGTGGATATTCATCTGGGAACCAGGCACCGGGCGGCTTTGGGGATGTCTGGATATACAGATGCGCTTGTGCTGGTTGTTTCTGAGGAAACAGGCAAGATGTCGTTTGCGAAGGACGGTGTGTTATATCCGCTCATCTCACCGAGAACATAAAAATAAACAAAAGGACCCGAACAGCTTTCGTCTCATGAGACAAAATGACTGGAATAGAACTCTTTTTTAAAAGCATTCATGTCATACTGAATGCTTTTTTTCTTGAAAATAGAAAGTCGGGAAATGTAACCTAGTATAAAAGTTATATTGGATTAATATTAATAAAGTTAAATACTTTACCTGATTTTGTATTTATAGTACTGTATAAAATATTACATAAATTTTAATGGAAGGGTGTGCCGCATGACTAATGTATTAATGGTCGGTTTTCCGGGAGAGGGCCATATTAATCCGTCTATCGGTGTAATGAAGGAGCTGAAATCACGAGGAGAAAACATTACTTACTATGCAGTAAAGGAATATGAAGAAAAAATCACTGCGCTTGATATTGAATTTCGTGAATATAACGATTTTAGAGAAGAATATTTCGGAAAAAACGCAACTGGTAATGAGGAAAGAGATTTTGCCGAAATGATATGCGCCTTTTTGAAAGGGTGTAAGGACATCGCCACCCATATTTATAATGAAGTGAAAAACGAATCATATGATTATGTCATATATGATCACCATTTCCTGGCCGGTAAAATCATTGCCAATCTGCTGAAGCTGCCTAGATTTTCATTATGTACGACCTTTGCGATGAATGAGGATTTTTTAAAGGGAATGATGGACACCTTCAATAGCAGACCATTTGAAGACTCACCTTATTACGAATCCTATCAGCAGCTCGCAGAAACCTTAAATGCCGAGTTTCAAGCGGGAATTACCAAGCCGTTTGACGTTTTTTCGTCCGATGGAGATTTGACGATTGTCTTTACGTCAAGAGAATTTCAGCCAATGGCTGAGCAATTCGGAGAAAATTATGTGTTTGTTGGTCCTTCAATTGCAAAAAGAGCCAAAAGCAATGACTTTCCATTCGATCAGATTGACAATGAAAACGTGCTGTTTATTTCTATGGGAACCATTTTTAATAATCAAAAAGAGTTTTTCAATCAATGTCTCGAGGTGTGCAAAGACTTTGACGGAAAAGTTGTGCTGTCCATTGGGAAACATGTTAAACAAAGTGAGTTAAACAATATTCCTCACAATTTTATTGTCCGCCCGTATGTGCCGCAGCTTGAAATCCTGAAAAGAGCCAGTTTGTTTGTCACCCACGGCGGAATGAACAGCACAAGCGAAGGGTTATATTTTGAAACACCGCTCATTGTCATTCCGATGGGAGCCGATCAATTCGCTGTCGGAAAACAGGTGGAGCAAGTAGGTGCGGGGAAAGTGCTGAAAAAAGAACAGCTGTCTGAAAACCTTCTGAAAGAAACCATTCAAGAAGTGATCAGCAATCCTGTTTATGCTGAGAAAGCAAAAGCAATTGGCCAGTCACTGAAAGCAGCAGGCGGTGCTGAAAAAGCTGCCGACAGCATTCTTGAATATGTTAAACACAATACTCAATCAGCTAACGCATAGTAATACAGCCTGTTCATTTGAAATGGACAGGCTTTTAACTGTTTCGGAAAGCTGGGCAGAGTTGCAGTCAGAAGAAGGGATTTGACACTTTGATAGAGAATTGAAAGAAAAACAGACAGGAAAGGAGGAAAATCTGCTTCTTTCATCAGCATAAACCAATCATTTTACCCCCGCTTAAATAGTTCCTTAGACTTTCGATAAACCTATACAAATTATGTAAAGTATTAGGTGTTTATCTAGAGTTTTAAGGTCGAACGAAGCTGAATTTGCTGCCGGATCTATAAAAATTTGTTTATAACGCTAAAAAAGTGACGATAAAACGTATGTGTGCCATTTTTGGAAACAGAATACTAATTATTTCTGTTTGTCTCATAAAAAGTTTAGGAGGTTAAATGAATGAAAAAGAAGATCGTAGCCGGCTTGGCTGTTTCCGCAGTTGTTGGGTCATCGATGGCAGCAGCACCCGCGGACGCAAAAACGATAAAGGTGAAAAGCGGTGACTCTCTTTGGAAACTTTCGCGCCAGTATCATACGAGTATTTCAGCACTGAAATCCGAAAACAAATTGAAATCGTCAATGCTTTATGTCGGCCAAAGCCTTAAAGTTCCTGAAAGCAGCAAAAAAAGCAAAACATCCTCATCAAACTCAAGCAAAACGTCAACATACACCGTAGCATATGGTGATTCCTTATGGATGATTGCCAAAAATCATAAAATGAGTGTTTCAGAGCTTAAAAGCTTAAACAGCCTGAGCAGTGATTTGATTCGTCCCGGCCAAAAACTGAAAATTAAAGGGACAAGCAGTTCAAATGGTTCGAATGATTCGAATGGGCAGAAAAAAAGCAACGGTTCAAATTCTGCAGGCTCATCAAAAAGTACATATACTGTAAAGCTTGGTGATTCTCTGTGGAAAATCGCAAACAGTCTAAATATGACGGTGGCAGAATTGAAAACCTTAAACGGCTTAACATCAGATACGCTTTACCCTAAGCAAGTATTAAAAATAAAAAAAAGCAGCTCATCCAATAGCGGTAGCGGCGGTTCAAAAAAACCGTCAAACTCAAATTCTTCAAAAACAACTACATACAAAGTGAAATCGGGTGATTCGTTATGGAAGATTGCGAATCAGCTGGGCGTCACTGTGCAAAGTATCCGTGATAAGAACAATTTGTCTAGTGATGTTCTGCGAATCGGACAGGTTCTCACCATTTCAGGAACGACTAAATCAAATAATTCCAATAAGACAGTCCCGAAAGACAAACCAGGATCAAACGTTCAAATAGGAACAAAGATTGACAGAATGATAACGGAGGCAAAAAAATATGTCGGTGTTCCGTATCGCTGGGGCGGAAATACGCCTTCCGGTTTCGATTGCAGCGGCTATATTTATTACCTCATTAATAAAGTATCATCTATTTCAAGGCTGAGCACGGCAGGGTACTGGAATGTGATGCAAAAAGTCAGCCAGCCGTCAGTCGGAGACTTTGTTTTCTTTACGACGTATAAATCCGGACCGTCTCACATGGGGGTTTACTTGGGCGGCGGCAATTTTATTCATGCAAGCTCCGACGGTGTGGGCATTTCCAATCTCAGCAATTCGTATTGGAAACAGCGCTACCTGGGCGCACGAAGCTATTTTTAAACTTTGAGCATCGACATTAGACAGACGGGGCGTTTGGGCAGGACGTCCTGCTGCCCTAATGTAAAAGCCTTTTAAAAGGCTTTTTTTAGTTTATATCGGAATATGATTGACCAGACTGTTAGAAAAAACAAGGGGGGAGACAGCATGAATCGTTTCTTGCTCCTTATCGTGCTGGCGGCACTGGGTCTTGCGGGATGCAGTCAGGAAATACCTCCCGATCATCCGCGGCGGGTACCGGAAAAAAAGGTAATAGAAACCTCAACGTTTCGCCATCAGATTCAGCTGGTCAATAGAGAAGGCAAAAAAGTCGGGTTTATTGAAATAAAAGAGTCAGAAGACGAAGGGCTCGATTTTCACATCTCAGCACACAGCCTGACACCTGGGGCTTCACTCGGTTTTCATATTTATGAAAAAGGATCATGTGTCAGGCCGGATTTTGAATCCGCGGGCGGACCCTTTAATCCGCTGAACAAAGAACACGGCTTCAATAATCCGATGGGACATCATGCCGGAGATCTTCCGAATCTTGAGGTCGGCGCAGACGGGAAAGTAGATGTTATTATGAATGCGCCTGAAACCTCTTTACAAAAAGGAAGCAAATTGAATATTCTCGACCAGGATGGCAGCGCGTTTATTATTCATGAACAGGCTGACGACTATTTGACGAATCCGAGCGGAAATTCAGGAGCGCGAATTGTCTGCGGAGCGCTTTCTGGCAATAACGAGAAACAGTAATATAGCGGGAGCCCTTTTGTATTGAGCATACAGGGGCTTTTTTAGTATACTCGTTAATGGAATACGAATAGGAAAGGAAACCTGTCTATGACATCTCAATTGCAGCACTTAACATTGCCGGAAGATATACAAAATAAGCTTTTATCATATAAAAGCCAGCCGATTTCTCCAGAATTTCAATCGCTTATCGGGACATCAGGCTATGAGGCGGAGGATGAAGCCATTTTATTCGATGCCATTATCGCATTAGCGATGGGGAAAAATATCCTGTTAAAAGGACCTACAGGCTCAGGTAAAACTAAGCTGGCAGAAACATTGTCCAGCTATTTTCATAAACCAATGCACAGTGTCAACTGCTCAGTTGATTTGGATGCTGAAGCGCTGGTCGGCTATAAAACCATTGAAAATCAATCTGGCCAGGCGACGATCGAGTTTGTCTCGGGACCTGTGACAACGGCCATGAATGAAGGCCACTTTCTTTATATAGATGAAATTAATATGGCAAAACCGGAAACCCTGCCAATCTTAAACGGTGTATTGGACTACAGAAAAATGATGACAAATCCGTTTACAGGAGAAGTCGTTAGGGCAAAAGAAGGGTTTGGAGTCATTGCTGCCATCAATGAAGGCTACGTCGGAACCGTTCCGCTGAATGAAGCGCTTAAAAACCGTTTTGTCATCATTGATGTGCCTTATATTAAAGGTGAGCTGCTGAAACAAGTACTCATGTCTCAGTCTGCCCTTCATGATGAGAAATTGATAGACCGGTTTATCACGCTGTCTTCTGATCTGATCGTTCAGGCCAATAACGGGCAGGTGTCTGAAGAAGCGGCATCCATCAGAGCTTTAATTGATACGTGTGATTTAGCCGCTTATATTCCGCCGCTACGCGCCATCGAACGCGGAATTGTAGAGAAGCTTGACGATGACCGTGAAAAGGCGGCGGTCCGAAATATCGCAGAAACTCTGTTTGAATGAGGGATGTGCGATGAAATTTATCAAATTTAATGACAGCACAATTGACTCGTTTTTATTTATGATGCTGACCGATTTGGCCAAAACGCTCACCAAAAGTGAGGCAGTGGAAGTGGAGTATGGCGTTCAGTCCTACTACAACCCATTTGAAAAAAAAATCTACATGAGCCACTTTTGGAAGGACAGAGCAGCTGAAGATATGGAAGCAGGTCTCAAAAGCGATGTCTACCTTCGATCAGTCGGAACAAAATACAGCTCGCTGCAAGAGTTTGCGAGCCTTTTGGATTATATCCAGCACAATCTTACGTACAAAAGCTTTGCCAAACAGCTGTTTATGCTGCTTGAGGACATCAGAATTGAAGAATGTATCAAACACGAGCGTCCTGGTACAAAGCATGTATTTGCAAAACGAAAAGACATGTACAGAAAACATTTCTCCACGCAGCTGACTTTAAATTTAGAACGAAGCATTTTTACGGATGCGCTCTTTTGCGCCATGTATGTCAAGCTGACGGCGGAATCGCCACTGGAAGCCATCCCGTCTATGCGTGATGATATTGATCTGATGCGTCCGTTTATCGAACAGCAGCTCTTGCGTGTGTATGAAGCTGATTCTACACTTCACGTTCTGAAAATTGTCGAAGATATCATGGACGGACTTGAAGAGGTGCTTGATAAAGACATGCTAAATACCTACTTCTTCTTGCCTGAGTTAGATTATGCAAAAGCTGCCGAGCAGCCGTTATTTGAAGAAGAGAAAAAAGCGCCGAAGCTGAGTGATGACATAACGCTTCCGAAAAAGTCAGACGGCGATGAAGATATTCACGATGAAGAAATGCCGACTTGGCACCGTGAAACAGAAGCGCCGTCTAAAAGCTTCCTTCAATTTGATATTGAACACGGCGCAAAATCCGATTTAGGAAAAGATGCTTCTCGTGAAGGGGACGATGGAGACCAGGCCCTCGGCTCTGTTCAAGGTTCAGCCAGACAGACAAAACGAAAAGACTATTCCAAACTGGAAGCGCTGGAGTCCAAAAAAGACCAGCCGAACGGTGCGGGTCTTGCCGACGGAAAGGAAAATAAATTCGCGTTTGCGATTTATAAAGAACCGCAGCCTGCAACACAAGATGAAGAGCTTTCTTATAAACAGCAGGCAAAATCGATCGAATCGTATCAGAAGCGTTTGAAACAGATGATTCAAAAAACGCTTGAACACAAAAAAACGCTGCCAAGGACTGACCTTCACGCGGGCCGTCTGAACAACAAGCTTCTCCGTTATTTTACGGAGCGGAATCCGCGTCTTTTTTACAAAAAACAAGAGCCTTCTTCAGAAATTGATGCTGTTTTTACATTGCTGGTCGACTGTTCAGCAAGCATGTTCGACAAAATGGATGAAACGAAGAGGGGAATCGTATTGTTTCACGAAGCCCTGAAGTCGGTAGCAGTCCCGCATCAAATTGTCGGTTTCTGGGAGGATACAAACGATGCGACCGAAACGAGTCAGCCGAACTATTTTAATACGGTAATTCCATTTCAGTCATCCTTAAGACAGGCGGCGGGACCGGCGATAATGCAGCTTGAACCTGAGGAAGACAACCGTGACGGCTATGCGATCAGGCAAATGACGAAAAAAATGCTGCAGCGGAGCGAGGCGCAAAAATTCTTAATCGTGTTCTCTGACGGAGAGCCGGCCGCATTTGGTTATGAGCAAAATGGAATTGTCGATACAAGTGAAGCGGTTATCGAAGCTCGAAAAAGAGGAATAGAAGTCATAAATGTTTTTCTCTCCAACTCGGAAATTGAAGAATCACAAATGAAAACGATACAGGATATGTACGGGAAGTTCAGTATATTTGTCCCGGATGTCGATCAGCTTCCGGATGTACTGTATCCGCTTCTTAAAAAACTGCTCCATAAAAGCATAGGATAACCCTTTATTCTATGCTTTTTGGCGTTTCTTTTTTTAAATGATTAAATTTTTTGTTTTTTATAAAGGTTTTTTACTATTTTGTGAACAATCAAGGTAGAATCAAATTGCAAACAGTGGTAAAATATCGTTGGAAGCGTTTTTATTACATAATTTTGGACACAGCGTTCGAAAGTTATTTTAAGATAGTGAATAAATCACTTGATTATCTAGGTTGGGGGTAATATTCAAATGTTTCAAAATAATATGAAACAACGAATGAATTGGGAAGATTTTTACGGTCCGAACCTCGGCTATGCGCTGGAGCTTTACGATCAGTACACCCAGGATCCGAACAGCATTGATCCGGATCTGAAGGAAATGTTCGACGAACTCGGAGCTCCTCCAAGCGATATAAAAGAGGCATCGGGAACAAAAGAAAAGGGACGTGTTACAGCCGATCTGATACAAAAGATCGCATCAGCAATCAGACTTGCAGAAGATATACGAACCTATGGCCATTTGAACGCTTCCGTCAATCCGCTCAGAAAGGATGGGAAAAAGAGCGAGCTCTTTCCATTATCCGATTACGGGCTAACAGAAGAGGAAATAAAAGAAATACCTGCGTCGGTCATTTGTAAAGACGCTCCTACAAACATTACGAACGGTTTAGAAGCCATTCAATATTTGCGAAATACGTATAAAAGAACCATCTCATTTGAATTTGATCATGTACACGATTTTAAAGAGCGCGAGTGGCTGACTCAAAAGATTGAATCCGGTGAATTGTTCCAAAAGAACTCAGCCGAAAAGCTGTCAGCTGTGCTGGAGAGACTGATGGAAGTAGAGGGATTCGAGCAATTTTTACACCGGACCTTCGTCGGGCAGAAGCGTTTTTCAATTGAGGGTCTGGACGCTCTCGTTCCAGTGCTTGATGACATAATTGCACAATCTGTCAAATCAGGTACAACGAGCGTCAACATCGGCATGGCGCACAGGGGCCGCCTGAATGTGCTGGCACATGTGCTGGGCAAACCGTATGAAATCATATTCTCAGAATTCCAGCATGCGCCTAACAAAGATCTTGTGCCGTCTGAAGGATCAATCGGCATCAGCTACGGATGGACGGGGGATGTCAAATATCATCTGGGAGCGAACCGTGAGCTTCATGACGCTGAAACGAAGTCAGCGCGCATTACGCTGGCGAATAACCCGAGCCACTTGGAATTTATCAATCCGATTGTTGAAGGCAGCACAAGAGCGGCGCAGGAAACAAGAACACATAGCGGATATCCGGTTCAGGATGAAACAAAATCACTTGCGATTTTAATTCATGGAGACGCTGCGTTCCCGGGGGAAGGAATTGTAGCTGAAACATTGAATTTAAGCTCTTTAAAAGGGTATCAAGTCGGCGGTGCGATTCATATTATCGCCAATAACATGATCGGATTCACAACAGAAAGCGCTGAATCAAGATCAACAAACTATGCCAGTGACCTGGCGAAGGGCTATGAAATTCCGATTGTTCACGTAAATGCGGACGATCCTGAAGCCTGTCTTTCAGCTGTTAAGTTTGCGGTAGAATACCGAAAAACATTCAACAAGGACTTTCTGATTGACTTGATCGGGTACAGACGCTACGGACACAACGAAATGGATGAGCCGTCAACTACTCAGCCGATGCTGTATGACGCTGTAAGAAAGCATCCGACTGTCAAACATATTTTCGCGGAAAAGCTCGTTAAAGAAGGGGTGCTTACCGAGGAAGTTGTTCAAAACATTGAAAAGTCGGTAACGAAACGCATAGAAGACGCTTATCAAAAAGTGCCGGCTAAAAAGGAACATATCGCCAGTGAAATAGAACTTCCGGAACCTGTTTCAAATGGCTTTCCGGATGTAGATACATCTATTGATTTTGATGTGCTCCGCAAGCTGAATGGCGAACTGGTCAATTGGCCGGAGTCGTTTAATGTATTCGGTAAGCTAAAACGCATTTTGGAAAGACGGGCCAAGGCGTTTGATGATGACAGAAAAGTGGAATGGTCATTGGCTGAATCTCTCGCGTTTGCTTCCATTCTGAAAGACGGAACACCGATTCGATTAACAGGACAGGATTCTGAGCGCGGAACGTTTGCTCAAAGAAACCTTGTGCTTCACGACAGTGAGACAGGCAAGGAATTTGTGCCGCTGCACCATTTGTCAGATTGTGACACATCATTTGCGGTTCATAACAGCCCGCTGTCTGAAGGATCTGTACTCGGTTTTGAATACGGCTATAACGTGTATTCACCTGAAACACTTGTCCTTTGGGAAGCGCAGTATGGGGATTTTGCCAATGCTGCTCAAGTGTACTTTGACCAATTTATTTCTGCCGGACGAGCAAAATGGGGCCAAAAATCTGGATTAGTGATGCTGCTGCCGCACGGTTATGAGGGACAGGGCCCTGAGCATTCAAGCGGTAGAATCGAGCGGTTCCTGCAGCTAGCTGCTGAGAATAACTGGACGGTTGCCAACCTGACAAGCGCCGCTCAATATTTTCATATATTAAGAAGACAGGCTAAAATGCTGCTGCGTGAGGAAATTCGTCCGCTCGTCATCATGACGCCGAAGAGCCTTCTGCGCAATCCGAATACCGTTTCTGAAGTGCAGGAGCTCAGTGAAAGCCGCTTCCAGCCTGTTTACGAACAGTCAGGACTTTCTCATGAGTATGAAAAAGTAACGCGGCTCGTATTATCCAGCGGTAAAGTATCTATAGACATCAGCGATCATTTCAACAAGTTAGAAGACGGGAAAGAGTGGCTTCACATTGCGAGAATTGAACAGCTGTATCCATTCCCTGCAAAAGGAGTCAAAGAATTATTTGCAAAGCTTCCGAACCTAAAAGAAATCGTTTGGGTTCAGGAAGAGCCGCAGAACATGGGGGCTTGGAGCTACATCAGCCCTTATTTGACAGAACTTGCACCAGAAGGAGTAAGCGTTCAATATATTGGACGAAGAAGACGATCCAGTCCTGCAGAGGGAGATCCGACAGTTCATAAAAAAGAACAGGAACGTATTGTATCTGATAGCTTGACTCGCAAAAACTAAGGGGGAAATGAAAAAATGGCGGAAATTAAGGTACCTGAATTAGCAGAATCAATCTCAGAAGGAACAATAGCCCAATGGTTAAAGCAGCCCGGTGATTATGTAGAACAGGGTGAATATCTGCTTGAACTTGAAACGGATAAAGTAAATGTTGAATTGACAGCAGAAGAATCGGGTGTTCTTCAAGAGGTATTGAAAGATTCGGGTGATACCGTCCAAGTTGGAGAAATTATCGGTACCATTACAGAAGGCGCGGGTGAAAGTTCTGCCCCTGCTCCTTCAGAGAAGGCTGAAAGCAAAGAAAGTGAAAAAGAAGAAAAGCAAGCTGAACCAGCGGCGCAAGAAGTGAGCCAGGAAGCGCAAACTGAAGCAAAATCAAGAACAATCGCATCTCCTTCTGCACGTAAGCTGGCGAGAGAGAAAGGGATTGACCTGTCTCAGGTTCCGACTGGCGACCCGCTTGGAAGAGTGCGCAAACAGGATGTTGAGGCGTATGAAAAACCGGCTGCGAAACCAGCTCCTCAGCAAAAACAGCAGCCGCAGGCTCAAAAAACACAGCAAAGCTTTGAAAAGCCTGTTGAAGTGCAAAAAATGTCACGCCGCAGACAGACAATCGCAAAACGTCTAGTCGAAGTACAGCAAACATCTGCGATGCTGACTACATTTAATGAAGTTGACATGACGGCTGTTATGAATCTTAGAAAACGCCGCAAAGACCAATTCTTTGAGCAAAATGAAGTGAAGCTCGGCTTTATGTCTTTCTTTACAAAAGCTGTTGTAGCGGCTTTGAAAAAATATCCGCTCTTGAATGCAGAAATTCAAGGCGATGAGCTGATTGTTAAAAAATTCTATGATATCGGAATCGCTGTCGCAGCTGAGGAAGGACTTGTCGTTCCAGTTGTACGTGATGCAGACCGCCTGACATTTGCAGGCATTGAAAAAGAAATCGGCGAGCTTGCGAAAAAAGCGAGAAGCAATAAATTGACCCTTGGTGAGCTGCAAGGAGGCTCATTTACAATTACAAACGGAGGGACTTTCGGTTCACTCATGTCGACACCGATTTTAAACAGCCCTCAAGTTGGTATCCTGGGTATGCATAAGATTCAGCTGCGCCCTGTCGCAATTGATGAAGAACGTTTCGAAAACCGTCCGATGATGTACATTGCATTATCTTATGATCACCGGATCGTAGATGGTAAAGAAGCAGTTGGATTCCTTGTCACAATTAAAAACTTACTAGAAGATCCTGAACAGCTTTTGTTAGAGGGATAAAACAAAAAAGGTACATCACGGATAAACGTGATGTACCTTTTTATATACAATAGAATGTTAAAGAGTCAGTTCTGTGCTGTTTGAATCTTCTTTTGGATTCTTACCTTTTTTAGACCAATATGTAGCGAGCAGGGAGCCCGAAAGGTTGTGCCATACACTGAAAATCGCGCTCGGAACGGCAGATAGCGGTGAAAAATGTGCCGTGGCAAGTGCTGCGCCAAGCCCTGAGTTTTGCATGCCGACTTCAATTGCAATTGCTTTTTGAGACGCATAATCCATTTTTAACAGCTTTGCACATAGAAATCCCAGTAAATATCCAAACCCGTTGTGCAGGATAACTACTGAAAAAATAAGCAAACCTGATTGAAGCAGGTTTTCCCGGTTGCCGCTTACAACAGCTGACACAATGGCAACGATACCGATGACTGAAACAAGCGGCAGGGCATGAACGGCTTTTGCGACCTGTTTTTTGAAAAATATTTTGACGACTAGGCCTGCAATGATTGGAATCAATACAGCCTGCAAAATCGAAATAAATAACGAGCCAGGTGAGACAGGCAGCCATTCCTTGGCAAACAGCATAATCAAAACCGGCGTCAAAACCGGTGCCAACAAGGTGGAAATCGTTGTGACAGCAACAGACAGGGCCGTATTGCCTTTTGCTAAAAATGTCATAACATTAGAGGCAGTTCCACCGGGACAGCAGCCAACGAGAATAACGCCTACCGCGATTTCCGAGGGGAGATGCAGGCCATATGCTAAGCCGAAAGCAACAAGCGGCATAATCGTATATTGGGCAATCACTCCGATAATGACGTACAAAGGTTTTCTGATCAGCTCTTTAAAATCATCGGTTTGCAGTGTTAGCCCCATTCCAAACATAATAATGCCAAGAAAAATCGTAATATAAGAACTGATCCAAGAAAATAATGACGGGAAAGAAAATCCGAGCACGGCAAAAACAATGACCCAGATTCCGAAGGTTTGTCCCGCGAAATGACTTATCTTTCTGATGTTTTCCATAAAAACACTCCTCATACACTGATCAAGAACTCCAGCAGAAATCCTTACAGATTTTTTGGTATTCCCCTATTATAATTAATTTTCTGAATAATTCAATATTGATAGATTGACTGTGATCTGATATATTCATGGAGATAGATGATAAATATATTATGTAAACTAATCAAAATATTCTTGACTATATAGGTAGATATTCTTACAATGAACCTTTAAACTGTTTTGGAAAATAGGAGTGATAGGGTGAAGGAAGCTAATCAATGGTCTTCGAAGCTGGGCTTTATTTTAGCTGCGGCTGGATCGGCTATCGGTCTCGGTGCAATATGGAAATTCCCATATGTAGCAGGCACCAGCGGAGGAGGCGCGTTTTTATTTATTTTTATTTTATTTACAATTTTAATCGGACTGCCATTATTGCTTGGTGAATTCATCATAGGCAGAAAAACACAGCAAGATGCCGTCCAATCCTATAAATCTCTTGCTCCAGGGTCTAAGTGGCATTGGATAGGCTATTTGGGCATGGCGACGTGCTTTATTCTGTTATCATTCTACAGCGTAGTCGGCGGATGGATTTTAAATTACATTTTTAAAGGCTTTACCGGCGGTTTATCGCATACGTCAGGATTTGATACGCTGTTTGCGAATACTATTTCAAATCCTTATTTGGCTGTAGGAGGCCAGCTGCTGTTTATGCTGGTCACAATTTTGGTTGTCGCAAAAGGTGTAAGCAGCGGAATTGAAAAAGCAAGCCAAATTTTAATGCCGGCGCTTTTTATATTATTTATCATTTTAATGGTGCGTTCAGTTACACTTCATGGAGCGATAGAAGGTATTAAGTTTTTCCTGACACCTGATATCTCTGCGATTGACGCCAATACGATATTATATGCGATGGGCCAGTCCTTCTTCTTATTAAGTGTCGGTGTATCTGTAATGGTAACGTATAGTGCTTATCTAGAGAAACAAGAAAATCTGGTGCAGTCTGCTGTATCTGTTACGGTTTTGAATGTCCTTGTCGCCATTATGGCGGGCATCGCGATCTTTCCAGCTGTTTTTTCATTCGGTCTCAAACCGGATCAAGGTCCTGTTCTGTTATTTAATGTGCTGCCGACTGTGTTTAATCAAATGCCGTTCGGAATTGTCTTTTTATTAGCATTTTTAATTCTATTTTTATTTGCGGCACTGACCTCTGCGTTTTCAATGCTTGAAATTTTGGTCGCTGTGCTTTCTAAAGGCGATGTTAGTAAAAGAAAACGATTTGCCTGGATCGGCGGGATTGCTATCTTTCTGGTCGGCGTACCGTCTGCGTTATCATACGGGGTTTTAAGTGATGTTACCATTTTTCACATGTCTATTTTTGACGCAGCTGATTTTCTGGTCAGCAATATTTTAATGCCGTTAGGAGCGTTATTGATTTCTATCTTTGTACCGTTAAAAATACCGAAAGAGGATTTGTTTAACGAGCTGAAAAGCGGCTCAAATCTCAAGCGAAAGTGGTTTGCGGTTTGGCTTCTGCTGATACGTTATCTTTCACCTGTTGCAATCATTATTGTATTTTTACATGTATTAGGTGTTTTTTAAAAAATGAAGCCCCCTGGAAAAGGGGGCTTTTTTAATAGAGTTTCCATACAACTTCTTTTGCCTGTTCAAAACGTTTTTCGGCTTCACGCCAATCGACTACGTTCCACCAATGATCAACATAGCTCCCGCGGTCATTTTTATATTGCAAATAGTAAGCATGTTCCCATACATCAAGCGGCAAAAGAGGGATAACATCCCACTGGCTGAAGTGCTGGTGCTTCTCTGCGGCTAAAATCTCAAGCCGTCCGGAACGAGGGGACCAGACAAGAATGGCCCACCCGACACCCTCCACTTTTTTTGCAGCTTGGGTAAAATGCTCCTTAAAGGCCGAATAGCTTCCAAATGAAAGATCGATCATTTGAAACAATGCTCCAGTAGGACGTCTTTTTCCGTTTGGATGCATAGAAAACCAAAAAATACTGTGCAAATAATGGCCAGCTCCATGAAATGCCAGCTCTCTTTCCCAATGAGTGATCAAGTCATAGTTCTTTGAAGCTCTGGCATTCTTAAGCTCCAATTCTGCTTTATTCAGTCCGTCAACATAGCTTTGATGATGCTTTGTATGATGAAGCACCATAATATCACGCGAAATATAAGGTTCTAAAGCGGAGTACTTGTACGGAAGCTTTGGGAGAACATGTTTTCCTATAGGAACGAAGGCACGTCTTTCACCTGTTTCTTCTGATTGTGTAATATCACGATAGAGTGTGGCGGCCTGCTGATACCACTCTTCTTCTGTCGTCTGGTCATCCTCCAGCGCTTCAATCATCTTTTCGATTTGATCCTCAAATTGATCAAGCTGTCCTCGTTTTTGAATCTGATCTTTTAAGGCTTCACACCAATTGAACATCTCGGTTTGATAAGATTCACGTTTCATTTGCTGTCTCCTTTTCAATAGAATTCAAATACTTGCTGACAGCCAGCAAAGGGAACACATAAGGATAACTATGGTACCGAATATAAAATTGCTTTGGCAGCCCGATTCCCACTGGATAAGTCAAGCTTCTACCGTCATGAGAACTGCTGTCCATGAGGTAGTTCATTCCTTTTACAATTGCTGGATGACTGGGTTTTTCATATTGCAATAAAGCATCTAAAGCCCAGGCAGTTTGTATAATGGTTCCTTCTTTAAGCGGCACATAGGTTTTGACCTCAGCGCTTTTGCAGGATTCACCCCAGCTGCCGTCATCATTTTGTACGGTTTTGAGCCACCGGATTGCCTTTTGTATCGAAGGATGTGTTCGAACAACTCCGCAGGCGTGCATACCGGTCAAGGCAGCCCATGTGCCATAAATGTAGCAAACACCCCATCGTCCGTACCAAGATCCATTACGTTCCTGGTTTTCAAAAAGCCAGTTCACAGCACGCTGAATGTGGTGATGTTTAACTGAAAAGCCAGCTTTTTCACCTAAAAAGTGCAGCACACGCCCGGTAAGGTCGGCGGTTGAGGGATCAACAGCCGCATCCTCGGCGGATTCAAGCGGGAGGTGGCGGATAAGAGGGTGGTTCACATTTTTTTCAAAGGCGGAAAACCCTCCATCATTGTTCTGCATCGATAAAAGCCAAGCCACACCTCGCTCCCAAGAAGAAGGAGAGAAGTTGCGGGGAATTGCTTTTAAGACGGCTGCGGTGTCGTCACAATCAGGATTATTCGTGTTAATATTTGAAAATCCCCAGCCGCCTGGAGATACATTTGGATTTTTGACAGACCAATCTGCTATCTTCGTATGCTGCCGCTTTTGTAAAAAAGAAGCGGCTTTTGTAATTGGACCGTCTGTTTCGGCAACGCCGTTTTGCTGGAGCGCATAGGTGATTAATGCAGTATCCCAAACAGTGGATGTGGAATTTTCTAAGTAAGGAATGCCGCCGCATTCAGTCACCAATGCTTTGATGCCATTTATTGCCCTTCGGATGACCGGTGAATGGCGTGACACACCAAGTGACAGAAGGCTGTATACCATAAATATTGTGGCGCTTGCATAACTGTACAGTGTGCCGTCTTCTTCAATCCGGTCAAGCATATACGTTTTAGCTGTGTGTAAGCCCAGCTCCTGAAGAGCAAAGGGTGCACGAAAAATGCGCTTCCAATGAGTCAGAACAGAAGAGAGGTCTCGCTCCTCGAAAGCATCGGAACGGAGCCAAGTCAAAGGATTTTTTGTCATGTGCGGGTCGAGGTGGCGGAGAGATTGAATTTTGCGGTTTTTTAGTGTGAATCGCTGATTGAGTGTTACGGCCATTGGAGCAAAGTGTATACGGGCATATGTGCTGAACTGATAAAAATGAACCGGGAATGTTGGGGGAATTGCTAAAAGCGACAATGGCAAATATAAAGCGGGCCAAGGGTAAAGGCCATTTGCTGCAAGCATCCATTTTGTCATAAAATGAATATTTCTCAAGCCGCCATGTGATGCAATGAATTGTTCAGCTTTTTTCATGTGCGGATCAGTTCGATGGCAGCATCCTGAAGCCAGCATTCCGACATATCCTTGGACGGTAGCTATTATATTGCCGTCTGTTTCGTCAGGAAAATTGTTAAACGTTCCGTCTGGCTGCTGATTTTCGCGAATGCCGGCTGCAAGCGCCGAAATGAGTTCTTTTTCATTTTCACCTTCATCAAGTGAGGTGAGGAGCTGAATAAAAAAAGAATTCGTCATGATTGGCCCTTCAAAGCAAAATGTCCAAGAACCGTCATCATTTTGCCTATCTTTCAGCTCTGAAATGGTGTTTTGCTGATAGCGCCTCACCTTCTCCTGAAGTGTGCTCATCCCGCTCAACTCCTTCAGAAGATATATATTCACCTGCTTTTGCCGCCATTACTGAAAGAAAAAAACTGCTGGCTGGCAGCAGTTTTTTTGAAAAACCGTTTAGTCCTCAAGATTAATCCATACACTCTTGACTTCTGTGTAGTTATCTAGAGCATAGGAGCCCATTTCTCTTCCGAGTCCGGATTGTTTATAACCGCCGAATGGGGAAGCTGCGTCAAACACATTATAGCAGTTTACCCAGATAGTCCCGGCTTGAAGACGATCTGCGATATAATGGGCTTGTTTTACATTCTCGGTCCATAGTCCGGCAGCAAGTCCGTATTCAGAATGGTTAGCTCGTTCAATGACTTCGTCCACTGTTTCATATGGTATGGCCGTCAGGACTGGTCCGAAAATTTCTTCTTTAGCGATGGTCATATCGTCTTCCACATTCGCAAACACAGTCGGCGCGACAAAGTATCCTTCTTCATAAGGGCAGCTTCCGCCAGTGACAGCTTTAGCTCCTTCATCTTTCCCTTTTTGAATATAAGAAAGAACGCGTTCATGCTGCTCCTTGCTCACGAGCGGGCCGATTTGGGTATCTTTATGAAGTCCGGCTCCTTGGCGGAGTGATTCAGCATAAGACACCATCTCATTGACAACTTCATCATACTGGTCTTTATGAATAAAGACGCGTGAGCCCGCACAGCAGACTTGGCCTTGGTTAAACATGACACCGTTTAAAGCGCCTGGAATGGCTTTTTTCAAATTCGCATCCGGGAGCAGGATATTAGGTGATTTTCCGCCCAGTTCCAGGGTGACCCGCTTAATGCTTTTTGCCGCTGTGCCCATGATTTTCTTTCCGATTTCTGTTGATCCGGTAAAGGCAATTTTATCAACCGCTTCATGGTTGGTAAGTGCTTCTCCCGCATCCTCACCGAATCCCGGAATGATATTGATGACACCGTCGGGGAAACCTGCTTTATCAATTAACTCAGCCAAATAAAGAGCTGAAAGCGAGGTTTGCTCAGCAGGCTTAAGCACAATGGTACAGCCGGTTGCAAGAGCCGCACCCATTTTCCACATCGCCATAAGAAGCGGGAAATTCCATGGGATGATTTGCCCGACGACGCCGACAGGCTCATGGCGTGTGTAATTAAAATAGGAGCCGGAAACAGGGATTGTCTGCCCTGTTATTTTTGTACACCAGCCTGCGTAATAGCGCATATGCTCAATAGCCAGCGGAATATCTCCATTTGTTGTTTCGTTTATTGGTTTTCCGTTATCAAGGGTTTCAAGCTGGGCAAGCTCAGTTTTATGCTCTTCCATTAAATCTGCCAGCTTATACATCAGTCTGCTTCTCGATGCTGGAGACATTGTTCTCCACTCGCCTTGATCAAAGGCTTTGCGGGCAGCTTTAACGGCTTTGTCCACATCCTCTGCCTGGGCTTCATACAGCGTCATTAAGGTTTCGCCTGTCGCCGGGTTGGGCGTGTCAAAGGTTGCCCCTGAGGCACTCGGAACAAACTTTCCATCAATATAAAGCTTCTTTGTTCCCTGTAAAAATGTCTCCAGCCTTTTACTCACTTGCATCGTTAAAGAACTCATTCGTAACAAACCTCCAGTCATTTTTATGGTCTGTTCTGAGATTCTTGGTGATAGTATGGATATTGCTTCATTGAAGAGCAGGAATTAGCTGCGATCGTTACTGTGGAAGTAAGCGTATACAAACATTCTATACTAGAAAACAAGGCAAAATCAATGAATAACCGATATTGCAATTTACAAAAGAAAAAAGCTACAATAGGCTTATAGACAAGTAAAGGAGATTTCATCATGATACATAAAAATTGGCTTGAAAAAGAAACCATTAAAAAAGTAAAGTGTGTTCAGACAAACGCAAAAAAATACATTGTAAATCGCGTATTAACTCCAGGGAAAGAATATGAAGTGAAGAATGAAACAGAGGAATTTCTGTTTGTCGTCGATAATACAAATAAAATCGGCGGTTACTATAAAGAATATTTTGAAGAGGTATAATCACCGATCGAATTCCTGAGGGAGAAGAAACAGAAGATGTCACAATTGAAGATACGGATGGTTATGCAAAGGACCGCAGCTAAGCTGCGGTTCTTCTTTGATTCAAAAAGGGAAAATAAAACAGATACACAAAAGAAACATTAAAAAACTCATTTTTCAAAAAATATTTACGGAAAATGAAACTTTTTTCTCTTTTGGTGCGTACTACATGATGACAACAATTCAAAAGACAAGAAACAAATCAAAAATTTGAAAAATGTAATCTGTTCGTAATGGTTTAAATGTCTTCTATGTCGTATTCTTATATAGGGATAAAGGACTTATTTTATTTAATGTAATCTCGTCATAAGAAAAATAGATAAATGCAGAAAGAGGGGTTCTTCATTGGGTATTTTTTCTGTTAGCAGATCAACTGACGCAAAGAAGCTTGAAGCTTTGCTCGTTGAAGGGGAAAGAATAGAATCGATTTATAAGCTCCGGGTTGACCAAATTTGCTTTACAAACAAACGTATCATTTTCTTTGATAATAAGGTGTTTTCTAAAAAGAAGGTTCGTGTATTTCTTCCATATAAAACGATTGAAAGCTTTGCCATTCAAGAAGCGGGAATGTTTGATCCCGATACTGGACTTTTATTAATGACAAGAAGCAAAACCTTTGAATTAGAATTTGCGAAAGATACCGATTTAAGCGAAGTGCAAGCGGTGCTGACAAAGTATTTATGCAGCTGAATAAAACTGACTGAGGCCAGCCGTCCCAAAGAATGGTTTGGCTTTTTTTGTGCCATAAAAACGCTTTTTTGGTTTGTCAGTATTCAAAACTGGGAACAGAGAAAAAAAAGGAGAGGATACACATGGCACTGACTAAAGAACAAACTCAGCATCTCTACCATAAATTGCTTGATATGCAAAAAGAATTGTCTGGCGAAAAAAAGAAAACACAATCAATGACTGAAGAAGTAGGAGAGCTGTCTAATGGGGTCGATAACCATATGGCTGACCACGGAACGCTTGTAACAGACCGCATGACAGACCAAACGGTAAAAGAAATAGACCGGGAACTTTTGGAGGAGGTTAATCAGGCTTTACAAAAGATAAAAGACGGAACGTACGGCATTTGTGAAAAAACAGGTCAAGACATTCCGTACGAAAGATTGGAAGCTGTTCCGTACGCAAAAATGACAGTGGAAGCCCAAGCTGATGTAGAGGACGATTTGGAAACGGATGCTCCGTCATTCGAAAGGGAGTTTCATGAACAGGTCAAAGATCTATCTAATAAAGAAACAATTGATCAAAAAAGCTCTCAAACGTATGAGATTTTAGACCGTGAGCAGGATTCAAACTGAAAATGGCAAGCAAGTACACCGATATGAAGTGTACTTGCTTTTTTTTATGAAAAAAATCTCATATTCGAAATAAAGTGATTGACTTTGCATAAAAAAGAAAGTAACATACTATTTGTAAGTTAATATAAAAAGTTTACCGGGAGGAATACAAATGTCTACAGTTTTATTTGTAAAATCAAGTGACCGTACAGCTGAAGAAGGTGTTTCAGTTAAACTATACGAAGCATTTCTAACTGCATATAAAGAAAACAACCCTAATGATGAAGTGATTGAATTAGATCTTCATAAAGAAAACCTTCCTTACCTTGGAAGAGATATGATTAATGGAACATTTAAAGCAGGTCAAGGTATGGAAATGACTGAGGAAGAGAAAAAACAAGCTGCAACAGCTGACAAATATCTGAACCAATTTGTAAAAGCTGATAAAGTGGTGTTCGCATTCCCGCTTTGGAACTTCACAGTGCCAGCAGTGCTTCATACTTATGTGGATTACCTGTCTCGCGCAGGCGTTACATTCAAATACACACAAGAAGGACCAGTTGGTTTAATGGGCGGCAAAAAAGTTGCACTTCTTAACGCGCGCGGCGGCGTTTATTCAGAAGGGCCAATGGCTTCACTAGAAATGTCATTAAACTTCATGAAAACAGTTCTTGGTTTCTGGGGTGTTCAAGACTTGCACACAGTTATCATCGAGGGACATAACGCAGCTCCTGATAAAGCACAAGAAATTGTTGAAAAAGGTTTACAAGAAGCGAAAGAGCTTGCTGTTAAATTTTAATGAATGAAGACTCCTATCCGTGAGATAGGAGTTTTTTTGCGTGTACATATTATATAGAAGAAAGTGATGACTTCTTGCCGCCAAAAAACGCCGTTTTTTTATCGTAATATATTTTTTGTTTGTCGAGTTATTAGATATACTAGCGAAAAAAACAGTTTTATGGACGCAAAAAAGTTTTTCTGAACAATTGATCTACCCCTTGATTAAATATGTCCGATGGTGTACTATATAAAAGAAGCTACTTTGTACGTATTGTTAATTAAGTTTTAACCTTTAAGCTGTAATAGGGAGTTTTATATCGAAGCCGGAATGTCATGCCTCCATTGTAGAGGACGACAGGAACGTTTCTGCAAACACCCACTTTGAGGAGTGGTGGTTTAAAACTTTCTTACTTGCATACGGCAAGATGTAGCGAAAGTCATTTCCTTTATGGAAATGGCTTTTTATTTTATCTGAAAAAGGATTTTTATATCGAAAATTCAATTTCCATCCGAGAAGAAATGCAGGGTTATTTTTTGTGATATGATGGGAGAAATTGAAGGAAAAGCGAGGGTTACACGTTATGTTACATAAAGCCCAATCTCTTTTGTCGCATTATTTCGGCTATGAAAAGCTGCGCAGAGGGCAGGAGGAAGCCATCCGTTCGGTGACAGAAGCGAGACAAAACACGGCCTGCATCATGCCGACGGGCGGGGGGAAATCAATTTGCTATCAAATTCCGGCTTTGATATTTGAAGGAACAACTATTGTCATTTCACCGTTAATTTCCTTAATGAAGGATCAGGTTGATGCTCTTGAAGAAGCGGGAATCAAAGCCGCTTACATCAACAGTTCGCAAACCAATCAAGAAATATATGAAAGGCTGAACGGCCTGAAAGAAGGGGCCTATAAGCTTTTTTATATTACACCAGAGCGGTTAACCTCAACAGAATTTATTCGTATTTTGCAAAGCATTGTCGTTCCTTTAGTAGCAATAGATGAAGCGCACTGTATTTCTCAATGGGGCCATGATTTCAGGCCAAGCTACAGAAACATTGAAATTCTGTTTCGTGAGTTAAATGACAAACCCGTCATCATGGCATTAACGGCAACAGCAACACCTGAGGTGCATGATGATATATGCAGCCAGCTGCATATTCAAAAAGAAAACACGGTGTATACCGGTTTCTTCCGTGATAATCTGACTTTAAAAGTTGCAAAAGGGGAAAACAAAGATCGTTTTATTGAAGAGTATGTAAAAAGAAACAAACATGAAGCAGGCATTATCTATACCGCGACAAGAAAAGAAGCAGATCGGATATATGAGCGATTAAAACGAAATCAGGTCAGCGCAGGGCGGTATCACGGGGGCTTACAGGACGAAGTCAGAAAAGAACAGCAGGAAAGGTTTCTGAACGATGAGCTGCAGGTCATGGTTGCCACATCTGCTTTCGGCATGGGCATCGATAAATCAAATATCAGGTTTGTTCTTCATGCACAAATCCCGAAAGATATGGAAAGCTACTATCAGGAGGCAGGACGAGCTGGCCGGGATGGCCTCGACAGTGAATGTGTGCTTTTATTTTCTCCGCAGGATATTATGGTACAGCGCTTTTTAATCGAGCAATCGGAAAATGAAGAGAAGCAAAAGCAGGACTTGAAAAAACTGCGGCAAATGGTTGACTACTGCCATACGGAAGATTGTCTGCAGCGATTTATTCTGATGTATTTCGGAGAAACGCAGCCTGAAGCCTGCGGACAGTGCGGAAACTGCACAGATACAAGAACAGTCCATGACGTGACGAGAGAAGCGCAGATGGTCTTATCGTGTATCATTCGCATGAATGAACGTTTTGGGAAGACGATGGTTGCGCAGGTGCTCGCTGGATCAAAAAATAAAAAAGTACTCGAAAACGGCTTTAGCAGCCTTTCAACATACGGAATATTAAAGCACCGATCAGTCGGTGAAATCAGCGACTTCATTGAATTTCTGATCGCTGACGACTTTATTAGGATGTCAGATGGAACATTTCCGACTCTTTTTGTAAGCGGCAAAGGGAGAAATGTGCTGAGAGGCGAATTATCGGTAGCGAGAAAAGAAGCATTAAAAGCAGAAGCCATTACGGAAAATGACGAGCTATTTGAACGGCTGCGCACCTTACGCAAGCAAATTGCGGCGGAGCAGGGTGTTCCACCTTTTGTCGTTTTTTCTGATCAGACGCTGAAAGATATGTCAGGAAAACAGCCTGTAAATGATGAGGAACTTTTGTCTATAAAAGGAGTCGGAGAACAAAAAAGAGCAAAATATGGCCGGCTTTTTTTAGAAGAAATACAAGCTTATGTACAGGTGACAGACTCAAAAAAAGCATAAATCAACCTTTTTTCTTTGAAAAACACATTTTCTTTTCTTTTTTTTGACCCAAACTTAAAAGACTTGAAAAGCCTATTATATCAAGGGTTCAGTAAGACTTTCCAACGGAGAGAAATCCTTCATGTAAAGGAACTGTAATCTAAATCATATCTTTTTGTTATTGATTTGACATTTACATGTGTTACGATATCACCTGTTAGCCGCCAATAAAAAGCTAACAAGGGAGGATTTACTTATGAAGAAGACGATTATGTCCTTTGTAGCAGTTGCAGCACTTTCAACAACTGCATTCGGAGCTCACGCTTCTGCAAAAGAAATCACGGTGCAAAAGGGTGATACGCTCTGGGGGATCTCTCAGAAAAACGGAGTGAACCTAAAGGACCTAAAAGAATGGAACAAGTTAACTTCTGATACAATCATTGCGGGAGAAAAACTGACCATTTCTTCAGAAGAAACAACCACTTCTGGGCAATATACAATTAAAGCGGGAGATACGCTTTCTAAGATTGCTCAAAAATTCGGTACGACAGTTAACAACCTGAAAGTTTGGAATAACTTAAGCTCTGACATGATCTATGCTGGATCTGCACTTTCAGTAAAAGGTCAGGCAACAGCAACAAACACAGTGACTGAGAATGCGCAAACAAGCGCACCTCAAACTGAAACAAAACAAGAGGCTGTGCAAAAAGAGCAACCAAAACAAGAAGCTGTTCAACAGCAACCAAAACAAGAAACAAAGGCTGCAGCAGAAACTTCTGTTAAAACAGAAGAAAAGGCTGTTGAATCTAATACAAATCAACAAGAAGCGGCAAAAGAACTAACTGTTACTGCTACTGCTTACTCTGCTAACGACGGCGGCATTTCCGGCGTTACAGCAACAGGCATCGACTTAAACAAGAACCCGAATGCTAAAGTTATTGCGGTTGATCCAAACGTGATTCCGCTTGGTTCTAAAGTCTATGTTGAAGGTTATGGAGAAGCAACAGCAGCAGACACTGGCGGCGCAATAAAAGGAAATAAAATTGACGTATTTGTACCAAACAAAAGTGATGCACATAATTGGGGCGTCAGAACAGTAAGTGTAAAAGTGTTAAATTAATAGAATAGATGAAGATAAAGGACATGTAGCTCTAAGCTCGTGTCCTTTTTTTGTTTTTTAGAGACGTAAAACATAATACGCTGATAAAAGAAAAATTGTGCTCCTTCTGATTTCGATGAATAGAAGGTAAACGCTCCTGTCATCTACTGTCTTTGCAGAAGGTGTGCTGGCTTTTACTTTGATTAATGGACAAAGCTACGCGGGCTCTATGACAGCATGTCTTGGGAAGCAAGTGCGCCGCCCGCGTTACTTAAAAACAGGAGTCATGGCGATACCTGATTTTTTGGAGCAGCGATCATAGGTTATGCTGTTTCATTCCAGCAACAGTGCTGTATTCAAGGCTCTTGTCTTCCGCATTACGGAGACGTTTGGCATCAGCACGTTCATGGCGGTTTAGCTGATTTCCTTCATTATTGCGTAACGACTGCTACATTTTTTTGGCGGGCTGATAGCAGCTGCTTTTAGCAGATGTGATATACGGAATTGGTTTAATTTTAGGCGATTTTTTTATTGTGGTTCTCGGTGTTCTTGCAGTCGAAGATGGCAGCTTTGGGAGCAGAATTGCAAGACTGACTGCATTACATAATTGAAAAACCCAATCAATCGATATTCGTAATTCGGCAGATGTATCCCGGCCGACGATTTGAACAGGTTTATTAGTGAATCACCTGTATTATGAACCATGCAATTTGTTCAGCGTGCGTTAGACGCTAAACATTCAGATGAAGGCCAGAAGGGGGCTTTTAAACTGATCGGAGTGTATTATATAGTAGTTCCGGGAGTGACTGCCTTTTCATTTGTATGGCTTCGGAATAGAAATGCTGACAGTGTATACCCTCGATTGATCATCGACTTATCGCCAGCGTCACTTACTGGTGTTTTTGCCGCTATTTTATTCAGGGCGATTTTAAGCTCTTTCAGTGGGGCTTTAAACAGTACAGTTACCTTGTTTACATTAAATATATACAAGCCAATGTTCAAGCCAGATGATGGTAAAGGTGAAATTGTCAAATCAGGGCGCATTTTTGTTGCAGCCTCGGGATTGTATCCATGTCATAGCACCATTTGTTTTATACGCGCCATAGAGCTATACAGCTATCATCAAGAGGTGGACGGTATGTCAATGAACAATGAATGGCGAAAATGACGCCTTGGTTTATCAAAGAAAACACCAGACTATGAAGAAGTGAAGAGGCAAGAAACTAATTAGAGGAGTAGATCATGTGTTTACTCCTCTTTTCTTCTGTCTATAAAAGTTCCGTGTGTTATGCCTTCCAGTATAGAATCTTCAAGAGATGATCAGGTTCTTTAATGTCCCCGTGGCTTCTTTACGAAAAAAGTACCGGCATTTGCTGCGGTTTCAAAATTGAATACAAGCCTGATTATGACCCGCAGGTTGATATTACACCATGGAAGCACGTCAAGCTGGCGTCATGTGATGTGTTATTTTCATTCTTGGAGCGGCAACATATCTCCTGTTTCAGCGTGGGGAGTAGCAGATGAACAAAAGAGGATTTTGGACATATGCCAAGATCCTCTTTTACTTAAACCAGCCTTTTTCCTTTGAGCGCGTAATGGCTTCTATACGGTTTTTCACTTCAAGCTTTTCCAGAATCATAGAGATATAATTTCGCACCGTCCCGCTTTTAATGCTGAGTTCTTGGGCGATTTCTTTTGTGTTTTTTCCGTCAGCCACAAGTTCGAGCACTTCTTTTTCTCTATCTGTGAGAGGGTTGGCCTCGCTATACATATCCTCCATCAGCTCAGGTGCGTAGATACGCTTTCCGTTCATGACGCTTCGGATGGCGCTCGCGAGCTCTTCACTCGGACTGTCCTTCAACAAATAGCCTTTAACACCGGCTTTAATGGCTCTCTGAAAGTAGCCGGGGCGGGCAAAAGTGGTTAAGATAATAATTTTGCAGCCTGTATCCTTTAACTCCTCAGCAGCTTCAAGGCCTGTCTTTCCGGGCATTTCAATGTCCATAATGCATACATCGGGCTGATGTTTTTTTGCGAATTCGACAGCATCCTGTCCGGTTGTTCCTTTGCCGACAACTTTCATATCGTCTTCTAAGTTCAATAGTGATCCTAAAGCGCCCAGCAGCATCTGCTGATCTTCCGCAATAAATATACTAATCATGTAAGCCATCCTTTTTGTTTATTTTGAGTTATTAGGAATCGTCATGGTAAGCTTGGTTCCGTTTTTGGTGTCGATGTGAAGGCTCCCGTTTGCAAATTCAAGACGCTCTCTCATACCGAGTAAGCCATGTCCTTTTGAAAAGCACGTGTCTCTTCCTTGAAATGTTCCATCGTCAGACACTGTAATAACAACTTCCTTCCAGAGCTCCTGAATATCAACTCGGCATGTTTTAGCCTGACTGTGTTTCACAACATTTGTGACAGCTTCCTTTAAGCACATGCTCAAAATATTTTCATTAAGCAATGAGATATTTTCGGGCAATTTCTCAACTTCGTAGATAAATGTAATGTCAGCAGCTTCGAGAATTTGTTTGATATTTATGATTTCATCCTTGAGCCGGATGCCTTTCATAGAGGATACGATTTTTCTTACTTCATTTAAAGAAGTTCTCGCTGTTTGCTGAACGCTTTTCAGCTCACGCGCTGCTTGTTCGGGATCTTTGTATATTAATTTTCTCGCCAAATCGCTTTTTAAACCGATAAGAGAAAGCTTTTGACCAAGCGTATCGTGGAGATCGCGGGCAATCCGCTGCCTTTCTTCTAATTTTACCAAATCGGCAATCCGTTCATTTGCAAATTCAAGTTTTTCTTCCAGCCGTTCGCGCTCCTTGCGGCTTCTGACACTGAACGGCAATAAAATTGCACTGATGAGGGTAATGACTACAAAAGGAATTTGTGTCAGAAAGAATTCTTTTTTTAACACAAGACTGAAATTCGCTGCGACAGCTGCGCTTATTAAATGTACGTAATATAAAATGTGGAAAGGGACACGTTCTTTTATGTTTCCAATAAAATACGCAATAAAAAAAGCAAAATAAATATAACTGAACAGCGTAATGGAGGCGGTTGAAATGCCGATTAGCAGAAACGCCCACAAATAAATGGCCCAGCCTTTTGAGACAAAAGCAAATCGATAAACCGAAAAAAATAAAAGCGTCAAAATAATTCCGACGATAATAACAAATGTAGAAGATGATTTAAATATAAAGTAGAAGGGCAGGATGAAAAATATCGTCCATATATAAGGCGTGATCCCGCTTAGTTTTTGAAATGTAAAATGCTTTTTGATCATGATATAACCTCATTTTCAGCTTTTCATCTTAAATGTAACTTTACCATTGTAAAAGCCAGATTGCACCACCGAACAATAAAAAGGAAGTCTTCTTGTTGTATAAGAAGACCTCCTAATTGTCAGGCGTTCTCCCGCAGCTTTTGTTTTTCTGTTGAATCAGGCGGAAGGCGGAAAGATATTTGTTTGATATCCCGAAATGACACAAATTGTTTTTTGTCTTCATCCCAAAGACGGAATGCGAGTGATTGCAGGCTTGTTTTTAAGGTGATTGTCGGTACGTTTTTTAATGGTTCGTGATGTTCATGAGCAACTTCAAGCTTATAGTTCGGCACCTTTGGGCTCAAATGGTGAACATGGTGGTAACCGATATTGCCTGTCAGCCATTGAAGGAGTTTCGGGAGTTTATAAAATGAACTGCCTTCCACAGCGGCTTGAACGTAGCTCCAGTTTTCATCTGCTTCAAAATAAGAGTCTTCAAATGTATGCTGTACATAAAACAGCCACACGCCGATTGAACCTGAGATCAGAAAGATAGGGCCTTGCACCAGCAAAAACGATTGCCAGCCAAAGATCAGGCAGCAAACAGCAGCCAATGACACAATTGCCAGGTTTGTAAGGTACGTGTTCATACGCTCCTTACGTCTTGCACCTTTTTTGTTAAAACGGTTGGTGATCAGAAAAACATAAATTGGTCCGAGAATAAACATGATAAACGGATTTCTATAAAGTCTGTATGCAAGTTTTGTGCGTCTAGATGCGGCTTTATATTCGTTTACCGTTAACAGCCAGATGTCACCTGTTCCGCGTTTATCCAGATTGCTGCTGGTCGCGTGATGAATCGAATGGCTGTGCTGCCATTGAAGGTAAGGGAATAAAGTCAGAACACCTGTCAGAAAACCGAGAATATGGTTATAGCGCTTTTGTTTGAAAAATGATTGATGGCAGCAGTCATGAAAGATAATGAAAATTCTTGTCAAAAACCCTGAGGCAACCACTGTTAATGCTAAAGTAAGAAGATAGGAGACATTGAGGCTGAAATAAGCAAGAAACCACAGTCCGAAGAAAGGGATAAACGTGTTTAAAAGCTGAATCAGACTGTTTTTTGTTTCGGGCTGAGCAAAAGCAGCGACTTGCTTTGTCAGCAGTTTTTGTTTGTGTTTAAGGGTTGGTTCAGTCATAGTAAAGGATCCTCTCATTGTGTGTCTCGCTTAAGTATACGAAAGAGAAGGATGTCTTTGTAGTAGCACACATCATACATCATATATGACATTTGTCATGTGGACTGAGATGACGTGCAGATGTGAAAACAGCTTGTAAAAAGATTTTACAAGCTGTTTAATGTTTGTCGATCCATATTCGTGATGTACCCGAAACAGCTTCAAGCCTGCATGTTCCCCCAATAGGGAACGTGGCAATTGGAGAGGTATGCCCGGCATTTATGTTTGCGATGACGGGGAGGCCGGATAATTCTTTTTTTGTACCAACTATCGCTTTTACGTGATCTATTGATACGTTTGATGCTTTTTGGAACCTGCCGATCAATATCCCCTTTACATTTGAAAAAGAAGGGAGGTGGATGAGCGATTGTAAATCGCGGTCAAACATGTTTGCGTCCGACATATAATCATCCTCAATCAGTAAAATTGTATTTTCTGTTTCCGGAAAATACTCCGTTCCCTGCAGCAAATTAAGTGTACACAGGTTGCCGCCAATCAATGTGCCTTCAGCATAGCCATCCTGGATCACAATAGGACCGGAATGGTGATAAAAGTGCCTGTTTTCTTGATCTGAAAACCATTGGTCATCACTCCACTCTTGTGATGGCAGGATTTCAAAGGCTTCATCCGAAGCGCAGCAAGCCAGAAAATAATCTTTTATATAGTCCAATCCTTTTTTCATTGCAAACGTAGAAAAGTGGGGGCCTGAATATGTAACGAGACCGGTTTTTTGATAAATGGCATTGGCGAGAGCCGTAATATCGGAATAGCCGCAAAGAATTTTTGGATTCTGTTTGATTTTCTCGTAATCAAGATAACGCAGCAGCTGATTGCTGTTGAATCCGCCGAGTGTTGTTAAAATAGCTTTGACTTCGGGATCAAAAAAGGCGCTGTGCAGATCACTTACTCTTGATTCGATAGAGGATGACTGGAATTCGTTTAACTCCTCTGCGTATTCAGCAATGGTCACCCGAAAACCCAATCGTTCTAATGTCGTTTTTGCGTGCAACTTTGCTTCATTTGTTAATACGGACATGCTGGTGGCGGGAGACACGATTCGAATTTCGTCTCCCGGTTTCAGTTTGGGTGCAAACACTTCAGGTCCTCCTAAACAGTTTTACACCATTACAGCATATCTCGGCATATTCTTCCAGACTTTTTTAGAAATCCGTCCATTTAATGCTTCCTGATTGTGTATCGTAGTCAATGGATACTTCAAATTGATGCTTTTCATAAAAATGAATGAGTCTGTCCACATGATTCCAATCCCGTTTGGCTATGTCGCCGGTAACTTTCGGGATATTGCAGTCTCTGGCAATATCTTTTAAATATTTCATACAAATAGAACCGAAGCCGTAATTCGGAGGCCCTTTAATATCCCCAATATGAATGGCATCGTCCTGATAGGATGCTACAAGTGAAAAGCAGCTTTTCCCTCTATAAGCTGTTTCACAATCTGTGAGCATAATTTTGCATGTTTGGCCATCATCAATCGAGGAAACAATCATCCAATCTTCATCTTTCGATTGATCAATACCAAGCACTCTGGCATCTTTCGATAGATCCTTTATATTTTCCTGCATGCGATAAATTTGAAATTCTAAATGATTCAGCTCTTCTTCAAGCTCTTGGCGGTTTTTTTCCTTAGTGGTAATCAAAATCAAACCCCTTTCAAAAAATAGTTAGAAACACAGTAACCAATTGTAGTAGATAGAAGAGGCGTTTGTAAATGATAAATCCATAATTGCTAGAATTTAGTGCAAGGAAGGTTTGATTGGTTTTAAGAGAGGAAAAAGAAAAGTAACCCGTTGCAAAAGGAGGAATATGAATGCCGATTGATTCATTGATTAAGAAATTGCGTTATGTCCAATTGGAATCCCCGGACAAAATTCTCTCATTATATCTCAACACAGATATGAGGGATCCAGAGCAGCAAGGGGGAGAATGGAAAATTGCCCTTAAGTCAGGGTTCGGCAGATTAAAAGAATATCTGGCAGCAAGTGACCCTGAGGAAGAAAAGTGTCTGAATGCAATCACGGACAAAATCTATCAGCACCTTAACGGAATAGGAAAAAACATGCCGCGCAGCCTCGTGTTTTTTGTTTCGAATAGCGGTATATGGGAAGCGATCAAGCTTCAAATTCCTGTTGAAACAAAATTTTACTGGGAAGAGACAGCTGTACTTGATCAGCTGGAGAATTTGCGCAAAACGTATCCAAGCACGGCTTTTATTTTAACGCAGCAAAATGAAGTGAAAATTATAGAAACCGTTTTAGGCAAAATTGAAGCGGTGGAACATTATGAATATGACGTAATCAATGAATCATGGGAGAGCAGCCAGTCTTCTAAAACCACATCGGCTTCATTAGAAGAGGAACAGCTGAAGAATCATGTAACGGAGAATCAAACGAGACTGTACAAGCGGCTGGCGGCCAACCTCGACCAAAAGGCCGCGGCAAAAAAATGGGAGCGGATGATCATTGCCGGTGATAAAGAAACGGCTGACATCCTCGATCAGCATATGAACAAACCCGTTCATTCGAAAATCCAAAAGAATTTGCTGAATGAAAATGAACATAAGGTTGTTGACCATTTAATGCAAGAGGCATAAACCAAAAGGCTGGTGCTATTAAAGCGCCGGCCTTCTGAAGTGTGTCTAATTTCTGACGAAGCCATCGAAAACGTTGACATCTCCGTTGAATTTGCATACGATTTGGATAGCCAGTACAAATTAGGAGAGGTCACCAAATGAATCAAACAGAAAATAAACCGAAAAATTATACTGGAATTGTCCTAACACTGACAGTTCTGATTAACGGTTTAATCGCAGTGCTGTTTTTTATGCCCAAATTAGATCAGTTCAGCCATGCGAATATTCACATTTTGCCAATGCTGAATGCGATATTCAACAGCTTTACGTTTATCTTCTTGTTGGCGGCACTGATTATGATTAAACAAAAAAACATTAAGGCGCATAAACGCTTTATTTTAGCTGCTTTTACGACAACTTTATTGTTTTTGATTTGCTATGTCACATACCATTCGATTGCGGAGAATACGCTGTATGGCGGAGAAGGTATTATGCGTCCGATTTACTTCTTTATTTTAATTACGCATATCTGCCTTTCTGCAATTATCGTGCCGCTTGCGCTGTTTACGCTGATCAGAGGCTTCAGCATGCAGGTTGAGCGCCATAAAAAAATTGCCAGATGGACAATGCCGCTGTGGCTGTATGTCAGCCTTACAGGCGTTATTGTATATTTGATGATATCACCGTATTATTAAAAGCCATACTTTGTATGGCTTTTTTGAGGTTGGTAAACATAACAAAAGCCCAAATATCGTTTTGGGCTTTGTCAGTAAATTGACAGGCTCCTTTAATGAGCCGTTGATTCCATGGTTTCAAGTGTTGCAACTTGTAAAGATTTTTCAACAGTTTTCGTTTTTTCTTTTACTTTTTCCGCGTACGTGTAATCACCGTAGCAATACGGATAACGGAAATTGTTTTCATTTCCTCCGCAAGTATAAAGCCCGGGATTTTTTTCGACTTGCTGCTCGGAGTATTGTTTTGCCAATTCCTCAGTATGCGTTCCTCCATGTTCAGCTACAAAATCAATATAACCTGCCCCCATGTTGTAGCTTTGAATAATCGTATCCAAATCCACACCTTTTTCTTTACCGGTTTTGTACATGAGGGTAAATTGCTTGATGCCTTGTTTAATACTGAGTTGAGGGTCTGTTATCTCATTACGCTTTAACCCTAGAGATTCAGAGGACTGCATCGGATCATTGCCTTTTCCTTTTGACTCCTGATACATCATGCCGAGTATCAGCGATGTGTAATTGGAGAGTCCCCGATTTTCAAGCTCGTCCTCAACCAGCGGTTTATAATCAGTTAAACGTTCGAGGACAATTGTTTTCGTGTCAATCGGAAGTTTTTTGATTAAATCGCGGTTGAACAAAAGCAGGACCAATAAAAAAGAGGCCATGACAAAGACAGAAATCATCATAAAACCCGCAGCAGCGAAACAGCCTTTTCTCTTTTTCTTCACTGTGTTTCACCCTCAATGTTTGCAGCAGTATGACTTTTTCATTATGACACAGAACGTATACCAGACCAAGTGAAAACCTGATTTGAAACATAAATTTAAACTATGAGATTAAATTGGAACAAGAAGAGACAGGTTTGCATGAAAGGTCATTTGTTATAAGATAAAACTATGAAATAAGAAAGGTGAGACACATGACTGAATTTCGAGAAACGGACCGTGCGAATGAAACGGTGACCGATTTGGACGAAGAAACTTTATTTCTAGTCGCACAAACCTTCAAAGCGCTTTCTGATCCTACGAGAATCAGAATTCTCCATTTGCTTTCTCAGGGTGAACATGCTGTGAACGGGATCGCTGAGAAACTGAATTTACTGCAATCAACAGTATCCCATCAGCTCAGGTTTTTAAAAAATCTACGGCTCGTGAAATCGCGCAGAGAAGGAACATCAATCTACTATTCTCCCGAGGATGAGCATGTTTTAGATGTGCTTCAGCAAATGATCCATCATACAAGACACGATTAAAAAAGACATCCTTGCTGCCGCATGTCGCGATTAAGCAAGGATGTCTTTTTCTTTACTGTGCCCATTTTGTTCCAGCCCGTTTCTGCTGATTTTGATGACAATAGAGGAAAAACCGATATAATAGACGGCGATCAGAAAACAGACGCCAATCGTGAAAGGATCAGTACCGATAGATTGGCTGTAAGATCCCAGGCTGTGTAAATCAGGCGCGGCAAGGTACAGCTCTGTTACACGATAAAGAAATCTAGATAGAAATAGGGTTAGCAGAATAAGCTCTACCCAAATATGAGTCCGAAAATAAATTTTTCCTCTGCGTTTTTCAAAGGAGAGATTTTTCCTGGCGAAAAAAACCAGCAGACATCCGCCGAGAATGCCGATAATGAAATATCCGTATAAAAAAGGATGAATGAGACTGAAGATGGTGAGACCGAATGCAAACATTGAAAAAAGAATCATACGAGTAAAAAGCCAGCGAGGCTTCAGCGGCTGATATCCGATGGATCGCTTGATTTTTTTATACAGAAAAAAGACGATAATCACGACAGGATAAACGCTTTGAAGTGTAAGATGCATGATGTGATATCCCCTCCGTTGAGAAGTGTATGCTTATCCGTTTTGAAATAGTAGTCTAAATAAACAATGCCCATAAAAAAAGAAGGGGAGGCCCCTGTTTTCATAACATATGCACGATGCCTTTAGGCTGCATAATAGATATGCCCAAGCCTCATAAAATGGTATGATAATATTGGAAAATAAAAGCAGGAGACAAGGTGCGAAAAATGAAACTGGAACGTATGTTAGCGATGGTGATGTTATTAATCAGCAAAAAACAAGTGCAGGCTGCTGAGCTAGCTGATTTGTTTGAAGTATCAGTCAGAACGGTTTACCGAGATATTGATACGATCAGCAGAGCGGGCATTCCGATTGTAACCTCACAAGGCGCCGGGGGCGGGATCAGTGTGATGGAAACGTATCGGCTTGAAAGAGAGTGGCTGAAAGAAGAGGAGCTATTTGCTATTGCTTCCGCTTTGCAGAGTGTCTCATCGATGTATGAACCCGCTTCTCACAGCGCGGCTTATCAAAAAATAAAACATCTCATACCTGACCAGGCCGCAGAGGCATTTAAGCGAGAAACGGAAAAATGGTTTATTGACATGACGGCATGGGGACAAACAGAGGACCAAAAAGCGCTTCGAGAAAACATCAGTGATGCAATCGATCGGTCGTCAACCATATCATTTACATATACAAATGCAAACGGGGAAACACTTCTCCGTGAAACAGAGCCTTACACGTTGGTGTGCAAGACAGGCCGCTGGTATTTATACGCCTACTGTCTGGTTAGAAACGATTTCCGTTTTTTTAAATTAAGCCGGATGAAAGATCTGACTGTTTTACATCAATCATTTAAGAGAAAAGACATACAGCTGGAGACTCTGCCTTGGGATGCGAATTGGTATCGAAAGGACCGTTTAACTGAACTGGTCATTCTTGTCCAGCCCGGTGCGCATCAGCGTATAAGTGAATGGTTTGGAAATGATGTCCTTCTATTTAATGATAATGAAGCCTGCCGAGCGGTGATATCTCTGCCTGAGGATCAATGGCTGATCGGTTTCTTGCTGCAATTTGGCAAGGATATTGAGGTCCTGGAACCCCTTCATATCCGGGAAAAGGTAAAAGAAACGATTTTTCATATGCAAAAAATATATGAAACCTGACACAATGCTGTCAGGTTTCTTCTTTTATAATCTAGGTAAAAGGAGGTATCATATGAGCTATTCACATATGACACATTTAGAACAAAAGCGCTTTTCAGGGCTGTCACAAAGAACAAGCAATGCATTGGAAATGACGGAAAAAAGACAAATCCCGCTCTTATGGAATCGATTTTGGCAGCAGGATACGAGCGTGTTACTTCCGCCTAATAAAAAAGATCAGAGCATTATCGCTTTATACTCTCATTACGAACAGCAGGAGAATGGGTTGTACACATTTTCTGTCGGCGCTTTTACCGAGCATAGCGACATGCTTTCGGAACCTTATGAGGATATATATTTACCGGCTTCCGCTTATGCTGTTTTCACTTCAAGAATCGGTCCTATTGAAGACATTGTACTCGACACATGGAAGGAAATCTGGTCTTGGGATAAGCGCCATTTGCGTACGTTTTCAGGAGACTTTGAGCAGTATGATCAAAGTGCGCTTTCACCGCAGCGGGCGCAGGTTAAAATATTTGTCGCCATAAACTTGGTATAACACTCTTGAAAAACTAATGGTATTAGTTAATAATAAAACTAACACCATTAGTTTTTTATTCAGGAGGAGTTATCATATGAGAATGATTCAGAATCAAACTGTGCGGCAGCTGACGTTTTATCCGACATTATTTCCGGTCAATTGTTATCTTGTAGAGGAAGAAAATGAAGTAACCTTAATTGATACTGGTCTTCCGAACAGCTATAAAGGGATTATCCAAGCAGTGAATCAGCTGGGAAAACCGTTACAACACATTTTATTGACTCATGCGCACGGTGATCATGTCGGTTCGCTGGATGCACTGTCCCAAGCCTTTCCTCATGCAAAGGTTGTCATATCCGAGCGTGATTCATTCTTGTTAAAAGGTGATGTTTCTTTGCGGAAAGATGAACCGCAGACGCCTATAAAAGGAGGAATTCCAAAAAATATCAAAACAAAGCCTGACGTTTTGCTGGCGGGTGGCGAAACAATCGGTTCTCTCCTTGCGATTTCAACCCCAGGTCATACCCCGGGAAGCATGTCGTTTCTGGACACAAGAAACGGAATTGTAATAGCTGGGGATGCATTTCAACTACGCGGGGGAATAGCCGTCTCCGGCCAGATGAGATGGACATTTCCTTTTCCTGCCTTCGCCACTTGGAATAAGGAGGCTGCTGTAAGAAGCGCGGAATGGCTTGTTGACAAGGCGCCGAGCTGTCTCGCGGTCGGACATGGGAATTTCCTTGCTTCACCAGAACAGTCGATGAAATTAGCAATTCAAAAAGCAAAGAAGGGGGTCTGACCATGTCACCGAGAGCAGGATTACATCAAAAGATGATTATAGAAGCGGCGGCAGAGATTGCTGATCAGGAAGGAATAAACGGCGTAACACTAGCCGCACTCTCTAAAAAAATGAATGTACGGCCCCCGTCTCTGTATAATCACATAAGCGGGCTGCAGGGAATCAGAACAGAGCTTGCCGTTAGCGGTTTGACAAGGCTTTTTGATACGATGGCTGATTCCGTCAAAGAACAGAAGGGGGAGTCCGCCTTGCTATCTTTAGGCGATGCATATGTTGGGTTTGCAGTTGAAAATCCGGGTTATTATGAAGCGACTTTACTTAAAATTCAAGATGAAAGAGCTGAAAGCCTGTCAAACCAGATTGTCCGTCTTGTCACGAAACTGCTAATTGACAGCGGTTATGCAAACGAACAGACTGTGATCCATGCAACAAGAGGGCTGCGAAGCTTGCTGCACGGATTCGCGACTTTAATCGGAAAAGAAGCGTTTGAATTAAAGGAAGACATTTCAGAAAGCTTAGCATTTTCAATTCGATTATTTCTATCGGGTCTGTCAATAAACAATAAAAGTATTATGTAAACTAAATAATGTATGTCTTATATTTCTGAATATTGTATAATATATCATGCAGTATATATAAGGGAGAGCAAGAGGCGATGCATGATATTTACAAAATTGAGCAATTAGCGGCAGCATCATGGCCGTCTTATATTCAAAAAAGAATGGGGAAATGGCTTCTCAGAGCGAACTTTGGCGTAACCAAACGGGCGAACAGCGTATGGACATCGGCGGACATGCCAGAAGGAGATTACCAAAAAGAGATCGAGCATTTCTATAAAAGTTTAGGTCTGCCCGTTTGTATTCAAATCAGTGACGCATCTCCGGAAGGACTGGATGATGCATTGGCAGACAGCGGATATGAAAAGATTGATGAATGTTTTCAGATGACAGCATCATGCTGCGATATTTTAGATCGTACTTTTGACAACAGCCGATTTACATATAAGTGGGAGCAACAGCCATCGTCTTCATGGATTGATGATTTTATCCGATTAGAAGAATTTTCACCAGAACGGCATTGCGGCTATACAAGCATTTTCAAACGAATACAGCCGTGTAAAACCTTTTTCACTATGTATGACCAAGGCAGCCTGACAGCAGTGGGCACGGCTTCCGTTATCGATGGCTATGGCGGACTCAGCAACGTTGTAGTAGCAAAGGAACATAGAGGAAAAGGGGCAGGGACTCAAGTCATCAGGGCTCTGACTGAATGGTCAATGAACCATGGAGCTAAGTATATGTACTTGCAAGTGATGAAAGAAAACTCAGCCGCCGTTTCTTTGTATGAAAAAATTGGGTTCTTGCCTATATCGGAACACCATTACCGGATCAAAAAGGAGGATGGCTGATGAATTCGCTTCAAGAGATTATCTGTGAAAAACGGACATATACACGCCTTTATTCCTCACATAAGCACACGTACAGCCAATTTCTTTTTCCCCTTGAAGGGAATATCGATCTTGAAACAGAGGATCGGCAGGTCAAATTAAAGCCGGATCAATTTTTATATATTCCGCCAGAGTGCGAGCACCGGTTCCGCTCTATTGGCAGAAATGAATGTCTTGTGCTGGATGTGCCGCTTCAGGCGATGAAAATTGAGGAGCATCATGCAGCCGCAGGGATTGAAGCTGCAATCGATCCTTTTTGGTCTTCGATCAGGCACTTATTAATAGAGGAAGCAAACACACGCTCAGCGCACACGCTCCACCTGCTTGTTCAATACATAAAAGAAAAACTGCAAACCCATACTCATGCGTCAATCGCATACATCCATAGCCATTTGTCTGAGCCGCTGACAATACAAAAGCTGGCGGAAATTGAACATTATCACCCAGCTTACTATTCAAGCTGGTTTAAGAAACAGACCGGTAAGTCCCCTAAAGCCTATATAGCTGACCTCCGTCTTGAGGAAGCGAAACGGATGCTGATTGAGAAAAATGTTACGCTGACTGTCGTGAGTCAAGCGCTCGGCTTTCAAAACCTTTCTTCTTTTACAAGATGGTTTGTAAAAAGTACAGGTGTATCACCCCGAATATACCGGAACACCTTTCATTCGGATAAAAAAATATGAGCTTTTGGTTAAACATTTAGCAGGTGTCTCTTTTAAAATAGTAAGAAAAAGGAGATATAATGATGGCTGTAATTGAAGATTTTGAAAAACTGGATATCAGAACTGGCACCATTATCAAAGCGGAAGAATTCCCTGAAGCAAGAAATCCGTCAATTAAACTGTTCATTGATTTTGGAGAAGATATCGGCATTAAACAATCAAGCGCGCAAATCACAAAGCGCTATTGCCCGGAAGAACTGACCAACACACAAATTATCGCTGTCGTGAACTTCCCGCCGCGCCGAATCGCAGGTTTTAAATCCGAAGTCTTAGTCCTCGGCGGCATTCCCGGCCAAGGTGATGTCGTCCTGCTTCAGCCTGAACAACCATTATCAAACGGAACAAAAATCGGATAACACAAAAAAGACGTTTGCCTAAGAGGCAAACGTCTTTGCGTATTGAGGCGATGCACCACACGCCACATTCGTGTGTGCCGCAAAGGGCATGTACATCGGCTTACACAATTCAGCTCATCGCTATATGAATATAGCATGACGGTTGAGGAAATGCAAGGAGTACTTTGTTATTGTAATTGAAAACGTAATAAAACTTGTCTTATTTTGTATGATGTTGTCGAAAGTAAGCGAAAACACAAAATTCAATCGTAATATTGTTAAATTGTATGACGATATTAAGCTGGTGTTTTATTGTCCAAACTCAGAAAATTGACTTAACTGTGACCCGTACTGTGACCTGATTATGACCTGAAACACCGTTTTGTGGATGTGAATAAATGCTGTTAAATCAATAAAAACGTACTAAATAATAAGGTGAATACAGGGGAGTAATGTGACCTGGATTTTTAATTCAGGTCTTTTTTATGCACAAAAAAATGCCTATTATCTCTAGATAGGCATTAAATATTATTATCAATATCTTCATTTATTTTTTGGCTAAGTTTCTGAACCTTCTTTTTAACATTTGAAACAGCTCTTTTTTGAATTTCATCAAAGTTCTCCTGAATATAGTCCATGATACTTCTTATTAAAACTTCACTTTCATAATTGAATATCTCATTTATTTCTGACTGTTCTTCATCTGTCAGGTGATGGTATTGAAGTTGTTTAGCATTTACTTCAGCAGCTACATCAATCCTCACTTTAGTTGTTCTGGTTGTACAATTTCATATTCACCTTCTGCATACTCTTGCTCCGCATAATGGCCTCCCCATTGACAGAGCTCCTGCAAGATAGGTTTAAGAGATTCTCCAAGTTCAGTGGATGAATATTCAACCTTCGGGGGTACTTGATTATACATCTTTCTGCTCACAAGTCCACTGGCTTCAAGCTCTCTAAGTGTTTGAATCAGCATTTTCTGAGTTATATTTGGGATAATGCGCTTTAATTCACTCGTTCTCTTTGGTCCATTCATTAAAAAGTATAATACAAGGCCTTTCCATTTTCCGCCAATAACTTCCTTTGTCACTTCAAACCCACAGCTAAATTTTTTCATGTCTAAAGCTCTCCATTCCACATTTATTACTTTTTAGTTACTATATCACAAAAAAGTGGGTACTTCCGATAATGTGCTTACTGAAGGATACTATATCTTGTAAGTTGTTCTTCAAGTACTTAAAGGTACTAGACATAAAATAAAATTAATTCTAAAGGAGTGTTAAGTATGGGTAAATTTGAAGGTGAAATAGCGCTTGTAACGGGTGGAACAAGTGGGATTGGTCTTGCTACAGCACAAAAATTTGTAAACGAAGGTGCATATGTTTATATCACGGGACGTAGACAAAACGAACTTGATAAAGCTGTTAACCAAATTGGCAAGAACGTAACCGGTGTTCAAGGTGATATTTCTAAGCTTGAAGACTTAGACAAACTATATGACATTATAAAGCAGGAAAAAGGTAAGTTGGACATTCTTTTTGCTAATGCAGGCACCGGAAACTTCCTTCCATTAGGTGAAATTACTGAAGAGCAGGTTGATAGAACGTTCGACATTAACGTTAAAGGAACCATCTTTACTGTTCAAAAAGCGTTATCACTATTCCCGGACAAAGTAGGTTCTATTATTGTAACGGGCTCTACTGCTGGATCAATTGGCAACCCAGCGTTTAGTGTATATGGAGCATCTAAAGCAGC
Source organism: Bacillus sp. XT-2 (assembly GCF_025696525.1). Lineage (NCBI taxonomy): Bacteria > Bacillati > Bacillota > Bacilli > Caryophanales > Bacillaceae > Bacillus > Bacillus sp. XT-2. The sequence goes on from NZ_JAHVOC010000007.1 coordinate 182,634, forward strand.
ATTAAGAGCACTAGTTCGCAACTGGATTCTTGACCTAAAAGGTACTGAAATCCGTGTAAATGTGGTTAGTCCAGGAGTTATTCTTACACCTGCATACGATGAGCTTTTTGGTGATGCACTTGAAGGAGCAATGGAAAATACCAGAAATACTGTTCCAACTGGAAAAGTTGGGACACCTGAAGAAGTAGCAAACGCTGTATCTTTCCTTGCTTCAGACGAAAGCAGTTACTTGACGGGTATTGAATTGTTCGTAGATGGCGGGCTAGCACAGGTATAATTTCACTGCGCAGAGAAGGGGTACTTTGGATACTTCTATAATTCACAGGAGGGCTATAAATGACTAATCAATTAGAAGAAAAGGTTGAACTTCTTGAACAAGAAATTGAAGAGCTTAAATGGCAAATCTTAAAGCTTAGTAATGCAAAACTGAATGATCCAAGATACCCTTATTCCAATTGGTTAATTCAACATAATATTTATAGTGAGAAAAGAAGAGAATTGGAATATATCTTATCAGTCTTAAATGATCGTGTTCTAAATAGTCCTCAGCCACCAGAACAGTATCGAAAAGAGGTTGAAGGCATTTCAAGTCAGGAGTTACATAATGAGAAAGTCCCTGACTTTGCAGAAGTGCGTGATATCTTATCTAAAGTTCTTGGAATTAAAGAAAAGAAAGTGATAGCGCTTCTTAATGCTCTAAAAGATGAAGGTAAATTTAAGGATTTAAGCGAGAAACTTTTAGATGAAGTTTATTAAAAACTAGACTCCCTTTAGCTGGGGGTCTTTTTTATGCAGTGTGTTAAAATATGGATGGGTATTCTTGTTATCACAAGGGAAGAGAGGGGCGTTAAAGGGTCGGAACATTCTTCCGAACCTAGTGTGCTGCTGTCCACTCTATATATTGTGTGACTTCTTATAAGCATGTCATTATAATTGTCTTTAGTACGTTTTCCCTTGTGTTCACTTAAAAAGGTGAGCAGAATGACAAAAGTTAAAAAAGATGAAAAATCAGGAACATACTATTTTGTTTATTCAGGTGGAACGCATCCAATAACAAAAAGAGAATTCAGCGTAAAAGAAAAGGGATTAAGACTTATAAAGAAGCTCAAGAGGTACTTAGACAGGTAATTCTTGAGGTTGAAGAAGAAAAGAACTACTTACCTGAGATACCTGAATCATTTGGAACGTATGCTGAATCCTGGTTAGAATCAAAAAGAGTGAAGCTTAGACCAAGTACATTTAACAACTATAGAGAGATACTTCAATACAATGTTCTTTCTTATTTATCGGTATACAAATTCGATGAGATCACAGAGGATGTATTGCAGCAACACATAAATACACTCCACTTTGAACGAAAAGTATCTGCTGACACAGTAAGAAGAGCAGTACAGGTAACCAGGAGCATATTCAAAAAGGCATCACGAAGAAGAAAAATTGATATGGCCATCTTTGATGAATTGAACTTACCAAGAGAAAAGAGCATAGTGGAGACTTGGACTCCTGAAGAAATTAAACGTTTCCTGGATACTTCAAAACTTAAACGCCCATCAAGACATTACATTGCTTATGAAATATCCATTAAGACTGGTTTGAGAATGGGTGAGGTTCTGGGGTTAGAATGGAAGAGTATTAACTGGGAAAAACGGTATATCACAATACGCCAAACACTATGTAGGATAGATGATAAAGGTAACTATGGGTTAGAGCCAGAAGTTAAAACAGTTAACTCATACAGAAATGTTAATATACCTGAGTCACTATGTGAAAGCTTACGGAAACATAAAAGGTTGGTTGAAAGGGACAAGATAGAAGCAGGAGTAAAATACAATGATCTAGATTTAGTGGTATGTACGAAAATGGGGGATTGGTTGCCGCCTTGTAATTGGAGAAGGGGATTTCACTCAATACGCAAACAGCTAAGATTACCAAAGATTAAACCTCATGCACTGAGACACACACATGCTACGTATCTAATCAGTATTGGAGTAAGTCCAAAAATAGTACAAGAGAGGTTAGGTCATTCTGATATTAAACAAAGATTAGGAACATACAGTCACGCTCTTCCATCAATGCAACTAGAAGCAGCAGATAAGATGGATTTATTATTAAAATCGTGACCTCACCTGTGACCTGACAGAATTAAAAAAGCGATGAGCTACGCTGTGTAAGGCTTTGTAGTACCTCTTTGAACACGCCACATTCGTGTGTGCTGCAAAGGGCATGTACATCGGCTTACACAATTCAGCTCATCGCTATATGAATATAGCATGACGGGTGAGGAAATGCAAGGAGTACTTTGTTATTGTATGTTTGAATTTGTTGTGAAAATATGAAATGAAGAGAAATAGGGGAGATTACTGTACAATGATTAGTTTGTATTGGATGATTTGAAACCGGTAAAAGTCATGTTATGACCTGAGTGTGACCCCAACTGTGACCCGAAGTATACATTTAAGAGTTGTCATAAACGTAGTTAAATCAACGAAAACGTACTAAATATCAAAGCGAATAGAAGGAACCAGTATGACCTAGACTTTTTGATCTGGGTCTTTCTTTGTTGCACAAAAAAATGCCTAGGAACTCTCAATAGGCATTAAATGTTAGTATCGATATCTTCATTTTTTTTTGACTTAGTTTCTGAATCTTCTTTTTAACATAAAAGGCCAGGGTGCTACCAACACCCCGGCTCTGTACAAAAAGCTGCCCATCATAGGGCTTGCTCGATATGGTTTCTTGGTAGACCTATCCCTTTAGGTTCTGAGGCTCAAGGGAGGTCTATTTTTTATTTATATACGTCAACAGGGCGATTATAAACGACTCGAATGAAAGACATTAGCATTAATGCCTGGAATATTGACATAGCATCACCCCCTTTCATTAGGGGATGATCAAGACTCCCTTGAGTGAGCAAACTTTATAGGAAATATTTATACATAAATGTCCTTGTCGTTAAACATTCACAATATATTGACAACGTGAAAGGAGCTTGCAAAATGCAGGTTCTTTTTTGTATTCGGTTATAAAACCTTTGATATATTGTCTATAAAAATTCAATTTGAATATGGAAACAATACAAGAATAAAAGTTGGATGTTGCTTTGTTTATTGGTCATTTTTTCTTGTAAATACTTTTCATGTTCTTTCTATAGAATAAAGTTCCGACTTTTTTGTGACTAATGATAGCGGGAAATTAAAAAAGAACCTGTTGAAATAGCCCAGGTTCTTTTTATATTGCACAAAAATAGACACGGTGATATAATCAGACTACGTGTGCTTTCTGTGTAAAAAGTTATAGATATCCATCTTATATTTTTATTATATCATGCTGGAAAGCTCTTTGTCAATTATTATTTTTGAAGGGGAGATGTAGAATGAGTTCTTTGGTTCTTGGTTTTCACGAAATTGAAAAAACACAGCATTTGCTTGTTGGAGGAAAAGGGTTAAATTTAGGGGAATTATCAAAAATTCAAGGTCTGCAAGTACCAGAAGGATTTTGTGTCACAACTATAGGATATCAAAAAGCCGTCGAACAAAACGAAACGTTACAAGTGTTGTTGGATCAATTGGCCATGCTAAAAGTTGAGGATCGAGATCAAATTGGTAAAATCAGCAGAAAGATTCGACAAATCATTATGGAAATAGAAATTCCTTCCGATGTTGTGAAAGCAGTTGCTCACTATCTCTCCCAGTTTGGTGAGGAACATGCCTATGCCGTACGTTCGAGTGCGACTGCTGAAGATTTACCACATGCTTCTTTTGCCGGTCAGCTAGATACCTATTTAAATATTATCGGCAAAGAAGCGATCTTGCTGCATATCAGCAAATGCTGGGCTTCCCTATTTACGGATCGCGCGGTAATCTACCGCATGCAAAATGGATTCGACCATACCCAAGTTTATTTATCCGTTATCATTCAAAGGATGGTTTTCCCACAGACTTCGGGGATTTTATTTACCGCTGATCCAATCACTTCCAACAGAAAGGTGTTATCCATCGATGCCGGTTTTGGACTTGGTGAAGCACTGGTCTCTGGCTTGGTATCTGCCGATTGTTATAAAGTACAGGATGAGCAAATCGTCGATAAGATGATAGCAACCAAAAAATTGGCTAACTATGGACGAAAAGAAGGAGGAACAGAAACACAGCAGATCGAGCCTACTCAGCAAAAGACTCAAACACTGACTGATGAACAAATTTTACAACTGGCACTCATCGGGAGACAGATCGAAGTTCATTTTGGTTGCCCGCAAGATATCGAATGGTGTTTGGTTGACGATACTTTTTATATTGTCCAGAGTCGTCCAATCACAACTTTATACCCTATCCCTGAAGCGAGTGATCAAGAAAATCACGTCTATATCTCTGTTGGTCATCAACAAATGATGACGGATCCCATAAAACCACTGGGATTGTCTTTTTTTCTGTTGACGACTTCTGCACCCATGCATAAAGCTGGTGGAAGGTTATTTGTTGATGTCACACATAATCTGGCATCACCTGACAGCAGAGAATTTTTATTAAATGGCATGGGACAACACGATCCGCTCTTAAAAGACGCACTTATGACAACAATTGAGCGACGGGATTTCATTAAGTCGATACCAAATGATAAAACAGCAACGATTCCCAACCGAAGTAACAATACAGATATGCTGGCACAATTCGAGAACGATCCAACAATCGTTTCTGATTTGATTAAGCGTAGTCAAACATCGATAGAAGAGTTAAAACAAAACATCCAAACGAAATCGGGATCGGATTTGTTTGATTTTATTCTCGAAGATATCCAGCAATTAAAGAAGATCTTATTTGACCCACAAAGTTCGGCTGTGTTTATGGCTGCTATAAATGCTACATCATGGATTAACGAAAAAATGAACGAGTGGTTAGGCGAAAAAAACGCAGCAGATACGCTTTCTCAATCTGTACCTCATAATATTACTTCAGAAATGGGTCTTGCGCTATTGGACGTCGCAGACGTGATACGTCCTTATCCAGAAGTAATTGCTTATTTACAGCATGTAAAAAATGATCACTTTTTGGATGAGCTGGTTGAGTTTGAAAATGGACAGAAAATCCAAGACGCTATCTATGCTTATCTCAACAAATACGGAATGCGGTGTGCCGGAGAAATTGATATTACAAGAACTCGGTGGAGCGAAAAACCAACTACACTTGTCCCAATGATTCTTAATAATATCAAAAACTTTGAGTCTAATGCCAGCCATCGGAAATTTGAACAAGGGCGACAGGAGGCTTTGAAGAAAGAACAAGAGTTATTAGATCGATTGAAGCAATTACCGGATGGTGAACAAAAAGCCAAAGAAACCAAACGAATGATCGACATAATCCGGAATTTCATCGGTTATCGGGAATATCCAAAATACGGCATGGTTAATCGCTACTTCGTTTATAAGCAGGCTTTACTGAAAGAAGCCGAACAACTCGTAAAAGTGGGCGTTATTCATGAAAAAGAAGATATATACTATCTCACTTTTGAAGAACTTCACGAAGTCGTACGCACAAATAAACTGGATTACCAAATCATAAGCAAACGAAAAGACGAGTATAATTTATATGAAAAACTATCTCCACCACGTGTTATCACGTCTGATGGTGAAATCATTACAGGCGAGTACAAACGAGAAAATCTCCCAGCCGGAGCGATTGTAGGTCTACCTGTTTCCTCCGGAGTTATAGAGGGGCGAGCACGTGTCATCTTAAACATGGAAGATGCTGATCTAGAAGCTGGAGATATATTAGTCACTTCCTTTACTGATCCTAGCTGGACACCATTGTTTGTATCCATAAAAGGCCTAGTCACCGAAGTTGGTGGACTGATGACCCATGGAGCAGTTATAGCGCGTGAATATGGCTTACCTGCAGTTGTTGGAGTTGAAAATGCTACCAGACTAATCAAAGACGGGCAACGAATTCGTGTGAATGGAACAGAAGGGTACATTGAAATATTGTAATGGCTTATCAATTAAGATCTTATCATAATGGACGCCTTAAATGGATAAAAGAACGGTTATACTGTTCATTCTTTTATCTTCTTGAGCAGAGATAAGGACACTTAGTGAATGTTGAATATTTGATGGCTTGCTACACACATTGAGGCCTTAGCTATTCTTCGACAAGATTAGAGAATCGATGAAATATAAAAAAATGAAAAAATAATACTCTAACAATAAGTAAAGTCGGATCCCCATAGAGTGGGGATCCGGCTTTTTTATGTAATAATTGCTTAGCGTGGGAAATCTGCATTGCAGAAAAAGAAGATCCTGAAGAAATGGTCAAAGCAATTCAAAGTAGCATGTGGAGAGAATTTGGCCAATGTGCACAGTAGGCATTGGAGATAACATGTTACTCAGTAAGCTTGCGCTTGACCTGGAGAGTAAGAAAACAAAGAGTGGTATTGCACGTTGGAGATATGAAGATGTACCAAATAAACTCTGGAAGGTTCACCCGCTGTCTAAAATGTGGGGAATAGGAGGGAGGATGGAAAGAAATCTGAATCGGATGGGAATATCAACTGTAGGTCAGTTGGCTAAATTTCCTTTAGAGCTGCTTGAAAAGAAGTTTGGAATAATGGGAAACCAGTTGTACTACCTCTCACGGAATTGATTTATCAGAAATAGGTGCTCCGTTGATGCAAGGTCAGATTAGTTTTGGTAAGAGTCAAATTTTAATGAGGGATTACACAAGAAAAGAAGAGATTAAGGCTGTTCTTCTGGAGATTTGTGAGGAAGTCGCAAGAAGGGCACGTGCACATAATAAAGTTGGTCGAACAATTAGCCTAGGAATTGGTTACAGTAAAGATGAGCTTGGCGGTGGTTTTCATCGATCCAAAACAATTGATCTACCCACAAATATCACAATGGACATTTATGAATGTTGCTTGATGCGCTTTTATAAGTTTTACTCGGGTAAAACAGTGAGTAATATCTCAGTCACACTATCAAATATTGAGGGTGATGTTAATCAGCAGGTTAGTTTATTTGAAGTGGATAATAAAAAGAGAAGAAAGCTTGGATTCGTTATGGATGGAATTAGAAGCAAATACGGATCGAAAGCGATTCTGAGAGCAGTTTCTTATACACCTGCAGGGACAGCACTTCACAGAGCTAGGCTAACAGGTGGACATAAGAGTTAAAACCCTTCTCAATGAGAAGGGCTAAACATTAAACAAAAAACTTGGTTGGTTGAATAGAAGTAATGTTCCTTTTAGCTTCATGGAATTCTTGGTCATTCGAGGATGAAAAGCCACTAAACACTGCTAATCCAACGACAACTGACAAGGTGGCTAATGCAAGTTTAAATTTCATATAAACACTCTCCTCTTTGTATTTGGATTCGGGCATCCACCATGACGTCAAAAAAGGTGGTTGAGTTTTCAAATTGCCCTATCTCCTTACAATAATTAGCCGTGTCGAGTGCTAATTCCTCTAAATCTGGATACATAACATTATCTTTAAGTACAGAAAAAGTTCGGAAAACTGTGCGTTTATCTATAGAGTCGATATATAAAGCCTTTAAGTAATTAAACTCAGCAATTAAGACATCGTCATTTATTGCTTTTGCTTTCTCGTTTCCTTTTTTGTAAAGAACCAAGGCTTTTTCAATATCCTTCATTTTAAAGTGAATTTGTGTCAGCGTAAATAACGTGTGAGGGAGGAGATCGCTTTTATCTCTTTCATACAATGAAACTGCTTGTTCAATATATTCAGCAGCTTTGTCATACTCTTTCATCTTATAATAACAGTTTCCCAAATTATATAATGATGCACCAATTAGTTTGTGTTTGTTTATGGCTTTTGAGTCTTTTAGGGCTCTCTGAAGATGGGGAACTGCTTTTTCATGACTTTCCAGATCATCAAAGTTGCCTGCTACAACAAATGCACATTGTATTCGGCGAACAGTATAAGTTTTTTGGTCTTTATAAATGTTAAGGGCTGCTTCAGCATAGTGCATTGATACATGGGTTTGTTTCATGTGATAATACACTTCAGCCATTTTGAAATAAAACTCAGCTCGTTCAATTTCATCTGTTACTAAAGCGAGCTTTTTCTCAGCAATTTTATATGACCTTATTGCATTTATATAATCCTTCTTATCAAATTCATACATTCCTCTAAAGAAATTGCAGTAGTATTCCAGGACACCTTTAAGCTTTGTTTGGCTGCTTTCGATCTTTTCTAATAAGTCTGAAATTTTAGGACGTGCTTCATTCAATGACTTAGGTTCAAGGTAATCCAGCATTAGCTGATGACGAAAACACATTAGAGAATAATACAGCAATAAGTCTTGATCTTCCTTCATATGTTTTATTTCTTCTTCAACCTCTGCTTTTAATATCTCAGCATCTGGAACGGCGAACATCCGTATGTATTTATACCACTCATTGATTTTAACTCCAACCGTGGATGACGGAATTAATTGCTCCATTGAAATCCCTCCCTCTATGTATCCAATAGACTAAATATGTAATATTTTATCATATTTAAGTGTTTAAGGAAGATTAACGTTTTCTTAAAAAGCGAAAAAAATACCCTCCTCGATTAAGAGAAGGGTAGGGGTTTTATCTCGGTGAATCATAATCCATTGCTTGTTCACTATCAGAAATACCTTGAGAGTTGTCGGGTCAACAATGATTCCCATTGCAGTTAAAAAAGTTAGAAGTGCATTAAATTTCTCTGTCAAATTGTCACCTAATACCGTCAAGTCGTATATCGTACACGATCCTAGTACTTATATTACATCTAAGGGTTAATCAGTCGAGATCATTGAGGAATCAAAATATAGCCAAGTGATTGTTATTACTCAGCGCAACAGAAAAGAAGGAACCAGCAAAAGTAGATATTACGGTTGATTTCATACATAAAAGATCACATAGGAAGAAACACCTTGCTTAAAACAAGAAAAAGGAGCTAAAAAGCCCCTTATAAGTTTAAATAACTTTTGTATAAATAGCCTTATAAAACCCTATTGAGTAATCAAAATAATAATTTGTAAGAGTATAAGTATAACCATTGTATTCAAGAGAAGGCTTGAAGTTTGGTATGGGACTAAGCTGATATATGGTATCGTACTCATATTCATCATTTTTCACAACAACTTCAGATGAAACATTCGTTGCCAAGGCAGGAACAGCGGATATTAGCATGCCGAATGTTAAAGCAGAACTCAATAAAATTTTTCGAGGGTTCAATTATATCAACTCCATTTACATATTATGCATTTATTATGCAATATCTGGAGTTTATTTGGAAGTGAATGAAGGATCATAAAAGCCTATTTATTTTCAAAATCGTGGTTTTAAACAAATTAGGGGGAAACGAATGAATCAAGATATTCAGCTTTTGAAAGACCTCCAAACTGAATTGAAAACGCAGGATCATGGCTCTCAAGCTGCACCGCGGTTTGTTTATAGGAGATTATAAATGAATTAGGACTTCAGATGATGATGATGCGGAACGCTGTTCTGTTTACATCCCTGAAGATGGCGAATCTTATGACCTGGAAAGTTATCTAAAGGACATCAAGGAGAATGATGAATTGTCTTCAGAAGCGGTGGAAGATATAGAGTGTGAGGCTTCCGCATTAGATTGGATATATGAATATGTAGACAGTGGCGCTGATCTGATACCAGAAACAGAGGTTCATTACATTTATCAAAATACAATGTTTCTAACTAAAGCAGAGGCAAAAGAGAAAGAAAATGATTCAGAAGTAATCGCAGTTCACCAATCCTTATTCAAAGACAGCCTTCCTTTTGGAGATTTTTATTAGTATCAATTCTGTATAAAACATGTATTTTATTCTAAACAAAGAGAGATGTGAACAATAGTAAATATCTTAACTAATATATTGAAAAGTGACAGATTGGATGAATATCCATTATTTAAAAAGTTCTGCTCTCTCAAAGAAAAAGGGTTACGTAAGGAATCCTTTAAACCATTATCTTCCTTTATTGATGAGGCAAAGACATGGGATCATAATGCACAACAGAATTTTGCTTGTTGGCTATTTGCTTTATTTGAAACATCAGATGATATTCATCATACACTCGTTCATCCTTTGGAAAAGGAACTTTTAAAGCCTTTACTTGAGGTATGGATGAAGAGTAACCCCGAAGATCCAAGACCACATAGGTGGTATGGCGTGTTTTTAAATGCTAAACGTGTCGATTACTTATACAATGCACTTAGACTTGGTGGCAGCAATGAACAATTATCCTTATTAACGCTAATCGATATTAATTTGAACGCCCTTTGGTATTCATTTCATTATATATCCAAGATTTGTATCTTGGCGATATTAAAGAAGATACAGCACTTATTACTAAGTCACGGCAGTTAAACAACAAGGTAGAATGTCAACAAACAAGAAATAACAATAACGAAGCACTTAACTATTATCAAGATCTGTTGAATGACTGGGTGTTGTTTACAGAAAAACAATCAAAGGGATTTATTGAATGGTGTGAAAATAAGGGTAGAAATTATCATTGGGTCAAATCCTATTATTACGAAAAATAACAATAGAGGCAGTTTTTATTTGTTTATTGCTTGTTTTAAATTTACATAAAAACACCATTTGATATAGACATTTTAATCGTGAATTGATCACTTTTGCGATTGTCAGAAAGCTATACAGGTATGAAATGGAGCGGTACCCAAGAGAGCTGTTAGATAACTCTTCACATACCTAAACATTGAGCTGCATGAGTTGTTGCTATTTCAAAAAGATCATAACCATATCGATCACTCAGGATAATAATGGTAAACTAAAGTTATAAGGTTGGGAAAGAATTACAAGTTTTCTAGGACAGTGAGCAAATGTAAATATAACGGCGAATGGGTTACTGATAGTCAAGGTGGAAAAATGATATTGATTTAATGGAGGATGTATGAAAAGGAACATTTAAGTACAACAAACCAGGTGAAAACAGATCCGAACAGAATTTATTATCAAGAGTTCACATAAAGAGACAAAGCTTAAGAGACGTTTGGATAAAGAATTTATGGTTTGAGTTTAATGATATGAATTATTTCGTAACGCGGTGGTTATTTTCAGAGGTTGAATAATGCTCAATCTTTTATACTCTGGATTTATGGCAATCGCATTAGTCACTATTGGCATCATAGGATTTTACGCTTTAATCACTTATTTGGTGTTTGCTGTCCCTTTGCAATTTGCAAGTGCTGCTGAGAAAAAGAGGAAAAAAGTTTAAATTAATCTTTTTATCTACACAGCTATAGCTTTTGTAGCTGCGTTATCGTTCTTTGTTGTGACTAATCCAACAAGTGCTCTTGCTTGCTGTGCTAAAAAGCTTAAATTATTTCATTATGAGCATTGTTGCAGCTTTCATTTATTGGTTCTGGGACTCTATATTCTTACGGAATTAAAATAAGTTTAAATCATGAATTTCACACCGTTTACAACAAGTAAGAAGGCTGCTGTTCCAAACAATAAATATCCAGACAGTTTTTGTTTGCTTAATATCGCTTCAATTCCGACTACTGATAAAAGTGCTGCAACAAACAATTGAACAACCAGCAACAATAATTCATTTTGATTAAACAGTGAGTATACGCACAAGACTAATGCAATGCAAGAAACCGAAATTTTTGCAACTTTTAGCAAGGTATCACTCCTTATGCAGTCATGAATTAACCTTAACACGATTACGTGTCTTAATCCGAGAGCATAAAGAATCAAGATAAAAGAAGTGTTTTATTTAAAATTGGGGAAGTTGCCTTGAACATTTTTATTTGGATTGCCATGTTTATAGCTATTTTTGGCGGCTCTTATGCAGGTTACAAAAGGAATAAAAAGAAAGAGCTCAAACAAGAAAAGTAAGTATATAAGAAAAGCCAACAGAAGATATTTTTATTTTGATTATGGAACAATTCCTGAAATTTAAATGAAGAAAAATAAGTGAGTTATAAGCTACATTTGAAAACATTTATAAATACCTAAAAATAATGAGAGGAAGATAAATTATACAGTTCTTGAGTTAAGGTTGCGATCTTTAAGGAACCTACACTGTCATATTTAATTGTGAATATTTAGGAACTTTGTTCGAGTTAACTGAATATGTTGATTTTGGTCATTGACCTAAATTATTTACTGAGGTGTTTTGTTGTGTATAATTATCAATTCCAAAAATTCTATCAAAATTGGGACGACGCAATGTATCCTGTATCGTTTGACTACAGAAATGATTACTTAAACTTTAATCCTTACGTAGAAAGTATTGAAAGTGATGAGCGTGTGACATTTCCTTTACGGGGCTCACAGCATACAGAATTAGGGGATCATAGACGAATGGCAACCAATATTATTATATCCTCAAGTGGAAGATTAGATGCAACCACTAAAACATGGACTAGTAAAAAGTGGAAAGGGTTCACCGGCACAGTAGTTGTTTTCTTAACTGATTCAAGGGGGAACATTCTGTATGCAACAGCTCCACGTAGGTATGGTGTAAATGGTACAGCGTTGGGAGGACATAATAGAACTGACACATGGTATGAAATGATTCCTAGAAGTGTTTTAAATAAAACAACTGCGTATGCAATTCATCACGCTTACACTCCTACTCCAAGAATAAACCCTACGGAATTTAAAAAATGGTCAGATGCCATTGCTCCATTGGTTAAAGCATACAGTGAAGGGCAACAGAGAGAAATTTATCTTTTCCCAGAAGTACATGAGGCCATTGAGTTAGAACCTTTCACTTCAATCGACACAGAGGAAAGCTACTAATGTAACAGTTTCAAAGCCCTATAGAAAAATAACTGTAGGGCTTGACCTCAATGTCTTTAGATTATACATACACTGGAATTAATTAACCTAAATGCTCTTTTTCATCCCACAGCACCGGCATTCACGCAAGAATATTCCACTCTTCACAGAGCTTTTGAAGAGTGTGTAATCGCAATTGTCGCAGCGTCCGTATTTTGTATCTGGATATTCTTTGTAATCATAAACGATTGAAGTATCATACCCGTTTGTTTCCAACTTCTCTTCCACAAGATCACCCACATAATTTATTCAACATACTCAAGAATAGCAAATTTCGTTCGATATAGGGAGGGAACAAATGATTGGATTAGCTTATTCTTTAATTATTTGGCTTGGAGTTGGATTATTGACTGGCATTAAGTTTATTTTTGTTGATCAGGTCTATGATGAAGTATTTTAAGGACTCATGGATAAAGAAACAGCAGCGAGCATGGAAAGGAATTTGGCCAGCCTGTTTTTCAAAAATAAGCTTAACGTTATTGCCTTTTACATGTTAATGGGGCTACTGCCATTAGCTATGAGGATTACAAAATTATTTAAAAGAGGTTGATTTATGCCTTTGATTGATTATTTTTATGTACTGCAGTTTGAGAACAAGGAATACTTCAAATCATTTAAATTAGATGAGGACGGTTATTTGACATCTAGCGACCTCCACGGCGCTTCTAAATTGCAAACAATGTATGAAGTCATTGAGGTTGCAAGCGAGCTCAAAACGAAGTGTAATGTGCAATGTGAGGTAAGGGAAAATTCAAGTGGTGACACGCTAAAAGTTTAATAAATGTGCACCAGATAAAAGATGAGTCACAATAAATGAAAAAGCCTTGTGGATTTAAGTTTCCACAGAGGGCTTTTTGTTAATACAAAGTAGGAATCGGATAACACGCAACTCTTTCAATTAATCTTTCATCAAATCCATAGAATGTCCAAAAAGTACCGTTCCATCTATATCCTGCAACTTCACCATACTGGAGGTATGTGGGGTAAAACCAAAATCCCTCACCATTTACCAACCAAACATAAGTGTAATTATTTAAACAGTCAACTAAATAATGTGAAGGATAGGGTTTTGGTGGTACGTAAGACGGTGGAGGGGATTGTGGTTGTTGTCTCATTAAACTATGGGTCGGATAATATCTCATATGTTTCACTCCTTATCAGTCAGTACTTCAACATTATATGAATAAACACCCAAAAGGTTAAAAACACTAAGGAGCAGTTCTGAATAGACTGCTTTTGGTTTAGTCTGACCATGGAAAATTGTAGTATAATAGTAATAAAATAATCACTTTATTATGAGTGGGGTTTAGAATGTGCTTAAAGAAAGAGGTCAAATAGGTCAAGAATTTGGCGCTGAAGAAATTGCCGAATATTTAAAGTCAAAGGGCTATAAACCAAAGCTTAATGTTAATCACTATCGGAATCACTTTGGTGGCTCTATAACCTTTTGGCGCAGACTAAGGAGATACTACATAGCTCTTATACAGTTTGATAAGCCAGGGGACGGAGATCCGCTAAGTAGTAAAAATGGTTTTACGCAGTTAGGTATGGACTCTAAAGGTCAAGCTGAGAAAATAATGATTCAGTTAGTTGCTCATTTTAACGGATGGTATAGAACAACCAAAAAACCATATTCTGATGATGAAGAATGGATTAAATTAAGAGTCAAAAGAAAGGAATAAAAATAATTCAGAATTGCTTGACTTTACTTTATTTTGAAAGGGGTCGAGTAAGATGAATAAGAAAAAAGAAGAAATACAAAGGAAATATAGGGAGCAAATGAGAGATAAGACTGAACATGATAAAGAAGATGCAAGTTCACATACTTTTGAGATTGTTATTGTACTAGCAATCATTATTTTGTTGTTTTTCTTTAATTCAGTATTTAAGGCTTTTTAGGTGAATGAATCCTTTTATGTATTAGAGGTGTAAGAGTGAATAAATATCAAAAATTATTTGATGATACTTTGATGAATATTTTTAAAGAAATGCTTGAAGAAGGAAAAAAAATCGATGATGAAAAATTAAATAAAACAATTTATGATTTTTATCTAAATGCCCCAAAAAGTTTATCAAATATACTATATGAAGATTTAAAAACAGACATGTCTAGAATGTCTAGAGAAGAGGAGTTAATAACTGAAGAGTTTGAATCTCGATTACATAGAAGATGGTATCAGGGATTTTTAATATTGCAGGGTATCATTAAGGTTTGTGAAGAGATATCTGTAGATTTACTGGATGAATTTTATGTAGAAGAGCATGAGGATAAAAAAAGACAGTTAATTCTTCAGGTTCTTTTTAAACTGCACTCAAAAAGTGTACAACTAGCTAAAGAAATCTTACGTTTATTAAAATCTGGGTTTTCAGATGGGGCACTAGCAAGGTGGAGAAGTTTACATGAATTAAATGTGATTTTTAAAATATTAGCTTACGATTATCAGAATATTGACTTTACGTACGAATTGGTCAATAGATTTCTTGATTATAGCTCCATTGAAAGTATAAGGGAAATGAACACATATAAAATAGCAACAAAGGTATTAGATTTGGATCCACTTACGAAGGAAGAAGAAAAAGAAATTAGAATAAAGAAAAATGAAATACTAAAAAAATATGGGGAAGATTTTAAGGAGCCGAATAATTGGGCAAAACCTTTGTTCCCCAACATAAATAATAGACAACTTTACTTTTCTGATTTTGAAAAATTGGTTCGGATTGATAGATTAACTATGTACTATAAGAAAGCTAATTCTCAAATCCATGTAAGCCCTAAAGGTATGTACCAAAGTCTATCTTTACTCAATGATGTAAAACAAGATTCTTTTTTTCTTTTTGGTGCTTCAAATTACGGTTTATCTTTGCCAGGACAGCTCACAGGAATATCTTTAAGCCAAATTACAACAAGTTTAATTTTACTAGAACCGAACCTGGACAGCTTAATAATGGGAGCTACACTGCAAAAAATGTTGGATGATTGTAAATCGATTTTTGACGAGATACAAAATGAAATTGTTAATGAAGAACAAAATAACAAAATAAAATAATTGTTTTATGCAAAAGCCCGTATTAGGACTAAAAATTAGATAAATATAGTATTATATTTTCAACTAAAGTTTTTTGAGGTGAGCATTTTGGCTACTACATTGAATAGAAGTTTTTTAACCGAAATCAGAAACAGACTAAACAACCAAGGAATAACTTCAGATGACTTTCATATTATTCAACAAGAACAGAAGGCAAGGAGAATAAACTTAAATATTAAATATTTATATGATGATTATTATTACAATGCAACAATTGAAGGAGAGGGCTCTCGTATATCAAGCCAATATAGTCCAGGTGAAGTAGTTTTAACTCAAAATAAACATAATATGAATTCTAACGATCTTTTAGACAGCATCGAAGGATGGGTTAATGCATTACGAAAGGAAATAAGGAATACAATTTTAGGAAGACAAGCTGAGGAAACAGAAGAAAAATTAGCTGAGCTTGAAAATTTGGTTCGAGAGAAATTTAAAGAAGATGTAGAAACCTTTTTTACTAGGAAAGAAGCTAATGAATTAAAAGAAAAACTCAGTCAACTTGAAAAACTTTATAACGAAGCTATTAATAAAAACGAAACTAATAAGAATCAATCAAGAGAAGAATATACAAAACTACATGATGAAGTTGAATTATTAAAGGAACAAGTCGAGTACTTATCAAAAAAGAAATGGGCAACTGCTCTAATGATAAAAATAATGAATTGGACTTCACGAAATCCTGCCGCAGCTAAACAAATAGGGCAAGAAGCAGTAAAAGCACTTCTCCCAAAAGAAATTGAGGAATCACTACCGCCTAGCCTACTGCCACCTTCAGACGAACAATAAAAAACTGATTGTGAAAAAAGGCGAACTTTTCTTCATTATTGTATTTTTATAAATAGAAAACATCCTGCTTCCTTTGTTTTGATTACAAAGGAAGTTTTTTGTGAAAAAATGTTGTGATCTTGTGGTTTTTGTTAGGTATTTACACTTTTGTGTATAAATTTAATCTTAACTGATTAATTAAAAAATAAATGAGTTTTAAATAAATTAAGAATTTTAAAGAAATTCATTTGAATTGGAGACTGACTCGGTTACATTCCACAGTTACCTGATTGTCAAATTTTAGTTTTTTCAGAGCCCTTTCAACTAGCAATCTTGCAGATTATTATCCGAAGTTTGGTTTTAAGCCAGCTAGCTTATGGAATATAAAAGCGCCCTTTGAGGTGCCTGATGAAGTGTTTATGGCTCTGGAATTAGCAAATCATTCTCTTGAAGATGTGCAAGGTGTCGTTCATTATTCAGAAGCTTTTATGGAGTGAAAGCTAGATGATTGATTAGAAATTGATAAAAAAGAGGTTATCCCTGAAATTGTCATTTTGTGGATAGCCTCTTTTTTGTGTAAAGAGCTTTAAAAATGAAAAAGAAAGCTGCAAAGGGATATGAATGAAAATAAAAAAGACGCGATTATCGAATCATTAAACCGGAAAGTCAAGCGATTAGAGCAAGGATTTACGTGACCAATTAAAGGCGTACACAGAAGTCTACAAGAAGATATAGCTGAGACGCCTACCCTTTGTTGTTTGTAAGGGGCCCAGATTGTTGTATAAGGATAGTATTTAAAGAGGTTATTATTGTCTTAATATCGAATAAAGATTAAGTGAAATTATTTTTGATGGGAGTTATTTTAATGCATATAACAACAAAAAGGTTATTGATACGTGAATTTGAATTCAAAGATTGGAAAGCTGTATATGAGTATACGTCAGATATGAATGTTATGAAGTATATACCAGAAGGGGTTTTTACTGAAGAAGATGCAAAAGCATTTGTAAATAAAAACAAAGGTGATAACGCAGAAAAATTTCCTGTAATACTAAAAGATGAAGATTTTCTTATCGGCCATATTGTTTTTTATAAGTATTTTGGTGAACATACATATGAGATTGGGTGGGTGTTTAATCCGAATTATCAAAATAGAGGATATGCTTCTGAAGCAGCACAAGCGATCTTGGAATATGGATTTAAAGAAATGAACATACATAGGATTATAGCTACGTGTCAACCTGAGAATATTCCATCATACCGAGTTATGGAGAAGATTGGAATGAGAAGAGAAGGCTTTTTTAAAAAATGTATTCCTAAAGGCAATGAATGGTGGGATGAATATTATTACGCTATTTTAGAGGAAGAGTGGAATTGAACTATATTGAAGGCAGAAACATTGGCGATACAAACAAAATACCATCTCCTATTTAGAACATAAGCGATGATATATAAAACAATGAAATGGCAGGAGACATTCTTAAATGCAGGGCATTTTATTTGAGACAATTCTAGGAGGATTAAAACTATATATTTACTAATGTGTAAACCAACGCAACGGTGAACAAGAAATATGAAATATAAGAACTTGCTTTATGTTTTTGGAAAGTATATATAATTGCAAAACCCAAAAAGAAAACAGTCACAAACCAAGAAGTGTATTCAGGAAAGATTGCGACCAGCAACACGATGATCGTTGAAAAAATAAATGAAGAGTATTGAGAAACTTTTTGATCATTATTCAAAGAAATCACCTGATAAATTTTTACCCATTTTAATGTGTATCAAAACATTATTCAAAAAGGAGATTAGAAAAATGCCAGATATTATTTCTGATGTTAATAACATTGATTAAATGAACAAAAGCAAAAGGAAAGAGCATGTTTTGAAAAAAAATTATCGAAACATGCTTTTATATTTTGTAATAGGTTAACTTCGTTATAAAGGCTGCTTACATTTGCGGGGGTTCCAAACCGAATTTTGTCCATTCCTCTTTAGCTGGACCATAAATACCTGGAACAGTTAATCCTGCTTGTCTCATAAGAACAGTCATTTGTCCTCGATGGTGATTTTGATGTTGGATCAAAAACATCAAAAGTGAACCATTTAGCAATTGTTGACCAATAAAGTTGATACGTTCTTGAAGTGTATGATCAGTCCATTGGGTTTTTAATGCCTGTACAAACGCATTACTGGCTTGATGATAGCTGTCTGCTATAAACTGAGCCGAAGTAGGAACAGGATAATCTTCAGCAGGGGCATGAAACGTTAAGTCTGTGTTTGAGGTAATAATGCGAATGGCAGCAACAGTATGCCAAGCAATACGGCCTAAAGTCCAATTTTGTGAAGTTATTTCTTGTTTAAGTGATTCATCAGTTAGACTATTTAGTAGTTTCTGTGTAACGTCAGCTTCGAACTCCCAAGATTTTAAAAAATGGTCTAAGGTTTGAAACACAAAAATCCTCCTTATGATGTTTTGTTTTCTTTTTATAGTTTAATTATACCTGCCCGTTTAGTTAAAAAGAACAAAACTTTAGACAAGAATTTTCTGAGGAAAAGAAGGCATCGCAACATTCTTATAGACGTCACGACTTTATTTCAAAGTCACATGAATTTTAGCTACCACTGAAGATTGAATAAATCCTTTTGTTAGTTATTAGGGGATTAAGAATATACCGCTGGGTTGAATAATAATGCAGATGATATGTGTTAAAGCAGAGATTGAAAAAGAGTTCGCCATCTGTGATTACATTAAAAAGCTATATGAAGAACAAAAGAGCTTGGAAGTATGAAGTTCTTTAAGTGTAACGCCATCAAAAATAAAGAAGGAGTTTACCTGACATATAATGAATTATTATAGTAGGAAAGAGAAAAAATTTACAGCAAAGGGAGGAATGAGTTGGTAATGAAGGGTTTTATCAAAGGCGCTGTTCTAACTGCTGTTCTAAGTGTGGGTGCTACTTTATTTGCAGGTGATGTATCTGCACACGGGTATATAAAAGAACCTGCTAGTAGAGCGTACATGGGATCATTAGAAAAACAAATAATTGGTTGGACAGCAGCTACACAAAAGTATGGTTCTGTAGTTGATAATCCTCAATCGGTAGAAGGACCTAAAGGGTTTCCAGCCGGAGGTCCGCCAGATGGAAAAATTGCATCGGCAAATGGAGGCTTTGGTCAAATTGACTTTGGGTTAGACAGGCAGACTGCAGATCAGTGGGTAAAACAAAACATGCATGGAGGTCTAAACACCTTTACTTGGCACTATACTGCTCCTCACGCAACATCAAAGTGGCACTATTATATAACCAAGAAAGATTGGAATCCAAACAAACCATTAACAAGAGATGAGTTTGAATTAATTGGAACAGTAGATCACGATGGTTCAAAGGCAGATACTAATCTTTCTCACAAGATTTATGTACCAACTGATCGCAGTGGTTATCATGTCATTTTAGGGGTGTGGGACGTTGCGGATACCTCTAATGCCTTTTATAACGTAATTGATGTAAACCTAATACAATGATGTTGAACCTCCATCGAACAAATCTTAATCCCAATGAACAAGAATATGAGGCTTAATCAGAAAATTGCCATCAAATCTGGCACAGTGTATACCGCTGAGGTTTTAACAGCTGCCAATAGTTGTGAAGCCATCACCAGCTAGTGAAACGTCTACAGTACAATGAAGGAAACTGTAACGGAACCGGGAGAACACAGAGTGTTTGAGTGTGGAAGTACGAGAATCAGCTATCTATTGCAGATCGGTTAGATGTTCGTGCATCTGCCGATCTTTTTTAAATTTTAATTGAAGTCTACTCAATACATAGAATAGAATGGCATTAAGTTTCTTCACTTCCTTGATAATAACGAATAGAAAACCATTAAGATAAACCCTATTTTCGGGATATGAGAAAAGAATTAAGCTCAGTGTGAACTGAGGCAAGGTTTGAAGCATCTCTCAAAATTAAATAAAGCGTTGTTGAAGCAATAGCACGGAGACAATGACGTCTTAATATATTTTTTAATAAAAATACGATTTTAAAGAGAACGGAGATTTACTTTTAATATGAATTTTAAAAAAGCTGCAGTCATCTTTTCATTTGCTTTTCCAATTATCTCAGCTATATTAATAATTAATTTTTTGACTGGGATTATTTCAATGCCGTGGCAAGGAATGCCGGTATTGTTCCCTTTATTACTCTCACCTATAGGGATAATGCTCGCGTTAGTTTCAATCAAGACAAATAAACGGTGGGCTATATGGGGAATCATTTTAAATTCAATTTTGTTACTATTCCCTTTCTTCTTTTTTATAGGTGGAACTTTGTTATTCGGAGTCTAATTTTTAAAAAGACGTGAAAATCGATGAAGATTTTGAACAATTGGATAACTGGTTGATACATGGTAGGGGGTGCTGATTTGAGCCTCAATCAAAAGACGTTAAACAGTTATGTTTATACTCTGGTATTCTCGAGTTTGTCATATGGTCTAGTCTTTGGCTTGTATATGTTTGTTTATTCGGGATTTATGGCGATCGCCTTAATCACAATAGGCATCATTGCATTCTACTCTTTTATCACTTACTTAATCTTTGCTTTTCCCTTACAATTATTACTAAGAAGAAATCCCAGAAAGTTCAGTTTGATCCATTTTTTAATTTATACTGCAGTAGCTTTTTTGGCTGTGTTCGTGTTCTGGTTTGTTGATTATCCGCCTAGTGCTCTTACAGTGTTCAGGAGCTTAAATTATTACATAATGAGCATTGTTGCTGCGTTAATTTATTGGTTCTGGGATTCCATATGCCTGCGGAATTAGTTTATTTACTATTTAAATCATGCATTTCACAACGTTCACAACAAGTATAAAAGCCGCTGATCCAAATACGCAGACCTTGTTTGTTTCTTTGAAAGTGTCTCCACTCCCATTAAAACAAAGAGAAGTGCAACTAATACTTGGAGAGAAACCAAGAGGAATTCACTTTGATGATATAAAGAATATACGCATAGGATTAAAGCTGCACATGAGATCAAAATTTTTGAAGCTTTAAGCAAAGAACCACTCCTTGAAAGTTTTTTTAAACCATAACACGGTATGAGCTTTTATTGGAGAGGAAAAAGCAAAAGAAGTGTTTTATTTAAAATTGGGGGAGTTGACTTGAACATTTTTATTTGGATTGCCATGTTTATAGCTATTTTTGCCGGCTCTTATGCAGGTTACAAAAGGAATAAAAAGAAAGAGCTTAAATAAGAAAAGTAAAGTATATAAGTTTCTGGAAACGGACTGTGAGAATTCTGAAAGAGTATTAAGTTAAATGCTCTTTTCTATTCCACATCTCCGGCATTCATGTAAGAATACACCGCCTTTGCAGAGTTCTTGAATAAAGCTAATCGCCATTGTCGCAGGGTAAGGAGTGTTTATTTGTATTGGAATAGAGCGGAAAGAGAATGGTGAGTCAAAAAGCATGGCAGCTGAGAGGGTTTGTAGAGCGGGCTGCTATACTTGTAGACCTGTATCAAAAGCGGTTTAATATTGGAAACGGATTTAAAAAGGGGTGAAAAGCTATCAAAACATTAGTTGTATTATCCAGTTTTATGGGGATTGTGTTATCAATTATTGGACAAATATTTGGAATCCTAACCGATTTCTTTATTCCAGGCATTGCTCGATTTATAGGGGTTTTAGCGGGTATTCTAGTATTACTTAGTTTGAAGTCAAGAAATACAGAAATGCAGGCTTTTATAGTAGGTTCAAGCACTGCGTTAGGAATAATGGGAGCAGGAATTTTATATTTTCCAGCTGCGATGATCAATGTCTTAATTGGTTTCAAGCTAAACAAAAAGTTAAAAGAAGAGAACACTAAGGAGCAGTTCTGAATAGACTGCTTTTTGTTTTATTCAAGTGAAGTTTATATGAATTTAAAATTTTACAGGGTTCTTAGAAGGAATGAAATCTTTTTGAAGAGAATAATCAGGATATTTGAGAAACTGACTGTTAAAAAAAGCAATAATCAATATTTGCTGCAGGAATTTAAATTTTCTGAAAAAACATTGAAAAAGTTGATAGGATTTTATAATATTAAGTCAAGTTAGTTTGTCCAGTCAACAAACTAATGAAGGTGACTTTATTAGTTCCATAAGATAAGGTTATTTCTAAATATAAAGGGGGAATAAAAGGCTCGATTTAATTGGAGCTAAACAATATATATAACAAAAGAGTGTATCTTTAATCCTTTCCCAAGTATAGGAGTGCAACGAAAAAAGATGAATTTACTGCTTGCTGATCAGATCATTTTGTTCGATGAAGAATAATCTGTGAAGTTAAACCACTCATATTTTTTGTGATTTTTTGAAAGCGCTTTTATAAACGATTACCGGCCGAGGTGAGTTTGAGAAATTTTTATACCATTTCATACTGTGCCTTATTTAATGATCGAAAAGGGAGGAAAAATCATGGTCAGTGAAAATTTAAAGAAGATTAGCATGACTGAAAAAGTTGGCTATGCTTCTGGAGATTTTGCATGTAATTTAATTTATGCAACGGTGTCTACTTATCTTTTGTTCTTCTATACAGATGTATTTGGTTTATCGGCAGCAGCAGCCGGTACCATGTTCTTAGTGGTTAGAATCATCGACGCTCTAGCTGATCCTTTTATTGGAACAGTAGTAGACAGAACAAATAGCAGGTTTGGACGCTTTAGACCGTATCTTTTATTCGGAGCTTTCCCATTTGTAGTACTTGCATTACTCTGTTTTACAACTCCAGATTTTTCAGACATGGGGAAATTAATATATGCCTATATGACCTATGTTGGTTTGTCGCTTACATACACAACCATAAACGTTCCATATGGCGCGTTAACTTCTGCAATGACTAGAAATAATCAAGAAGTTGTTAGTATAACATCTGTTCGTATGTTATTTGCGAATCTTGGGGGACTTGTCGTTGCATTTTTTGTTCCCTTATTGGCTGCCTATTTAAGCGATACTTCCGGCAACGAATCTCTTGGCTGGCAGCTAACCATGGGTATTTTGGGAATGATAGGTGGGTGCCTTTTAATCTTTTGTTTTAAAAGCACAAAAGAGCGTGTCACTCTTCAAAAGTCTGAGGAGAAAATTAAATTATCGGATATATTTGAGCAATTTCATGTGAATCGTCCACTTGTTGTATTAAGCATTTTCTTTATTATTATTTTTGGAGTGAATTCAATAAGTAATTCAGTTGGCATCTATTATGTGACATATAACTTGGGAAGAGAGGATTTAGTGAAGTGGTACGGTTTGATTGGAAGTTTGCCTGCTTTGGTCATTTTACCGTTTATTCCAAGGCTTCATCAATTATTGGGGAAGAAAAAACTACTAAACTATGCATTATTACTGAATATTATCGGCCTCTTAGCTTTACTATTTGTTCCGCCAAGTAATGTATATCTAATACTCTTCTTTCGATTAATTGCTGCTGCCGGAAGTCTCACTGCCGGGGGATATATGTGGGCGCTCATTCCTGAAACAATAGAATATGGAGAGTATAGGACTGGGAAAAGAATGGGTGGGCTCATTTATGCTATTATCGGATTTTTCTTTAAATTCGGTATGGCACTGGGAGGGATTGTTCCTGGGTTGGTTTTAGATAAGTTTGGATACGTGGCAAATCAAACACAAACCCCGGAGGCATTAACGGGAATTTTAATTACAGCAACAATCATTCCCGTGTTCTTGCTGGTTCTAGCCATGATTGATATTAATTTCTATAACTTAGATGAAGAGAAATACAAAAAAATGGTACGAGAATTAGAGAATAGAGATAAAGTTTATTTGGATAATATTGAGGAATTCAAGGCATGAAAATGGCACCAAATAAGAGAAGCCTATTAAGAAAATAGCTGAGGAGGAGTTCAAATGAAGATTATCAATCCAGTACTTAAAGGATTCAATCCCGATCCAAGTATTTGTAGGGCAGGAGAGGATTATTATATCGCTGTATCTACATTCGAGTGGTTTCCAGGTGTCCAGATACATCATTCAAAAGATTTAGTGAATTGGCACTTAGTCGCACATCCATTACAAAGAGTTTCACAATTAGATATGAAAGGAAACCCTAATTCAGGCGGAGTTTGGGCACCATGTTTAAGTTATAGTGACGGTAAGTTTTGGCTGATCTATACGGATGTTAAGGTAGTAGATGGCGCTTGGAAAGATTGTCATAATTATTTAGTTACTTGTGAAACGATTAATGGTGATTGGGGGGATCCGATCAAATTAAATAGCTCAGGATTTGATGCTTCTTTGTTCCATGATACGGATGGAAAAAAATATTTATTAAATATGTTATGGGATCAGCGTATTGATCGGCATTCATTTGGAGGAATTGTCATACAGGAATATTCTGATGAGGAGAAAAAATTAATTGGTAAACCGAAAGTTATTTTTAAAGGGACCGATAGAAAACTAACAGAAGCTCCGCACCTTTATCATATCGGGAACTATTATTATTTATTGACTGCAGAAGGAGGAACACGGTTTGAACACGCTGCTACAATTGCCCGTTCTACAAATATTGAGGGTCCATATGAAGTTCATCCCGATAATCCAATCTTAACATCATGGCATGATCCTGGAAATCCATTGCAAAAATGCGGTCATGCATCCATTGTTCAAACACATACAGATGAGTGGTATTTAGCTCATTTAACGGGCCGTCCTATTCATCCTGACGATGATTCAATTTTTCAGCAGAGAGGATATTGCCCTTTAGGTAGAGAAACAGCTATTCAAAAACTGGATTGGAAAGATGATTGGCCTTATGTAGTAGGTGGAAAAGAAGGAAGCTTGGAGGTAGAAGCGCCTTCTATACCTAATACAATGTTTCAAGCAACGTACCCGGAAGTTGATGAATTTGAGGACTCAAAGTTAAATATAAATTTTCAAACTTTAAGGATCCCGTTTACGAATGAATTAGGTTCATTAACTCAAGTGCCAAATCATTTACGATTATACGGCCATGAATCATTAACCTCGACATTTACTCAGGCATTTGTAGCCAGGCGTTGGCAAAGTCTCCATTTTGAAGCAGAAACGGCTGTTGAGTTTTATCCGGAGAATTTTCAACAAGCCGCTGGATTGGTGAACTATTACAATACAGAGAACTGGACTGCTCTTCAAGTCACGCATGATGAAGACCTTGGCCGTATTCTTGAATTAACAATATGTGATAACTTTTCTTTTTCACAACCATTAAAAAATAAAATTGTTATTCCTCGTGAAGTAAAGTATGTATATTTAAAAGTAAATATTGAAAAGGAAAATTATTATTATTTTTATTCTTTTAACAAAGAAGATTGGCACAAAATTGACATTGCATTGGGATCGAAAAAATTATCAGATGATTACATCCGTGGAGGAGGATTTTTCACGGGAGCCTTTGTAGGGATGCAATGCCAAGATACCAGTGGTAATCATATTCCGGCCGACTTTAGATATTTTCGCTATAAAGAAAAATAATTGTTTCATGAAAAAAGGAGACTTCTATTTTAGAACTCCTTTTTTCATATCCTTCAGAAATACTCCTATTCAACATCAATATAACAAACAAAAAGCTCATCTTTAAAGATGAGCGCAGGACATAGAGATCTGTACATTTTAATAATAAATTACATTGTAACCATATCCAGAAAATGATCAATAACAATGGAGGACATTCCTAATGCCGGTGCATTTTTTCCTAAGAAAGACGGTAATAATTCATAGCTATTGCCTAATTGGGAATAAACCCTGGACGACACTTCACTTCTAATTGAATTTAAAACCATAGGATGCGATTCAATTATGCTGTTTCTTAAAATGATGGCTTGAGGATTGAATGTATTTAGAATATTGGTAAGGCCTATTCCTAAATAGAATCCAAAAGTCTGTAATGCATTTAAAGTTCCGATATCATTCCGGTGGGCAAGGTCTATAATATCTTGATAGGACACTTTTTTCTCTTTAGTCTGAAGAGATTTTAATAAAGCCTTCTCTGAAGCATACAATTCCCAGCAGCCTCGGTTTCCGCAACTGCATTTAGGGCCATTAAAGTCTATT
Organism: Bacillus sp. XT-2; assembly: GCF_025696525.1. NCBI lineage: Bacteria > Bacillati > Bacillota > Bacilli > Caryophanales > Bacillaceae > Bacillus > Bacillus sp. XT-2. The sequence continues at coordinate 209,379 of NZ_JAHVOC010000007.1, forward strand.
GTCATATGTCCCATTTCTCCAGAGAATCCGCTTACCCCTCTATATAAATCATTGTTGATAATAACACCGATCCCTATCCCTGTACTGACACTTGCATAAATAATGTTATCGTGATTTTTTGCAGCACCGAATACTTTTTCTCCATATGCTCCAGCATTCGCCTCATTTTCTATAAAAACGGGCACATTGAACTTCTCTTGTATGAAAGATTTTAAGTCAATATCTCTCCAGTTGGAGTTCGGAGTGAAAACAATTTTTTGATTTTTATCAACTAGTCCAGGCACGCATATGCCTATACCAGTAAGCCCGTATGGAGATTGTGGCATATGCGTAATCAAGTGATGAATCATATCAATTAAAATGTCTTTGGTTTTTTCTGGAGAATTCGATTCCAAATGATGGTGTTGATCAAGAACGATCGTTCCTTCAAGATCTGTTAAAATGCCATTAATATAATCCACACCAACATCTATTCCTACGGAGTATCCTGCCTTTTTATTAAAAACAAGCATGACAGGTCTTCTTCCGCCACTTGATTGTCCCTGACCTATTTCAAAAACAAGATTTTCTTTCATTAACGTGTTTACTTGTGATGAAACAGTTGATTTATTTAATCCAGTCTTTTCAGATAATTTTGCTCTTGAAATAGGTGAATTTTTAAGAATTTCTTTTAATAATAACTTTTGATTTACTTTTTTGACAAAGGTTTGATCAGCGATAACCACTTAATCCACTCCATTTGTATAATCTTTAAATTAAGTTGAAATGTATTGTTTTCAGTATGAGACATAGTACATAGCTAATCTTACCTTTACTATAGCTAATGTGTTCATAAAAAACAAAAAAAATATTGAAAATACTGATGAGGTTATATAAGATTAAAATAAGTTAGTTTGTTCGAACAACAAACTAATAGACAACTTACTTACAATATGAAATAAATTGCACTGTATTGAAATGATTTTTAAGGGGGAAATAACATGGCTCAATCTCATTCTAGTTCAGTCAACTATTTTGAAAGCGTAAACAAAGTGGTTTACGAAGGGAAAGATTCCACTAATCCTTTAGCATTTAAATATTATAATTCCCAAGAAGTAATCGGCGGAAAAACGATGAAAGAGCACTTGCGGTTTTCTATTGCCTATTGGCATACATTTACCGCTGATGGAACAGACGTTTTTGGGGCAGCTACGATGCAAAGGCCATGGGATCACTATAAAGGAATGGATCTGGCGAAGGCGAGAGTAGAAGCAGCATTTGAGATGTTTGAAAAACTAGATGCACCATTCTTTGCTTTTCATGACCGAGATGTTGCACCAGAAGGAAGTACGTTAAAAGAGACAAATCACAATTTAGATATCATCGTGGGCATGATTAAAGAGTATATGAGAAATAGCAACGTTAAGCTATTATGGAATACTGCAAACATGTTTACGAATCCCCGTTTCGTCCATGGTGCGGCGACTTCCTGCAATGCAGATGTGTTTGCGTATGCTGCAGCACAAGTAAAAAAAGGGTTAGAAACAGCAAAAGAGCTTGGCGCCGAGAACTATGTATTTTGGGGCGGCCGTGAAGGATATGAAACATTGTTAAATACCGATTTAAAATTGGAGCTTGATAATTTGGCGAGATTCATGCATATGGCAGTGGATTATGCGAAGGAAATCGGATATACAGGGCAGTTTTTGATTGAGCCAAAACCAAAAGAGCCGACCACTCATCAATATGATACAGATGCAGCAACAACCATTGCCTTCTTAAAGCAATATGGCTTAGACAATCATTTTAAATTAAATCTCGAAGCCAATCATGCCACATTAGCAGGGCATACATTTGAACATGAATTACGGATGGCAAGAGTACATGGTCTTCTTGGCTCTGTTGACGCGAATCAGGGTGATCCTCTTTTAGGCTGGGATACAGATGAATTTCCGACGGATTTATATTCTACGACATTAGCAATGTACGAAATCCTGCAAAATGGCGGCCTTGGGAGCGGTGGATTAAACTTCGATGCGAAGGTCAGAAGGTCTTCTTTTGAGCCTGATGATTTAATATATTCCCATGTTGCGGGGATGGATGCATTTGCAAGAGGATTGAGAGTAGCCCATAAATTAATCGAAGATCGTGTGTTTGATGATGTGATTCAACATCGTTATCGCAGCTTTACTGAAGGAATAGGTCTTGAAATTACAGAAGGAAGAGCTAATTTCCATACTCTTGAGCAATATGCGCTAAATAATACAGCAATCAAAAACGAATCAGGAAGACAGGAGCGATTAAAAGCTATATTGAACCAATACATTTTAGAAGTATAACAGATAAAGAGAACCGCTATAAAAAGGTATAGCATGATAGCTAATACCTGAGACTGCCCGTCATGATTCCTTACCTTTTGCTTATTGTTATGACGGGTAATTTCTATAATTGGGATTTATTTAGAGTGAATGGTTTTTTTATAAGGGTAAGAGGTGAAAAAATGAAGTATGTCATTGGAATAGATCTTGGAACGAGTGCTGTTAAAACGATTTTAGTTAATCAAAACGGCAAGGTTTGTGCAGAAACGTCCAAAAGTTATCCGCTCATTCAAGAGAAGGCAGGGTATAGTGAGCAAAATCCTGAAGACTGGGTGCAGCAAACAATTGATGCATTGGCTGAATTGGTTTCCATATCCAACGTTCAAGCCAAGGATATTGACGGGATAAGTTATTCAGGACAAATGCATGGGTTAGTACTGCTTGACCAGGATCGGCAGGTGTTACGTCATGCGATTCTTTGGAATGACACCAGAACCACGCCTCAATGTATTAGGATGACCGAGAAATTCGGTGATAATCTGCTTAACATCACAAAAAACCGTGCTTTAGAAGGGTTTACATTACCTAAAATCTTATGGGTGAAGGAACATGAGCCTGAACTTTTTAAAAAAACGGCTGTTTTTTTGCTTCCGAAAGACTATGTGAGATTTCGTATGACCGGTGCCATTCACACCGAATACTCCGATGCAGCAGGAACGTTACTTTTACATATTACTCGCAAGGAGTGGAGCGATGATATTTGCAATCGATTTGGTATTTCTGCAGATATTTGTCCTCCGCTTGTTGAATCTCATGGTTGTGTAGGATCGCTGCTTCCGAACGTTGCGGCTGAGACAGGGCTGTCGGAAAAAACAAAAGTGTACGCTGGGGGAGCAGATAATGCTTGTGGTGCGATTGGAGCCGGCATTCTTTCTTCCGGAAAAACATTATGCAGTATTGGAACGTCAGGGGTCATACTTTCATACGAAGAAGGCGAAGAAAGAGACTTTAAAGGGAAAGTGCACTTTTTTAATCATGGAAAAAAGGATTCTTTTTATACGATGGGAGTCACGCTCGCTGCAGGGTACAGCTTGGACTGGTTCAAAAGAACGTTTGTCCCAAACGAATCGTTTGAGCAATTATTGCAGGGGGTGGAATCTATTCCAATAGGAGCAAATGGACTGCTATACACTCCTTATTTGGTAGGTGAAAGAACGCCACATGCTGATTCTTCTATTCGGGGAAGCTTAATTGGAATGGATGGAGCACATAAAAGAGAGCATTTTTTGAGGGCGGTTATGGAAGGCATTACATTCTCTTTACATGAATCAATTGAGCTATTTCGAGAAGCGGGAAAATCAGTGCATACCGTTGTTTCTATTGGTGGAGGAGCTAAAAATGAAACGTGGCTTCAAATGCAAGCTGATATTTTCAATGCGAGGGTGATAAAGTTGGCAAATGAACAAGGCCCAGCCATGGGTGCTGCTATGCTAGCTGCCTTTGGAAGTAGGTGGTTTGAATCTCTTGAAGAGTGTGCAGAGCAGTTCATTCGTGAGGCTGCTACATTTTATCCAAAGGAACAAAATGTTCAAAAATATAAAACACTATTTGATGTGTATAAGAAAATTTACACTCACACAAAGGATCTAAATACAGCCTTGAAGAGCTTTCGAAAAAACTAATTATAAGTGTGGTTCGTAAAGAGTGTATTTTTTTGTCAGGGGATCAACGAAAAAACAATTAACGACTAATCATCAACAAAGGCATTTGATGACAAAACTACAGCTCAAATCGGCTCCCTAGCTATGAATATGAATGGAAGGATTATGGGAACACAAGTATGACGCTCAATAGCGGCGGCGCATATAGTGCCCAGTGGAGTAGCATTGGGAATGCTTTATTCCGAAAAGGCAAAAAATTTGATACAACCAAGACTCACTCATAACTTGGAAACATGTCAATTCATTACAACGCAACCTTCAATCCGGGAGGAAATTCAAGCAGTAAATCAACCTTTTAAGTTTTAATTCAAATCCTGATTTGGTATCAGTCCAAACTCTGGATTTACGATCAAATCTGAAGTATTGTCTACGCACAAATAACCCCTCACATTAAATGTGATGGGGTGTTTTTGATAAGCTACACGATCTAATTGCTATTTCTATAATATTCAACAAAATCAATGTTCGTCATTAAAAAGCAATATCAAATCTATCTATAGGAGTCACTAAAACGAATATAAAAAACGTAGGATTTAAGTTATACGATTCACTTCATACGCCGTTCGTATTCCGGATTCAATTGCTCCTTGCATCCATCCGTGAGTAAGTGAGGCGTGTTCTCCAGCGAAATGTATTTTCCCTTCAGGGGCAGGGATGTATGGATACAGCTGTAATTCCTGTCCTGGTTCGAAAGCTGTGAAACCCCCGGCTGAATATGGATTTTGGGTCCAGCTAAAAGAAGCGCCGGTCACAAACTCTGACCATACAACATCACCATAGATTTCCGATAAATTCATTAATGTATAGCGGAGGCGCTCTCCCTCTGAAAGACTGTCCCATATCAGTGCCTCATCCGCCCATGTGTAACTCGCTACAACGACAGCATGTCCATTCGATCCAATGTCAATGCTGGGATAATACGAAAATCTAATCGGAAGATCAGTTATCGATTTGCCGCCGCGCTGCCCAGCTTTTTCCCAAAAACGGCTCTTAAACTCTATTCCGATTTTTGTTGCGGCAATATAGTTGAGTTCACGAATGGCCCGCCGTTTATAATAGGAAAATGAATCATATGGTTCAACTTGTACAAAACGCAATGTTGAAAATGGAATGGTTATGATAGCGAGATCGCCTGTCACTGCCAAATGTTTTGCTGTCTGTTGATGAATGCAGTTAACCGTAACATTGTTTTGGTTTTGAGATATTTTCACCATTTTATGATGGAAGACAATATGTTCTTTTAATTGAGGAAGAAATGCTTGAGGAAGCCGATCCATGCCGCCTGTTATTTCATAGAAGCGAGTTGGCGACGTATAAAAGATGGATTCCCGTAACACTTCAACAAGGGACATCCCCATATATGCTTCCATATCCAAAAGTACGCCGATCATATCGATTGCACCGTATGAAAAATAAGTATTCAAGTAAGAGCCTAACGAATGGTTCCGGTATTGTGTTTCAACAATCCGCCAATTTCTCGCAGGATCTACATAAATAAAATTGAGGATAGGCTGCAATACAGAAAGCATCAGCTCTTCGGCCGTTTTTCCTTGTTCATTTGCTGCAACTGGGTATCTTAAGATACCCGGATTGCTTTCAAAATGATGAAGACGTGTTTGAATGCCATTAGCGTAAATGATGTCCATTGGAGTTCTGTTCAAAAATACACTAGTTGGCAGGCTGAATCTTTTTATATATTCCAAGGTTAGAGTATGGATATCCGGAATGCGCATTGGTCCAACATTGAAATACAGCCCGGCACTGAAGGGAGATCGCAACGTGCAAACTCTGCCCCCGACTCTATCACTCGCTTCCAGAATCGTCACTTTATGTCCCGCATTCTTCAGTAAAGATGCAGAAACAAGCCCGGCCAACCCAGCGCCAACAACAATTATGTTCTTTGGGTATTGTGATGTGCTAAGACCATTTCTAATAATCGCAATCATGTCTTCGTTCTTTAGTAGAGAATTCATTTTTGTGAGGCACCCTCTTTTTTGATTTATTGCATTATATTCATTCAAAAGGGTGTCTATCACGAACTATATCTTTTTTTTACTTGTGTTTTTCAGTTGAGTGCTGCTTAACACAGCCTTTAAATCCTCTGGCATTCACATAACCGTTTTTACTCCAAATAGAACGTTTTTTCGTTTGTGCTTCCTGTTCATCTTTTCTAAACTGGTCTATGTATTTCGTATTTGGCTCATAAACATATGCTACTCTGGCTAATCCTTCTTTTAACAGTGTTTCTTGAACAGACTTGCCATCGACATAAACGTAAGCTAACAGCCTTCCGAATTTATCTCTGCGCTCTCCTTTATCAAATTCTAATTGCAGCTTGCCGCCGCTAACCAATTCTTTGTTTCGTTTAGATGCATCCTCGCCATATGGCTGAACACATGAATGTGGCTTTTTAGTCTCTGGAGTATCAATGAGCAAGTAGCGAACCGTGTCAATATTGCCGTTATAGCTAACTTTGATCGTATCTCCGTCAACAGGCCTTTCTAATACAGCATCCACCAAGCCTTTTTTTGCTTCAGAATTAGAATTCTTGGCAACTGGCTGTTTAAGATCTGAATGGCTTTTTTCAGCAGTATCATTTAATCCGCAGGCTGCCAAAGAAAAACTCAAAGCTAATAGACTAAAGCCTAACATTACTTTCTTCAATTCCATTTCCCCTTCTTCTGTTTCTATCTCAATCAACCAACATTCATTATAATGATATCGCTATTTATTGTGAATGTAATTTTTCTTAACACGTTTATATTAGAGTACTAGCTTTTGATCAGTATTCAAATATCACAAAAAGGTTTCAAAAACATAACCATAACATAATGAAAATAGAACATGTTCAGCTGAATTTCCTGAAATCATTCGGAGCATAAGGGGATTAGTATGTAATCCTGGTGTTAGGCGTTTTATCTGGGAAAATCCTATGATTGCTAAAAAACTTCAGAAGTTTTTTATTGACTGAAAACGCTTTTAAAATTATGATAATATCAAACCTAACAAGGATGTAACAAAAATATAACTAGAACATAACAAAAAAGTGGATATGTTTCTTGTGAAAAAAATGAAAGCGATTTCAATTAGGTTGTTTCTGTAAAAGCCTCATTCGCTGCATTGAGTATTGCTAATTTTCAGATTGATAAGGTCTCGGGAAATAAAAAACCTGGCTGAAACGAGTATTGCTCTTTAAAAGAGAAAGGGTGAATCCAGCACACTCGGTTGACAAGAATGAAAAAATGTATAAAGCATTCTTCATAAAGGTGGGGAAAGGGTATGAAAGAACAACGAAATCCTAGGTCGTTTTTGCAGTTGATAATGATTTCAGCAACATTTGGCGGGCTTCTTTTTGGATATGACACCGGAGTTATAAATGGAGCCTTGCCTTTTATGGCAAGATCTGATCAACTTAACTTAACACCGGTCACAGAAGGGCTGGTTACAAGCATGCTTCTATTAGGAGCAGCGTTTGGTGCATTGCTGTGCGGCAAATTGGCTGACCGCTATGGCAGACGTAAAATGATCCTTAATCTTTCCTTTTTATTCTTTCTGGCATCACTCGGAACAGCAATTGCGCCGAATGTTTTAACGATGGTTATCTTTCGGTTTTTGCTGGGACTGGCTGTCGGTGGGGCATCATCAATGGTACCGGCCTTTTTAGCAGAAATGGCGCCGTATGAGAAAAGAGGGCGTATGGTAACGCAAAATGAACTGATGATCGTCGGCGGGCAATTTTTAGCCTACGTTTTTAATGCGATTCTTGGTGTTGCAATGGCTGATACAGGGCATGTTTGGAGATACATGCTTGTCCTTTGTGCCATACCGGCTCTCATATTATTTGCAAGTATGCTCATGGTTCCGGAGAGCCCGAGGTGGCTAACTTCTAAAGGTAAAAAAAGCGAGGCGCTGCGCGTCCTTAAACTCATACGTGACGAGAAAAGGGCAGAAGCAGAATTTAAAGAAATACAAGCAGCGGCAGTCAAAGATTCAAATGTAGAGAAGGCATCGATCAAAGAGTTCTCTACACCATGGCTGCGCCGTCTTTTATGGATTGGGATCGGTGTTGCCATCGTTAATCAAATCACAGGCGTCAATTCGATTATGTATTACGGCACTCAAATCCTGCAAGAATCCGGTTTTGGTACAAAGGCAGCTTTAATCGCTAATATTGGGAATGGATTGATATCAGTCATTGCCGTTATCATCGGCATTTGGCTGGTTGGCAGGGTGAACCGGCGCCCGATATTGATGATTGGTTTATCAGGAACGACCACAGCGCTTTTATTCATTGCCATATTCTCAATCGTGCTTGATGGATCAGCAGCACTCCCGTATATCGTGCTATCTTTGACCGTTTTATTTCTAGCCTTTATGCAGGGCTGTGTCGGACCAGTAACATGGCTGGTCATTGCAGAAATATTCCCGCAAAGAGTAAGAGGGCTTGGTTCTGGCATCAGTGTATTTTTCCTCTGGATTTTAAACTTTATCATTGGTTTTGCTTTTCCAATCATGCTTAGCTCTGCAGGCTTATCCTTTACTTTCTTTATATTTGTCGCTTTGGGTATCTTGGCAATCGGTTTTGTGTACAAATTCATGCCGGAAACTAAGGGACGAACACTTGAGGAACTAGAAGAGCATTTCCGTTCAATGGATAGAAATTATGACTCTGAAAAATCAATTCATGAAGCGTGATTATCTTATTAAAATGATATTGAATGCAATGGTTAAGCAGCCCACTTTCATCAAGTGGACAATAACAAGTAATTGTTTTCGACTAATCTTATTGAAATTTTTACTTCTGTCTATGAACATATTAATAGTATTGCATTTGTAATTAAAGCTCTCTATATGAGGGCTTTTTATTATGCGTCATACCGGACACTTATATTGGGGAAGCTAATGAAAAAGAAAGAAGGAGATACGAAGTGAAGAAGCATTTACTTTCCTTATGTGTTTTATTATTTGCATTGACTTTTGTTCAAACAAAGACTCAAGCCCTGACATTTACAGAGTTGCCAATTAAACAAAAAATAGAACAATGGTCAGTCGAAATAGCTGAAGCAAAAAATGCAAAGGAATTAGCGAGTCCAAAAAAGGGGGAATATAACGTATATTCAATGGAGATCAAAAACATAGGGGAAGCCGCAGCCACAGTGGATGTAAAATTGTATAGAAATGATCCTGATTCAACCACGAGGTTTTCACTTTTTGGCTGTCCCGAAAACTGTGTGAGACAGAAGGAGGATTTAATAAGCTTAGCCAAAAGTTTAAACGATGGTGCACCGCTGAAGTTTAACCATTTTATGGTGGCTGAAAAGGCATCTGAATTAGAGGTTGTTATTATTTGGACACAAAAAGGAAAAGAAGGACGCCAATTAAAACAAACCTTTACATTCAGTTAGAAGAGGTGAATTAGACAATGTAGTGACCTACATAGGAGTTAAAATACTTGTAAGTAAACTTGTTTCCATTTGGGTTAACAGGCAGGTAATCAACACCTGGTCGGTCTAAAGGCAGATATAGACGCGCTGCGAATCACAAAGCTGAGAACAATGAAGAAAGTCTTATATGGCTGCAAAACTGAAAAGACAATGATTGGGCTGCTTTATGAGCAGCTTTTTTTATATTCTTTTTCAAGTAACATTTTGCCCATTTATTCTACTAATAAAATGAAGAAAGCGAGGGGAAACATGAGAAGCAAAAATAAAATCAAAAAATCACTAATCATTACAGCTCTATTATTGATTTGTTTAGTAACGTTCTTCGCAATGATATCAGGAGACAAAGTAAAATATGAGGGAAGCAGCAGGAACGGATTGTGGGTTTCTACCATTGAAAAATCAGATAAAACATCGATTGGCCCTAATTACTTCTTGAATTTATACTGGCAGGGGAACAAGAAAGAAGCGAAAAGAACCATTGTTGAAAGAATCATATTGTATATAGATGGTAAAAAGTACGATGACAGAGAAGATTATGATTTATCAGAGTACACAGGTGAAGAAATGCCAGGCGGAGGACAAATGGAAGACAACATTGCTACGTTTGATTTTATGCCTGAAGATGAAGTAATTGGACATGATGTAGTTGTTAAGGTGGAGTGGAAGACCGGTAGGGAAAAACATACAGATAAAATAAGATTACAAGAGAAACCATGGTATAAAAGATAAATCTGCAATGGCAAGTTTAGGGATGAACGTCCAAAATATAGGTCTGCTTTCAGAAACATCTGATTGATAAGTACATGTCATGATAAAGGCATGTTTTTATTCAAAGTAAAAATAAAACATGCGAGTTTAGTTCCTTACCTGTACATAAAATGCTTACATTTCTTTCAAATGCTCGTAAAGCAATCTAAAGCAAACAGTACCAGATATCAAAGGGACTGCAAACAAAATAATCACTGCTATGATCTCCCAGCCGTTAAAAAAATCGTGGTTTTTAATGAATACCTGTCCTTCTAAAATGATAAAAGTTATAATCCCTGTTAATACTAAAAAGCATGAAAACAGAATGCTCCTTGCTTTTGGTTTTAGCTTTTTAAACTTATCTTTAAAATAAATGAAAACGAGAACTAAAGAGCAAAAGGATGCTGCAGTGCTTATTACATCAATATTTTTCATGACTTTCGAAATGATGATACATAAGATGAAAAGAAAAAATGCTAAGTTTTTAGACAAAAAATCGCTCCTTATTTTATGGCTACCCAAAAAGTTTACAAGTTTTTCACAATAGGCACAATGCGATGTCAGTAAATTAATCTATTGGTTAACGAAATAGGTTTTTTTATCTTATTGTACCATGTACTAAATATTCAATTTTTTTTTTATGTGCGGGCACTAGGGAATGATGTGTAACGGAAAGGCAAAACTGAATTGAAGAGAGTTTACCTGTGGTAAATGTGTTCTTCAAATCTATAAACTTGTACTGTCTTTCCGGGTCCAGTACTCTTGTGTCGCGTTATTATAAGTTACCTCTAAAATGATTTGCCTTTTTTCACTGTTATAAAACATACACCAAAAAAGGAGAGATAAATGCATAAAATCGGGATATCGGTCTTAGCGTTCTTTGCTTTTATTTCGGGCTGCAATGATAAGGAAGAAAATAAAATAAAAACGCCAAAGATGCAGAACCTTGTTGGTTTTATCCTTTTTAAGGATGAAAGGTCAGCCGTTTTTCTTGAGGGCAAACATGCTCCTGAAAAAGAGGACTTTGAATTGTCTCAAGATAGACTTATAAGAAAATATAAAAATCATGTTGTGATATTGGAATTAAGTCAAATTGAAAACAAAGAAGACCTTGTGGAAGGTAAAAAAATGAAGGTGTGGTTCAACACTCTTAAAGAATCTGATCCTCCAAAAGCAACAATTAAAAAATTCAATTGGTTATAAAGGTTGGCATCCCCCGCATATGATCGCTTAATAGAAAGCTCTACAATTATTATATTTTAATAATGGTACTGCCATAAACAGCGCTATATTCAAATGCTGAGATGCCTGAAAAAAATCAATAAACACAGATGTTCTCTTTACCACGCGCAAGGGCATGAACATCACTTACACAATCAATGCAGCTTGTTGCTGTATAAAAGCAGCATGATGGGCGAGGGCGGCAAGTTTAGTATAAAAAACAGCACTCACACGAAGATGTAGTGCTGTTTTAACGTTTGCAGAGCATTGCATAAAAGTGGTTATTTCCAGACTGACAAATATTTCTTTCGATATTTGCTATCTTTCTCGATCTCAATCAAGTCCATTGCTATTTCCCTAATATGCTCATCTTTATCTTCATCGTATAATTTTTTTAATCCTACAATCATATCGTAGCGAATCAATGTATAATGTTTTTCGTTTATTCCATTTTTAAAGCGATCAATAATATGAGTAAGCACCAGTTCTTTTTGTTCTGGCCCAGCTAAACCAACCTTCCAGATTGCTTGCAAACTATGCCGAGCAGTTACAAATTTTGAATCCCTGGTCACTTCCCATAACGCTGGAAAGTCGTGCAGCATCCGTTTATCCGGATCACTGATTGCTAAACCAGCAAGAAACTGTGCAGCTCTCGCTCGCCTGTGGTTATCCGGATCGGTCAGCCATCCTATTAATTGATCCCACACTTCATAAGCCCAGTCCACTTTTTCTTTTGTGGCGTTAATAATATTCTGAAAGGCTTCTAATTGCAGGCTTTTGTCCTTTGCTTCTAGATTTTCAAAATGAGATTTCATTATACTGTCCATTTTCGAATCACCTTAAAATGATTAGTTATGTTGATTATATCCTTTCACTTGCGATCTTCCATTAAACATCATTTCTCGCGCTAGTGAATGCTTTATGATTGTTAAATCAATTGGAATATTGTAACGCTTATCAGTTCAAAGAAGTAAACGATTAAACAAACAATAACAAGATGCTTATCATTGGCCATTCGTTCTTTCTTAAATATAAATCGCTTAATAATTCTATAAAGAATAAAACCAAAATAAAGTACAAACATGAATGGCAAGAGAAAAGTTGAGTCAAGCATAAATACACCACAATTTCCTTTTTTGATCTATTTTAACATAATTAGGAAAGAGTTAAGATTAAATAAAAAAGACTTTTATTTAGATTTAAAAGAAGGAAAGGGAAGGTGAAACTCACTAACGACAGTGATTTCCAAACCAATTTTGCTGACATGTTTTTAAGAAACGGTTGAGGAGAAGTTTATTGCTCATATGAGTCAAAGTTGAAAATGATTGGAGTGATATTGAATTGATAAAGTTAAAGAATAAAAAATCAACTAAATGTGCGAAAAGATCAATGGCTCTAAAGAATGCCTAATTTCGTATGGACAAATGACATTTGGCTGTGAGGTAAATACAATACAGTAAACTAGAGGAGCGAATGGAGGGTTCGATGTGTTTAGACAATATCCAGTTTGGTATACACAAACACCTTACTACCTGAATTATCATGTGCCTCAATACCAAACAATCTCTTATGATCCACAACGATGTTATCAACGTTGCATGTATCAAACTGGCGGTAACTATGAGTTATGTGACAGATTATGTTATGGAGAAATACAAGTGTAAAAGAGGGGACTTTCTCCTCTTTAAAACCACATTATATAATTGAAAAATGAAGAATCTGATAAAAAGGATGTAAATTGGGATAGCTCTATTTGATAAACGATACATCTCATTTGTAAATAATGGTATATAAGTTGAAGGATGTAAACCAAGTAGGAGTCAGAAAAAGCTTGCAGCTTAAAGAATTACAAAGGAAACAAGAGGACGGTAGCATCGGCAATACATATGATTATAAGCTTGCTAAGAAAATAGAATGTTAACTGATGAAAAAGTTGACCAGGTCGATGATCTTCTATATAAGTTAAAGAACGACTTCATCACACATGCTTTGGAATTCAAGACCAATTAAACTCAATGGCATTTACACCATGCTTTTACGAAATTCAAAGGTATTGTAATCAAGGAAAACTACATCTATGGGAAAGACCGTAGCAATGAAACATTGGGTACCGGTCTAATGAAATCCAATACAATGTATTACAGCACATGAATACTAAAGAAAATGGATAAGAGTTTGGTGTCCATATCTTTAACAATAATGAGGGCATGGTTACACACGTCATATAGATCATCTCAATTAAGGGATCAATCCTGAAGTGAAGAACTTTATTACTTTACACACGATGATTTCAACTTGAATTAATTAATATAACACAAGTTTTCTTTTGAGACAGCAGTTTACATTATGTGGAGAAACACTGATTTGTTAAAATGAATATATCGTCACTATACCTCATTGCGAAAGGGGGATATTTATGACCAAGGTAGCGATAGTTACTGGTTCCGCAGGCGGATTAGGGAGAGGGATAGCAGAGAGATTGTGCAAGGATGGTTTTAGTGTCGTTCTGCATGATATTAACGAGGAACTGCTGCATGCAACTGTATCAGACTTCAAAGAAAAAGGCTATCATGTTATCGGAGTAAAAGGGGATGTATCCAAGCGTGATGACCAATTCAATTTAGTTAAAGCAGCGGCAGATACATTTGGCCGTTTGGATGTGTTTGTAAACAATGCAGGCATTGAGGCAGTTTCGCCATTTTTAGAAATAACAGAAGAACAACTGAATCAATTGTTCAAGGTTAATGTCAATGGCGTTGTGTTTGGTACTCAAGCAGCTGCTGATCAGTTCATTAAGCAAGAAACAAAAGGCAAAATCATTAACGCATGCAGTATAGCAGGTCACGAATCATTTGAAATGCTTGGCACATATTCCGCAACGAAGCACGCAATGAAATCTTTTACACATTCAGCTGCTAAAGAGTTAGCCAAATATCAAATAACAGTTAACGCATATTGTCCTGGTGTTGCAAAAACAAAAATGTGGGATCGCATTGATGAGGAAATGGTTAAACATAGCGATGATTTAAAACCAGGAGAAGCTTTTGAAAAATTCTCTTCAGACATTGCTCTAAAAAGATATCAAACTCCTGAAGATGTGGCCAATTTAGTCTCATTTCTAGCTTCAGATGATTCAGATTATATCACCGGTCAAGCTATTTTAACTGATGGCGGCCTGGTTTATAGATGATAGAATGTACAGTAAAATAAAAGAATCCATTTTAGAAATGGATTCTTTTTGTTTGAGATGAAACCATAATGACCTAGTTGTATAATGAGAAAAGCAATTCAGAGGTCCGTGTGTTCATTCAATGAAAATGGAGTGAACATGTTGGCAAAAAAATATTTGGTCCGTCAGCATGTTCATCTTGTGCAGGAATGATATGTTGGACAAGCAACATCGTGGCGCATGTGAGTTTTAGACACAAGCCAGACGAACAATACATAGCCATAAAGAGAGGCTTGGCGTTATACAAGCCCTATTTGTGTCAGTAGCCAAAAACCAATGTTGTACTTTGTGATCCGGCATATTTTGTGACAAATTCTTTTGTGTACTGCGGAGTTTGAACCCGGTAGCTGTAATTGGAGCCTGGATTCCACGTTGTCAACGGTGAGGATTGCCTGTTCAAGGATGGATAGCTTCCTGTATCCTTAAAGTATCCGGTGCCCTTGTCATCAAGGATTCCGCCTTTTTCGCTGCCTTTTCCAAAATAATTGTATTCAGAATATATTTTTGCTTTTGTCGCGATGGTAATTGCTTGGTTAAAATTGTTGCTGTAATTGTTTTTGACATGAAAGTAGCCATATCTCATCAGCCCCGGACCTCTTACATACAAATTCTCAAAATAGTTGTTGGCGATGGTCATGTGCGGATAGCCGTCATATTGGTGCTGGGAATCATCAGGATATCCTAAAATTAAACCGTACTTATGATTTGCGAATTTTGAGTTGCTGATGGTGATATAATCAGCTGATTTACCGATATACAACAGCTTGTCCAGGTCACTTCCGCCAGCACTATAGCTGTGTCCTGAAAATGTAACATGGTCGATCCAGTAGTTAAAGCCTGAATCGAGATAAAGCTGAATATCGTTATTTCCGTTAATCTGCGGGCTGTGTTCAAAGGTCAGATTTTGAAAGATGACGTTTCCGGATGAAGAAGATGTTGTTAAATAAATATTTTTCAGCGTTTTTTTAGCGTAAGAACCTACAAGTGTTTTATTTGAACCAATCGTTACCGTTGTTTTTGAAGAAGCGGTTAAATCATTTTGAAGCACTAAAATTTTAGGTGTTGATCCGCTCAGATGGGTTTTTAAATCATTTAGACTTTGGATATAAACGATCTGGCCGTTTTTTCCGCCGGTTGTGCTGGCTTTAGAGACTCCTTTTTCATTTTTTGCATTTCCGGCAAATCCTAAAATGCCATTCGTCGAGGTATTTGGAAAATCGACGGCGCCTAAAGCTTTTTCAGGCAAGAGAAGCAATAATAAACTTAACATGGCAAATAATAAAGAAAATCGTTTCAAAGCCACTCAGCTTCCTTTCAAATTTAAATAATTTACATATGGATTATTATTACAGTTGGACAACAGTAAGAATAGAGTCTATATTCCTGATCAAAACCGGGATTTTATATGTTTTTTGATGCAAATAAAAGAGTTACAGTTGGAACCACACGAAAGGATTGATACACCATTGACTGCTGCAGCATATCGAAACACTTTGCTTTCTCTTCTTTGTTTAACAGCGGGAATCGTGGATGTGATCGGTTATTTAAGCCTAGGACACGTCTTCACTGCTAATATGACGGGAAATATCGTTTTATTGGGATTAGCAATCGGAAAATCTCTTCAAGTCACTGTTTTTCATTCTTTAACTGCGCTAATCGGCTTTATCGTGGGAGTGATTGTTTCCACGATCATTGTTGGAAAGGCAGAGAAAACATTTTGGCCATCCGCTGTAACAAAAGCTCTGGCAATTGAAGCGTTCATTTTATTTGTTTTTGCTTGTCTTTCAATATCTGCTGCTTTCGTTCCGGTGTACATCCTTATTATCCTTTTGAGTATTGCCATGGGGATACAAACAATAGCAGCTAAACAACTGGGGATTGCAGGCATTTCTTCTACAGTTTTGACCGGAACATTGGCTTCTCTTTTAGAGGATCTTTCCGGCCGGTTGTTTTTCTCTAAACAGAATAAAACATTCTTAAGAGATGCTGTGTTAAGGGCGCTGGCCATCATATTATATTGTGTGGGGGCTGTTATTGTAGCTTTTGCAGATCCACATTTTCATTACATTATTATCTGGTTTCCGATTGTGCTCATTTTAGGTATTATACTTACTGCTCTGACCAAGTTGCAAAAGGTAAAGTGAAATTCTCCCGCTTGCGATTTCAAGCGGGGATGGGAATTTTTTGAGCTGATATACTTCAGATCCTCACTATAGCTATCCATATTCTATCCATATTAATGAAACAAGAATTTTGGCTCATATGTGCATCTGAACATAAGTAATGCATAGTCGTATAAACGCACCCTTTGATATATATAGAATAGTGAATTAGACATAAATCAATCTATGAATCTATGTCCTCTTTCAATCCATATCGAATGAGTATTACAATGATAATGATTCTCATTCTAAATTTGGATTAGGAGGATGTCTATGAAAAAGAAGATCAGTGCTGTTATTAGCGTGGTTATGTTGATGATTCTTTGTTTTTGCCCGCAGGCTTCGGCAGCCTATAACGATTTGCACGAAGGCTATGCAACCTATACCGGATCAGGCTATTCAGGAGGAGCTTTCCTTCTTGACCCTATCCCATCTGACATGGAGATTACGGCAATTAACCCAAAGGATCTTAATTACGGCGGTGTGAAATCCGCTCTTGCCGGCTCTTATCTTGAAGTGGAAGGGCCAAAGGGGAAGACGATCGTCTATGTTACCGATCTATATCCTGAGGGTGCCCCAGGAGCCCTTGATCTTTCACCCAATGCCTTCAGCAAAATCGGTGCTATGAAAGATGGAAAAATCAAAATCAAATGGCGTGTGATCAAAGCGCCAATCACTGGCAATTTCACATACCGGATTAAAGAAGGCAGCAGCCAGTGGTGGGCGGCAATCCAAGTTAGAAATCACAAGTATCCTGTTATGAAAATGGAATACTACAAAGACGGAAAGTGGATCAACATGGAGAAAACGGACTATAATCATTTCCTCAGCACCAATTTAGGAACGGGCTCTCTTAAAGTCAGAATCACTGACATTCGAGGAAAAGTTGTAAAAGACACGATTCCAAAGCTTCCTGCAAACGGAACATCTGGGGCGTACACAGTTCCCGGGCATGTTCAGTTTCCTGAATAAAACCTTTGAAAAACGGCGGAAAATCTAAATTTTCCGCCGTTTTTTTGTACGTGCAAATGATTATGAAATAAGAATGTTGTGACTTACTTATGCAAGTTGGCACAGCAACGGTAGAGGAACATTTTAAATGAAAAGTCCTGCTCAAGAAAAAGGGCTAAACGAATCCTGCGACTGGTCTTTGTCTTTCAGCTACTTGGATGCTAGATGGTGACTCTGTATTCATTTGGCAACCCCTCCACCAAAGACAGCAATACCTATACTTGATAAGTAAAAATCAATATTTGCATATGTGGGCTGCTTTCGTTAATGTGTTGATTGGTTTCAAATTAAATAAATAACTAAAGAACCAATAAATTGATCAAAAAGCGTTTCCAATCCTGCTTTTTGTTGTGTTTGGAAAAGAAATTTTATAGCTCGTCTTATTGAAAAATTCGCATTAATCTTTCGCTTGTTGTTTCTCTCCTAATGTTAATACCCATTCTCTTAAGATATGTTTTTGCACATATCTTTTTCCGTTAATATCAATATGAGGGAGGTCTGTGAGATCCTTTGCTAAGAGTTTCGCCTCCGCTTGGGTTATTCCTAAAAAATGCCCGATATAAAAGTAAATATCTCGTTCTTTAATCAGCATAATGTCATTTTTTTCGTTAGCTTTTGGGTTGTTAATATGCTTTAATCCTTCTCCGATAAAATATCCAGCCAATGCAATACCGATTCCTAAAAAAACGTCCATGTGTATGCCTCCATTATGTACTCGTCATGTTATACGGTCAATCTATATCATTGGTTTCATTTTTGTTGACTGTGTACACAAAAAACCGCCAGAGCAAGATCTGGACGGTTTCTATGCTTTTTCAATCTGAACTCGGCCTGAGAAAAAAGTGGCGCCTCCGCCCATATCAGACAAGCGGTCGGGGGTCAGGGCGTTAACAAGCTGATTTTTGCCTGGTTCATCTGCCCATAATCCTTGACTGACGACAACACCGGGCAGCACTTGTTCTCCGACTGCGGCGGTTAGTTCACACTCACCTCGGCTGTTCCAAATCCGTACGGCTTCACCATCAGTGATGCCGTGTTTTTCGGCATCTTTCGTGTTGATAAAGAGTTTCGGTGTCTTTTCAAGTTTGACGTGCTTTGCATTATTGGAAAACGTTGAGTTTAAGAAATTATGATTCGGCCCGGGAACATACATAAACGGAAATTCATGATCCGGCGCAAGCGGCGTATGTGTCGGTAACGGCGGGAAACCGGCTTGTTTCATTTTTTCTGAATATAATTCTATTTTTCTGCTCGGTGTCGGCAATTTACCCGGAAATAGCGGCTTTTCACGCTTCGCCTTCATAAATGAACGTTCAGTGAGTGATTCATAACTAATCTCCGCTAAATAAGGATTATCCGGATGGTGAAGTGCCTGGCGGATTAAGTCTTCATCTGAATCTTTGAGCTCCTGATCCGTAAATCCCATTGCCTCAGCCAATAACCGGAATACCTCGGTATTAGACTTGCTTTCTCCGTATTTCTCAATAACCGGCTGCTGAAGCTGAATGTAATGGTGCCAGTATGAGGTGTAAAAATCAGTATTTTCAAAAGCGGATGCAGCGGGCAGTACAATGTCCGCATATTTGGCCGTTTCTGTTAAAAACAAATCATGAACCACGGTGAACAAGTCATCCCGCAGGAGGCCTTGTCTGACTTTGTTCGCTTCTGGCGCCACAACGGCTGGATTCGTCCCATAAATAAAGAGGGAGCGAATAGGAGGGTCTGTTTCCAGAAGAACTCTGCCCAGCTGATTCATATTAAACGATCTCGGTGTGCGGCCTTTCAGTAAATCAGGACGCTGAAGCGCGGTGGTGTTATATTCTAAAATCCCGCTGTTATGTTTGATGGCGCCGCCTCCTGTATGCATCCATTGACCGGTAATCGCCGGTAGACAGGCAATCGTTCTAACAATCATTCCGCCGTTGTCGTGATGCTGAAGGCCGTTTCCGATTCTGATAAAGGAAGGGGAGGTTTCACCATACATTTTTGCCAGCTGATAGATATCGTCGATACTGATACCAGTGATCAGGGATACCTTTTCTGGATGATACTGTTTCACATGCTCGCACAGTTCTTCATAGCCGACTGTATATGCTGAAAGAAACGCTTCATCGTGGAGGTTTTCTTTAAATAAAATGTGCATGATGCCAAGGGCAAGCGCGCTGTCGGTACCGGGTTTTATAGGAATAAACCAGTCTGCGAGACGCCCTGTCTGATTTTTATGCACATCAATCACAATAATTTTTGCGCCTTTTTTCCGTGCTTTTTGAGCGATTGTAATTTGATGCATGTTTGTGCTGACTGCGTTAATTCCCCAAAAGATAAACAGTTTCGTATGTATCGTTTCTTCAGGATCGATTCCAGCACTCACACCCATGGTATATTTATAGCCCTCTGATCCGGCTTTGCTGCAAATCGTGCGCTCAAGCTGGCTTGAGCCCAAGCGGTAAAAAAAGCGGCGGTCCATTCCTTCAGCCGTTAATTTTCCCATATTGCCGTAAAAGCTGTAAGGCAGTATGCTTTCAGCTCCTTCTTCATCAATCAGCTGTTTCCAGCGGGATGTGATGGTGTCAATCGCTTCTTCCCAAGAAATTGGTTTAAACTCTGCCTCGCCCTTCACACCTGTTCGTTTCAGCGGAGTCGTCAGCCGCTTTTCATCATAGAGGCGCTCAGCCATATTTCGTACTTTGTTGCATATATTTCCGGCTGTCACGGGGTGATCAGGATCACCCTGCACTTTCACAATTTTCCCGTCTTTTTTATGTACCAGCAATCCGCACTGGTCCGGGCAGTCCAGTGAGCAAACGGATTTAAAAATGCCGTTTTGTTGAGTGGCGAACGATTTCATAGCCCAGTTCCTCTCCCTAGTTAGATATATTGTAAGAATTATAACATTTCGAATGATAACGTCAATTCTGAAAAAAAGACATTGACATCAATCTGGGTCTTCTTTATGATTAACGTATTCTCAATTCTGAAAATTACATACAAAACATTTTCTATCAAGAGAGGTGGAGGGACTGGCCCTATGAAACCTCGGCAACATTATTGTGCCAATTCCAGCAAGCGTCAGCTTGAAAGATAGGAAAGTAAGGTTTATACCGGCTTCTGTCTGTGGCAGAGTGCGCCTATACATGAATCTCTTTCCATCTTTGGAGAGAGATTTTTTTGTGTGAAAAATAACGATGAAAAGGATGTTTTGCATCATGACGGTTTTGATTACAGCACCGTACAACGAAGAAGGACGAAAAGAGCTTGAAGAATTGTTCGGTTCCGTTGTTTATCAGTCTTGGAAAGAAAACGGCCGGGCATACAGGGAAGATGAATTGATTCAGCTATTAAAAGGATCAAATGCGACGGGTTTGATTACTGAGCTTGATCAGGTGACAGAAAACGTGTTTGCATCAATGCCGGAACTTTCATTTGTAGGAGTATGCAGGGGAATGCCTTCCAATGTTGATGTGGCAGCAGCGTCAAACAGAGACATTCCGGTTTTCTATACACCTGGGCGCAACGTACAAGCTGTTGCTGAAATGTTTATTGGAAATGTGATTTCATTTCTCCGGCACACGAATACCTCTAATCAATGGCTAAAGGATGGAAAATGGAACAGCGATTATTTGCAGGCATATGCCAAATTCAAAGGTAATGAAATAACAGGAAAAACCGTGGGTATGGTCGGATTCGGAGCGGTTGGGCAAAGAATTGCAAAACTGCTGACTGCGTTTGACTGCAAGGTTTTGTATTACGATCCATACGTACAGCACGATTATCCGCAATATGAAAAAGTATCTCTGGAGAAGGTATTTTCAGATAGTGATATCGTTTCTGTTCATCTGCCGCGTACAGATGATACGCTTGGCCTCATTGATCGGCCGTATTTTGACTTGATGAAAGAGAGCGCCATTTTCGTGAATACATCAAGAGCTGTCGTGGTAAACCGAGAGGATCTTTTATCTGTACTGAAAGAAAGTAAAATCAGGGGTGCGATATTAGACGTTTTTTATCATGAGCCGCCAGAGCAATCGGATTATGAATTTATTTCATTGCCTAATGTTCTGGCAACACCGCATTTAGCAGGAGCAACATTTGAAGTAGAGGATCATCACGTTACCATTCTGAACGAAGCGCTTAAAAAGTGGAGGGATGAAAAAACTCTCAATATTCCGACTTTATATAACAAAAACGATCTTAAAGCAGAGGTGTAAAAAGGAGGGCATCAGGATGACGAAACAAAAAGGTTATCTCGTATTTGACATTGGCACTGGCAATGCAAGAGTTGCGGTCGTAAGTGTGTCGGGAAGCGTTCAAACGGTTGAACGGGAGGACATTGTATATACGACCGAGCCGCTTTACCCGGACAGCCGCTATTTTTCTCCACAGGCGCTGTGGAATCAAATCATGAATCTGGCTAAACGTGCGATTTCTCGTTCTCATCATATTGAAATTATTGGTCTCACTTCAACAAGTCAAAGACAGGGGATCGTGCTGTTTGATCAAAATGGTGAGTCTTTCCTCGGTCTGCCCAACATTGACAATCGGGGCAGGGAGTGGGAGGAAAACATACCGAATCGGGAAGAAGTATACAGCCGAACAGGCCGTCTGCCGACTGCGCTTTTTTCAGCGCTCAAGCTTTATGGTTTAAAGCACCGCCAGCCCTCCTTATGGGAAAAAACTGCAAGCTTCACAAGCATCAGTGATTGGGTGACGTATCAGTTGAGCGGAGTATTGACATATGAACCGTCACAGGCGACGGAAACGCTGCTGTTTGATGTAAAACAAAATACATGGTCAGAAGAGATGTGCAATATATTCGGTTTCTCGCCATCTATTCTTCCGCCTCTAGTAAGAGCGGGAACAGTCATTGGATCGATAACAGATGAGTATGCGGCAGAATTGGGACTATCACATCATGCGAAGGTTATAGCGGGTGGGGGAGATACACAGCTTGCTGTCAAAAGCACTGGTGCTGCTCTGGGAGACGCAGTCATAGTATCAGGTACGACAACACCGATTACCAAAATTATTGGTGAAATTCATGAGGACAGACAAAATAAAGCCTGGCTGAACTGCCACACAGATCAAGGACAGTGGCTTGCGGAGACAAATCCCGGGGTAACGGGTCTGAATTTTCAAAAACTAAAGGATATTTTCTATCCGAATGAACAGTACGATGTGATGGAAGAAGAGATTGCTGCTCTTGCTAAGGAAGATCATGCATGTGTATCTTCCCTCGGTTCGTATTTATCGGCAGAAAAAAACGCCCTGACGAAAGGCGGCTTTCTCTTTGATGTACCGCTTTCAGCCCATTTAAGCAGAGCGCATTTTGTACGCGCGGCCTTACAGGAGATTGCATGTTCAATCAAATGGAACTTTGACATTTTAACAGAGATCACTCCGTTTGATCGTGACTATGTGTGGGGATGCGGAGGCGGATTCCAAAGCAGAGCATTTACACAATATATTGCCAATCTTCTTCAGAAAAAAATCTATGTCAAAGAAGGGTACAGTCATGCATCAGTCGTTGGTGCTGCTGTGGTTTGCAATGAGGCCTATAGATTGACCGAAGAAATGTCTGGAAGTGTTCGGGTGATAGAACCGCAGGATTGCCGGATAGAAATGACTTTATACGAGGAGTGGAAGCAGGTCCAACGCTTCTTTTCAGGGTTAGAGCCGTCATCGGGAAACAAGGTATTAGTATAAGGCGGAATTTGCCGCCAATTGAGGAATTATACATTTTATTACTTTAATGAGGTAATACGGTAATTGAGATAAGCATCTAAGGAGGATACAGATATGTTAGATAAAATTGGTATACCAAAGCGGCTGGCATGGGGGTTTTTAGGGGTTGTGCTGTTTATGATGGGAGACGGTCTTGAACAAGGATGGCTCAGTCCTTTTCTGATTGAAAATGGGCTCACCGTTCAGCAATCCGCTTCGATTTTTAGTATATACGGCATTTCACTGGCCATCGCTTCATGGTTTTCGGGTGTGTGTCTGGAAGCATTTGGCGTAAAGCGGACGATGTTTATGGGGTTGTTGTTTTATGTGATCGGTACAGCGGCTTTTATCGTCTTCGGATTTGAACAGCTAAATCTGCCTGTCATGTATGTGACTTACTTTATTAAAGGCTTAGGATACCCGCTTTTTGCTTATTCCTTCTTGACATGGGTCATCTACAGAACACCGCAGAACAGGCTCAGCACAGCTGTCGGCTGGTTTTGGATTGCGTATTGTCTGGGCATGTTTGTTTTCGGTGCTTGGTATTCAAGTTATGCAATTAAAACGTTTGGTTATTTAAATACGCTGTGGAGTTCTATTTTCTGGGTATGCCTCGGTGCAGTCTTCGCGTTGTTTATTAATAAAGACCGGTTTGAAAAAAAGAAAAGAAAAAGATCAGAAACGGCGGAGGAGCTTTTAAAAGGGGTTACCATTCTTGTTACCAATCCGCGGGTGCTGACAGGAGGAATGATTAGAATCATCAACAGCATCGGCACATATGGTTTCCCTGTGTTTTTGCCGATGCACATGGCTCAGCACGGCATTTCAACTAATGTGTGGCTGCAGATTTGGGGAACGATTTTTCTGGGCAACATTGTATTTAACCTCATTTTTGGAATTGTCGGTGATAAATTTGGATGGAAAAACACCGTCATTTGGTTTGGAGGAGTCGGCTGCGGCATTTTCACTGTTTTATTATACTATGCGCCTGTTTTTTCAGGCGGGAATATGGCGGTTGTGAGCATCATCGGCTTTATCTGGGGCGGCTTGCTGGCAGGCTACGTGCCGATTGGTGCGATCGTGCCGACAGTTGCCGGAAAAGACAAAGGAGCCGCCATGTCCGTTTTGAACCTCGCAGCCGGCTTATCGGCATTTGTCGGACCTGCTTTAGCTTGGATGTTCATCGGACTCATTGGTGCACAAGGCGTTGTCTGGATTTTTGCGGTGCTTTATCTTGCGAGTGCAGTCATGACGAAATGTATTAAGCTACCTGAAGAAAAAGAAGTACAGAAAGAGACTTCCCCTCAATATGCATCCTGATGAAAAGCGCCCTGAAACAGGGCGCTTTTTATGATTTTTTTTCAGCAATGGTTTCAGTTACAGAGTGCCGCGCAGATGATTGTCTGGACGGGACTTTATCATTAGGAGTCCGCTCAATAAATAGTTTGGGCGATCGCTTCTGCACTTATATCGCTTTTTAAACTCTCATGGATGATGTTTCAAAAGCACATGATCGAGTGGCGGGTTTGGGGCAAAGCGGTGTGTGACAGGAAGTGTGAGCGCGCAGCCAGTTGCTGGCACGCTAACTAAATTCGTTGGATAGCATTCAGTTTATCTTGTTTCTGCAATATACCCTGCGGAGTGAAAACAGACGAGAGACTTAGGGAAGAGCAGCTATAATCTCTGCTCATTCTCTGATTTTCATGATTTTATCATAGAATAAACATTTGTATCATAAGGGACACCGCTTTGGTACATATATTGTCTTAATACGCCTTCTTTTTCAAATCCCATTTTTAACAGCAAACGATTTGACGCTTCATTTTCCATAAAAACAACTGCACCGATTCTCGTTAGTTCAAGGATATCAAAGCCGAAAGACACAATTTCTAAAATGGCTTCTGACGCATAGCCGTTTCGCCAATTCGCCGGGCTGATTTCATAACCGATTTCTGCACGTTTATGCTTGGGGGCCAAAGCATGAAAGCCAATCGTACCGATGAGTTCTTTGGTGTCTTTTCTTTCAATTCCCCACCGTATTCCCCGCTTTTCTTGATAATTGTCGGCAAACTGATGAATCATTGTTTTTGCTTGATCTATACTTTCAAAGGGATCAAGTCCGTAGTAGCGTGTGACGCCATGGTTTGAAAAACAAGTAAAAATGGCTTCCGCATCTTTCTCTGTCAACTCTCTTAGAATAAGCCTGACGGTTTCTAATTCAGGAAACACCGAATCCCTCCCTTATGGTGTATGTAGGTTTATCATATCCCTTTTATTTCCTCTTTTCTATAACGAAATCGAATTTGATGAAGCAAAGGAGCGGATTTGTTTTTCTAATTCCTCTTTGTTTTTATTAAATTGTTTCGTTCGATGGCCGTTCGCGCCCGATGGGTGAGGGAAGCCGTGTAGGCAGGTCAGCCGCCATTTGCTGTTTTCCCTGATCAGTGTTTCACAGACTGTTTCGGCTGCTTTGCCTAGCGGGATAAGAAGAGCAGGGCTCGATAGCTTTTCAAGTTCAGCGGGAAAATGCTTATATGCATAAGTGCTTAGCATAGATGAACGGGGGATAGCCGGACGATGTCCTGTATAGTTTTTCTGTTGAATGAAAACAGGGTATTTGATAACAGAAGTGGTGTGAAGCATATGGCGCAAGTCGCCGAAAAGCTGTGCGGCGCTTTGAATGCCTAAAACCTGCGGCAGCCCGCATTGATCCAGCATCGTAATCAGGTTATCTCTCATAGTTCCAGAAAGTCCTGCCGCTTTTTTGGTGTCTAAAGCTATCTGTTCTAGAGATCGGCCTTTGCGCAAGCTTTCTGCGGCTGTTTCATAAGCTGTTTTCATCTGTGAAAAACCCGGCGTTATGCCTGAAATCACAACTGAAGCATCTTGATTGATATATTCATTATGAGGTGAATAGTACATTTCAAGCGCGTTTTCTTGGTGTATGCGAAATGGGGAAGTGAGCAAATCCGTTTTCGAAAGCGGTCTTGATACCGGAAGAGTATTTAATTTCTCTGCAAATGCTGCTAAACCGCTGCGGTTTCCAATCATGGGTGAACCTCCCTAAAAATGATATCCCATTGTCCATTTTAAACGTTACAACGGGATATCATTCATATTTAACCTCTATTCAAATGTCCTGCGTGCCACACCTCTTTAACTGCTTGAGGGGCTTCTTTCACTTCAGCAGCAGTCTGCTGCAACGCGGTTTTTTTCATTTCAACATCGTACTGAATCATTTTTTGTTTTTGAGACAGCTGCTGTGCTTCCGTTTTTACCATTTCAACTTGTTTTTGCATGGATTGCGTAACTGCAGTGAGTTCCTTCATGGCGGGATCTATTTTCTTCTTGTTTTGAATCACATTTATCCCTAAGTAAATGATTGAAATGGCTATTACTGCGATACTGATATAAACGATAACCATATGTTCACCCCTTTTCTAATGTCATACCCTATTTCGCCTATTATAATCAGGTGAAATGTTATCTGGTCAGTTCATATGATTTGCGTATTGGTTTTCTTGTGCTTATAATGTGTTATCGTACATATGTAAACAAAGAAAGGGTGCTTCAATTGCAAAGTTTACAAAATAAAACTGCTCTTATCACAGGCGGAGGCAGAGGGATTGGACGCGCGACAGCTCTTGCGCTTGCGAAAGAAGGCGTAAATATCGGTTTAATCGGACGAACTGCCGCCAATGTTGAGAAAGTCGCAGAAGAAGTAAAAGCACTTGGTGTGAAAGCTGCGTTTGCCGCTGCGGATGTAAAGGATGCGGCGCATGTTGATCAAGCTGTGGCTTCTATTAAAGAGGAGCTAGGCGAGATTGATATTCTCATTAACAATGCGGGAATCAGCAAATTTGGCGGATTCTTAGATCTATCCGCTGATGAGTGGGAAAATATCATTCAAGTGAACCTAATGGGTGTATACCATGTTACTCGTGCGGTGCTTCCTGAAATGATTGAACGCAAAGCTGGTGACATTATTAATATTTCTTCTACAGCCGGCCAAAGAGGAGCAGCTGTCACAAGCGCTTACAGCGCATCCAAATTTGCCGTTCTTGGGTTAACAGAATCTCTCATGCAAGAAGTGAGAAAGCATAATATCAGAGTCAGCGCGTTAACGCCTAGCACTGTCGCAAGTGATATGTCGATTGAACTGAACCTGACAGACGGCAATCCTGAAAAGGTTATGCAGCCTGAGGATCTTGCTGAATATATGGTAGCTCAATTGAAATTAGATCCGCGTATTTTCATTAAATCTGCAGGATTGTGGTCAACAAATCCGTAAAACGAAAGCCTGTCTAGCGACAGGCTTTTTTTATTTGAATTCAATCCGCACAGGTAAATGTTTAACACCAAACACGAAAGGACTTGGTACCGCTTCGAGTTTCTGTTCATCATCAGCTTTTTTAATATAAGCTGACATAGACAAGAGGGAGGAAAGAGCGATTTTTGCTTCGAGCCTGGCCAATGGTGCGCCGAGGCAAAAGTGAATTCCGAACCCAAAGCTGAGATGGGGATAGGAGGGGCGGTTAATGATAAAACGATCAGGTTCAGAAAATTTAGCTTCATCCCGATTGGCTGACGCGACCCAGCTGATAACGGAAGATCCTTTCTTTATAAATGCTCTGCCAAGCGCTATATCTTCTGCTGCAACTCGTCCGATGGCTTGAACAGGCGGATAATAGCGGAGTGTTTCTTCTATTATATTAGGCACATAGTCTGTATTCTGTCTTATCTGTTGTTGCATGGCTGTGTCTTCCGTGATATAGCGAACAGCATTCGCGATCAAATTAGTAGTCGTTTCGTTTCCCGCGACAAGAAGTAGAATGCAAAAACCGAGCAGCTGCTCTTCTGTTAGATATTCTCCATCGACTTCTGACTGCAAAAGCATCGTAATCAAATCTTCTTTTGGCTGGGCTCGTCGTTTTAATAGAATGTCTCTAAAATAGTTACTTAAGAAAGCGTGGCCGTCCCGGCGTTTTTGAACCATGTCAGCGACAGATTTGTCTGAACTGTCCTTCGCTCCGGCAACGAGCACGTCGGAGTATGTTTTGATGATGTGCCGGTCTTCAATCGGTGCTCCAAGCATTTCAGCAATGATAATAACAGGAAGGGGGCCTGCTATATCATCTATCATATCGATTGTGTCTTTTTGCCGCGCCTCCTGTAAGAGGAATGCTGTAACGTCTTTTATGCGGGTTTCGATTTGTTTCACTGCCTTTGGAGTAAACGATTTGTTGACGAGTGCACGTAATTTGGTATGTTTCGGAGGGTCCATTGTTAAAATGCTTTCTGCCTGTATGCCGCGTTTGGATGAAAAAAGTTTGGGATTTTTCAGGACGAATTGAACGTCATCATACTTAAAAACATCCCAGCAATCACGCTGTTTGTCATAGCGAACAGGAGACGATTTCCGAAGCTTTTCATAAATCGGGAAGGGGAAAAGACGATCCTTTTCGAATTGCAATTCTTTCATGGGAATCAAGTTGGCGTAACGTTCTTCTTTGGCAGGGCGCGCTGTTTGCTTTGTCATTTTATCATCTCCTTTATCGATACGTTATCAAAGGCTGTTTTTCAATTCAATGGACATATATTGAAGAAAATGTAAACCGGACAATAGTTTTAAATTGAAGATCATAGTGAAAACAAGTTATAATGAACCAAACAAACTATGTACCAAATGTTCATTTTATCTTTTTCTATTCCCACCAGCCATACAAACACCAAACACAAAATAACTTGATTATCATGTTATTAATAGAAGAAGGAGAACAGCATGAAAAAATTGAATATTTAGTACATGGTGTTCTCAGTTTACAGAGAAGGGGTGCAGACCGATGAAAGAAGAAAAAAGAAGTTCCACTGGATTTTTAGTCAAGCAGCGCGCGTTTTTGAAGCTTTATATGATTACCATGACTGAGCAGAAAAGACTTTACGGGTTAAAGCTTCTGGAAGTGCTTCGATCAGAATTTAAAGAGATTGGTTTTAAACCAAACCATACAGAGGTTTACCGGTCTTTGCATGAGCTTCTTGATGATGGGATATTAAAACAAATCAAAGTAAAGAAAGAAGGGGCTAAGCTCCAAGAAGTGGTCCTCTATCAATTTAAAGATTACGAGGCAGCCAAGCTGTATAAAAAACAGCTGAAAGTAGAGCTGGATCGCTGCAAGAAACTGATTGAAAAAGCACTGTCAGATAATTTTTAACATAGAAAACACCCGGCATAGTCAAGAGTATCGGGTGTTTTCTGTTTTTCATTATACATATTTGTCGAAATGAAACAATACAAATCAATAGTGACCTTCAAACTTGACATCATTTCCTCACGTGGTAACATTTTAAACGTGTGAAAATACGAACAAAAAAGCGAACAAAGGAGATGTTACCGATCTTTGATCAAAAAAAAGTAGCTTTTATCGGAGCCGGATCTATGGCGGAAGGAATGATATCAGGTATCGTTCGTGCCAATAAAATCCCAAAACAAAACATCTGCGTTACAAACCGCAGCAATACAGAGCGATTAGCTGAGCTTGAACTTCAATATGGAATCAAAGGCGTGGCGCCGGATCACTTATGTATTGAAGACATGGATGTGCTCATTTTGGCGATGAAGCCAAAAGATGCCGAAAGCGCTCTGTCATCATTAAAAACACGCATCCAACCCCATCAATTAATTTTGTCGGTGCTAGCCGGCATAACCACCTCTTATATTGAACAATCATTGCATAATCAACAGCCGGTTGTCAGAGTAATGCCTAACACATCAAGTATGATCGGCGCTTCTGCAACTGCCATCGCACTTGGCAGGCATGTGACAGATGATTTAGAAAAACTGACGGCGGCTTTGCTCGGCTGTATGGGTGAAGTGTATACAATCCAGGAAAATCAAATGGATATTTTTACGGGAATTGCCGGCAGCGGCCCTGCGTATTTTTATTATTTAATGGAATTCATCGAAAAGACAGGCGAGGAAGCGGGCCTTGATAAACATTTATCACGAAGCATCGGTGCACAGACACTCTTGGGTGCTGCAAAAATGCTGATGGAGACAGGAGAACAGCCCGAGGTGCTGAGAGATAATATCACCTCGCCAAATGGAACGACTGCTGCCGGATTGCAGGCCTTGAAGAAGAGCGGCGGAGGAGAAGCCATTTCTCAAGCCATTAAACATGCGGCTAAGCGTTCAAAGGAAATCAGCGATGATATCGAAAAAACAGCGGCACCGCTATAAAACAGGAGTGATAAAGTGACGTCTGAAACAGAAATGAAAAGAGTTGTCGTGAAGATCGGCAGCAGTTCATTAACAAGTCTTCATGGGGAAATCAGCATTCGCAAACTGGAAGCTTTAGTGGACCAGGTCGCCAAACTAAAAGACGCCGGATATGAAGTCATCCTGGTTTCTTCCGGCGCAGTAGCTGCAGGATATCGCAAGCTCGGGTTTCTTCAGCGACCAGAAAATCTGCCTGAAAAACAAGCGTCTGCTTCAATCGGTCAAGGGTTGCTGATGGAGGCTTATTCAAAGCTGTTTTTGGCGCACGGTTATGTGGCTTCCCAAATTTTAATTACAAGAAGCGACTTTTCTGATGAATACCGATATCACAATGTTCGGAACACAATGAATGTACTGCTCGAACGCGGTATTATCCCGATAATTAACGAAAATGACACAGTGACCGTCAATCGGCTTAAGTTTGGCGATAATGATACACTCGCGGCCAAAGTCGCCGGATTAATCGATGCGGATTTGCTTGTGATTTTATCGGATATCGACGGTTTATATGACGGCAATCCGCGAAATAATCCAAAAGCGAAAAGGGTGCAGCGGGTCAGTGAGATTACACCGGAAATTGAAGCGTGTGCAGGCGATACAGACAGCGAGGTCGGCACCGGAGGCATGCGGTCCAAACTGGATGCGTTTAAAATTGTGATGGCATCCGGCATAAAAGGATTTCTTGGCCAGGCAGACGCTGCAGATATATTATATCAAGCTGTTCATGGAGAGGCGGAAGGCACCTATTTTGAAGCTGAGGGAACGCTTCCGTTGAATCAAAAAGAGCAGTGGATCGCTTTTAATTCCGGACCAGAAGGTGAAATTGTTTTATCAGATGACTGTTCCGGCCAAATAGCTGACGGTCAATCGCATATATACCCAGATGGTGTAAGGGAGATTAAAGGAAAATTTAAAAGCGGCGCTGTTGTCCGCCTGACTGATTCTCATGGTGAAGACATCGGCCTCGGGATCGTCAATTATTCTTCCTCGCAGCTTGAGACACCCGAAAAAAATAAAGGCATGAAAAACAAAGCTGTGATTGATCCAGAAGCGTTTGTATGCCATGTGGATTTATCTTTGCCTGTATATTAATAGAAGAAATACACGGGAACAAAAAACCCGAACTTCTCCAGAGAAGCTCGGGTTCTTTTTTATTGATACTGTTCCAATTTCGAGAAAAACTGAATGACAAACTCATAAAAATCCTGAGCTGACGGTGCAAGCTCTCTATTTTTCGGCTTAATAATTCCGACAGTCCGTTTCACTTGAGGAAACTCAATTGGAATCTTCACAGTAAATCGGGGTGTCGTTTCAGCAAAAGTGCTCTCCGGCAGAAGGGTGACACCCATACCTGCGGACACCAATCCTTTGATAGCGTCCAAATCCTCACCCTCTGTAGAGACAAGAGGGGCAAACCCGGCTTGTTTGCAAGAGTCAATCGCCATTTTTCTGAGCACAAATCCTTCCGGAAACAACACAAATTGATCGTTGCGCAAATCGATTAAATGCACCGTTTTTTGTTTGGCGAGCGGATGATTTAAAGGTACAAGCGCGTAAATTTTTTCCGTGAATAAAATATTTCCTGCTATGTCTGGAAAATTCGTCGGCACCGGGCCTAATAACGCTAAATCGATATCGCGGTTTCTGACAGCTTCAATCAGAAACTTATAAGAGCCTTGGCGCAGCAAAAACTCTACGTGCGGATATTCTTCTTTAAATGCCGAAACGACAGTCGGCAGTAGCTGACTGGCGAGGCTTGTAGGAAAGCCGATTTTTACGGTTCCGCGATGCGGGTCAAGGTACTCATCAATTTGTTCTTTTGCATAATCGATGGCTTTCATCGCTGTTTTGACATGAATTAAAAATTCTTTTCCAATCGGAGTGAGTTTGATATTTCTCCCTTCACGCTCAAATAAAGTAACATTTAATTCTTCTTCAAGGTTTGCAATTTGTCTGCTGATTGCTGATTGGGCCACATGCAGATAATCAGCGGCTTCTGAAACGTGTTCCCGTTCAGCAACCTCCATAAAATAACGCAGTTGGCGCAGCTCCATGTAAGTCTCACATCCATCTATCTCATTTTGAGATTCTTTTGATCTAAATTATATATTGTTTATATCGTTTTGAAAACCTACAATAATATTAGAGTTGTTAGATTTTATGACCGGTATTATCGGAAACTGATCGGGGGAGAGGAATTATGACTTACAATCAAATGCCAAAAGCTCAAGGTCTCTACCGTCCTGAATTTGAACATGATGCATGCGGAATCGGCCTATATGCGCACTTAAAAGGCAAGGCGACACATGACATCGTCAAACAGGGGCTGCAGATGCTTTGCCAGCTCGACCACAGAGGAGGTCAAGGCAGTGATCCGGATACGGGAGACGGTGCCGGCTTACTGGTTCAAATCCCTGATGCTTTCTTTAAGAAAGAGTGCAAAGACATCAATCTGCCGGAAAAAGGACGTTACGGGGTAGGAATGGTCTTTTTCTCGCAGAAGGAAGATGAAAGAAAAAAAATCGAAAAGCAAATCGATGCACTGATTGAGCAGGAAGGCCAAGTTGTGCTTGGATGGAGAACTGCACCTGTAAATGTCGGAAAAATCGGAACAGTAGCACAAAAAAGCTGTCCGTTTGTCCGTCAAGTATTCATTGGCGCAAGTTCTGACCTGAAGGATGATTTGTCCTTTGAGCGAAAATTGTATGTCATTCGTAAACAGGCTGAAAACTGGGGAGTAACGGAAGGTCTAGATTTTTATTTTGCCAGTCTTTCAAGCCAAACTATTGTTTATAAAGGCCTTTTAACACCTGAACAGGTTGATGCGTTTTATTCCGATCTGCAAGATGAGGCATTCGTATCCGCTTTTGCACTAGTTCATTCACGCTTCAGCACGAATACCTTCCCTACATGGGAAAGAGCACACCCAAACCGTTATTTGGTTCACAATGGTGAGATTAACACCCTTCGAGGAAATATCAACTGGATGAGAGCACGTGAACAGCAATTTGTGTCTGAAAGTTTTGGTGAGGATCTCAATAAAATTCTTCCGATTCTGAATGCTGACGGCAGTGACTCTTCCATTTTAGATAACGCATTTGAGTTTTTCGTTATGGCTGGACGCAAGCCGGCACATACGGCGATGATGCTGATTCCTGAGCCATGGACAGAAAATACGCACATGTCTAAAGAAAAAAGAGCGTTTTATGAGTATCACAGCTCATTAATGGAGCCTTGGGATGGTCCGACGGCCATTTCATTTACTGACGGAAAACAAATCGGCGCAATACTCGACCGAAATGGTTTACGTCCGGCCCGTTATTATGTGACAAAGGATGATTATATTATTTTCTCATCTGAGGTCGGCGTTATTGAGGTTGAACAGGAAAACGTTTTATATAAAAACCGCCTTGAACCAGGAAAAATGCTTTTAATTGACCTGGAAGAAGGCCGCATCATTTCTGATGAAGAAGTAAAAACACAAATCGCAACTGAATATCCGTACCAAAAATGGCTTGAGGAAGAGCTTGTGCAAGTGAATCCTGATCCGGAAACAAGAGAGGAAGAGCAGTTCACGGATCTTCTTACGCGTCAGAAAGCGTTTGGATACACATATGAGGATATTCAAAAATATTTAATTCCTGTTATTAAAGAAGGAAAAGATCCTCTCGGCTCAATGGGGAACGATTCGCCGCTTGCTGTTTTGTCTGATCGCCCGCAATCGCTGTTTAACTACTTTAAGCAATTGTTTGCACAGGTGACCAACCCGCCGATTGACGCGATTCGCGAGCAGCTCGTGACTTCAACAATGACTTGGCTCGGAGCAGAAGGCGATCTCCTTCATCCGAATGAACGAAACGTCCGCCGAATCAAGCTGTATACACCCGTGTTATCCAATGAGCAGTTTTATGCGCTGAAAACCATCGTCCATCCTGATTTAAGAAGCCAAAAAATGAATGTGCTGTTTTCAGAAGATCTTGAACGCGGGTTAAAAGACATGTTCACCCAAGCTGAGAAAGCAATCAGCCAAGGCGTCAGTCTTTTGATTTTGTCCGATAGAGCAATGAATGAGCAGTTAACGCCAATTCCGCCGCTGTTAGCAGTCAGCGCACTGCACCAGCATTTAATCCGAAAAGGATTGCGCACGAAAGTCAGCATTATCGTTGAATCGGGAGAAGCACGTGAAGTTCATCACTTTGCAGCTCTAATCGGCTATGGAGCCGATGCTGTCAATCCTTATCTGGCATATGCGACCTATAAGCAGGAAATTGACGAAGGCCGCTTGGATATCAGCTATGAAGAAGCTGTCAGCAAGTATGGAAAAAGCATTACTGAAGGTGTCGTAAAAGTGATGTCGAAGATGGGGATTTCTACTGTACAGAGCTACAGGGGCGCCCAAATCTTTGAAGCGGTAGGAATCAGCCGTGACGTGATTGACCGTTATTTTACGGGAACAGCATCACAGCTCGGCGGCATTGACTTAAATACCATTGCGGCAGAGGCACAGCGCCGCCACCAGGAAGCCTATAAGGATGACTACAGCAAAACGCTTGAACCGGGAAGTGACTTCCAATGGAGAAACGGCGGAGAGCATCACGCATTTAACCCGAAAACGATTCATACCTTGCAATGGGCGTGCCGCAGAAATGATTACAATCTGTTTAAACAATATACGAAAGCGGCAGATGAAGAACGAATCGGATTCCTGCGAAACTTGTTCTCATTTGACGAAAACCGCAAGCCTCTAAAAGTGGAGGAAGTAGAATCTGCTGAATCGATTGTCAAACGGTTTAAAACAGGTGCGATGTCATTTGGATCATTAAGCAAGGAAGCCCACGAAGCATTAGCGATTGCGATGAACCGCTTGGGCGGAAAAAGCAACAGCGGTGAAGGCGGAGAAGATCCAAAACGCTTTGTGCCTGATGAAAACGGCGATGACAGAAGAAGCGCGATCAAACAAATTGCATCCGGACGATTCGGTGTGAAAAGCCATTACTTAGTCAACGCCGATGAGCTGCAGATTAAAATGGCGCAAGGCGCAAAACCGGGAGAAGGCGGACAGCTGCCAGGCAATAAAGTGTATCCTTGGGT
This sequence comes from Bacillus sp. XT-2, assembly GCF_025696525.1. NCBI lineage: Bacteria > Bacillati > Bacillota > Bacilli > Caryophanales > Bacillaceae > Bacillus > Bacillus sp. XT-2. Next base: position 245,299 of record NZ_JAHVOC010000007.1, read on the forward strand.
TGCCGATGTCCGCGGATCAACACCAGGGGTCGGATTGATTTCACCGCCTCCGCACCATGACATTTATTCAATCGAGGATTTAGCCCAGCTGATTCACGATTTAAAAAATGCGAACCGTGAGGCAAGAATCAGCGTGAAGCTGGTCTCAAAAGCGGGTGTCGGTACGATCGCTGCGGGTGTTGCTAAAGCAACTGCAGATGTCATCGTTATCAGCGGTTACGACGGGGGTACAGGTGCTTCACCTAAAACAAGCATTAAACATACAGGGCTTCCGTGGGAGCTTGGCCTTGCAGAAGCGCATCAAACCTTAATGCTGAACGGACTCCGTGATCGTGTTGTATTAGAAACAGACGGAAAGCTTATGACAGGCCGGGACGTCGTCATGGCCGCATTGCTCGGCGCCGAAGAATTCGGTTTCGCAACTGCTCCATTAGTTGTTCTCGGCTGTGTTATGATGCGCGCCTGCCATTTGGATACATGTCCTGTCGGGGTAGCGACTCAAAATCCTGAACTTCGCAAAAAGTTCATGGGAGATCCTGATCATATTGTGAACTACATGCTGTTTATTGCTGAAGAAGTCCGTGAATACATGGCTGCATTAGGTTTTAAAACGTTCGATGAAATGATCGGCCGCACTGACGCACTTAACGTGAGTGAGCGGGCAAAGGCGCATTGGAAAGCGAGTCAGCTTGATTTGTCCACACTTCTTTATCAGCCGGAAGGGATACGGACATTCCAAACGCCGCAAAACCATAAAATTGATCAATCGCTCGATATCACAACAATTCTTCCTGCTGTAAAAGATGCCATTGGATCGGGAAAAGAAGCTGATATTTCAGTCGAAATCAATAACACAAACCGTGTAGCAGGCACTGTAACAGGCAGTGAAATTTCGAAACGTTACGGAGAAGAAGGACTTCCGGAAGATACGATTAAGCTGCAATTCACAGGTTCAGCCGGTCAAAGCTTTGGAGCGTTCGTTCCAAAAGGCATGACGCTTTATTTAGACGGAGATTCAAATGACTATGTCGGAAAAGGTCTGTCTGGCGGAAAAATTATTGTCAAATCACCGGAAGGATTCAACTCCGAATCACATGATAATGTAATTATCGGCAACGTAGCATTCTATGGCGCGACGAGCGGAGAAGCATATATTAACGGCCGTGCAGGTGAACGCTTTGCCGTTCGGAACAGCGGTGTGAATGTTGTTGTTGAAGGCATCGGTGATCACGGCTGTGAATACATGACAGGCGGAAGTGTTGTCGTACTGGGTGATGTCGGCAAAAACTTCGCGGCTGGTATGTCCGGCGGAATCGCGTATGTATTGGCCGAAGATGTAAAGGCATTTAAACGCAAATGCAACCTTGAAATGATTTTGTTAGAGTCATTAGAAGTTGAAAAAGAAATTCAACAAGTTAAAGCAATGCTTGAAAAGCATGCCGCGTATACAAACAGCCAAAAAGCAGCAGACCTGCTTGAACAGTGGGAAGACAGCGTGAAAACATTCATTAAAGTGATTCCGAAAAACTATAAACAAATGCTTGCGAGCATCGAAGAGCAAAAAGCTGCGGGCTTATCTGAGGAAGAAGCCGTCATGTACGCGTTTGAAGCCAATACGAAACTAAAGCAGAAAAAAGCGCCGGCGGGACAAAAACAAACGGTAGTACAGTAAGGAAGGGGAGAGGAACATGGGGAAACCAACTGGATTTATGGAAATCAAACGAGAAAAACCAGCTGAGCGAGACCCTCTCACTCGCTTAAAGGACTGGAAGGAATATTCTGCTCCTTTTTCAGAAGAAGCGTCGAAACGGCAGGGGGCGCGGTGTATGGATTGCGGTACACCGTTTTGCCAGATCGGTGCTGACATTAACGGATTTACATCCGGCTGTCCGATTTACAACTTAATTCCTGAATGGAACGATCTTGTCTACCGAGGCAGATGGAAAGAAGCATTAGAACGGCTTGTAAAAACAAACAACTTTCCTGAATTCACAGGGCGGGTTTGTCCCGCTCCTTGTGAAGGGTCATGTACACTAGCGATTTCCGACCCGGCCGTATCGATTAAGAATATTGAACGGACCATAATTGATAAAGGGTTTGAGAATGGCTGGATTCAGCCTAGAATTCCGAAAAAACGAACAGGCAAAAAAGTCGCCATCGTTGGGTCGGGCCCAGCCGGACTGGCGAGTGCTGACCAGTTGAACCAAGCTGGACATTCTGTCACTGTATTTGAACGCGCAGACAGAGCGGGCGGACTTTTAACTTACGGCATTCCAAACATGAAACTTGAAAAAGGAATTGTCGAACGCCGCATTAAGTTGCTGACGCAAGAAGGAATCGATTTTGTTACAAATACGGAAATTGGCGTTGATATAACGGCTGATGAGCTGAAAGAGCAATTTGATTCCGTGATCCTTTGCACAGGTGCTCAAAAACAGCGGGATCTGTTAATCGAGGGACGCGAATCAAAAGGTGTTCACTACGCGATGGATTACTTGACGCTTGCTACAAAAAGCTATTTAGATTCTAACTTTAAAGACAAGCGATTCATTGATGCGAAGGGGAAAGACGTTATCGTGATCGGAGGCGGAGACACAGGAGCTGACTGTGTGGCTACCGCTTTGCGCCAAAAAGCCAAAAGCGTGCACCAATTCGGCAAACACCCGAAACTTCCTCCGGCTCGCACGAATGATAATATGTGGCCTGAACAGCCGCACGTCTTTACGCTTGAATATGCATATGAAGAAGCAGAAGCAAAATTCGGAAGAGATCCGAGAGAATATTCGATCCAAACAAAAAAATTGGTTGCCGATAAAAACGGCAAATTGAAAGAGCTCCATACGATTCAAATGGAGAAAGTGAAAAATGAGCATGGAAAATACGAGTTCCGTGAACTGCCTGGAACTGAAAAAGTATGGCCTGCTCAGCTCGTCTTTATCGCTATCGGCTTTGAAGGCACAGAACAGCCGCTTTTAAAACAATTTGGTGTTGATTCTAATAACAACAAAATCAGCGCAGCATATGGGGATTATAAAACAAATATCGATGGTGTTTTCGCCGCAGGGGATGCAAGAAGAGGCCAAAGCTTAATCGTATGGGCGATTAATGAAGGCCGTGAAGTGGCGCGTGAAGTTGACCGATATTTGATGGGGAGTTCAGTTCTGCCGTAAATAAAGGGGATTATATAAAAAAAGAAACCGGACTGTTTGTCAGCCGGTTTCTTTTTTAATCTATTGTGATTCCGATGTTCCCAAACTGGCTGCCTTCCAGCATACTGGTATATGCTTCATGTGCTTGTTCTATAGGATATGTCCGGTCAAGCACGGGCCGAAGTTTATGTTTTTCCATGAAATGCAGCATTTCACGGAATTCATCGCGACTTCCCATTGACGTTCCCAATATATTGATTTGCGGAAAGAATAAAGAACGCAGCGGAAAACTGAGATTATCACCCGAACTTGCACCAAAGCTGACAATACGGCCGTTCGGTTTAACATGATCAAAGTATTCTGAAAAGAGGGCCGGCCCTATGCTATCGAGAATGACATCAGCTTTTTGTCCTTGAAGATGTTCAGACCAATTGCTGTAACTTTCAAAAGCGTGGTCAGCGCCTAATTGTATTGCTCTTTTTCTTTTTTCCTCGCTTCGAGAAGTCACGCTTACAGTTGCTCCAATCGCTTTAGCCATTAATAGTGCGTAAGTTGCAACGCCGCTTCCAATTCCGGGTATCAAAATATGCTCGCCTTTTTTTAATTGGGCCTTTGTAAAAAGTGCTCGATATGCGGTCAGAGCTGATAATGGCAACACGCCTGCTTCCTCCCAGGATAGATAAGAAGGTTTTTTCACTGCGTTTTGTGAAGGAATGATCACATATTCAGCAAGTGTTCCGTTTGAAGGGCCTCCCAAAATATCCGGAACAGGAGGTACATCATCTGTTACTTCCCAATTCAAAGTCGGTAAAATCACCACTTCTGTTTGAACAGCCAGATGATCTACACCTTCACCGACCGCTTCAATAATACCAGCACCGTCAGAGCCCAGAATAAACTCAGGATCTTGTTCAGTTTTATTTTTCATGAGAAACAGGTCCCGATGATTTAATCCGGCCGTTTTCAACTTTACTTTCACTTCTCCGTATCCGGGATTTTGAGAAGGGATGTCCTGATACGCTAACCCCCGAAGTCCTCTTTTTCCGTTATGAATAACCGCTTTCATGCCGTCTGCCTCCTATATTCCTCGTAATCTATGATCTTCACATATTTTACACAGCGGTTTTCTTCAAGTAAAATGAACAAAAATGATTGCCGGTATCACATTTAATCATAGCAAGAAGGTGACAGTGTGTGGAAAGCGGAGAATTAAAGATATTCCGGGCTGTTGCCCGTGAAGGAAGTATAACAAAAGCAGCCCGGCAGCTGAATTATGTTCAATCTAATGTAACAGCCAGAATCCATAAGCTTGAGACAGATCTGAATATCAAGTTATTTCACCGGACAAATCGTGGAATGACGTTAACGGCTGCGGGGGAAAACCTATTACAATACGCAGATCAAGTTTTAACATTATTAGACGAAGCTGAGAAATCAGCGCAGTTAAGTCAGCATCCGAAAGGGCCGTTGCGGCTTGGAGCATTGGAAACAACAGCGGTCACTCACCTGCCTGAACATGCAGCTTCATTCCTCAGACGTTTTCCTGAAGTTGATTTATCAGTGAACACAGGTGATACGCACAGCTTGGTTCGGCAAGTTCTAGATCATAAGGTGGATGGCGCTTTTGTGTACGGTCCTGTTGAATACATGGATATCAAACAAATTCCTGTTTCCTATGAGGAATTGGTGTTGATTTCACCGGAGGAAGGGGCGATAGAGGACATGCTAAGGCTGCCGATGCTCTTTTTTGGAACCGGCTGCTCTCATCGCGATAGGGTCAAAAGATTATTGGAGGAAGCAGGTATTCAACAGCAAAAAATCATAGAATTTGGCACGTTGGAAGCCGTTATCAGAGGTGTTTCCGCTGGTTTGGGAACGGCGCTGCTGCCAAAGTCGGCCATTGCCTGCTCTGTCCATCGCCAAAGGGTATACGTTCACCAGCTTCCCGCATCATATCAGGATATGACGATTGTGTTTATTTACAGGAAAGACTTTTTTATGACCAGTGCATTTCAGCGGTTTATTGCAGAATTGAATGAGGCCAAATTTATCCAATCAGTCTAATCAAGAAGAGAAGATTCAACAATAGCAGGGGATGCGGGATAGATTTTTGTTTTGTAAGCTGGAGAGACTGTTTTCAAAAAAACAAAGAAGCTTTAAGGTCTATGAATTGATTAGCTGATCAAACCTTTATGTGTTTCGAATTGTTATCTGGCGCATGTCTGGATGTTATATTGAAAGGTATTCGTACCGACCGTTAAGGAGTTTGCGGGGACCATAGGCAAGATTAATCGTTCACAGCAAAAAACTGTACTCGGCAAAAATGAGTACAGTTTTTCTTTTTTATTTATGTTTTAAATTAATTCCGATCGCTGCGCCGTTTCTGCTTGAATCGGCTACTCCTTTGAAGGTGCCGTTTTCACGGTCGATAAAAATGCTTTGCACGTTTCCGATGTCCACTGGACTTGTGCCGAATTTATGGCCCATGTCTTTTAATTTGCTGAGTACATTCTCTGGAACTCCGTCTTCGTATCTGTAGGAGCTCATACTGTTTGTGTAAATTCTCGGCTCTTCAACCGCTGCTTTTAATTCCATTCCATATTCTATATTATAGAGGATGGTTTGCAGCACGGAAGAAATAATCGTTGCCCCTCCAGGAGATCCGACGGTGAGAACTGGTTTGTCATCTTTAAACAAAATCGTCGGAGTCATGCTGCTTAATGGCCGCTTGTTCGGCTGAACTTCGTTGGCTCCGCCTGGAACCGCATCAAAATCTGTTAGTTCATTGTTTAAAATGACGCCGTAATCAGGAACCATAATGCCTGTGCCAAACAGCTGTTCAATTGTTGTTGTATAGGAAACAACATTGCCCCAGCGGTCCGCGACGGTAAAGTGTGTCGTTTGGCCGTCTACTTTATCATTCGGCTGTTCGACTTGCTTATAGTTTGCGGTTCCTTCTTCGTATTTCCAAGGATCACCGGCTTTTGGTTTTTTGTTGACTTCATCTAAACTGATTAATTGCTGGCGCTCTTTTATATAGTCGGGGTGAAGCAAACCTTTGAGAGGAACATTTACAAATTCGGGATCGCCTGCATAAGCCGCGCGGTCAGCGTAAGACAAATGCATGGTTTCAGCGAGCAGATGGTATTTTTCCCATGAGCGGATATCATATTGTGAAAGGTTAAAATCATCGAGAATGTTCAGCATTTGCAGCAAGAAAACGCCGCCAGAACTTGGAGGAGGAGTCGTTGCGATTTGATAGCCTTGATATTCTCCCCAAATTGGTTCGTCAATTGTGATGTCATAATTTTCTAAATCTTTTTCGGTCATTGATCCCCCAAAATCCTGAACAGTATCAGAAAGGGCTTTGGCGAATCTGCCTTCGTAAAAGGCGTCTATCCCTTTCGAACGAATGAGCTTAAAGGTTTTGGCCAGATCTTTTTGAATGAGAGTATCGCCTTCTTTAAGCGGCTCGCCATTCGGCAGAAATACATCCTTAGCGGCAGTCCGTGATAATTTTTCCTGATAATCAGAAATCGCATCTGCTAACACTGAATCAATCGGAAAGCCTTTATCAGCGAGTTTTATAGAGGGGGAAATTAATTGTTTCATCGAACGGGTTCCCCATTTATCCAAGGCTTTTTCCAGCCCTTTCAGTGTACCCGGAACACCAACGGCAGTACCTTTTGTGACACGTTCGGAGAAAGGTATCGCTTTGCCGTTTTCATCGAGAAACATATCCGGAGTTGCGCCTGCGGGAGCGCGTTCACGGCTGTCAATGATCGTCGTATCTTTTGTTTTTCCGTCATACACCATCATAAAACCGCCGCCGCCAATACCTGACATCATCGGTTCTGTGACATTAAGCGCAAACTGAATGGCAACCGCCGCGTCAATGGCATTTCCGCCTTTTTTCAGGACGTCAGCTCCGATCTCTGAAGCGAGAGGATGCGCAGTCGCAACCATTCCGTCTTTGCCTACATCTACTTGTTTGTACTCGTCATAGCCTTTGGGCGGCTTTTTAGCTTCCGCGTGAAATGGAGCACTTCCAGCGACTAACAGAACACTAAGCATGGCTGCTAAACAGACGTTCCACGTTTTTTTCATGTTCTCCCTCCTATTAAGCTGTTATGTTACAATCTTAGCGTAAAAAAAATACAGCGGTTTCACAAGTGACAAATGGTATATTATCTATATCATCCGGCCTTTTTTCTGTGTGAAATTGATTATATGGGGGTGAGTCATGTGCTATAGTAGAAACAGCATACGGATTAAGAAAGGAATGCTATATGTATTTAACGATTAAAGAAACAGCAGAATATGCAAATCTTTCAGAGGATTATATTAAAAGTTTGGTGCTCGAAGGTAAAATCAGGGCCGTTCATGACGGTGAGCAATTTTTGATTTATAAGGGACAGTTCAAAACGCATCTCGAACAGCTGGAAAATTACAAAGCGCTCGTGCAGGAAATATTAAATGAACCGATCCCAGAAGATATTGATGTAAAGGATGAAGACTAGGACACAATTTCAAATTGTGTCTTTTTTTGCATATTTTTTTGAGAGCATCTCGAAAAGCAAAGCGTCATATTGCGTTTTAAGGGCTTTTTCGGGAAGGGTCAGAGTGATTTGTCTCAGGAGGTGAAAAAGCTTTATATGAGCCTGTAAATGTCATTTCAGAAGACAGGGCGTTTCAAGAGATATCTTTTCTGCTTATGTAACACTATGTATATTATGTTACATAAATGCCTCCGAACTTTGACATTCAACGTTTTTCCGCTATAATAGTAACATAGACCTCAAAACGTTACATAACGGTTTTTAAGGAGTTTTTTGATGCATATTGTACAGCCGATCCGCAGTTTAGAGAAAATTCAAGATGTAAAACAGTATTTACGCAGCAAAAACAAGCGTGATTATTTTTTGTTTATTTTCGGCATTAACAGCGCGCTCCGAATTTCTGATATTTTGCCGCTTCAAGTGAAAGATGTCAGAAATAAAGACCATTTATGGGCGACTGAAAGCAAAACAAAAAAGAAAAGGAAGATTCTCATTTTAGAATCTTTGAAAGCAGAAATATACGAGTATACGAAAGATATGAAAGAAAATGAATACCTCTTTAAATCTGTACGAACCAGAAAGCCAATTTCACGCATTCAGGCATACAGAATTTTAAGAGAGGCAGCCGAAGCGTGCGGACTTGAGGAAATAGGGACCCATACGCTCCGGAAAACATTTGGCTATCATTTCTACCAGCGGACAAAAGATATCGCTGAGCTGCAGAGGATTCTTAATCATTCATCACCTTCGATTACAATGCGTTATATTGGAATCGATGAAGATACAACAAGAGCTGCTTATAAGGTATTTGGAGGGCTGTAAATCAAATCGCTTGAAAATCGTGACAATCGGAGCTACTATATAGATATTAAAAATGCTCTAGTAGCACAGCGGATAGTGCAGCAGTTTCCTAAACTGCAGGTCGGGAGTTCGAATCTCTCCTAGAGCGTAATAAAACAAAAGGGCAATGGACGATACGTCCGTTGCCCTTTTTATGCTTAACATAAAAAACACCCGTTTTTCTCGGGCGTTTTTTTCTTATATAACTGCGTCAAAGCGATTTACTTTCCACTTTTTATTCTCTTTTACAAATGTCACTTTCCGTTTTGCTGAAGGTGATCCGTCCAAAGTAGGAACGGTAAATTCATATGTGACTGTGCCGCCTTTTTTAGAAATGAGTTTAACGGTTGATTTTTTCCAATTTAAGAGATTGTCTCCGTCACCGACCGGAACAGCCAGTTTTCCTTTTGAGACAACGAAATGATAGTCTTTAAAGCCTTTTTCAATCGCTGTTTTTGAGAAAATAGGTGTTAAGTAATTCACAGCTTTTTCTTTTGTGCCAAGGTCACTGCACATGTATACGTACTGAAGATTTTGATGCTCGAATGTGCCTGATGGGCAAACTGCTTTTTTCACTTTTGGATTGTGCCCGCTCATTGTATTCCAAAAATGCTCTCTTGCTGTTAGTGCCAGCTGCAATGCTTGTTTTTGTGATAAATCCCCGGATGTGTTTTTCGCAAATGCATTTGTGTTTAATGACAGAATAAGTGCAATAGTGGTTAGAAATAGAAGATATTTTTTCAATGTGGCTCTCTCCTTTAAAATCTCTTTCTCTTATGTTACAAATGTTACAATAGTTACGTTTAGATTACAATACTTTTGCATAAATTATTTTTTATTCTTTCATCTCACCAAAAGACTATGCTGTATCGCGCTAGTTTATTCTTGCAGATTGAAAAATGTGTAAAAATAGGAGAATCGGGAAGGGTTTTATAAGTACTGTGGTGAATAGTTACATGTTGCATGTCGTGTTCATTTCAAAAGAAACGGGAGCACGTTAGTGAAACGAGTTTAAATAAAGGAGTCATTCATATGGAAACATTACAAGAAAATCCCGTATCTAAGAAGAAGAGCAATCCATCTGTTTGGCGGTCAATGTCACTATTTTTAGTGCCGCTCCTTCTGAGCAATGTGCTGCAATCAGTGGGCCAATTAGTTGGGATGGTCGCTGTGGGCAGATGGCTTGGCGTAGATGCGCTTGCAGCTGTCTCATCCTTTTTCCCGCTGTTTTTTCTTCTCATTTCATTTACGATCGGCATCGGTTCCGGCAGTTCCATTCTTATCGGGCAAGCCTACGGGGCAAAAAATGAGGAACGGTTAAAGGCCGTTGTCGGAACAACGCTGACATTCACCTTTTTATTAGGAATTGTGTTAGCTGTGATCGGCAGTATATTCACCTTAGATATTCTGCGTCTCATGGGAACGCCGGAAAATGTAATTCATGTCAGTGTCAGCTATGCGCGTATCTTATTTTGCGCAATGCCGTTTATGTTTTTATATTTTGCTTATACCACATTCTTGCGGGGGACAGGAGATTCTAAGACACCGTTTTATACATTGATAGTAAGCACAGTCATCAATATAGCACTTTTACCGATCTTCATTCTCGGCATGTTCGGCTTGCCGAAGCTGGGCATTTACGGCTCTGCTTACGCAACCGTTATTTCTACAATTGTGACCTTTATCGTATTATTGGTGTATCTGCGGAAAACGAAACACCCGCTGCAATTTGATAAGACAGTGCGGCGTTATTTGAAAATGGATAAGGAATTGCTGGCGCTTCTGCTGCGTCTTGGTATTCCGTCAAGCATTAACATGATTCTCGTCTCACTATCGGAAATAGCGGTCATTTCATTCGTCAATCATTATGGCTCTGATGCAACCGCAGCATATGGCGTGGTCAATCAAGTAGCCAGCTATGTGCAAATGCCGGCTGTCAGTCTGGGGATCGCGGTGTCTATTTTCGCCGCTCAATCTATTGGAGCGAATGAGTTTGACCGGTTAAAGCAAGTCATTCGGGTCGGTATTTGGCTGAATTATATCATTGGCGGTGTGCTGATCCTCCTTATCTATCTTTTTGCACATCAGATTTTAGCATTATTTTTGACCGAGAAAGATACACTTTACATTGCACACAGGCTTTTGATGATTACATTATGGAGCTATTTGCTGTTTGGGAATGCCCAAATTATTTCTGCGACGATGCGTGCAAGCGGAACGGTTTTATGGCCGACCCTCATCAGTATTTTTGCCATCTGGGGAATCGAAGTGCCGGTCGCGTTTGTTCTGTCTCACTATACAAATCTTGAAATACTCGGCATTTGGGTAGGCTATCCGGCAGCATTTGCCGTGAGTTTGCTTTTGATTTACGGGTATTATCAATTCATTTGGAAAAAGAAGCAGATTACACGTCTGATTCAATAAACTCCAAAAAACACCGTTCATTTTGAATGGTGTTTTTTGTTTACTTAAAGACAAAAGGGAAAACATAAAATGGAGGAAATAGTGCACACTGAATTGAATTTATATATAAGCATTGAACTAAGGAGAGGTTGAGTACACATGACAAATTATATTGAAAAGATGACGTATTTAGGAACACCAGCTGTCAAAGCGGGTAATGAGCATTTGGAAATAATAGTCGTGCCTGAGTGGGGCAGCAACGTCATTTCTCTCGTAGACAAAGAAACAAAGATGCACCTTTTACGAGAACCGGAAACAACTGAAAGCTTTCATGACACACCTACATTGTATGGAATTCCCATTTTGTTTCCGCCTAACCGCATAAGTGACGGAACGTTCACCTTCCGGGGCAGAACGTATCATTTTGATATCAATGAAAAAGATAAACACCATCACCTCCACGGCTTTCTCTATGACAAAAAGTGGGACATCATAACGATGAAACAAACAGCCGAAGAAGTGATCATAGAAACTGAAATTGATCTATCGGAAATTCCCCATGTTTATAAACAATTTCCGCATCATGCTGTTGTACGGATGACATACATTTTAAAAGATAACACTCTTTATAAGCATGCCACGATCATGAATAAAGGGAAGGATGCATTTCCTTGGGGGCTTGGTTATCATACGACCTTCGTTTTCCCAGAAGAGAGCTCTTTATTTTCTCTTACTGCTGATCAGCAATGGGAATTGGATGAACGTTTATTGCCGACCGGAAAGCTGATCGATATACTAAATCAGGAAGCTTTGCACGAAGGAATGCTCTTGCGGCAGCAGCTTGATGATGTCTTTTTATCTTCTTATCAGAAGAGAGGAGGAGAAAATCAGGCCGTCATTTACCATCAGCATGCACACCTGAATATGATCTACAAGGCGGATGAACAATTTAAGCATTGGGTTGTGTATAATGCTGATGGAACACAAGGGTATTTATGCCCGGAGCCTTATACATGGGTGACAAACGCAGTTAACCTTGATCTCCCTTCGTCACTCACTGGCTTACATGTGTTAGAGCCTGGTGAAGAGAAGACAGTAAAAAGCAGCATCACGATTGAGCGTAATCATCGATAGCCAATCAGGAGAGGCGGGATAAGAAAATGGGAAAAAGCATGAAGCTTTATTTTGTAATATTGCTGCTTTTCATCTTTGCTTCCATTCCATATATGCATCATGCTGTACAGGCGGCTGAAGAACAGGATACACTTGCCGGGCAGATTGAAACCATTTTAGCCAATGAACCTGCTTTAAAAGGTGCAATGGCCGGCATTACTGTCCGTTCTGCAGAAACAGGCGACGTCATTTACGACCATTTAGGGGATGTCCGGATGAGACCCGCCTCTTCTTTGAAGCTTTTTACAGCAGCCGCGGCACTTTCTGTTCTCGGTGAGGATTATTCTTTCACAACAGAAGTGCGGACAGACGGCCGCCTTAAAGGACAAAAACTGAATGGCAACCTTTATCTGAAAGGAAAAGGAGATCCGACACTTTTACCATCTGATTTTGATCAAATGGCCGAAAAGCTGAAAAAATCCGGCATCAAGTCCATAAAAGGCAATCTTGTCGCCGATGACTCATGGTATGATCATATCCGCTATTCGCCTGATTTGCCATGGAGTGATGAGTACACTTATTACGGCGCGCAAATTTCCGCACTGACAGCGTCTCCAAATGAGGACTATGATGCAGGCACTGTGATAGTAGAAGCCAGCCCGGGAAAGAAAGAAGGACAAAAGCCAGCAATATCAGTGTCACCAAAAACGGATTATGTAGCGATTGAGAATGAGGCGAAAACAGTTGAGGCGGGAAAAAAGAAAGATCTTTCTATCGAAAGGGAACATGGAACCAATACTATCACGATTAAAGGGAGCATACCGGTTGATGCAAGCAAAACAAAAGAGTGGATTTCCGTCTGGGAGCCGGCAGGATATGCTTTAGATTTATTTAAGCAGGCTCTTAAAAAACAAGGCATTACAGTAAAAGGGGAAATCATAATGGGCACAGCGCCCGACTCTTCAGACGTACTGGCCACTCATCACTCAATGCCTTTGTCTAAGCTATTTCTTCCTTTTATGAAATTAAGCAATAACGGACACGCCGAGGTACTTGTAAAAGAGATGGGGAAAGAGGAAAAAGGAGAGGGCAGCTGGGAAAAAGGGCTTGAAGTGCTAAACAGTACGCTTCCGAATTTCAGCGTTGATCCCAAAACACTTATTTTGAGGGACGGTTCCGGGGTCTCTCATATCAACGCCGTATCATCAGACCAAATCACAAAGCTGTTATATGACATCCAAGATGAAAAGTGGTTTCAACCTTATCTGCATGCTCTGCCGGAAGCGGGGAACAGTGACAGACTGGTAGGCGGGACGCTAAGAAACCGCATGAAAGACACCCCGGCAGAAGGAAAAATAAGGGCAAAGACCGGGTCCTTAAGCACTGTCAGCTCTCTGTCTGGCTATGCAGAAACAAAGAGCGGAAAAACGCTCGTTTTCTCTATTCTTCTAAACGGTTTGATTGATGACTCGGATGGCAAAGACATTGAGGATCAAATTGCTGTTATTTTGGCAAATCAATAAAAACGCTAAACCTGTTTTCCGCTAAAACAGGTTTTTTTATATTTCTTTTTACATTATTGCGCTTGTTTTTAAAACATCCATCTGAATATTGTAGAAATGTAACTGATACTGAGGCGGAGAATATCTTATAAACGGTTCAACACTATCCTCATATGAAATTAAATAAATGAAGAAAAAATCTAGTGATGAAGAACTATTAAAAATCGATACTTTCATAACTTTACATTCGAAATCCTAATAAAATTAATCAAGAAAAATAAATAATTAATACTATATTCAAAAAAATGTTATAAAAATTTTATATTTTTTATTGTACTTTAAAAAAATTCGGTTAATATAATGCATATATGGATTATATAGTCATATAATTTCTTTTTATTGTAATTTTTTCAGTTTCTTATCCTCTTATAAATTAGAATTGGAGGGAATTCGTTGAAAGAAAATACTTATGGTTTAACTCATGCCCAAAGGAGAGTTTGGTTTACTGAACTGTTGGAGCCTGGTACAAGCATCTGTAATCTGACCGCCTGTGTAAAATTCAGGGGTGATGTTGATCTTGATGCTCTTCAGTTGGCTCTGAACCTTTCAATCTCCCGTAATGATGCAATCAGGTTCCAGCTGACAGAAGGAATTGAATCGGAGTCAGAGCCTCGTCTGTATCTTGCAGAATACAAAGGATTATCACTTGAAATAATAGATTTTACAAATGCTGAAATGACTGAAACAGAGCAATGGATTCATGATCAAGCCAGAATTCCGTTTAAGCTGCTTGATTCGCCTCTGTATCAATTTTATCTCCTTAGAATCCACCCCCATGAAATTTGGCTATATGCGAAATTCCATCATATTATCATGGACGGCATCTCTTTAAATTTGATGGGAAATCAAATTATTAATCTGTATCAAAAAATCAAAAAAGGGGAGCCTATACCCGATGAGCAAGAGCCTTCCTACATTAGCTACATAGAAAAAGAGAGGCAGTACTTACAATCTTCACGTTTTGAAAAAGACCATTTGTTTTGGACGCAAACCTACCAACAGCCGCCGGAATACCACTCACTAACCGGACAGAGCACTTCACAAAAGCAGAGTACCTCCGCATCGAGAGATACTATCACACTTTCACCTTACCTAGCACATACCATCCAAGCTTTTTGCGAAGAACAGAAAATCAGTATGATTTCCTTATTTATGGCTTCATTTTACATATGTATCAGCCGCATCACCTCTAAAACGGACCTTGCGATCGGAACCTACTATGGAAACAGGGGGTCAAAGGCGGAGAAAGAAATGCTTGGCATGTTTGTCAGCTCTCTTCCAATCAGAAAAACAGTTGATTCTGACGCCGATTTTCTTTCCTTTGTACGCAGTGTCGGCAGAGAACAGCTTTCAGTCATGCGCCACCAAAGATTTCCTTATAATTTGCTGGTGAATGAATTAAGAAAAGAACACAAGGATTTACACAACCTGATCGGTATATCAATGCAGTACCATCCGCTTCAGTGGCAAAAAGCGGATGATTTGAACTATGAGACGGCGCTTTATTTCAGCGGATACACCGCGAATGAGCTTTCTGTTCAAATACAGGAGCGGATAGATACTGGAGCCATTCAATTAAATTTCGACTATCAAAATATCTTATTTTCTCTTGAGGACATTAAACGGATTCAGCACCACCTGCTTACGTTGCTGGAAAACGCGCTTCAAAATCCGCATAGTACTATAAAAGAATTAGATATGGCAGAAAAACGTGAGAAAGAAAAAGTTTTGTATGAATTTAACAGAACGAAAGCTGTTTCGCCTGCAGCTTCGACGCTGCACGGTCTGTTTGAACGCCAGGCAGCTTTGACGCCGGATCGGACGGCCTTACGCTTTTCTGGCGGTTCGCTGACTTACGCGCAGCTTGACATGTACGCCAACAGGCTGGCAGCGCGCCTTACGGCGCATGGTATCACGAAGGAAAGCATTGTCGGTGTTCTAAGCGAGCGTTCGCCGGACATGCTGACAGCCGTTCTCGCCGTATTAAAGGCAGGCGGAGCTTATTTGCCGCTTGATCCTGCATATCCAGAGGAGCGGCTGAGCTATATGCTGAAAGACAGCGGGGCAGCATTGTTGCTGACGCAGCCGGGATTAAAGGCACCTGTTTTTTCCGGAAAGACACTTGAAGTGGATATGACGGCGCTTGCGAATGAAGAATCCGAATATCACTCTCTTCATCAAGCGGACAGCGATTCTCTCGCCTATGTAATCTATACGTCGGGCTCCACTGGACGGCCGAAAGGGGTCGCCGTGGAGCACCGCCAGGCTGTTTCCTTTCTGACCGGCATGCAGATGCAGTTTCCTTTAGAGGAAGACGACATCATTATGATGAAAACGTCTTTTTCCTTTGATGCATCTGTCTGGCAGCTGTTTTGGTGGACGCTTTCAGGTGCTTCGGCCTATCTGCTTCCGTCCGACTGGGAGAAAGATCCGGCATTGATGGTAAAAGCCATTCGGGAGGAAGGCGTTACAACGGCCCATTTTATTCCGGCCATGCTGAACAGCTTTTTGGATCAAGCGGAAATAGAGGCACCGAGAAGCCTGAAGCGCGTATTCGCCGGAGGTGAACCGCTGGCACCCCATACGGCAGCCCGTTTCGCTTCTTTGCTGCCGGAGACATCACTGGTCCACGGCTACGGGCCGACAGAAGCAACCGTTGATGCGGCATTTTACGCGTGTAATCCTGAGCTGGACAAGGATCGCTTGCGCCTTCCGATCGGAAACCCCGTGCCTGGCGCGCGTCTGTATGTGTTAGATCCTCATTTAGCCGTACAGCCTGTCGGCGTAGCGGGAGAATTGTATATCGCCGGAGCCGGGGTTGCCAGAGGCTACTTGAATCGTCCGGAATTAACAGAAGAACGTTTTCTTGATGATCCATTTTATCCGGGTGAACGCATGTACAAAACGGGTGATTTGGCGCGCTGGCTCCCAGACGGACAGGTTGAATTCCTCGGCCGTCTGGATGACCAGGTGAAAATCCGCGGCTATCGTATTGAGCCGGGAGAAATCGAAGCGGCGCTCAGAAGCATAGAAGGCGTCCGGGAAGCGGCTGTGACTGTTCGTACAGAAAGCGGCGAGGCGGAATTATGTGCGTATGCGGAAGGACTCGGAAGAAATGAAGTGCGCAAGCAGCTTGAGACATTGCTGCCGGGCTATATGATTCCTGCTCATATCATTGAGATGGAACAATGGCCGGTTACCCCGAGCGGAAAGCTCGACCGAAAAGCGCTGCCTGCTCCTGACGGAGCGGCAGATCGGAAAACCTACACAGCGCCGAGAAATCTGACAGAGATGAAGATTTCCCAGCTGTGGGAGGAAGTGCTGAAAAGCGGACCTGTCGGCATTCACGACAACTTTTTTGACCGGGGCGGCCATTCCTTAAAAGCCACCGCGCTTGTTTCCCGGATCGCTAAGGAATTCGGCGTCCAAGTGCCGCTGAAGGATGTGTTTGCCCATCCGACGGTAGAAGGTTTGGCTTCTGTCATCAGCGAAGGAACGGAAAGTCCGTATGAAGCCATTAAGCCGGCTGAAAAACGCGAGACCTACCCGGTTTCCTCCGCCCAAAAGCGGATGTATGTGCTCCAGCAGCTGGAGGATGGTGGCACAGGCTACAATATGCCGGCAGTCTTGGAGCTGGAAGGAAAGCTGGATCTTACAAGAATGGATGCCGTATTCAAAAAGCTGATCAAACGCCACGAGTCACTGCGCACGTCCTTTACAACGGACACAGGCGGCGAGCCGGTTCAGCGCATCCATGACGAAGTGCCGTTTACATTCCACACCTCTGTGCTCGGCGGGCAAACTGAACAGGAAGCCGCGGCAGCTTTTATCCAGCCGTTTGAGCTCAGCCAAGCTCCGCTGTTTCGAGCGGGGATCGTCAAGGTATCAGACGGGCGGCATCTATTACTGGTCGATATGCATCACATTATTTCAGACGGTGTGTCAGTCAATACGCTCATTCGGGAATTCGGGGAGCTGTACGCCAATCAGG
>NZ_JAHVOC010000008.1:0-259612 GCF_025696525.1 Bacillus sp. XT-2
CTTCATTTTGTTGTCTCAGATAACGGTTCTCTGCCTGCAGTTTCTCTAATTCGGAAGAATACTCCGGACCTTTTCCGTAAGTGTATTGCTTACCAACAGGCTGTTCAAATCGATGTGTATCCCCAGCCTTATGCCATCTAGCCCATGTCTGAACCTGCGTCTTATTCTTGATATTCAATTCCTGCATGATCTCTTTCATAGGCACGCCTGCCAATCTCATTTCTACAGCCTTCTGTTTGACTTCAATTGGATAACTCATTCTTGTTCCCATACAAAAAACACCTCCAAGTCTTATTTCGGATAACAACTATCCGTTTTCAAACTTGAAGGTGTTTTTTATTTGTCTCATCTTATGGGGTCAGTCCCGAATGCAGGGCGCTTTTTTTACGGTACAAATGATAGGCACTGCCAGCGGCAGACTCATGCTGATCGGCGTTTACTGTTTTCCCTCTAAATTTATCTTTTTTTATCATAAAAATGTTATTGATTTTAACCTGAAGCGGTTATAAAATCTAGAGGTCGTCAGAAAATTTAACAAATATAAAGGGAGTCATCAGAATGGCTTGGGAGCTGCTCAGTGTGATCGGCATCATTGCGTTTGCGGTCAGCGGCGCAATTGTTGCAATGGAAGAAGAATATGATATTTTAGGTGTTTATATATTAGGGATTGTCACAGCTTTTGGAGGAGGAGCGATCCGCAATTTGCTCATCGGTGTTCCGGTGTCAGCATTGTGGGAGCAGGGTGCGTACTTTCAAATCGCTCTGATATCCATCACGATCGTTTTCTTGTTTCCGAAGCTGCTGCTGAAGCATTGGAACAAATGGGGAAATTTATCGGATGCGATCGGTCTTGCAGCTTTCGCTATTCAAGGCGCCCTGTACGCCGTCAAAATGGGGCATCCGCTTAGTGCCGTTATCGTGGCTGCGGTGCTGACGGGAAGCGGCGGAGGAATCATCCGAGACCTGCTTGCCGGGCGCAAGCCGCTCGTGCTGAAAACGGAAATCTATGCGGTATGGGCGGCGCTCGGCGGTTTAATCGTCGGCTTGGGCTGGACCGGAAACTCGATCGGTTTATACGCGCTGTTTTTTGTGC
This sequence comes from Bacillus sp. XT-2, assembly GCF_025696525.1. NCBI lineage: Bacteria > Bacillati > Bacillota > Bacilli > Caryophanales > Bacillaceae > Bacillus > Bacillus sp. XT-2. The sequence continues at coordinate 1,094 of NZ_JAHVOC010000008.1, forward strand.
TTGTCGTATGCCGCGTTTGTTCTTATATGTTTAATTGGAAGCTGCCAAACCGTTATTTTCGCTTAGATAGCCAGTAAATAAAAGAAACCTCATCCATGTCGGAGAGGTTTTTTTATTGCAGCCAGCTGGATCAAAGTCTTTTCAAATGCTGACCGCGCAGAGCAAAGTTGTTTGAAATTAATAAGTAGCCCAAAATGTATAGCTGATGGTCTTTTTAGTTCCTGTGTTAGTGAATTTGAATCTGTAATTTGTTTTGTAGCTTTTAGAAGCTTGTTTGTAACTTAAATTTGTAGAGCCTTTTTTCTTTGCATAAAAAGTTTTCACATTTTTCCAGCCTTTATTTGTCTTTTGTTGCAGAGTTGCTGTAATTTTCCCGCTGCCTGATCCGTTTGCCGTAATGTTGGCCCAAGTTCCTTGTCCTGGATAATAAATATGAAAAGTTGGCGAGTAAGTATAGTTTTTAAATGAGCCCGAATGGTAATGAGTACTCCATATTTGACCTTTTTTAACCCAATCTTTAGCTTCTGCTTTGTTGTTTACTAGGTCAATAGCCGTAAAACTTGTTACGGCTACGACGAAAGCCAGCAACATCATATATAGCTTTTTCTTCACTGAGTATTTCCTCCTAGCTTATTCTGGTTCTTTCTTCATGTTCATATCATAAACCGTGAGAAATAATGTAACATCGTCCTAATCTCCCAAATTAGAAACTTCATTTTGTTGAAATATGTCGAAATTGGATAAAAAATGACTATTTTACTGCGTCTATAGGTATGATAGCAAGGATGGAAGGCTATTGATTTTAGTTGCTATATGGATGATAATACAGCCAGTTTAGTCACTCTTCACGTGAGATGAACTGATAAACACGGCAACGCTCTGTGTGTTTTTAAAATGAAAAAGATATATTTTCATATGGAAGATTGAATGTTATAAGGAATCGATACTGATGAAAGAGAAGATTCGCAACCTTAAAAAGCACGTACAACAGTGAAATCTTAAAATAAAAAAACCGATTTCCAGTTGAAATCGGTTTTTTTATGCATATAAATAACCCAAACCTTGAACGATATTGGGTGAATGTGCTATTATAAATTGTGTTTTCCTGTTTTTATCATATATTAAATATATATCCAATTCTATTTTACATTATTTCTTCTTCGTTTGTCAACTATTTTCTGGAGGTGCCGTTCATGAATCAGCATGATAAGGAATGGAAAGAAGAGCAGTCAAGAATAGATGATGTACTGCAGGAGCTCGAGAATAAAGAGCGGCTTCTCGAAACGTCCGCGGGCGGATTAAAGCATGATATTATCGGATTACGAAAAAACTTCTGGGAGGATGTCACGGTTAACTTTGATGACGTCCATGAAGCGGTTGAAACGATGGCAAGCATTAAGCAGCAGGCAGAGCTGCTGTCTGATCGGGAACGGAATCACCGGCATATGGATCAGCAGCTCAAACGAATTCATCAATTAAAAGCATCGCCTTATTTCGGCCGGATTGATTTTATTGAAAACGGCGAGAAACAGGCGGAGCAGATCTATATCGGTTTAGCATCCTGTATGGATGAGCAGGAGGAACACTTTCTGATTTATGATTGGAGAGCACCGATATCAAGCCTTTACTATAATTATTCCCCAGGAAAAGCTGAATACGAGGTTCCCGGCGAAACGATAGAAGGGGAAATGGTGCTGAAGCGCCAGTTTATTATTAAAAACGGCGCTCTCAAAGCGATGTTTAATACTGATATGACGATCGGCGATGAAATGCTGCAAGAGGTATTAAGCCATCACTCTGATACACAAATGAAAAACATCGTGTCTACGATTCAGAGAGAACAAAATCAGATTATCCGAAATGAAAAAAGCAAATTTCTGATTGTGCAGGGTGCGGCAGGCAGCGGAAAAACGTCAGCAGCGCTCCAGCGTGTCGCTTATTTGTTATACAGGCACCGCGGTGTAATTGATGCCGGACAAATCGTTTTATTTTCCCCAAACTTTTTGTTTAACAGCTATGTCTCCTCTGTTTTGCCTGAATTAGGCGAAGAAAATATGGAACAGGCGACGTTTCAGGAATATATCGAGCATCGGCTTGGCCGCAAGTTTCAATGTGAAAGCCCCTTTGATCAGCTGGAATATTGCCTGACCAAAACAAAAGATGACAGTTTTCAATCAAGGCTTGCCGGAATCACGTGGAAGGCAGGCTTATCTTTTCAGCAATTTATTGATGAATACGCCAGCAGGCTGTCTTCTGAAGGAATGATCTTTAAAAATATCGTTTTCCGCGGACAAAAACTGATCACAAAGGAACAAGTCCAAGCGTATTTTTACTCGCTTGATCAAAGCCTGTCCATTCCGAACCGGATGGAACAAACGGCAAATTGGCTGCTGAGTGAGCTTAACAAGCTGGAGAAAAAGGAACGGCGAAAGGATTGGGTCGTTCAGGAAGCCGAGCTTCTCGACAAAGAGGAATATTTGGAAGTGTACAAAAAGCTGCAGGCAAAGAAACGGTTTAGTGAGAGTACATTTAACGATCATCAGAGAGAACAGCAGCTGCTTGCCGCCATGATTGTAAAAAAGGCCTTCAGAGCAATTAAACAGGCGGTCAGGCAGCTGGCGTTTCTTGATGTCAAACAGCTGTATCTGCAATTGTTTTCTGACTGGGGAAGCAAAGCTCAAACAGAGGATACTGCGGCAATAGGGGAGCTGACAAGATCGGCATTTGGAGAAAATAAACTGCTCTATGAGGACGCGTCTCCATTTCTATATTTGCAGGATTTGCTAGAAGGCAGAAAGAAAAACACGCAGATCAAACATCTATTTATCGATGAAGCTCAAGATTATTCTCCATTCCAGATGGCGTATATAAGGAGTATTTTTCCGTCTGCCAGCATGACGGTGCTCGGTGATATCAATCAGTCTATTTACGCCCATGCGATAAACGGTGCAGCACGTATGGATGCCGGCTTTGAAAAAGAGCAGGCTGAGTGTGTCCGTTTAAAAAGAACGTACAGATCAACGAGACAAATTGTGGAATTGACAAAAGCGCTGCTGCAGGACGGAGCGGACATTGAGCCTTTTAACAGAGATGGGGAAATGCCCTGCGTGTTAAAAAGCGAGGGTCGCGAGGATCTTTGTCAAAAGCTTATGCGAGAAATTGGGCGACTTAGAAAGAAAGGGCATGAAACCATTGCTGTTATTTGCAAAACGGCGCAGCAGTCAAGACAGGCACACGCTCAAATAAGCGAATATACCGATATTCGGCTGATTCATAAAGAAAACCAAACGTTTCAAAAGGGAGTCTGTGTTATTCCGGTTTATTTAGCGAAGGGAATTGAGTTTGACGCAGTACTTGTCTATGATGCCTCAGAAGAACAATATAGAACAGAGCACGACCGGAGGCTGCTGTACACTGCCTGCACCCGGGCCATGCACGGGCTGACCGTTTCTTCTATCGGTGAACCAAGTCCGTTTGTGAGTGCTGTGCCCCCTCATTTATATAAGAGTGCTGATTGAAAGAGAAGGGTGCCTTCTCTTTTTTCTTCATTTAAATGAGACAAAGGAGTTTTATCATTAATAATCTTAATCGTTATCATCATGTAAATATATTTTACTTGCGGTGTGTCTTCCGGTAAAGTTCAATTAGATACTATTTCGATCAGTTTATACAATTTTGTGAGGTGGATACGTTGCAACTTCAGGTAATGAACAGTCCGTTTAATCAGGAGCAGGCAGAGCTCCTTAACCGCCTTCTGCCAACCTTGACAGAATCTCAGAAAATCTGGCTGAGCGGCTATTTATCAGCGCAATCTGTTTCCGTCCTGGAAACATCGGGGGCGCCGGCTGCTGTGTCTGCGGGTGTAACGGCACCGGCCATTTCAAAAGAAGTCACCGTCCTTTACGGTTCACAGACGGGAAACGCACAAGGGCTTGCAGAGAACGCCGGCAAGCAGCTTGAGGAGCGAGGCTTTCAAGTCACCGTTTCATCCATGAGCGACTTTAAGCCGAACCAGCTCAAGAAAATTAACAATCTTCTGATTGTCGTCAGTACGCATGGCGAAGGTGAGCCGCCTGATAACGCGCTGTCGTTTCACGAATTTTTGCACGGAAGACGGGCGCCTAAGCTTGATGATCTTCGCTTTTCTGTTTTGGCGCTTGGTGACAGTTCATACGAATTCTTCTGTCAGACAGGAAAAGAATTTGATCAGCGCTTAGAAGAGCTTGGCGGGAAACGAATTTCTCCGCGCGTTGACTGTGATTTGGATTATGATGAGCCGGCTGCTGAATGGCTGGAAAGCGTATTTGAGGGCTTAAGTGAAGCCGAGGGCGGAAGCGCCGCGCCTGCGCCGGCCGCAGCACCTCAAACTGGTGAATCTGCGTATTCAAGAACAAATCCTTTCCGGGCGGAAGTGTTAGAAAATTTAAATTTAAACGGCCGCGGATCAAATAAAGAAACACGCCATGTAGAGTTGTCTCTTGAAGGATCAGGCCTTACGTATGAACCTGGTGACAGCCTCGGCGTCTATCCGGAAAATGATCCGGTACTTGTCGATTTGCTGCTTCAGGAAATGAATTGGGACCCCGAAGAAATTGTGACGCTGAATAAGCAAGGCGATGTCCGCCCGCTGAAAGAAGCGCTGATTTCTCATTATGAAATTACTGTTCTCACAAAGCCGCTTCTTGAACAGGCTGCTCATTTGACGGGAAGCGAGGAGCTTAGAGAGCTTTTAGCACCGGGAAATGAGGGTAAAGTGAAAGCGTATATTGAAGGGCGCGATTTGCTTGATCTGATCCGGGATTATGGGCCGTTTAGTGTAACGGCGCAGGAGTTTGTATCCATTCTTCGAAAAATGCCGGCCCGCCTCTATTCAATTGCGAGCAGCTTATCCGCAAACCCGGATGAAGTGCATTTAACGATTGGTGCAGTTCGGTACGACGCGCATGGCCGCGAACGAAAAGGCGTCTGCTCAATTTTATGTGCGGAGCGTCTGCAGCCGGGAGACACACTGCCGGTTTATGTCCAGCATAATCAGAACTTCAAGCTTCCGAAGGATCCTGAAACACCGATTATCATGGTCGGCCCTGGGACAGGCGTTGCGCCGTTCCGTTCCTTTATGCAGGAGCGCGAGGAGACGGGAGCTGAAGGAAAAGCATGGATGTTCTTCGGTGATCAGCATTTTGTCACAGATTTCCTATATCAGACAGAGTGGCAGAATTGGCTGAAAGACGGCGTGCTGACAAAAATGGACGTAGCGTTCTCACGCGATACGGAAGAAAAAGTGTATGTGCAGCACCGCATGCTTGAACAGAGCGCAGAACTGTTTGAATGGCTTCAAGAAGGAGCGGCTGTTTACATTTGCGGAGATGAAAAGCACATGGCACACGATGTCCATAACACACTCTTAGAAATTATAGAAAAAGAAGGCAATATGACCCGTGAAGAAGCGGAAGTTTATCTTGCCGATATGCAGCAGCAAAAACGTTATCAGCGTGATGTATACTGATTTGACCTGAAAGGAGTTTTTCAACATGGTGACCAAAATCTTAAAAGCACCGGACGGCTCTCCAAGTGACGTCGAGCGCATTAAAGAAGAAAGCGATTATTTGCGCGGCACACTAAAAGAAGTGATGCTGGATCGGATCAGTGCGGGAATTCCGGATGATGACAACCGCCTGATGAAACACCACGGCAGTTATTTGCAGGATGACCGCGATCTCCGCAATGAACGCCAAAAACAAAAGCTTGAACCGGCTTATCAGTTCATGCTGCGCGTCCGTATGCCGGGCGGCGTATCGACGCCTGAGCAATGGCTCGTGATGGATGATCTTTCGCAGAAATACGGTAATGGCACCCTAAAGCTGACGACGCGTGAAACGTTCCAAATGCACGGGATTTTAAAATGGAACATGAAAAAAACCATTCAGACGATCCATTCGGCTCTTCTGGATACAATCGCGGCTTGCGGGGACGTAAACCGGAATGTGATGTGCGCATCGAATCCTTACCAGTCTGAAATCCATTCTGAAGTATACGAATGGTCCAAAAAATTAAGTGATGATCTCCTGCCTCGAACAAGAGCGTATCATGAAATTTGGCTTGATGAGGAAAGAGTGGCCGGCACGCCTGACGCAGAAGAAGTCGAGCCGATGTACGGGCCGCTTTACCTGCCGCGGAAATTCAAAATCGGTATTGCGGTTCCGCCGTCAAATGACATTGACGTCTTTTCGCAGGATCTCGGATTCATTGCGATTGTGGAAGATGGCAAGCTCATCGGTTTTAACGTGGCAATCGGCGGCGGTATGGGAATGACGCACGGCGACAAAGCGACATATCCGCAGTTAGCCAAGGTAATTGGATTCTGCCGCCCTGAACAAATGTATGACGTTGCTGAAAAAACAATTACGATTCAGCGTGACTACGGAAACCGTTCCGTCCGTAAAAATGCCCGTTTCAAATACACAGTTGACCGCCTCGGTTTGGAAACAGTGAAAGAGGAATTGGAAAACCGTCTCGGCTGGAGCCTGGAAGAAGCGAAGCCGTACCATTTTGATCATAACGGCGACCGCTACGGATGGGTGGAAGGCATTGAGGGTAAATGGCATTTTACGCTGTTTGTCGAAGGCGGCCGTGTGACGGATTACGAGGATTATAAGCTGATGACAGGCTTGCGTGAAATTGCTAAAGTTCATACAGGCGATTTCCGTCTGACAGCCAATCAGAACTTGATTATCGGTAATGTTCCAAGCGAGAAAAAGGATGAAATCAACGCATTAATCGATCAATACGGGTTAACTGACGGAAAGCATTATACAGCGCTGCGCCGCAGCTCTATGGCGTGTGTTGCTCTTCCGACCTGCGGATTGGCGATGGCTGAAGCAGAACGTTATTTGCCGTCCCTTTTAGATAAAGTGGATGAGATTATTGACGAAAACGGTCTTCGTGATGAGGAAATTACCATTCGCATGACAGGCTGCCCGAACGGCTGCGCCCGCCATGCGCTCGGAGAGATCGGATTTATCGGAAAGGCGCCTGGCAAATATAATATGTATCTAGGCGCTGCGTTTGCCGGCAGCCGCTTAAGCAAAATGTACCGCGAAAATATCGGAGAAGAAGACATTTTGAACGAGCTGCGCGTCCTGCTTTCCCGCTATGCGAAAGAACGCGAGGAAGGTGAGCACTTCGGTGATTTCGTCATTCGCGCCGGTATCATTAAAGCGACAACTGACGGGATGAATTTTCATAATTGAGATGAGAGACAGGGGGATTGCCCTGTCTCTTTTTGATTTTGCTTTGCGGCAAAAAAGTTCACCATGAGCATATCATGAGAAAAAATACCCTAAAAAGGGTACTATAAAAGAAGACTAGTGTGGAGGAGACTCCTGCGGAATCCAGTATTGGATGTAAGGCCATCCTTTATCTTTTGCAAGCCTCAGCCTCTTCGGACAAAAATTTATCAACTCATCATGCAGATACGCAGCAGATTAAGGAGGTTATGCATTTGGACATATTTTTAGTCGTCCTTGTTTTACTGGCTATTATTGCGATTTCTAACATTGTCAATCGGTTTATCCCGTTTATTCCAGTGCCTCTGATTCAGGTGGCGCTTGGGATTATTGCCGCCTCATTTCCACAGGGGCTTCATTTTGAATTAAACACGGAATTGTTTTTCGTCTTGTTTATTGCGCCTCTTCTATTTAATGATGGAAAGAGGACGCCTCGGGCTGAGCTTTGGAATTTAAGAGCTCCCATTTTATTGCTTGCACTTGGCCTTGTATTTGCGACTGTGATTGTAGGAGGATACACGATCCACTGGATGATTCCTGATATTCCGCTGGCAGCGGCCTTTGGGCTGGCAGCCATTCTTTCACCGACTGATGTTGTCGCTGTCAGCGCATTATCAGGAAGGGTGAAGATGCCGAAAGGAATTCTGCGCCTGCTTGAAGGGGAAGGGCTGATGAATGATGCATCAGGTCTGGTCGCCTTTAAATTTGCGATTGCCGCAGCGGTTACCGGGGCATTTTCACTGGCGCAAGCAGCTGTCAGCTTTGTGTTTATTTCTGTTGGCGGCCTTTTGTGCGGGGTTGTCATTTCGTTCTTGATTATCCGCTTTCGTCTATTCCTGCGCCGCCTTGGCATGCAGGATGTCACGATGCACATGCTGATTCAAATTCTGACGCCTTTTGTGATTTATTTGGCAGCGGAGGAAATCGGTGTTTCCGGCATTTTAGCCGTTGTGGCGGGCGGTATTACGCATGCGGTTGAACAGGACCGTCTCGAATCGACGATGGTGAAGCTGCAAATCGTCTCATCGAGTACGTGGAACATTATTTTATTTATTTTGAACGGTCTTGTCTTTGTCATCCTTGGCACACAGATTCCGGATGTCATTTCGGTGATTTTTAACGATACAGCGATCAGTAACATGAAAGTGATCGGCTATATTCTGGTCATTACATTTACGTTAATGCTCCTCAGGTTTCTGTGGGTGCTGTTCTTCTGGAACGGCAAGTGGTTCTTTAATAAAGATCAAACCATTTATAAGCCGGGACTTCGTTCTACATTGTTAATTTCCATTTCAGGTGTGCGGGGAGCGGTTACGCTTGCAGGTTCATTCTCCATCCCATATTTCCTGGAGGATGGCACACCGTTTCCGGAAAGAAATCTGATTCTCTTTTTAGCCGCAGGCGTCATTTTATGCACGCTTGTTATTGCCACCTTCGTGCTTCCGCTTCTGACTGAAAAAGAAGAAGAGGACGAAGAAAAAAATAAGAAGCTGCTGACGGCGAGACGCAAACTGATTAAAACGGCTCTCAAAACGATTAAAGAAGACATGAATGATACAAACAAAACGGCGTCTCTTGCGGTCATTGCCGAATACAATGAGAAAATGAAAAACCTTCGTTTTCAGCAATATACAACGTCAACCCGCATAAAAAAGTATGAACGGAAAGTCCGCGCTCAAGGGATTAAAGCCGAGCAAGAAGAACTGATGAAACTGCTGGAGCGGGGAGACATCCCGGAAGAAACGGCAAATGCTCTGCAAGAACGGTTTAATGAATTGGAAATTTTGTATGCCAACCCGTTTAAAGTCGGTTTATCAAAAACAAGGCTGAAACGTCTGATGTATTGGATTTTCTTCGGAGAACATAAAAAGCCGGAGATGTCGATTTTAAACGAAGAGGGATTAATGAGAGCAACTAGGGTTAAAACGGCTAAAGCTGCAATAGGACATTTGGAAAAGCATATACCGGAAGAACATAAGGAAGTATTTTTATCTGTCATCTCGTTTTATAAACAATTAATTTTCAGATTGGAGCACAGCCATCACGAACATAAATCGAACGCCCATTTTGAAAATCAGAAGCTGGAAGTGAAGCTGAAGGCTGTGCAGGCGATCAGAAATGAGATTCAGACGCTCTTTGAGGAGCGGGAAATTTCCCGGGACATCTCTCATGAGCTTCGCCAATATATTAATGATGTGGAAGCCGCAATGCTAGAAGGCGGCGAATAATTCCAAGAAAAAAAGCTGGCATCGGACGCCAGCTTTTTTCTATAGGTTAGGGGCGATGGAATTCGACAGTGTTGTCGTTTCGGTCGAACCAGCCTCTGAAGGCCCAGTTGATCCAGCCGCCGTCTCCTTTGTTTGTGAAGCTTCCGTCTTCAAATACCCAAATGCCGTACGTAATGCCGTCATAAACGGCCGAGCCGTAAAACTGCACACCATTTAAGTGATCTTCATACTCCTGGCTTAAGTTAAAAACCATGACGTTATATTTTTGGCCGGATGCGTAGAAGGAAGATTCCATGAGATTTTTCACAAAACCGTCCCGGTTCTGGGCTGATTTAATGGCATCTGAGATTTGGTTGGCAATCCCAAGCAAATCAAGGTTGACGTTTAAACCGACTTCTGCGGCAGCTGTTCCGGCTGTTGTTTTCTGTGAGATCTTCGGTGCGGGATTTTCCTCAGCAGAGGCAAGGGACAAAGGGGCAATTGTCAAAGCGGCGCCAAGTGCAAGAGTCATTGGGATACGAATACGTTTCAATTTGTTTCCTCCTCTATGTTTTTGTGGGCTACAGTATTCGCTTACCCTGCTCACTGTCTAAATAATCTTATAATTGATAAAATAGGAAAAAAATAGTGCAAATGCGTATTGTTTACTATGAAATAAAAAACGTCCGTATGAAAAAAGAAGCAAAAAGAGGCTCTTAAGCGTATTATTGGTATCTGCTGAGAGGAATGTGAGATAATATAGACGCTTACATTTCGATGAAAGGGTGGATGTTCAAGTGGCAACAAGTTTAAAAGATACTGTAAAGCTACATAACGGAGTTGAAATGCCTTGGTTCGGTCTTGGTGTTTTTAAAGTAGAAAACGGAAGTGAAGCGACTGAATCGGTTAAAGCTGCGATTAAAAATGGCTACCGCAGCATTGATACAGCGGCTGTCTATAAAAATGAAGAAGGTGTAGGCATCGGCATTAAAGAATCCGGTGTTGCAAGAGAAGAGCTCTTCATTACATCAAAAGTATGGAATGAAGATCAGGGCTACGACACAACGCTTGCTGCCTTTGAAAAAAGCCTGGAAAGACTTCAGCTTGATTATTTAGACTTATATTTAATCCACTGGCCTGGCAAGGATAAGTATAAAGATACATGGCGCGCGCTTGAAAAGCTGTACAAAGACGGCAAAATCCGCGCGATCGGCGTCAGCAACTTTCAAGTTCATCATTTAGAAGAGCTTTTGAAAGATGCTGAAATCAAACCAATGGTGAACCAAGTTGAATTTCACCCTCGTTTGACGCAAAAAGAATTAAGAGACTACTGCAAAAAACAAGGCATCCAGCTGGAAGCATGGTCTCCGCTTATGCAGGGCCAGCTGCTTGATAACGAAGTGCTGACACAGATCGCTGAAAAATATAATAAATCTGTAGCACAAGTGATTTTGCGCTGGGATCTTCAGCATGAAGTTGTAACGATTCCAAAATCGATTAAAGAACACCGTATTATCGAAAACGCTGATATTTTTGATTTCGAATTGTCTCAAGAAGACATGGACAAGATTGATGCGTTAAATCAAGATGAACGTGTCGGTCCAAACCCCGATGAGCTTCTGTTTTAATCAAAAACTCCCCGTCTAAGTACGGGGAGTTTTTTAATGTGTTTTTTTCAGTTGAATCAAAAACAGCATCAGAAAAGAAATGACGATGATACAGACGACCCACGCCCATGCAAGTGCGTTGTTGCCGGAATCCAAAGCGACATAAATGGCTGTCGGCAGCGTTTGGGTAACACCCGGGATATTCCCGGCAAACATTAAGGTGGCGCCGAATTCACCGAGCGCCCGCGCCAGACTGAGAATGCTTCCGGTCAGCAACGATGGATACGCCAGCGGAATGGAGATATGGATAAACACCTTCCATCTGCTTGCGCCGTCTACCATTGCCGCTCCCTCTATATCGGGGTCAATATCGGAAAATCCGGTTTTGGCCGATTGATACATAAGCGGAAAAGCCACGATAGCAGAAGCAATCACAGCAGCCCACCAGGTGAAGATCACGGGCTGATGAAAGATCCATTCGATCGCTTGTCCGATGAAGCTGTGCTTTCCAAACATGACGATCAAAATAAAACCGACAACGGTGGGCGGAAGAACGAGAGGAAGCATAAAAATCGTTTCGAGTGCGGTTTTTCCGAAAAATGATGCTTGTGACATCCATGCCCCTGCCAAAGTTCCGAGAATGATCACCGCGATTCCGGCGACCGCCGCCACTTGAAAAGAAAGCATAACCGGCGTGAAAAATTCTGAAGTGCTGATGTTATTCAGCAGTAAAACCATATTTCTCAAACACTTTCATCGCTTCGTCAGTTTGCAGGTAATCGTAAAATTGCTTCGCTTCCTTATGGTGTTTCGTATCTTTTACAATTCCTAACGGGTAAACGATCGGGCTGTGTGTATCAGCTTTTGTCTCATCGACGATTTTGACTTTCTTAGAGATCAGCGCGTCTGTTTTATAAACGACACCTGCGTCTACATTGCCTGTTTCTACATATGAAAGAACCTGGCGAACGTCTTTTCCGTACACGATCTTATCTTTTACTTTGTCCCATAGAGACAGGTTTGTCAGTGATTCTTTTCCATAAGCTCCTGCCGGTACAGATTCTGGAGTCCCGAGAGCAATTTTTTCTGAATCAGTCAGATTGTCAAAGCCTGTGACTGGTGAATCTCCATCCTTAGGCACAACGAGCACAATTTCATTTCCGACTAAATGAGTGCTGTCTTTTTTAGCGATATCCCCATCATCTACAAGCTTTTGGAATTTGTCCTCAGCGGCTGAGAAGAACAGATCGGCCCCGGCTCCTTGAGAAATTTGCTTTTGCAAGGCACCTGATGAGCCAAAGTTATCTTGGATCGTAATATTGTGATGGGTTTTCTCGTAGTTCTTTTGAATTTCCTCGAGTGCATCCTGGGCACTGGCAGCTGCTGAGACAGTTAAGGTCACTTTTTTCTCTTTGTCACTTGATGATTGGCTGGCAGAGCAGCCTGCTGCAAGCAGAAAAACAGTTAATGCTGCGGTCAGAATGGAATACTTCTTAAACATGATTGCACCCCTTATAATTAGTTATATCTAATTATAACTGATTATGTTTGGGTTATGTGGGTTTTTTTACATTCTCCGAAAAGGTATAATGAAATAGGAGAGTGATGATGATGAATGAAACCTCTTCCTATACGATAGAAGAAGTTGCTGGTCTGCTGAAGGTATCAAAGCTGACCGTTTATGATTTGATTAAAAAAGGCATGATCCCTGCTTACCGTGTCGGAAGGCAGATGCGTGTCGATGAAGCAGATTTAAAGCAATATAAGGCGAACATGAGAATGTCTCAGCCTGTGTCTTCACCCGAAGAGCCGAGAAAGGCACAGGAGCCGATGCCGGAGGGAAGGCGGAATGTCGTCATCAGCGGACAGGATATATCGATGGATCTGCTCAGCAAGCATTTGGAAAATGCCATTCAAGAGACGCCGCTCCGCCAATACAAAGGCAGCTTAAACAGCCTCATTGACATGTACCAAGGCAAATGCGACATTGTCAGCCTGCATCTGTACGATGCGGAAACCGCTCAATATAATACGCCTTATGTGAAACGCATTCTGTCAGGCGAACCGTTTTGTCAGATGAATGTTGTCCTTCGCAAAGCCGGCTTATACGTTCAAAAAGGAAATCCGAAAAACATACAAAGCTGGGATGACCTGAAACGAACCGACATCCGCATCATCAACAGAGAAAAAGGATCGGGCGCAAGAGTGCTGCTTGACGAACAGCTTGGTCTGCTTGGTGTGACACCTTCAGACGTCAAGGGCTACAGTGACATTGTGACTGATCATTATGCTGTTGCCTCCCAAGTCTCGAGCGGACAGGCAGACGCGGGAATCGGGGCGCAGCACGCGGCACATATGGGAAGCGTTGATTTTATCCCGCTCATCGAGGAACAATACGACATTGTCATTTTGAAAAAACACCAGCAGCTGCTTGAAGCTGTAAAGAGCATCTTGAAATCGGAAGAATATAAGGCCAACCTGTCTCATCTTAATGGCTATCAAACGAAGCTGACAGGTAAAGTGATATACGAAACATGAAAAAAATCCCTCGTAGAGGGATTTTTTTATTGACCATAAAAACGCAGAAGGTCTCCATTTAACATTTTATCAGAGAGAGACAGCTCTTCATTTGCTTTTTCTTTATAGGGAGCGCACGCATCTTGATTTTCTAACACTTCTCCTGTTTTTTGGCTATAGCATGTATTTTTCGTATATACATAGTCGTTCGTGATAAAGCTGCCGTTTCTCAGCACGGCAAATGGCGTTCGGTTGTTTGACAGCAAATCATTGCCAAACTGAATATCACCTTTTGTATCAATTCCGAGCAGGTGCATCAGAGTCGGCCTGACGTCAACCTGTCCTCCGGCATCGGAGATTGTTTCCGGGTTTTGATCAGTGATTCCAGGAATATGAATGATAAACGGCACCCGCTGAAGCTGGACGGTGTCATATGGCGTAATTTCACTTTTTCCTAAAAACTCAGCCAGGGCTTTATTATGGGCTTCTGATATGCCGTAATGATCTCCCATAAAGACAATCATCGAGTTTTCGTATAAGCCTTCATCCTTGAGCTTTTTGATAAAATGCTTCAGTGCTTCATCCTCATAGCGAACCGTCGTCACATAGCGGTTTAACAGGTCGCTGCTTGAATCATATTCATCAATCAGCTGATCCTTTTCATCAATTTCAAACGGAAAATGGTTCGTCAATGTGATGAAATTGCTGTAGAACGGCTTCGGCAGGCTTTTCAGTTTCGCAGCTGACTGTTCCAGAAATTCCTTATCCTTTAATCCCCAGCTTGTTGAGGTTTCAGGAGTCACATGGAACTCATCGACATCAAAAAAGCGGTCAATCCCAAACGTTTCATACATCACATCTCTGTTCCAAAATGTTTTATGATTGGCGTGAAAGACGGCTGAATAATAATCATTCTGCTTGAGTGATTTGTACATCGTATGAAATTGATGGTCACTTTTCGTAAAAAAGACGGCGCCGCTTAGGGAAGGGTATAGAGAGTTAGCGACGATAAATTCCGAATCAGACGTTTTGCCTTGCTCTGTTTGCTGATAAAAATGATCAAAGGCATAGCTCTTTTTCATCAGGTCATTCATAAACGGGGTAATTTCTTTTCCGTTTACCTTTTCATTCAGAACAAAGCTTTGAGTCGATTCAAGCGTCACAAAAATCACATTCCGTCCCTTTGCCAGTCCGAACTTGCTTGGATCAGGCTTGCTGTAGTCAGCCTCAGTGTAGTTTTTGATTGTAGAGAGGCTGTCTTCATCGGCAAATGCCTTCGCACTCATATTGACAGTCTGAGAAATGGTATCGTAGATGTGGAACTGAAACAGGCCAATACTTTTGACGAGCACTTCCCGGTCGAAGGAATGTGCCAATAGCTTCGGCTGTTCAATTTCTGCAAGCCCCAGCGTACATATAAGAATCCCGCAGGAAGCGGCATAGTACCGCTTGACCGTACGGGGGTTCGCTTTCGACTCGGGACTCTTCTCTTTTCTGGAGAGCAGCAGAAGAAAAGCCAAATCCGCAAACAGAGCGATGAACAAAGGATTGAACAGTTCTTTTACACTGCTGCCCATATCGCTCATGTTGCTGGCCTGAAACAAAACCGGGATGGTAATAAAATCGATATAAAAGCCGTAAAAAATCGTGTTGGAGATCAAAATGGCAGTCAGAACCAAATTGGCAATCAGCAAAAAGATGCGCTGCTTGCTGCCTTTTAAAAGCAGTCCAATCCCAAATAGAGGGAGTATGAAGCTAAGCGGATTGATCAGCAGAATCAGCTCCTGCAATAGAGAGTCGATCTGCAAATCAAAACCCAGTTTATAGATCACATAAGTTTTGATCCACATGAATAAGATGGATAAACTTAAAAAACGCTGATTGTGAAAAAAGGTTCCTTTCATCAATTTATAACTCCTCACGTTTTCTTGAACATCTGCCATGAAGATGCTTCTTATGTAAAACCTACTAAAAACAGTCTTCTTAGACAAGCTTCAGCACTCGTGTTTAAAACATACGCCCATGGAACAGCATATAAAAATAATAGCATGATGCTATTGTCAGACCGGCCAACACAAGCTGTTCGGAAAAACTGCCTGTCTTCATATACAACGGCAGCCGTATGCGAATGGTTGAAGGGAATAACAATTTGATGCCATTCACTGTCCAGGCATCCAGAACCAAGTGGCTTGCCATTCCGATCATCAGCCCTGCTGATATGTTTTTATCTGGAATATATGTGGCTGTGATAAAAAACATGATGAGCAGAAACAGCAGGCTGTGTGTAAAGGTGCGGTGGCCAAATACGGAACTGACAATTTTCGATAAGATAGGAAATCTTCTTCCGATTTTACTTTGCGTGTGGCAGATGTCGGGAATTAATGCGCCAACCGCGCCGGACGCCGCCATGAGTACTGGGTCAAATCCATAATAATAAGCCGCTGCGGTACAAGAAGCGATGCCTCCCATGATGTGTGTTTTTCCTGTCATTTCCCCGCTTCTCCTTTATCTTTTGCAAAAATCTCTGAATTACAAATATATCAAGAGAATGTATGTTTGAGCAACAGAACTTTGGCCGATAAAAAAATGAGCCGCATAATTTCCTGAGAAAAAGGCATCTTAAAGATGTACCTATTTTCTAAAAGAGGTGATACGAATGGCTTTCTTTAATAAAGATAAAGGTAAACGTTCTGAAAAAGAAAAAAACGTAATCCAAGGAGCTCTTGAGGATGCCGGTTCAGCTCTTAAAGATGATCCGCTTCAAGAAGCTGTGCAAAAAAAGAAAAATAATCGCTAACCGCATGCGGATAGGGCTTGGCTCTATCCGCATTTTCCATCTGTTCCCTTTGACAGATCATTCTTTCTTTGATAACCTTCTGGGAGTAACTGAATAAATAAATCCTCACTCTTTCTCAGTGAGGTAGAGGTTGCGCGGATGATGAGTCACACATGCCAGGCTGACAGGAGCTGTTAAACATGTGTAAAAGGCATCAGCGCCGAAGTGTGGAGAAAGCCGATCCTTCTCTATGCTGGGACTGTATCTGAATAAGTGCAGGACTGCCGCGTGCTTTTTCGCGGAGGGCTATCCGGAGATCAAGGGTGTGTGTTTCTTTAAGCATGGACTTTTGTTCAGGCTTTTTTTGTGTTTACATGATCTCGGGTTCTGGTCCGTACAAAGAATCATTGGAGGTACTGGAATGGAACAGACAAAAAAATGGGGTTTTTGGTTATTAACGGCGTTTGTCGTTGGAAATATGGTTGGATCGGGGATTTTCTCCCTGCCAAGTTCGCTTGCTTCGATTGCAAGTCCGCTTGGCGCTACGTCCGCCTGGCTTTTGACAGGTGCGGGCGTGTTGATGATTGCGCTTGTCTTCGGGCACTTGTCTATTCGCAAGCCTGAGCTGACAGCGGGGCCGCAAAGTTATGCGAGAGCGCTGTTTTCTGATCCAAAAAAAGGGAACGCTGCCGGATTCACAATGGTGTGGGGCTACTGGGTGGCCAGCTGGATCAGTAACGTGGCGATTATCACAAGTCTAGCCGGTTACTTGACTTCGTTTTTCCCAATTTTAGTTGATAAACGTGTACTGTTTGCTGTCGGCAGCCAAGAGGTAACACTCGGCCAATTGCTGACGTTTGCTGTATGTACGATTTTGCTCTGGGGAACGCACACGATTCTTGTTGCAAGCATTAACGGTGCTAGTAAATTAAACTTTATCACAACGTTTTCAAAAGTATTAGGTTTTGTTTTCTTTATCATTGCCGGATTGTTTGTGTTTCAAACGACATTATTCGATCATTTTTATTTTCCGATTCAAGGTGAGAACGGCACAAGCATTGGCATCGGCGGACAGGTTCACAACGCCGCCATTTCTACTCTATGGGCGTTTGTCGGAATTGAATCAGCAGTGATCTTGTCTGGACGCGCGCGTACTCAGCGTGATGTGAAACGTGCGACCATCACAGGTTTGTTGATCGCGTTAAGCATTTACATTATTGTCACATTGATCACAATGGGGGTTCTGCCGCACGATAAGCTTGTCGGATCTGAAAAACCGTTCGTTGATGTGCTGTATGCGATTGTCGGAAACGCAGGAAGCGTGATTATGGCGCTACTGGCGATTCTTTGCTTATTCGGAACGATGCTCGGCTGGATTTTGCTTGGCTCTGAGGTTCCGTACCAAGCTGCTAAAGCAGGAGATTTTCCGGCGGTCTTTGCGAAAACAAATAAAAAAGGAAGCCCGGTTATTTCTTTGATCATTACAAATGTGATGTCACAGGTCTTCATATTCTCTGTTATTTCCCGGACAATAAGTGACGCATTTACGTTTTTAACGACAGCGGCAACCCTTGCGTATTTAATTCCGTATTTAGTGTCTGCGATTTACAGCCTGAAGCTTGTTATAAAAGGCGAAACGTATGATCAGCTGAAAGGTTCCCGGGTAAAAGACGGATTGATCGCGATTTTAGCGTGTGTATACTCATTGTTTGTTATCGTAACAGGCACAGCGGATTTAACGACATTTATTCTCGGTATCGGTTTGTTCTTTGTCGGTCTGGCAATTTATCCGTTTGTGATAAAGAAATTCTCTAAAGAAAAACAAGCATAAAAAAAGACACCTGACAATGCAGTCAGGTGTCTTTTTTATAAAAACGTTATTTCTCCTGTTATAAGTCCCATACACAAAATAGCGGACAGGAACGCTGTCAGTGATAGGACATTCGAATATGCAAAAAACGCTTTTTCCGTTTCTTCAGAAAATGAAACAAAGCCAGCACTTAAATAAAAACGAGAAGCACATGAGAAAAAGGCTTTCCGATATAAAGACCGTTGAAAAAACTTACGGCGATGATGATGCAGCTTAATATGAATTGAGAAAGAAAATATGCGATGTGGTTCAATATGAGTTGCTCCGTCCTGTCGGATTCTTTGCAATATAGAAAAGAGCCGCAGATCAGTGCGGCTCTTTGTTTATTTTGTTAAGCTTTTCGTGATAAACTTCAGCTGTCCTTCTAGTGAAATCGGGTCTGAGAAATAGAAGCCGATCGGGTCAATTTTATAGACATGATCATTTTTGACAGCATCGAGGTTTTTCCAGATGGAACTGTCAAATACGCCGCCATCGTCTCCGCCTGATTGCCATGGACCCGCGAAAATGTAATCTCCGGCGAAGTCAGGGAGCTTTTCTAAAGAAATGCTGGTATACCCTGGGCCTTGGTCAATCGCTTTTTCCTTTGTCAGCTTTGTGGCCTGTAAACCAAGATCTTTGTAGACGATGCTTCCGCCTCTTCCGAAATCTTTACCGAATACATAAATGTCTTTGCCGTTTGTTTGCATAATAGAAACTGTTTTGTCACCAATGACTTTTTGAATTTTTGTTTTGGCTGCCGCGACTTTTTTGTCCCACTCGGCAAGCCACTTCTCCGCTTTATCTTCCGTTCCTGTCATTTTTGCGAATTCTTTAAACTGTTCGATGTTATCGAGTTTATCGTATTTCACCGCAACAGTCGGCGCGATTTTTTCGAGCTTTTTAATATCGGCGCCTTGTGTAGTCCAAACGATGATCAGGTCAGGCTTTAAATCAATCACTTTTTCAACAGAAGTGCCGTCTCCGATATTTGTGACACCGTCGGTTTTACCTTTGTAGTAAGGGTTTTTAAATACATTTTCAGGTGCACCGACGACGTTGATGCCCAGTGTTTTGAAGTCTCCGTAGTAGCCGTCAGCCATGACAACCACCCGTTTAGGATGTTTGGGAATTTTTACATTTCCGTTTTCAGCCTTGTATGTAACGGTTTCTTCGTCTTTTGAATCAGAGGAAGAGCCTTTGCTTTCTGAGTGATTTCCGCAGGCTGCCAGCGCTGCAATCAATAAAAGAGCAAAAAAAGCGGCACCAAGCTTCTTGTATGTATGGGTCATATCTCATACCTTCTTTCCAAATAAATAGATGATAAAGAGAATCATTATCACCTGTGATTATACCATCACAAGTGCCAGTTGACACGATATTTTTGCATTCATATTCTCATTTTTATCAAAACGCTCTATTAAATCAGCGGAAAAAAATGATATACTGAAACAGCAATTGATAATCATTATCATTATCGAAAGGAAGTACGGCTGTTGAGTCACATGAAAAATAAACAGATGATATCAGATGAAGAAATTCAATGGACATCCCGGTCGTTTGGTGCGGTCATTGTGCTTGTTGCGGGGGTATGTTTATTATGCTTCGGCGCGATGCTGTCCATTTCTCTCGGTGCTGCGGATATCCATTTACGGACTGTGTGGGACGCCATCTTTCATTTCCAGCCAAATGAAACCTCACACCAAATTATACACGATCTTCGGCTGCCAAGAACGGCTGCTGCCGCGCTTGTCGGCGCATTGTTAGCCGTGTCTGGGGCGATCATGCAGGGCATGACGAGAAACCCATTGGCGGAGCCTTCTATTATGGGGATAACATCGGGCTCTGCTTTTGCTATTTCGATTGCGTTTGCTTTTTTTCCAGGACTTTCTGCCTTCGGGCTTGTGCTGTGGTCCTTTGCGGGCGCCGGACTGGGGGCATCGACGGTATTGGGCATCGGCATGTTTTCCAGGGGCGGTCTCACGCCTGTAAAGCTTGCTCTTGCCGGAACGGCCGTCAGTTATTTCTTTACGGGCATTTCAACCGCAATTGCGCTCCGTTTTGATGTAGCACAGGATGTCAGCTTTTGGTACGCAGGCGGGGTAGCGGGTGTGAAATGGTCAGGCGTTCAGCTGCTGGTTATTGCAGGAGCTGTCGGTTTGACGTTTGCGTTTATCATTGCCCGGTCTGTGACGGTGTTAAGCCTCGGTGACGATCTGGCGAAGGGGCTTGGGCAGTATACATCAGCGGTGAAACTGGTTGGCATGCTTGTCGTTGTGGTGTTGACGGGAGCTGCTGTTTCCATTGCCGGCACCATCGCGTTTATCGGACTGATCATTCCTCATATCACAAGGTTTTTGGTAGGGATTGATTATCGGTGGATTATTCCTTGCTCGGCGGTGCTTGGCGCTGTTTTGCTTGTTTTTGCTGACATTGCGGCCAGACTCGTGAACGCGCCGTTTGAAACGCCTGTCGGCGCGCTGACCTCTCTCATCGGTGTTCCCTTTTTCTTTTATTTGGCACGTCGTGAAAGGAGAGGGCTGTAATGAAAACGAAAAAACCTCTTGTTGTGATAGCAGTAACTTTTCTGCTGATCATGTTTGTCTTTTTTATCAGTCTGAATCTGGGTGTCATTAAAATTGCCCCATTGCAAACGCTCAAGGTCTTTTTCGGCCAAGGAACGGCGCGGGATGAGCTTGTCTTATTTGAGTTCAGGCTGCCGCGAATAATTTTGTCGCTGCTTGTTGGGGCGGGTATTGCTGTTGCCGGAGCCATTTTGCAAAGCGTGTCTCAAAATGATTTGGCTGAACCGGGTATTCTCGGGATTAACGCCGGGGGTTCGCTTGCTGTTGTGCTCTTTATTTACTTTTTTCAAGGGTCAGCATCAGATCTCGGCTTTTTAGGGACGTTTATGCTGCCGTTCAGCGCTCTGGCAGGCGCGTTCCTCGCCGCGTTTCTCATTTATCTTCTGGCTTGGAAAAAAGGTGTGACTCCGATTCGGCTGATCCTAGTCGGAATCGGTGTAAATGCCGGATTTAATGCCCTTTTGCTTATTTTTCAGCTCAAAATGGACCCGCATGACTTTATGCAGGCTGCAGTTTGGATATCAGGCTCGATATGGGGGGCCAATTGGAACATGATCTGGGCGGTACTCCCCTGGATTGTGATTTTGCTTCCTTTTACTTTATATAAAGCACGCTATCTGAACATTTTACAGCTGGGAGACCAATTAGCGACCGGACTTGGCACTGCTGTTGAAAAGGAAAGACGGATTCTCCTTCTGGCAGCGGTCGCTCTTGCCGCATCCTGTGTGGCAGCTGCAGGAGGCATCGCGTTCCTCGGATTAATCGCACCGCATGTGGCAAGGAGGCTTACCGGTCCCCGCCACCAGACGCTTATACCGGTTTCCGCCTTTATCGGCGCGTTTCTGTTTCTTCTGGCTGATACGCTGGCGAGAAATGTATTGGCACCGTCAGAAATTCCGGTCGGACTTGTCATCTCCGTTTTAGGTGCGCCTTACTTTATTTATTTATTGATGAAATCGAATTGAGGAGGGGACCGAACTTGAATTCATTATCAACGGAACAGCTTGGGATCGGTTATGGCGACAGGCTGATTGTAGAAGATTTAAATATATCCATTCCTAAAGGAAAAATAACAACCTTAATTGGGCCGAATGGCTGCGGAAAGTCAACGATATTAAAAACGATGTCCAGAATTATGCGCTCACATCAAGGTGCCGTTTACTTAAACGGCAATGCGATTCATAAAATGTCTACTAAGGACATTGCGAAGGATATGGCCATTCTGCCGCAGACGCCTGAGGCTCCGAGCGGTTTAACGGTGTACGAATTGGTGTCGTACGGCAGATTTCCGCATCAATCAGGCTTCGGCAGATTAAATGATGAAGACCGCCGCATCATCAAATGGGCACTCGAAGAAACCGGCATGGCGGAATACCATGAGCGTCCGATTGAGGCATTGTCAGGCGGACAGCGTCAGCGCGTGTGGATTGCGATGGCGCTTGCACAAGGGACAGAGCTGCTTTTGCTTGACGAGCCTACAACATATCTCGATCTCGCACATCAGCTCGAAATCCTGCAGCTGCTTGACAGACTGAACAAGGAGCAAGGACGGACGATTTTAATGGTGATTCATGATCTGAATCACGCGGCCCGTTTTTCCCATTATATGATTGCACTCAAAAAAGGCACAGTCATCAAGGAAGGGACCGCACTGGAGGTCATGACGCCGGATATTTTGAAACGGGTATTCCAGATTGATGCCGAAATCGTCACTGATCCTCGTACAAATAAACCAGTATGCTTAACTTATGACCTGATTAAAACTGAAAAACAGCTTGTTTCTGTGTAAGAAAAATCCCGGCATGACGCCGGGATTTTTTATTTTTAACTGTAAAAATATAATTTTTCTTGCTAATTCCAGATTTTGAAGAAAAAGATTGAAAGTCTATTTGAATTAATAGATAATATTGGTTAGAATGTTTCGAAAATATTACGAAGATTACAGAAAGAGGAGATCATTGTGTCCAAGAAGAAAAAATGGCTTATTGCCGGTTCGATATGTGCCGGTGTGCTCGTACTGGCGGGGATCGGCGCCGGCGGTTTTTACTTTTTTACTCACATGAACCAAGTTGCCGTATCATCGGAGCCTTATGCTGAATCGGTCGCAGTGTATATGGGCGGTGAATCTGAATCTGCCCAATCGTTTTCGGGAAAAGTTGAGCCAGAGAAACAGCAAAAAGTATACATAGATTCAGAGAAAGGAAGCATTAAAAAAACGTACGTCAAAGAAGGCGATAAGGTTAAAAAAGGCGATAAGCTTTTCGAGTACGAGGGCGAGGATCATTCTGACGAAATTGAGCAAAGCAATTTACAAACCGAAATGACAAACCTTCAAATCAGCCGCTTGCAAAAATCAATAGCAGAAACTGAGAAGAAGCTAAAGACAGCCGGAAAAGACGAGAAAGCACAGCTTCAAGACGAGCTTGACCAGGCCAATTTTGATTTAAAGACAAGCCAGCTTGAACTGAAGCAGCACCAAAAAGAACTGGCTGCACTTACGAAAAACAAAGGTTCAAATGTGATCACAAGCAAGCATGACGGTATCGTTCAAAGCGTCAATCAGGATATTGCGGACGGCGCAACGGGTGATCAGGCAGCAGGCCCGTATATCCAAATCGTTTCAACGGGCAAATACCTTGTGAAAAGCCAAATCAACGAGCTGTTAATGGACACGATTAAAAAAGGCAGCAAAGTCAGAGTTACGCTGAAAACAGGCGGTGAAGGCGAGTGGAAAGGCAAGATTACTTCAATCGGCAAGCTTCCTGCTGGAACAGGCGAGGGGGAAGAGTCAGAAAGTTATGCTGAAGAGGAAATGAATCCCCAATCCTCTAACTATCCTTTCACTGTTTTATTGGACAGCCATAAGGGCCTTGAAGTCGGCTATCATGTCAATATTGAAGTCATGAGTGACGAAGCAGATGCGAATACCATTAAGCTGCCGTCCGACATGATTATCCAGGATGATGGCGAACCATACGTTTGGAAGACGGATGAGGAGCAGAAAGCGGTTAAACAGCCTGTTGAAATCGGGGAGACAGACGAAAGTGACATGGTCGAAATCAAAAGCGGCCTGACACCGGAAGATTATGTGATCTATCCTGATCCCGCGGTCAAGGAAGGAAAGCAGGTTACAGTCAATGCTGACACTGAATAATATTTCTAAATCGTACAAGCTGGGCAAAGAAGAGGTGCCGATCTTAAAGCATATTAATCTCACCGTCAAAGCTGGTGAATTTCTGGCCATTATGGGGCCGTCCGGTTCAGGGAAGTCTACGTTAATGAATATTATAGGCTGTTTGGACAGGCCGACCTCCGGAACCTATATGCTGGACCAAATGGATGTATTAAAAGGGAAAGACGGTGCTTTGGCTGACATTCGCAACGAATCGATCGGGTTTGTGTTTCAAACCTTTCATTTGCTGCCGCGCCTTACCGCACTGCAAAATGTCGAGCTGCCGATGATTTACAATAAGGTAAAGAAAAAAGAAAGAAGGCAAAGAGCCTATGAAGCTCTTGAAAAGGTTGGTTTGAAAGATAGGATCTCTTACAAGCCGCCAAAGCTGTCCGGCGGACAAAAGCAGCGGGTGGCGATTGCCAGAGCCCTTGTCAATCAGCCTCGGTTTATTCTGGCAGATGAACCGACCGGGGCGCTTGATACAAAATCAAGTGAACAAATTTTGTCGCTGTTTTCACAATTGCATCAGGAAGGCACAACGATCATTATGATTACCCATGACCCGGACGTCGCCAGAAAAGCCGACAGAACCGTGTTTATCAGAGACGGAGAATTAGTGTTAGACGAGAGAGGGATTAGCCATGCTTGAACATATTCGGATCTCCTTTCAATCTATTTTTTCACATAAGCTGAGGTCGATTCTTACGATGCTTGGTGTCATTATCGGTATAGCGGCGATCATTGCGATCGTCTCTATGCTGAAAGGCCAAAGCGAGCAATTAAAGCAAAGCATGATCGGCATGGGAAATAACGCGATTAATGTTGTGTACCAGCCAACAGGCGGGGAGGAGGAAGGCGGTTATCAGGAGGTTTCTTACACGTCCGCACCCCCTGTATCTGAAGAGACCATTAAGGCAATAAAATCAGACCCGGTTGTAAAAGGATTATCTTTATATTACTTGTCCGAAGGCGCCACCGTTTTTCACTTAACGAACGTTTCTTATCCTCAAGTGTACGGAGTGGATGCTGATTATTTCAATATGTTCCCGATCAGCATCACTGAGGGGAGAAAGCTGGCGGAAAAAGAATTAAACAGCACACACCAAGTGGTTATGATCAATGAGGCCGCAAGAGATGAGCTGTTTCCTGACGGTGACGCTCTGCACAAAAACATTGAGATGAATGGTGTGCCGTTCCGGGTTGCCGGTGTTTTTAATGAAAAGAAACAGGAAGAAAGCATGTTTGATGGCGAATATGCGAATCCGGTTTTATATGTGCCGAAAAAAGTGTGGCCGCTTATTGAAGGATTTGACGCGCCGACACAGATTGCGGTGCAGGCAGACTCTTCTGAGCATATCCAAGAAGCCGGTGTAATGGCCGCGGACCTTCTAAATCAAGGACTGTCAGATGCTGATTTGGAAAAAGCGGAGTACAGCGTGATGGATCTTCAGGAGGTCGCTCAGGAAGTGGAGTCATTTAACCAGTCATTTGCTCTGCTGCTTGGCGGAATTGCCAGCATCTCACTTTTGGTCGGAGGCATCGGTGTCATGAACATTATGCTTGTTTCAGTGACGGAGCGAACGCGGGAAATCGGAATTAAGAAGGCGCTCGGTGCCAAGCGGCGCGTGATTTTATTTCAATTTTTAACAGAGGCCGTCGTGCTGACAAGTATTGGCGGAATTCTCGGTGTGCTGGCGGGCTTTGGCATCGCTAAACTTATCACGGTGATCTTTCCGATGCCTTTTATCATCTCCGTTCCGGCAGTTATCGGAGCACTCATTTTCTCAATGGCAGTCGGCATTATTTTCGGCTTGCTGCCGTCCATTAAGGCATCGAAGCTTCAGCCTGTTGACGCACTTCGATATGAATAAAAAGAACGCATCCAATCGGATGGCGTTCTTTTTTTAGCTGGGCAGTGCTGAATTGCATTTATCCAAAATAAGAAAAACGGCTGCGAGGATCATTTCTTCTGTGGTTGACAGCCAAATGTTATGAATCATTTGATCTGCCGTATAAGCGGTCATCCATAAAAACAGCAGCTGGACGGTGCCGGCCATAAGGATAAAAGCTCGTTTTCCAGTCTTAAAAAACGTAAAACTATGTATCATCAGCCGTTCAAAAGGTTCAAAGCATAGTCCGAGCACAAGAAATAACACAGCAAAAAGCAGGACATGAGCAGCTGATCGGTAGCTCGTTCCCGCCAAAGAAAAGACACAGAGAATGATTGTAAAATAGCAAAATAACACAGCCGCCGCTGCCAGCACATACTGTACGGCCTGCCGTAATAAATACTTTTGATGTATCACTGGTTCAGCTCCTTATCAGCGCTTGCAGAGAGAGAACGAGCGCTCTCTGCAAGCTGCCAGTTTTTTATTTACTGCTTTTTTTTTTCACAACCGGATGCTTTTCTTTTGAAAGGACATCCGTAAACTCTTTGCCTAAGTCAAGGTGTTCTTGGACGAAGGTTTCAGGAAGCATTGCGAGCCATTGATTTAAAGACACATCGGCATAATGGTCATCTTTAAAGATTTCTAAAAAGACGAGCGGTTCATCGCCGAGGTTTTCTACGTAGTGGCCCATCGCAAATGGAACATAACCGACATCACCGGCTTGATAGTTAAAGGTTCTCGCATGGCCGTCAGCAGCAAAAACAGTCATTCTCGCTTTACCGGAGATGTAATATTGCCATTCATGCGTATTCGGATGCCAGTGAAGCTCTCTCATGGCGCCTGGTTCCACGGTTACAAGCGCAGATGCAATGGTTTTAGACACTGTAAAGTTTGTCGAATCCGCAATGTACACCTTTCCTCCTTCTGATGCAATCGGCTCCTGTTCAAGAAGGCGGTACGTAAACGGATAAGGCACTTCGCCGTACGGCCCTTCCACAATGTCATCTTTTAAACAGCCGGGCACAGGTTTTTCAAATATATATTTTTCTTTGCCTGGCAAATTGGCGATTTCTTCTTCTGTTACGCCAAAATTAGCGGCAATCACTTCTTTAGGGGTGTGGGCAAGCCAGTCTGTCAGCTGGAACGTGCTGTTTTCAGAGAATGACCCGTCGTCAAACACGAGCAGGAACTCTGCCCCTTCTTCAAGCGCTTGAATCGAGTGCGGCAGGCCTGACGGGAAGTACCATAAATCTCCTTCGCCTACATCATCAATAAAGCTGCGGCCCTTTTCATCCACAATCGTGACGCGTGCTTTCCCGTAGATCATATAAGCCCACTCTGCTTCCTTATGCCAATGAAGCTCTCGAATGGCGCCTGGCTTCAGCCGCATATTAACAGAAGCCAGGTTTTCTGAAATCGGCAGCTCACGTACGGTAACTTCACGGGCGTACCCGCCTTTTTCCAAACGGTTATGAGTATCTGAGAAAGAAAACTTCATATTTTCAACGGTGCCATGATCGGTTTCCGGCGGTACGAGCATATCGGGATTCTGCCGGTCCCTTTCAATATTACGCGGGATTTTCACTGTCGCTCCCTTATCTCCTCTGATTGGCTGTGGAATGTCGTTTTGTTTTTTCATTTTCCTGTCTCCTCCTTAAAAATAAATGTGACGCAGAAAGAGAATGTGAAAGGCCTTTCGTTTTCCCTTCTGTCTTGTTAAGTGAAAAAAAACGATGAAAAGTCAACTTCGATACAAAATTAATGTTTCGCTTTCTGATCTTTCACCTCTGTCATCAATTCAATGAGCTGATCGAACTTTTTCTCGAAACGGGTCAGCAGGTACATCGCAATCAGTGCCGGGAACCCCAGATTGCTGATCTGCTTGACGACCTCCTCTATAAAAACCTGATCCATGAAAAACACCTCCTTCCTTTTTGTGCAGTCATGTAAGTAAGTGAAGGGAACCCAAGAAATCGTAAACCATGACTGAAAGGTTTGCTTCAGCAAGCGCTAGTCTGAAAGTAGTAGTTTACTTTTTTTTGCTTTCCTTCATTTAATTTAGTAGGGAGGCGGTTTGATGGACTATCAGGGTCTGTTGCGATCGAAATGTAAGGAGATTATGAAGCATCCCATCGTGAAGCATTTTTTGAGCAATCCTCAGCATTACCGTTTGTTCAAAAATGTAATGGAAAACCCGAATGAAAAGGATGCAAAATCGTTGGACGAGCAATTCAAGCAATTTTATAAAGAGATTCGCATCGTCAAGTATATGAATTCAATGATTCGGATTTTTTCCATCGATTTTGATAAGCGGGTTCGCAAAAATCAAAAACGGTATCCGCTGACGGTTGATCATCCGGAAGCAGGAGAACGACTTCCTTCCGAAACGGGAAGTGACGCGTTTGAGGAATTTTTAGACCTGCAGGATGATTTGAGCCAGCATGTCCAGGATTATCAGCTTTATCAAGCGATCCAGAAGCTGACTGACAAACAAAAAAGCGTGCTGACAAAAGTCTATCTTCACGGTGCCACGATGCAGGAAATCGCTGATTCATTAGGTGAGTCACGGCAAAATATCTCTAATATTCATAAAAAGGGGTTAGAAAATATCAGAAAGCAGCTAGAGGCGCAAAAAAAGGGGGAAAAGTAAACTGTGAGCGGCCAGTTTGAACATAATAGGAATAAAGATGAAATGTACGACATTGAGCATCTGATTGCATGCTTTTCACCGATGATCAGAAAAAAACTCAGCAATACGTCCTATCAAGAAAGAGAAGATTTGGAGCAGGAGCTGAAAATCAAAATGTTTGAAAAGGCTGATATGCTTCTGTGTCAGGATGTTCCGGGATTTTGGGAGTTTATTCTTTATATGGTAGACGAGAACTCATAACGATACCTCATTCTAAGAAAAACGGGAACATTTTGCAGGTTCCCGTTTCCTGCTGTTCACCCCCGTCAAGAGCCCTCCTATTCAAAAATGCACCAAAAAGAAACGATATAATGATAAGATGAAAAAAAACAGTGACAGAAAGGAACATAAAAGTGGAAAATGCGTCAATTTTAATCGTAGACGATGAGAAAGCGATTGTGGATATGATCAAACGCGTTCTCGAAAAAGAAGGTTATCGACATATACTGGATGCGGCAAGTGCAGAGGAAGCCATTCCGGTCGTCAAGACAAATAAGGTTGATTTAATCGTATTGGATGTCATGATGGGCGGAATGAGCGGTTTTGAGGCGTGCACATTAATCAGGGAGTATTCAGACGCCCCGATTTTTTTCCTGACGGCGAGATCATCGGACGCTGACAAATTATCGGGTTTTGCGGTCGGAGCTGATGATTATATTACAAAACCATTTAATCCGCTGGAATTAGCCGCGCGGATCAGAGCGCATTTAAAGCGTACGTATCAGTCGAATGCAGCTGAATCAAACAAAACCTATACATATGATTACTTTACATTTTCTCCGCAAAATGCCGAGCTGATTGTGGGCGGGGAAACTGTAGCCTGTTCGGCTCAGCTTTTGCAGCTGCTTCAGTATTTTTGCGAACATCCCAATGTGGTGCTTTCTAAAGATCAAATTTATGAAAAAGTATGGGGCTATCCTTCGTACGGAGATAACAATACCGTCATGGTTCATATCCGTAAGCTCCGGGAAAAAATTGAGCGTGACCCGAGCAATCCGGAATATATCGTAACCGTTCGCGGTCTCGGATACCGTTTTATCCCGAGTCCAGAAGGAAACGGAAAGCGCCCATGAGGTTAAGGTGGAAGTTTCTGTTTCACTTTTTCGGGCAGATGCTGATTGTTATCCTTCTTCTTTCGATCATGCTTGTGGCTTCCTTTTTCTATTTAGACGCGCGATTCAGCGATGCGGAATCCAATTCAGGGCTGACAAAGGCAACGACTGACACGCTTGAGGCGTATCTCGATGTAAACGAAGACGGGTCATGGGAAGTGGACGATTTTCTGAAGAAATCTGTTGATAAACAGCACGGCTGGATGCAAATCATTGATTCTAATGGAAAAACGGATTATTCCTACAGCGTGCCGAAAGACGTGCCCGGCACCTACACCAAGAAGGAGCTTTTGTCTATTTATAAAAGCAAGAAGCTTGATAACTATAAGCTGAATTATTGGGCAATCAATATTGAAGACAAGTCGTACCTCCTCTTGTTCGGCTGGAAATCAAAGAGCGAACAGCTGCTGACTTCCATTGAAAGCCGTGAACCCTCCATCGACTCTTTGTCACAATATAAGTCCAGTACAATTGACTATATTAAGCGTGAAAAAGGAGCCGTGTATCTGTTAGACAGAAACGGGAACATACTCGACAGCATTAACAGCAAGAAAAGCGAAAGAAAAACGATGAACCAGCTGGAGCTTCTCAAATACAGCTCTAAACCATGGAACTATAAACGGGAGATTTCTGTTAAATTCCTCGATCAAAACAGGTGGATGGTCGCTTCGGTGCCAAACCCTGTCTATATTACTGACCAGGAGTTTAATAAATCGTTTCTGAGGGTTGTCCTGAAAGCGATGTTTCTGATTATGGGCGTTCTGATTCTTTATATATTCTGGATGACTGCCTGGTATATGTTCAGATTCGGTTTGCCGATTTTTCATACAATCAAATGGCTTGTCAATCTATCAAAAGGGAAGCTTGAAGAACCGAAAAACCGTAAAGGGCGCCCTGTCAGTAAAAACAAAAAGGGAAAAATCAAACAGCCGTACCGCTTCTTCGGTGAGATATTTGAATCTATGGATCAGCTGACTGAAACGCTGAGACGGGATAAGACAAACAGAGAAAAAATCCAGGCGACACGGGAAGAATGGATCGCCGGTTTGTCTCATGATTTAAAAACACCCCTCAGCAGCATTTACGGCTACAGCATGATGCTTGAATCGAAGCAATACGACTGGTCTCCTGATGAAGTGAAAGAAATGGGACAGGTTGTCAGAGAGAAATCGGAATACATGTCAAAGCTGATCGAGGACTTAAATTTAACGTATCGTCTGAAAAATGACGCTCTGCCGATGGAGAGAAAGCTCACGAACCTCATTCCGTTTTTTAAAAATGTCATTGAGGACTTCAAGAAAAATCCGTTTTCTGAAGGATATGATATTTCATTTGTATCAAGAGAAGAGCATATTGAATTTGCGCTGGATGAAGCCTGGTTCAGACGCATTCTGGAAAATCTGCTCGGAAATGCTGTGAAGCACAACGATAAAGGAACAGCGATCCAGGTGGTTCTTGAACAGACAAAAAATCATATTTCATTGAAGGTCAAAGACAATGGAAAAGGAATGGACGAGGAAACGATTACCCATTTATTTAACCGTTATTACAGAGGAACCAATACGAAAGATCCGGCTGCCGGGACGGGGCTTGGACTGGCGATTGCCAAAGAGCTGGTGCATTTGCATAACGGAACGATTCACGTCAACAGCAGGATCAATATTGGCTCCGTCATTACCATCCTTTTCAAAAAAGAATAAGGCGTGTGGTTTGGACACCTCTTTGCCGGGAATAACAATATATAGACTGAAGCTAAAGAGGTGTTACACATGGATGCAATATTAGAAGCAGACACTAGGGCAGTAATCGGTGAAGGTCCATTATGGGATGAAGAAAACGGCCGTCTATACTGGGTTGATATTTTAGGAAGCGAGCTCCATATTTTCGATCCTAAAGAAAAAATCAATCGTTCGGTCAAATTTACATCCTTTGTGACGGCGCTTGCGAAATATTCAAAGGATGAGCTGATCATGACGATGAAAGACGGTTTTTACCTGTATCATCTTCTTGATGATAGTCTTGAAAAAATCAAACAGCCGAAGGATATGCATGAGAGCCTTCGGTTTAACGACGCCAAATGTGATCCGTACGGAAGGCTTTGGGCAGGAACGACGAGCATGGAAGGCGAACAAAAACAAGCCTCGCTTTACCGTTTGGACACAGATGGCAGCCTTGTCAAAATGAAAGATCAAGTTTCAACCTCGAACGGTTTGGATTGGGATCGCGAACGCAGCCTGATGTACTACATTGACACGCCGACGCAGGAGATTGTGTGCTATCAATACGATCCCGAAAGCGGAAACGTCTCAAACCCAGAAACCGTCTACCGTTTTGAAAAATCGGATGGACTGCCGGATGGCATGACAATTGATCAAAACGGCATGCTGTGGGTGGCGCTGTTTGGCGGGAGCCGTGTGGTTCACATTGATCCTTTTCAGAAAAAAGAAATTGGTTCAATAAGTGTTCCGGCCAAATATGTCACGTGCTGTGCGTTCGGCGGCCAGGACATGAAAACCCTTTACATCACAACAGCTACTGAACAAATGACTGAAACAGAAAGATATGAACAGCCTCATGCGGGCGGATTGTTTTCAGCCAAACTTGAAACGGGCGGATACCAGCCGGTTCCATTCGCTGGGGAGTTATAAAAAAAACGCATCCGAAAACGGATGCGTTTTTGTATTTAAAGTGAACGGATAATGCCGCCTTCCACACGCTGTGCCGTGCCGTTAATGGCAGATGCGGCATCAGATGCGAGGAATACAATTGTGCTCGCGACTTCTTCGGCTGTTGCGTATCTTTGAATGAGTGAAGTCGGCTCATTCACTTTGAAATAGTCTTTCACAAATGTATCTGTATCCTGGCCGGCTGCCTTTGCGGCGCCCTCCATATAGGAAGCAACGCCTTCTGTCCAAGTAGGTCCCGGGAGCACTGAATTAACCGTAACCTTTGTGCCCTTCGTCATTTCAGCCATTCCTCTGGACAGGCTGATCAGCGCTGTTTTGGTCATTGAATAAGGAATCATAGTCGGAAGCGGTTTGACGCCTGCTTCACTTGCGATATTCAAGATGCGGCCGCTGTTTTTGGCAAGCATCTTTGGAAGGAAGTGACGGCTTGTCCGAACAGCGCTCATCACGTTTACTTCAAAATATTGATTCCATTCTTCATCCGTTACCTCGGCGAAATCCTTCACTTCAAAGAAACCGAGATTGTTGACAAGAACATCTATATCACCGATCTGCTTCACTTTTTCAAGAAAAGCTGCTGCTTCATCCGGTTTTGATAAGTCGGCGGCTGCTCCATGCACCGTTCCATATGAAGAAAGCTCTTCAACCGTGCGATCGACTGTCTCTTGTTTTCGGCCATTGACTATAACGGCTGCACCTTCTTGCAAAAAGCTTTTCGCTGCGGCTTTCCCGATGCCGGAAGTTGAGCCTGTGATTAAGACAAGCTTGTCTTTTAGCTGTAAGTCCATAAGAATCATTCCTTTTTTATTGATCATGCTACTTAGTATACAAGATGAAATTTAGTGTTTACGAGAATTTTGCTTCCATACATGCAGCGGCGGAAAAGTCATTCATACTGCATATACAAGCCTGTCAGCCATATAGTATAATAACTCCGAAAAAGGATACGAATGTCAAACAGGTGCCGGTACGTGAAAATAGCCGGCTTAATAGGGAAACCGGTAAAAGCCGGTGCGGTCCCGCCACTGTAATTGGCCTTTGCGCCAAAAGCCAGGATACCTGCCTGTTTGATAAACACGAAGTCTGCGAGGACAGATGATGTGTAAACAATAGGCTTTTTTGTTGTTTACAGCGTCTTTACCATCGTAGAGATGCTTTTTTAGTTCATTTAGGAGGAAAGGGTATGAAAAAATTAGCCGGAATATGGACGGCGCTACTGCTGACCGCCATTATGATTTCAGGCTGCGGCAATGCGGCAGGTGAGAAGGATTCCAATGCGAAGCAAAAGACAGCTGCGTCTGAAGCGTTCCCTGTCACAATTGATGATGCGTCAAACCAGGATGTTACCATCAAAAAGGAGCCGAAAAAAATTGTTTCGTTAATGCCGAGCAACACGGAAATTACATATGCTCTCGGACTCGGTGACAAAGTGGTCGGCGTCACCACAAACGATACATATCCAAAGGAAGTCAAACAGGTTGAGAAGGTTGGGGATATGAATGTAAACGTCGAGAAAGTCATTTCTCTTAAACCTGATCTCGTTCTCGCTCATGAATCTTCCATGTCAGCTTCAGCAGATGCTATCAAGCAGCTGAAGGACGCTGGCATTGCTGTGCTGACTGTCAATGATGCACAATCATTCGCAGAGGTATACAAATCAATCGAAATGATCGGTGAAGCTGCCGGAGCTGAGAAAAAAGCGGGCCAACTGGTCAACAGCATGAAATCAGACCTGCAGGAGATTAAAGAAAAAGCGAAATCCATTTCAAAAG
The DNA here is from genome assembly GCF_025696525.1 of Bacillus sp. XT-2. NCBI lineage: Bacteria > Bacillati > Bacillota > Bacilli > Caryophanales > Bacillaceae > Bacillus > Bacillus sp. XT-2. Next base: position 35,245 of record NZ_JAHVOC010000008.1, read on the forward strand.
ACGAGGAAAAAAGCGTCTTTATTGAGGTTTCGCCTGATCCTGACATTTACACAACCGGAAAAGACACGTTTATGAATGAAATGCTGAATGTCATCCATGCTAAAAACGCTGCAGCGGATCAAAAAGGCTGGGTGCAAATGACAGACGAGGCCATCGTAAAGCTGAATCCAGACGCCATTGTCACAACGGACGGTGTAAAAGCGGATGCGGTGGAAAAACGCGATGGCTGGAGCGGAATCAATGCTGTGAAACATCATCGCGTTTATGATGTTGATCCTGATCTCGTCACACGTTCAGGTCCGCGTCTGATCGAAGGGGTCGAAGAACTTGCGGAAAGCATCTACCCGGATACGTTTAAAGAATAATCGTTTTGCTGCTTATAGCATCAGTTTCTTATTTTTAGCTGCCAGTATCATATTGGGCATTTCCTGCGGCAGTCTGCAAATTCCGATATCCGCCATCTTTCATATCTTTTGGCATGAAGGTTTTGGCGGCTCTGCCGGCACCTATGATCCAATGTATACAAATATTATGATGAATATCAGACTGCCGAGAGTCGTGCTGGCCGCCCTTGTGGGGGCGGCTCTTTCTATCGCAGGGGCTGCTTTTCAGGGGCTTTTGAAAAATCCGCTCGCTGATCCGTATACGCTCGGTGTTTCGTCCGGTGCTTCCGTCGGGGCGGTTTCAACCTTATTTTTTGGACTGCAATTCCCCGTCATCGGAGGCTTTACACTGCCGGTTGTAAGTGTAGCAGCAGCGCTTGTCACGATTGTGGCTGTTCTTTCGTTCAGCCGCCTCGTTCACGCTTCGATGTCTGTCTCTACGCTTATTCTGACCGGTGTCATCATCAATTCATTTTTGGGCGCATTTATTTCTCTCATCATTGCTCTGACAGGTGATAATTTGCTGCCGATTGTGCATTGGCTGCTTGGCAGCGTCTCGATGAGAGGCTGGAGCTACGTTGCCCTGTTTCTCCCGTTTTTTCTTTTAGGAACCGTGATCCTGATCATAAACGGAAGAGAACTCAACGTGATGACCTATGGAGAGGAGAAAGCAAGGCTTCTCGGGGTCAGCGTCCAGCACAGAAAAATGCTGATTTTAATTGCGGGGTCACTGCTGACAGGCAGCGCTGTGGCTGTATCCGGCACCATTGGCTTTGTCGGGCTTGTGATTCCGCATATCACAAGATTGCTGTGGGGAACGGATCACCGGCATTTATTGCCGCTTTCTGCCTTGCTTGGCGCGGGATTTCTCGTTTTGGCCGATCTGCTTTCGAGAACAATGATTGAACCGGTTGAACTGCCGATCGGCATTATTACAGCCTTAGCGGGAGCTCCTGTTTTCGCTCTGATTTTAATTCGGCAGCATCGCGGGGGGAGAAGCTTATGATCAAGGCAGAGGGGCTGTCGGGAGGTTACGGAGACAGCCGGCTGATTAAAAATATCAGTTTAACAGTGAAGAAGGGAGAATTTCTTGGCATTCTCGGACCGAACGGGAGCGGAAAAACAACACTGCTTCACTTGCTGACAGGAACACTTCCGGCAATAGAAGGCTCCGTTTGTCTGGCTGGCAAACCACTCACTGAATATAAACCGAAGAAACTGGCGCAAATGATGGCAGTTCTGCCGCAAAAAACAGAGCAAGCCTTTAGCTTCACTGTCAAAGAAACCGTATCCTTCGGCAGATATCCATTTCAAAAAGGGCTGTTCAGCCAGCAGACTGAAGAGGATGAAGCCATTATTCGGAATGCGATGGAACAAACAGGGGTACTCGCTTTCGCTGAGAAATCGATTCGTGATCTAAGCGGGGGCGAACAGCAGCGGGTTTATTTGGCTCAAGCACTGGCGCAGCAGCCGCGCATTTTATTTTTAGACGAACCGACTAATTTTCTGGATTTGGCCTATCAAAAAGAACTGCTCGATCTTATCAAGCGCCTGACGAGAGAAAATGGGCTGACTGCTGTCAGTGTTTTTCACGATCTGAACACCGCTAGCCTGTACTGTGATGAAATCGTCTTTATAAAAAACGGAACAGCCGGACCTAAGCAAAAACCGGAAACCGCCATCACAGAAGAGCACATTCAGGCGTTGTATAACACGAAAGTCAGCACTTTCATCCATCATCAATTGCCTAAACCGCTTATTGCAATTCAGCCTGAAAACAGCGACCTAAAGCAGCAGGCGATTCCGTTTGAAACTTTGCTGCAAGTGCGGCGCGACGAGATCCTCTTGCAAACGGAAATCCCGCTCCGCACGCTGGCTTCTGCTCCTGTCGGTTCAGGCTTTTCTTGGAACCGGACGTTTCTCCATAAACGGCTGCCTGTCCAGTCAGATCAAAAAGAGGAGCTTACAGCCTATTTATCTGAAAACGGCTTTTATCCGCAGGAAACCTGTGCGATGGCCTCCTCCGGCAGACTTGACCGGCTTGTGTGCCGTTCGTTTGAAGACGAAGAGCTGTCCGTTTGTATTTGTGTCATGTCCGGCTTTTCGATATGGATTTTGATCAACGGCTTTGCGACAGACCAATTCTTGGTCAGGGCTGTCATGGGGGCGGAAGCCGAGCGGATGAAAGTGCTGGGCGGTGAACAGGATGAACATGGAGAAATCCTCGTTGCAGCGACACAAACTGAAGAGACATCTTCAGAAACCATAGAAAAACGGCTGAATCAATTGATTCGGTTTGGGACAGCTGAATGTGTGCGAGAGGCTGCGGACCTGCTTGAATAAGTCTGTAAAGGAGACAGATATGATGAAACTATATACAAAAACAGGCGATAACGGGCAAACGAGTTTAATCGGAGGCAGAACAGACAAGGACAGCCTCCGAGTAGAAAGCTACGGCACGATTGATGAGCTGAACAGTTTTGTCGGGCTGGCCTTGGCTGAGCTCTCCGGAAAGCGTGGCTTTGAGGATCTAACGGCCGAGCTGCTCAACATCCAGCACGAGCTCTTTGACTGTGGGGGCGATCTGGCAATCATCACAGAAAAAAGAGACTATAAGTTGAAGGAAGAATCCGTCTCCTTTTTAGAAATGCGCATCGACGCCTATACAGAAGAGGCACCTGAACTAAAGAGATTTATTCTTCCGGGCGGATCAAAGGCCGCTTCGCTTCTCCATGTGGCGCGCACCATTACAAGGCGGGCAGAACGCCAAGTGGTGGCGCTGATGAAAACGGAAGAGAGCCATGAAATGGTGCTCCGTTATCTCAATCGATTGTCCGACTATTTCTTTGCCGCAGCACGGGCTGTCAACGTGAGAAGCGGTATTGACGATGTGGAGTATGAAAGAAGCGCTATTGTGTTTCGCGATCGAAACAGCAGCGGATCATAAAAACACATTAATGAAAGCTGGCATTTTCAGTACATGCCGGCTTTTTATTTTTTTCATTTTGTCAATTTCCCTTTTTACGACAAAAAATGAACCTTATGAATTATTGACTGAAAAATGGAAAAATGAGATATTGTAACAAATTGATGTAAAAAATAGGCAGTGGGGGGCTCTGATAGATGGTGAGACTCATTGAAAGTGATAGCGTCTGGAAGAGAAATTTTAACTTTCTTTTTTTCTCAAGAATAGTCAAGATTTCCGGCGATATGTTCGCATTTAATTCGATATTATGGTTTTTAATTTTTGACGGTGAAGGTGCGATCGGAACTGCTTTATTGATTGCTGTCACCTTTTTGCCGGAAGCCGTTTTAGCACCTGTGACGGGTCCTTTCATGAAGCAGAATACATTGAAATTCTGGATGTACTTTTCAGACCTGACAAGAGCCGCGGTTGTTTTAATCATTCCGATCTGCCATTTCGGCGGATTCTCTCCGCTGTGGTTTGTTATGACTCTTATGATTGTGCATTCAGCTACTGGCGCTGCCTACAATCCTGCTTCCATTGCTTTAATCCCTCAAATTGTAGATGAAAAGGGCATTCAAAAAGCAAATGCTGTGCTGCAGTCGTCCGCCCAAATTGTCCGGCTTGGAGCTGTGACACTATGCGGCGCTCTCCTTACGTTTATCAGTCCTTCATATACAATGCTTATGGCTCTCGTACTTTATCTTATTTCTGGTTTTCTTGTTCTCTTTATCAAATACACTGCTATTGAAACAAAATCGGAATCAGCGGCCGTTGCACAGAGAGGTACATATTTTGGCAGACTGAAACGCGGTTTTGTCCTTGTCAGAAAACACCAAATCTTATATCCGCTCGCTATCTATTGTATTTTTATGAATTTCGCGGCAGCCCCTTGGGAAGCGCTCTCCGCTGTGTATGTTGCGGAGGATTTAAACGGACAGCCGATTGTATATTCGCTATTAAAAGCCACCACCGCAATAGGCGCGTTTTTATTGGGATTTGTACTGACAAAAGTAAAAGTAAACAAGTACGGACTGCTTTTCGTAACGGCAGGCATTATTGAAGGGTTCGCATTCTTTATTACCGGAATGAATACCTTTTTGCCGCTCGTCTTTTTCGCCGCCTTTACTTTTGGCGCTGCAGTCAGTGCGATCAATGTTCCCGAGTATACGATTATACAGACATCTGTCGATAGCGAGGACCAGCCGCAAGTTTATGCCGTCATACATATGATCTCAAATATTTCGATTCCGGCCGGCGCTGTCATTTGCGGATATGCCGCAAATGCTTTTGGTTCAGGAAATGTGATCGCTGCCGGGGGAGTTGTGGAAATTATCGCGGGTATCGGAATCCTTCTGTTTACAAAGCTGGCCAAAGCAGAACAATCCGATTTGGTAAAAGAAAGGGAAGCAAGTGTTCATCTGTAAAGGTTTTTGAAGAAGCCATGCCTCGTGCATGGCTTTTTTTATGCCGCTGGGTCCGGTGCTGTCTACGACTCTGGTCTTATCCAAAAATCAATCTCTGATTCGTTTTGCTCATCTTCTGTTTTGTATAAGATGAAGACAAGGAAAACGAAAGGAGGATCTGCATGAAGATCAACAAGAAAACGATAGGCGGATTCTTATTAATTGTATTTGGAATCTCCGTCTTTTTTGGGGGAGGCAGCTTCGGATTTATGATTCCGCTTGCGATCGGAGGCTTGCTGACATACGCGGGAATCAAAAGATTCGCAGCGGGCAAAACCATCACAGGTATCATCCTGGGCGGAATCGGGGCGATGATGCTCATTTGCTCACTGCCGTTTCTCGTCGGAATTGCACTCGCAGCCGCTATGGTGTATTACGGCTGGAAACTGATGAAAAACGGATCCGCGGAAAGCGATGTGTCAGGCTTTGACCCTGAGCCAGCTTCTGCCGGCTACCAGTCTCATTTTGATGACGAATGGGAAAATTTCTTAAAGAAAAAATAACACATGATATGAGGAGGAATAACGGTATGGTATTAAAAAGAATGAGAGATATGTTTGTTGCGTCAGTTCATGAAGGCTTGGATAAACTGGAGAACCCTAAGGTGATGCTGAATCAATACGTTCGTGATATGGAAAGCGATATTGCAAAAGCAAAACAAACGATCGTCAAACAGCATACGATTGCCTTTCAATTTAAGAAAAAATATGAAGAAGCAAATGAAGTGGCTGGAAAGCGTAAGAATCAAGCTCAGCTCGCTTTTGATGCCGGTGAAGAAGAGCTTGCGAAAAAAGCGCTGACAGAAATGAAGTATTTAGAGGGAAAGGCAGCAGAGCACAAAGCTTCCTACGAACAGGCAAGCAACCAGCTGGCTGAGCTGAAAGAACAGCTGGCCACACTTGAAACAAGGCTTCAGGACGTAAAGGATAAAAAACAGGCGCTGATTGCCCGGGCAAACGCCGCAAAAGCAAAAGAGCATATGAACGCGACATTCGACAAAATTGACAGTGAAAGCGCGTATCGTGAATTTCTGCGGATTGAAAACCGAATTGAGGAAATGGAAATCCGTGCTGATTATTCGAAATCAGCGCAGGCCGGCACAGAATCGAGCCGAAGTGAATTTGCAGGTGAAGTAGAAGCTGAAATCGAAAAGATGCGGGAACTCTCATTGAAAAAATCAGATCAAACATCACATGCAGCAAATGAATAAGCGGGACAGGGAAGGGTTTTCGTCAAGTCCTTCCCTTCCGCACGTATCAATTCACAGGCTTTTCCTTTATAATAGAATGAATGAGAAGGATGAAAACAAATGAAAAAAATGCTTGGCAAACTGCTGATCATTGCCGGTATTCTTGTTTTTTCCGCAGTTGTTATCAAAGACGTGCTTGCTGAAGGTCTTTCATTCATAAACGGCACTGAAGCTGATTCAGCCAGTGCTTCACCGCATGAGATCGAAAGCGTAATCATTGAATCGGATCACAAGAATGTGAAGATCATAGCGGAAGAGCGTAATGACATATCAGCAAACATCTCAGGTGACTCTGGGAAATTGTTTGTGGCTGAAAAGAGAAGAAAGCTGGAGCTGACGGCAAAGGAAAAAGAATTTCAATTTTTGAATGGATTTCATCGCTCTTCCCTTGTCGTCCGCATTCCATATACGTACAAAGGCGGTTTGGTTGTGAGAACATCAAGCGGCGACGTGTCTGTAGCCGGTAACAAACACCTCACGCTTTCCGAGCTGAACGCAGCATCTGCAAGCGGAAATATGGACGTAACGGGTATCCGCCTCCAGGAGCTGAAGATGAAGGGTTCTTCCGGGGATGTGTCGATATCAAATACAGACGCTAAAACAGCCGGCATCCGCTTAACTTCAGGCGACGCAAACTTGGACGGTGTTTCAGGCTCACTTGATGTACGGATGACATCAGGAAACTTTCGTGCGGATTTAGAAAAGGTAGCAGGCTCTTCAGCTGTCACATTAACGAGCGGTGATGTGTATCTGGAGCTTCCCGAAAACGGCAGTTTCAAAGTTAATGCGGCTTCAGAGAGCGGAAGCGTCAGCTCGGCGTATCCATTTGCTGATACAGCACATAAAGATCATCATCAAATCACAGGCTCACATGGAAGCGGCCAGCATCTAGTCGATATTAAAACAGACAGCGGGGATGTAGCGATACAGTAGCATCTGGCAGAAGAAAGGAGGCGGAACAACCAGAATGACAAAAAAACAGCTTCTCGGACTTATGATTGCTTTATTTGGCATCAGTATGTTTTTGCAAATTATCGGAATAGGCGATCTGCTGTTTTGGCCGCTCTTTTTTCTGATTGCCGGCTATTTTTTAAAAAAGTACTCCCGTGACTGGCTTGGGTCCGTCATGTATATCTTTGCCGCTTTCTTATTTTTAAAAAATCTGTTCAGTATCACCTTTAACTTATTTGGCTACGCGTTTGCCGCATTTTTAATCTACGCCGGCTACCGGCTTGTGAAAGGAAAGCCAATTTTTGAACCGAGTGAGAAGCCTATCGACTTAACGAAAAAAGAAAAACAGTCCGAGCCTCCTAAAGATGTGAAACACCCTGACATGCGAAGCTTTTTTATCGGCGAGCTGCTGATGATGAAGCAGCCGTTTGATCTGAATGATTTAAATGTATCGGGTTTTATCGGCGATGTGAAAATCGACTTGTCAAAAGCGATGATTCCGGAGGGAGAGAGCACGATCGTCATCAGCGGAGTGATCGGAAACGTTGATATTTATGTTCCATCAGACCTTGAAGTGGCTGTCAGCTCGTCTGTTTTTATCGGCGACATTAATCTGATCGGATCGAAGAAAAGCGGATTAGGCACAAAGGTATACGCCGCGTCTTCTGATTTCAGCGAGTCCAAACGCCGGGTAAAGGTATCCGTCTCCCTATTTATCGGTGATGTGGATGTGAAATACGTATGAGAAAAAAACTGCTTGCCAGTCTCCAGTGGCGCGCCATTCGCATGACAACGGGAATCAGTCTGCTCCTTTTTGTCTGCTTGATTTCTTTTATGATGGTTTACTATCGGCTCGATCCGTTTGTGCTGCTGTCGTCAAGCTGGTTCGGGATTCCGTTTATCCTGATTTTGGTGCTGATCAGCCTTACGATCGGTTTTGCGTCAGGCTACATGTACGGCAACCGGCTGAAAACAAGGGTCGATACATTGATCGAATCGATTTTAACATTTGAAAACGGTAACTTCGCTTATCGTATACCGCCGCTCGGGGACGATGAAATCGGGCTTGCAGCCGATCAGCTGAATGAAATGGCGAAGCGGGTTGAACTTCAAGTCGCTTCCCTGCAAAAGCTTTCAAATGAACGGGCTGAATGGCAGGTGCAAATGAAGAAATCAGTCATTACAGAAGAACGCCAGCGATTGGCAAGAGACCTGCACGATGCTGTCAGCCAGCAGCTCTTTGCGATATCCATGATGACCTCCGCCGTATTAGAACACGTAAAAGATACGGATGATAAAACTGTGAAACGGATCAAGATGGTAGAGCACATGGCGGGAGAAGCCCAAAATGAAATGAGGGCGCTGCTGCTCCATTTAAGGCCAGTGACGCTCGAAGGGAAAGGGCTGAAGGAGGGTCTTACGGAGCTTTTGGACGAGTTCCGGAAAAAACAGCCGCTTGATATCGAGTGGGACATACAGGATACACCGATTTCCAAAGGAGTAGAGGATCATTTATTCAGGATCGTACAGGAGGCCCTTTCGAATGTATTCAGGCATTCAAAAGCCTCAAAAGTATCCGTAATCCTCGGTGCAAAGAACAATCAGCTGCGGCTGAAGGTCATTGATAACGGAAAAGGATTTAAGATGGACCAGGTAAAAGCGTCATCCTATGGCTTGAATTCGATGAAAGAACGTGCAAGCGAAATCGGCGGAGTTGCCGAGGTAATTTCGGTTGAAGGAAAAGGCACACAAATCGAAGTAAAGGTCCCGATTTTCCCGGAAGAAAAAGGAGAGAACGAACGTGATTCGAGTATTGTTGATTGATGATCATGAAATGGTCAGAATGGGGCTCGCCGCTTTTTTGGAAGCACAGCCCGATATTGATGTCATCGGCGAAGCATCTGATGGCAGCGAGGGTGTACAGCTTGCTGTTGAATTAAAGCCTGATGTGATTTTAATGGATCTTGTCATGGAAGGCATGGACGGCATTGAAGCGACAAAGCAAATTTGCCAGAAGCTTTCCGATCCGAAAATTATTGTGCTCACAAGCTTCATTGATGATGACAAAGTGTACCCGGTCATTGAAGCGGGAGCGCTCAGCTACTTATTAAAAACGTCAAAAGCGGCCGAAATCGCTGATGCGATCCGTGCCGCAAGCAAGGGAGAGCCAAAGCTTGAATCAAAAGTGGCGGGGAAAGTATTATCCCGGCTGCGCCACTCAGGCGAAAACGCGCTACCGCATGAATCCCTCACGAAACGGGAGCTTGAGATTCTCTGTCTGATTGCAGAAGGAAAAACAAATAAAGAAATTGGGGAGGAGCTGTTTATCACGATCAAAACAGTCAAAACCCACATCACCAATATTTTATCAAAGCTGGATGTCAGCGACCGGACACAGGCAGCCGTCTACGCACACCGCAATCACCTCGTAAAATAGGCGTCCGTTATTTGGACGCGCCCTTCGTTCCGAAGTCTCTGACGACCACATTGACATGATATTCTATTTCCGCATTGCTGAAATAATCATCCCATTTGTTTGAGATCTTTTTCCATTTCTGAGGATAATGGATTCTGACTTCGTTTCCCAGTCCGGTCACGTCTGTTTTGATCTCTTTCTGCAGCGTGCCCTTAATAAATGCTGTGACTGTGTCTTCTAATCGTTTTTCGACTGTTCTTTCAATATCTTTGATATATGAATCCTTAAACGAATCTTCATCAGGATTCCAGTCCTCGGATAAACGCCCTTCAATATTGCGTGTGACGGTGAATGTAAACTTTCCGTCCTTGTAGGATGTCTTGACCTTTCGATTGCTGGAATACACTTCGTAAGAAAAAAGATAGCCATTACGTCTCAAATCAATGACGCCGCCTTTGACCGCGCCGGTAAATAAGTTAATATTTTGAACTTCACCCGGTGTTAAATTTCTGCTCCATAACTTATCTTTTATGATAGCAGCTCCGTTTATTGCGAGTTTGCCGTTTTCCACACCGACATGGGGAATGAGGAACGAATCGTCAGAGGTCAAGTGTTCTGAAATCTCCCCCAATGTAACAGGCTCCATCATTCTGATGGTGACCTTGTCATTCTCTGTCAGATCATAAATCACATTGGATGCGGGCTCGCCTTGATCATTCATTTTAAATATGTCCTTCGGGCGTCCATCGGTGACAAACACATACGAACTCCGCCTTGTCCCGTTGTCTCTGACAAATTGATTAATGATCGAGTCCATTCCAATATCAGCAAGCACGTCCTTGGAAAATAAAATGAGACGTAAATGCTGGGAAAATGTAGGATTGTGCTTTAATGCCGACGTTCTCATCATTTGATGAACCGTTTCACCCTTTGTGACAGCAATCTGTGTCGGATCAGATGAAGAGCCTTCCTTTGAACTGATTTTTTTCGGCACAAGAATCTGCTGGGTCAGTTCTAAATTATGATCATCCGGCTTGTCTAAGCCTACTCCGATCACCAAGCTTAATTCTTCGATATTCTTGCTGTCCCAGCATCCGGACAGCAAAAGGGTGCATATGAAAATACATAAAATCCGGATTTTCATTTTGCTGTAATCCTCCTTTTGACAGCTACAATGAAAAAGAGAATGAAGGGAAGTAAAAACACGCAGACGAAAATGTATCCGAGATAATCGCTATACATCATGACCTGATTGGCGTCATCCGGCCACAAAGAAAAATAATAGACAGCCGCGCCAATGAGAACCATGCTTTTTTTAGTCGATAATCCAAACGTCTTCTTCAGCCCGTTAGCGGCAAAATACCCGTAAATGACAAACGTTGTGAAAAATTGAATAATCCAAACGACTAGCAAAAACGATTCAAACCGTTCAATGAATATGCCTTTCAGCTCAAAAGACTGAAAGAGAGAAATGGTCGGCCAGATCAGCGTTTTCACCTCAGGAGCTGTCAAAGCCCCGACAACGATTATATACGTCAGGATATATAAAATAATCGGAATCAGAAATCCGATAGCCGCGTATCTGAATGTGTATTTCTTTTTCTTCATATGTTCAGGAAGAAACAGCATCACTTCCATTCCTAAAAAAGAGATGGAAACGACAGTTAGGGAGTTCGCGATCGGTCCCAATCCTTCACCTAAAACAGGGCGCAAATTATTGATGTCAAAAATTTTAAAACTGATCCCAAACACTATCAGCAAAATAATAATCGTAATCGTTAAATAAAAGGGAAACAGCCGCGAAACATCACTTAGCCCCCCAATGATTAAATAGATGCCGCAGCAGATAAACGTTAAAATAATGACCTGAATCGGCGTTCTCTCCAGCAGGAAAAACTTCACCATTTCAGCCATCGCCCTGGTTTCAAAACTGGCCACTCCGATAAAATAGCAGGAGATCAAAAGCCCCATGATGCTGCCAATCCATTTCCCAAGCCCTTCCCGCAGATACTCAAACAGTGAGGGATATTGATGTTTTTTCTGAATGAGCGTGTTTAAATAAATGAAAAAAATAAAAATGACACCTTCTAATATCAGCGAGATCCAGCCGTCAGGAGTATTACCCTTAGTGGTCAGCGCTCGGGGCAATGTTAAAAGACCAGCACCGAGCATTGTATTTGCAACAACAGAAATACCTTGAAAGGTATTAAGTTTGAGTGGAGTCTGTTTTTGGCTCATTTGGATTATTCGCCTCTTTTGGTTTGTTTTTAATTGGGAGACGGATAATGGAATCCTCTGTATTTTTCAGGCTGAAAAATCCATTTGGCGAAAAATACGGAGATCCAAAGCTCGTTTGTCTCGTAAGGTGCGTATAAATGACCAGCATAAATAAAATAATCCCGTACAGCCCGAGTATTGCGGCGGAAAACATCGAAATAAAACGCAGCACCCGGAAAGACAGCCCCATTCCGTATTGGGGAACGGTAAAGGATGCAAGGGCAATGACACTGACGACAATCACCATAATCGAGCTGACGAGATTCGCTTCTACCGCCGCTTGTCCGATGACGACACCCCCGACGAGGCCGATCGTCTGGCCAAGTGGGTTGGGAAGACGCAGCCCGGCTTCTCTTAGCAGCTCGATCGTCACTTCCATCAGCAAGGCTTCAAATATCGGAGGAAACGGCACGTTTTCCCTGTTTGCTGAAATTGTGACGGCGAGCGCGGTGGGCAAGAGCCCTTGATGGAATGACACGAGTGCGATATAAATCGATGACAAAAACAAGGTGATGAATATAGAAGCAAAACGCAGCGACCGGATGAGGGATGCCGAGATCCAGCGTTCGTAGTAATCATCCGGAGATTGCATCAGTACACCGAGTGAAACCGGCACCAAAAGCACAAATGGGGAACTGTCCACCAAAATCGCAACCCGGCCGTTGAACAGGGCGGACGACACCTTATCGGGCCTTTCCGTATTTTGAATTTGCGGAAACGGCGAGTATTTATTATCTTCAATAAGTTCTTCAAGCGTTCCGCTGTCCTGGATATCCTCCAGTTTGATATTGTTAAGCCGCGCTTTTACTTCTTTCACAACGGACTTTTTTGCTTTGCCTTCAATGTACATCATCGCCGCCGGCTTCAGTTTGTTATCGCCAATCATGATTTTTTTGGTAATGAGTTTCGGATGAGAGGTCCTTTGCCTGATCAGAGCAAGATTTGTATCGATATCCTCCACAAACGCAACCTTTGGTCCGCGAACCACTTTTTCAGTTGTCGGCTCTGTCAGGCTTCTTGTTTGTTTCTTTCCTGTGGACAGGATATAGGCTTTGTTGAGTCCATTAACAAACACCGCGCAATTGCCGCTGAGAATTTCCTTAACCGTTTTTTCGGACGTTTCTACTGGCCTTGCGTCAATTTGGTCGAGGCGTTTTTTGACCTGGTCAATCGTGAGTGTCTCCTCATCCTTGATTAAGGTTTTGATCGATTCCAAAACCTTCTGCTGGTCATTCAATTCACTAAAGTAGAGATAATAAAAAACAAGTCCGTTCGCCAGCATTTTTTTATTTTTCACCAGATCATCGTTTTCTTTTAATTTTGGAAGCACCAATGCTAAATTATCGTGTATATATTCCTTAAATTCTGTTTGTTCCAACGAGGTCACCTCTTGTCCAAAACCTTAGTAGAGGTTATCTTTTCCTGTTAAAAAAATGATATACTGTGTTACAGTATTTTATGGCAGAAGTTTTTTTATGAAAGCGGAGGATATGAAGTGGCACAGGTAAGACTTGCAGGAAAACAAGAAGAAATAGAACAGCTCATTAAATCATTTGAAAAGCATTACGATGTCTCTTATACATCGAGGGAGTACGGACGAACGAATCCGAAGTACAAATATTCAAAGGACTCCCGCGTATATCTTGAATTAAAATTAAAATCTGCCAAGATCGAAAAATAAAAAGGATTTTTTATATCACTGGCGAATTTGATCTATTGAAGCAACCGTTATGGAGGGATACATAAAATGGACTACAGAATTGAAAGAGACACCATGGGAGAAGTAAAAGTTCCTGCTGATAAATTTTGGGGCGCCCAAACACAGCGAAGCAAGGAGAACTTCAAGATTGGTTCTGAAAAAATGCCGATGCGTGTTGTGAAGGCGTTTGCAATATTGAAACGCAGCACGGCGATCGCTAATAAACGCCTGGGCAATCTAGATGCGGAAAAAGCGGAAGCCATTGCAGCAGTTTGTGATGATGTGCTCAAAGGCAAATACGATGATAACTTCCCGCTTGTTGTATGGCAGACCGGAAGCGGCACACAAAGCAACATGAACATGAACGAAGTGGTGGCCAATCGTGCGACTGCATTATTAAAAGAAAAGAACTCTGATCAAACGATTCATCCAAACGATGACGTTAACCGCAGCCAAAGCTCAAACGATACGTTCCCGACAGCGATGCACGTTGCTGCCGTTTTATCTGTCTATGAACAGCTTGTGCCTGCGCTTGATCAGCTTCGCAATACGTTAGACGAAAAAGCGAAAGCATACAATGATATTGTGAAAATCGGACGTACGCATCTTCAGGATGCCACACCTCTGACTCTTGGACAGGAAATCAGCGGATGGGTGCACATGCTCGATCGTTCGAAGGAAATGATTTTAGAAGCGACAGACAAAATGCGCGCGCTTGCAATCGGAGGTACAGCTGTCGGAACAGGAATCAATGCTCACCCGGAATTTGGAGAGCTTGTTTCAGAGGAGATCACGAAACTGACAGGTCAAACGTTTAACAGCTCGTCGAATAAATTCCATGCGCTGACAAGCCATGACGAAATCACATATGCACACGGCGCTTTAAAAGCTCTTGCCGCTGATTTAATGAAAATCGCAAACGATGTCAGATGGCTTGCGAGCGGGCCTCGCTGCGGCATCGGGGAGATTGTCATTCCTGAAAATGAGCCTGGCAGCTCCATTATGCCTGGAAAAGTGAACCCGACACAAAGTGAAGCACTGACGATGATCGCAGCGCAAATTATGGGGAACGATGCGACAATCGGCTTTGCCGCAAGTCAGGGGAACTTTGAACTAAACGTATTTAAACCTGTGATCATTTACAACTTCCTGCAATCCGTGCAGCTGCTGAGTGACGGAATGAACTCCTTCCATGATAAGTGTGCTGTCGGTATCGAGCCAAATAAAGAAACGATTCAGGAAAACTTGTCGAATTCTTTAATGCTGGTTACGGCGCTGAATCCGCATATCGGATATGAAAATGCCGCAAAAATTGCCAAGCTTGCCCATAAAGAGGGATTGACGCTGAAAGAAGCGGCTTTGAAGCTTGAATTGCTGACAGAGGAACAATTTAACGAAATGGTGAAACCGGAAGATATGGTAAAACCAAAGGCGTAATAGAGAAAAAACGGCTGCTTGTCAAGCAGCCGTTCTTCTAAATATATTGCTGTTTCAAGAGATATGTAAGCTGCTCGGCATCCTCTGCGAGAGCTTCCGACTCCATCAGATTATGGATCATTCCTTTTATGATCACCAGCTTCGGTGTTTTTTTCTTCATTTCTGCTTCAAGTATGTCCAAGCTCTCCGATAATTCAAAAGAGGAGTTTGTGTTCAAGTTTTTTATTTTTTCACGAAGGCTTTTCACAATCGATTCAGTCAGCGGGTCAGGCCGTCCGTGAGACAGGGGCCCGAATAAAGAGCTTGCTTCTTCTAATGTAATGAAAGGCTCATCGTTTCGTTCAGACATGCCTTTGACCATATCATCAATTCGGTTAATAACGATATCTGCTAATTGATCCGGCTTCACAGTATACCCGAGCAAAATCATGCATTCCAGGTAAATCTGGCTGATTCCTTCTATTAGAAAACAAAGCTCCGCTGTATAAGGTTCAGCTTTCTCTCCATATATGTTTAACAGACTGTCAATGTGAAATTGAAGGGAAGTCTGGCGGATTTTTTTCGCGTATTGCTCTACTTCATCCGTATAAGGCAGAGAACCTTCCTTCATCTGCATTGTAATAAAGTCTTTGTGTTCAAGGATGTTTTCATAGAACACGGTAAGCTGCTTGCGGTAAGCTGTTCTGGGGCTGTCGCCTTTCGTTTTAATATTTAAAATACGGGTAAACGTTTTATCATAATAGTAATTCAGCATAGACAATAGCAGCGCTTCTTTAGAAGGAAAATAAATATAAAAAGCGCCTTTAGAAATTTTGCATGCTTTGGCAATTTCCTGAACCGATGTTGAGTTATATCCTTTTTGGGCAAACAGTTTAATGGCTGTTTCAATAATCAGCTTTTCTTTTTCCTTCAAATGGTTCCACCCTTTCGGAGCCTGAGGCCTACATAGGATATGACCATATAGTCATACCGTACGTTATAAATTTAACCTTATTGTAACTTGTTTTTTTATCATGTATTATTTATATTATAAATTGAGATGACCGAACGGTCAAAGCTCAAGCGAAAGGGTGAATCTGAAATGAGAGAATTGGACGAAATGATCAGCCGCTTGCGAAACAGAGGAATTAAAGTGGAAAAAGTCAAATATCCGAAGCAGACGTTGTCAGAGAAAAAATGGGTTCATCAATGCAAACAGCCGCTCAAAACAAATTACAGAGATTTTAACGGCTATTCTTTCACATAAAAAATAGACTGCAAAAACATCTACAGTCTATTTTGGCACTGCTATGCGGTATGTTACACCCGTTTTGTCATTTTCAATTGAGATAGACGCCTTATGAAGAGTTAAAATACGTTTTACGATGCTGAGCCCAATGCCGAATTCGCCTTTCTTCCCTTTATTAAAAGGCTCATAAAGGCTGGAAAGCATCTCATCTTCAATGTGCGGTCCGTCATTTTTGATGGTAATAAAGATATTCCGATCATCTTGTTTCATGATGATTTCAATCTTTGTTGCGGCATAGCGGATTTGATTTTCCAGTATGTTCTCCAGAAGCTTGTTCCATTGCTCGGGATCACCCGGCATGAGAATGTCTTCTTCTACATCAATTCCCCATGATAATTCTTTTCGCGCCCATTTCAGTCTTTCAATGACTTCTTCTGTCACTTCCATAATACTGAATGTTTCATGTTGTACTTTTTGCTTAGATAAGTAATCGAGCTTTGTTAAATATAATAAATCTTTTATTTTTTTCTCCAGCTTAAGGGCTTCGCCTTCAATGACATCTACTGTATTTTCAAGATCTCCTTTAGGAAAAATCCCATCTTTAATGGATTGGGTATATCCCCTGATCACCATAACCGGTGTTTTTAAATCATGAGAAATATTTTGTAAAAGGGTTCTTTCTGTTTCATCCTTTTGCACGAGCTTTTGGCGCATCTCTTCGATGGTATGGCCCAATTTGCCGATTTCATCTTTCCGATCCACTATGACAGGATCATCCCAATCCTGTTCTGAAATCCGTTTGACGTGCTTTTCAAACGAAACGAGAGGCCTTGATAAATATTTCGCAAGCCAAATCGCCGGAATCCAGCTTAATAAAATGACAACCGCTATAATAAACAGCAGCTGTTTGAACAGGGTGAAGGCCAGATCGTCCCGATAAGAATCGAGTGCATAGGACAGCATCATGGCGGATTGCCCGTTGACGGAAAGTCCCTTCTTAATGACAAAAAACACTTTTTCGCCATTAATTTCAGCGCTGTATCGTTTCTTTTTGGCTTCCTGTTTATCAGCCAGCTGGTATACCTTATGGATAAAATCAGACGACAGGATTCGTAAATCCTTGTCTGACGAAGCCGCTTCATTTTCGGGCAGAAGCACGTGCTGTACAGAGCGCACGGTCGTCGGCGCCGTGGCTTCCTCACTGTAATAGCGCCTTTCGATTGAACCAGGCAGGCGGTACTCAGTCAGAACATGCTGTTCATTTTCAATGGTGGTGTACGTTTCATTGGTGAAAAAATCACGCAGCGTGTTTGAAAATAAAACAAGCAATAAAATCGATATGGCTAACAGGATGCCGGAGATAACAACCCATATTTGAAACGAGAGCGGCTTGTTTTTCATGATGTCATCATCCTGTAGCCAAACCCGTAAATGGTCTCCACTTTGAGTTCAGGCATCTTTTTACGCAGCCTCCGGACAAGATCATCAACAACGCGGTCAGTTCCAAAGTAATCATGTCCCCATACCTTGACGAGAATATCCTCACGGGAATATGGATGTCCTTTATGATGGATAAATAAGAGGAGGAGATCAAATTCCTTCGACGTTAAATTAATCAAATTGCCGTTTTCATCATAGACCTCACGGGCGTCTTCCGCGACCCGATAGGAGGAGACGACGGTTTCGTTTTTTTGTGCGGCCGGCGCTTCCTTATAGACAAGCTGCAATAGTTTTTGCACACGTATAATCAGTTCCCGCGGGAGAAATGGTTTTGAAATATAGTCATTGCTTCCAAGCTCTAACCCAAGCACTCTGTCAATATCGGCGTCTCGTGCGGAAATAAAAATGACCGGCACGTCAGGGTCTTTCTCTTTGATTTCTTTTATTAATGTATAGCCGTCAGTATCCGGCAGCATGATATCGAGAATCCACAGGTGGGGAGACGGCGTCATTTTTTTTCTGGCGTCTTCGCCTTTCGTAAAAGATGTAATGTTCCAGCCCTCATTCTCTAAATACTTCGTCAGCAATTCATTCAGATTATCCTCATCCTCAACTAGATAAATGGTATATGACAAGGCTCTTCACATCCTTTCAACGTCATTATAAACTAGTTTTAACATACGGCAGGCAATTTTCATAATTTCACATATTCTTTTCATTTTTATCCCACAATGTTTGTTTATGATGTGTATAAGGGAAGAAAGGAAAAGAAAAGAGCGGGGAAGATGTAGGATGATCAAACATATTCTATTTTGGTGCTTTGCTTTTCTCCTCATTATTGGGACAATTGAACTTGTACATGCGATGAATATGTAACGATAAACGAAAACCGAATAAGGAGTGTATGCATATGGATTACAGACGTGATGACCAGAACGGGGAACAACACACAGAACCTTCACATACAGAAAACCGGAAGCTGATTGAGCATCCTGAACAAGAATTGCTTGATCCGCTTCATTCTGATGAAGCGGGACGAAAAGAAACGGCTTCCGCTTTAGAAATGGAGAAGAAAGAAACAGCTGTAAAAAAAGAGAAGAAGCGGAGAGCCGCATGGCTGAGCCCGATTTTAGGCGGGATCATCGGCGGCGGACTGATGCTCGGCATCGCGCCTTATTTGCCGTCTGACCATAATCAGACGACCGAGACGGCTTCCGCAAATAAACAGGTGCAATCAGACAACTTTACAACGACACCTGTGACAAACGCGACCAACGTGGCTGATATGGTAGAGGACTTAGAGCCGACAATTGTCGGAATCTCAAATATCCAAACCTCTCAAAATAACACATTCGGCACAGAAGGCAGCTCCGGCTCAGAAAGTGAAAGCGGAACGGGGTCAGGGGTCATTTTCAAAAAAGACAATAACAAAGCATATATCATTACAAACAACCACGTGGTGGAAGGAGCGAATAAGCTGACTGTTACTCTGTACAATGGTAAAACGGAGACAGCCAAGCTTGTGGGAAGCGATACAATTACAGATTTGGCTGTTTTGGAAATCAGCGGCAAGAACGTCAAAAAAGTGGCGAGCTTCGGTGACTCTTCGCATCTGCGCACAGGTGAAAAAGTCATCGCCATCGGTAACCCGCTCGGCCAGCAGTTCTCCGGAACAGTGACACAAGGGATCATCAGCGGACTTAATCGGACGATTGATGTCGATACGACTCAAGGTACGGTTGAGATGAATGTGCTGCAAACAGACGCGGCAATCAATCCGGGGAACAGCGGCGGCCCGTTAATCAATTCAAACGGCCAAGTGATCGGTATCAACAGTTTGAAAGTAAGTGAAAACGGGGTTGAGTCACTCGGTTTTGCGATTCCAAGCAACGATGTAGAGCCAATTGTTGACCAGCTTCTTGAAAACGGAAAAGTGGAACGTCCATTCTTAGGCGTGCAAATGATTGATATGTCACAAGTTCCTGAAACGTACCAGGAAAACACACTCGGCCTGTTTGACGATCAATTGAGCAAAGGTGTCTACGTCAAGGAAGTTCAATCCAATTCACCGGCGGCTAAAGCAGGAATGAAATCTGAGGATGTTATTGTCAAATTAAACGGCAAAGATATCCAAAGCAGTGCGGATATCCGTCAAATCCTATATAAAGATTTAAAAGTCGGAGATAAAACAACAATTCAAGTGATACGAAACGGAAAAACGAAAAACCTGAACGTGACACTGACCAAGCAGACAGAAAGCCTCAGCAGCTAAATAGCAAAAAAGCTGAACCCGAAGAGGGTTCAGCTTTTTTTTAGCCTAAATAAGAGGAAAGCATCCACACTTGTTTTTCGACTTCATCGATTAATCCGACAAACAAGTCTGCTGTCGCATTGTCTTGATTTTCTTCCGCAAGGCCGATGACGAATTTAGACTCGCTGCTGATTTGTTTGTAGTCGTTCACCAAAGCTTGGACCATTTCTGAAGCTGACGTTTCGTTTCCGCCGTCTGTGATAGATGCTTGCTCAGTGTATTCTTTCAAAGTGGCAACAGGCTGTCCTCCGATAGCCAGCAGGCGCTCAGCAATCGTATCCACAGTTTCCGCCGCGTGGTCATACAGTTCTTCAAATTTTTCATGCAATGTAAAGAAGTGAGGTCCTTTTACATACCAATGAAAACGGTGCAGCTTGGAGTATAGAAGAAACCAGTTTGATAATTGGGTGTTCATTGAATTCTCAACTAATGTCAGGTTTGTTTTTGCGTTTTCGGTTTTCATAATCTTACGTCCTCCTAGTGATCTGTTAATTTAATTATACCACGTATTAATTAAAAATCAATACTAAATTATAATAATTATAATTTAGATCGACTGAATAGTTTTTTCTTCAGGATAGACTCCCATGCGGACCAAGGAAAAAGCGCTCGGAATAACAGGGTGAGCTTGACGCCTTTTCCGATCGGATAACGCAATTTCTTTAAACGCTGTTTCATCGCTAATTGATAAATGAGGTCGGCAACCTCTTGGGGATCTCCGCTTTCATCGGCATTTTTTTCAACATAAGAAAGGATCTTTTTATAGTATTGATGATAAGCTGAATCGTCAGCCGGCACAGTCATGTGATTCGATAACGATGTTGACCAGATCGATGTTTTGTATGAGCCTGGCTCGATCAGAGCGGTTTCAATGCCGAAAGGAAGCAGCTCCAGACGCAGGCTTTCTGAAAACCCCTCCAATGCATACTTGGAAGAGGCGTAAGGCGACAATGCGGGAAATCCGGTTAAACCGCTGATACTGCTTACGTTTATAATCTTTGCCCCGCTATGCTTTCGTATGTAAGGAAGGACAGTTTTTGTGACATTGATTAATCCGAAAACGTTCGTTTCAAATTGCTTTCTGAAATGCTCCATCGGCACATCCTCGATAAATCCTCCGTAAGCTGTCCCCGCATTGTTGACGAGTAAATCAATTGGGGCATACGCACTTATGGTTTTTCCAAAGGCTTCGATCGAGTGTTCATCAGTGACATCGAGAGCGGTGATGTGAATGGAGTCAGCTACATGATGTTTTGCTGCTAAACCGCGCAGCTGTTCCGCTTTCTCGGGCTGCCTTGCTGTGGCAATGACGAAAAATGACTGAGCCAGTTTGACTGCTGCCAGCAGACCGAAACCGCTAGACGCTCCTGTAACGATAGCTATTTTTTTATTCATTTTCCATATCCTCCTGTTCGGCGCTACAGCTATTGTACAATGATGCACAGAGAATGACGCCTATAAAAGAAATTTTTATACTATAATTCAGAATTGTTCTATAATAAAATCAAATAAGGAAAGGGGTTTTGAGTCATGGGATTGCAAGGGGTAAACAAAACATGGGATCTGGACTCGTTTTTTAAAGGCGGGAGCCAGTCAGAAGAATTCAAGGGATATATTGAACAGCTGTCACAAAGCCTGCGTGCATTTCAAGACATGACAGATGCATTTGAGGCGCCAGAAACATCTAATGATGCTGGAAGGCTGACCGCATTGCTTGATGCATTTGAACAAAATTCGGTAAAGCTGCAGCAGGCCGGTGCTTTTGTCTCTTGTCTTCAGGCACAGAACATTAGCGATCAGAAAGCGAATGAACATAAATCATTCATGCATCAGCTAGTCGCAGATTTTCAGTCTTCCCTTGTCACATTGGATCATAAACTTGTGGAGATTGATCAAGGCGTGTGGGAAGAATTGCTCAAAACACCTGGACTGCGAGAGGTATCATACATATTAAATGAAAGAAGAGAACGGGTTGCGGAAAAGCTCAGCCCAGACAAAGAAAAACTGATTGGAAGCCTTGCGGTTGACGGTTATCATGCCTGGGATGATTTATATCATATCGTTGTCGGAAAAATGACCATTCCGTTTGAGGAAAAACAATTATCTGTCGGACAGGCGGAAAACATGATGTCTTCTCAGGACCGTGATGTAAGAAAAACCGTTTTTGAACGCACCAATCAAGCTTGGGAGCGGGAACAGGATATTTTCAGCAGCACGCTGAATCATTTGGCGGGGTTCCGGCTGGAAACCTACAAAGCGAGAGGATGGGAGGACGTTCTGAAGGAGCCGCTGCAAATCAACCGGATGAAAAAAGAAACGCTGGATACGATGTGGCAGGTCATTACTGAAAATAAGCAGCCTTTCGTTCAGTTTCTCAACCGGAAAGCATCCATGCTTGGTCTCGAAAAGCTCAATTGGTATGACGTTGAGGCACCGATTGGGTCTGCCGGGAAGGAATATTCATACGATGAAGCCGCAAACTTAATTGTCAGCCAATTTTCCACGTTCGGCCGAAAGTTGTCCGCTTTTACAGAAAAGGCGTTCCGTGACCGCTGGATTGAAGCCGAGGACAGAAGCGGAAAAAGAGTCGGCGGCTTTTGCACGAGCTTTCCGGACAGCGGGGAATCCCGTATCTTCATGACGTTTTCCGGCAGTGCCTCGAACGTTTCAACGCTTGCCCATGAACTCGGGCATGCCTTTCATCAGGAATCGATGCTCAATGTAAGGCCGTTAAATCGATCCTACGCCATGAACGTAGCGGAAACTGCCTCAACCTTTGCGGAAATGATTGTGGCAGACGCGACTGTCAATCAGGCGGAAACAAAGGAAGAAAAGCTTGTGCTTCTGGAGGATAAAGTGCAAAGAAGCGTTGCTTTCTTTATGAATATCCATGCGAGGTTTTTATTTGAAACGAGATTTTACGAGGAACGAAAGCGGGGAATTGTGCCGGCGGACCGTTTAAACGAGCTGATGGAAGAAGCGCAAAAAGAAGCGTTCTGCGGCGCTTTAGGCGAGTATCATCCGCTATTCTGGGCGTCGAAGCTCCACTTTCATATTACGAGAGTGCCGTTTTATAATTACCCTTATACGTTCGGCTATCTGTTTTCTCTCGGTATTTACGCTCTGGCGCTTGAAGAAAAAAACACGTTTGAAGAGAAATATATAGCGCTATTGCGTGATACGGCATCCATGACCGTAGAAGATTTAGCGATGAAGCATTTAGGCGCAGACATCACGAAGAGAGACTTTTGGGAAAATGCCATCAAGCTGGCAGTGCAGGACGCCGAAGCCTTTTTGCAAATGACTGAATCATAAAGGAAAGCCGGGCGCTGAAGCCCGGCTTTTTCTGCTCTTTTCTCTGAATGAGGATTCCATCCCTTGGACATACCTAAAAGAAATGGAATTCTACAGGGGGGAACCATTATGCATTTGATCAGAGCGGCGGGGGCCGTTTGTCTCGCAGTTGTTCTGATTGCGGGCTGCCGTCTCAATGAAGAACAGCAGCAAGCAGAAGGAGAAAATACGGCAGTTACTCATATGAAATCTGTTCCTTACAGCAATTTCTCGCTTCGCGTCAGCTATGGTGACGGTGAGCATAATCGCTATGAAGGGATATACGAAAAAAACGGAACTCATGAAACAGCAGAAATACAAGATAAGCTCTCAGGCATCAATCAAGAGGGAGAAGAAGCGCTGGATGAGATGAAAATGATTCTGAGCGAGCTATCCGTGACAGATCAAATGGCTGAAAAGGAAGTGATTCACAGTGTGCTGGCGGCTTTTAACCTTGACAGCCACTATGATCATATCGACTTAAAACTGAAGCTTAAGAACGGCGCTGTCAGAGAAATTAAAAAATAATCATGTGCTGAAAAACCCATAACCGCCATTTTTGACCAGAAAACTAATTGAAAATGATTTTCAAAGTCACTGTTTTCTGCTACAATGAGGGATATATGACCATATCAGAGACTGAATATTGTATCACTTGCATTGATGACAATTTACTTACATGCATGTCTATATAAAACGTGCGATACATAGAGCTGCTAAAAAGCCAGCAAAAAGGAGCGGTTATGGGTATGAGTGCAATTTCTACAGAAACGCTGAGCTTAGGGTACGGGGATGCCGTTATTATTGATGAACTGAATTTAACGATTCCAAAAGGTGAAATTACCGTATTTATCGGCAGCAACGGCTGCGGAAAATCGACACTTTTACGTTCGTTGGCGCGGCTGATGAAGCCGAGAGGCGGTTCTGTGCTATTGGAAGGAAGAGCGATCGCCAAGCTTCCGACAAAGGAAGTCGCAAAGGAGCTTGCCATCCTGCCGCAGGGGCCTTCTGCTCCGGAGGGACTGACGGTGCATCAGCTTGTAAAGCAGGGAAGATATCCTTATCAAAACTGGCTGAAACAGTGGTCAAAAGAGGATGAGGCAGCTGTTGAGAGAGCACTTAAAGCCACAAAGCTGGAAGATATGGCTGACCGCGCCGTCGATTCCTTATCAGGCGGACAGCGCCAGCGGGCTTGGATTGCGATGACGCTTGCCCAGGAAACGGATATTATACTTCTGGATGAACCGACAACGTATTTGGATATGACGCATCAAATAGAAATTCTTGATTTGCTGTTTGAGCTGAATGAGAAGGAACAGCGGACGATCGTCATGGTGCTCCATGATTTGAATTTAGCGTGCCGCTACGCACATCACCTTGTGGCTATTAAAGATAAACAGATTTACGCTGAAGGCCGTCCGGAAGAGGTCATTACTTGTGATCTGGTGCAAAATGTGTTTTCTATGAACTGTCAGGTCACACAGGACCCGCTGTTCGGAACGCCTCTTTGCATTCCTCATGGCCGGGGCAGATGCATTGTCCGGGAAGCGGCTTTCACATCACATGGGTAAATAACACGGCTAAAGGAGCTTTCATCAATGAGAAAGCTCCTTGCTGTTTTTTGAAAGGAAGATGTATAAATGGAACAAAAACTGCAAGAACAGCTGGATGGATTGCTTGAAAAATATACCGAGCTGCTCCTTGGGGAGTCAAATCATGAATTAAAAGAAGAAGTGAAGCAGTGGATCTTGTACACGCATATCGCCAAAAGCATGCCTCCGCTCGCTAAGCATTGGAATACTACATATCCTGACGCAAAGCAGGGCATGAAAGACATCATACAGCATATCAAACAGTTAAACGAAGAGCATCGAAACAAAGAATAGGCTAAAAAAGCAGTCTGCCGCTCATGAACGGCAGACTGCTTTTTGTTATGTGGCTGTTTCATTTGGTGCGAAGGAATCCATAAAGGTGCGCAGCGCGCTGCTGATAAACGAATCCTTCCGGAAAATAAACTCCGTTTTCATCTGTCTGAGAGGTTCAGGGAGCGTGTACAATCGGATCGAACCTTCAGACTCGTGTTTTTGTACAACAGTCCGCGGCAGCAATGAGATGCCAAGGCCCGCTGTTACCCCGCCTATAATCGCTTCAAGTGTGCCGAACTCCATAATCACCGGCTGTGTGACGCCGACGGAGTGCAGCCATTTTTCAAGGGTATCTCGGTACGAACAGCCTGTGCTGTAAACGAGAATCGGCTTTGTGATCGCTTCTTCTGCACAGGACACAGAAGAAGCGGACACGACTACGGGCTCCTCCTCAAATGCGGGGAAGGACTGAAGCTCAGGATGATTGCATTCACAGCCGATAAACGCTCCATCGAGTTCATACCGAAGAACTTTATCGATTAAAAATTGTGTATGCCCTGTTGTTAAAGACAGCTGTACGTTTGGATACTCTTCATAATACGAAGCAAGCAGTTTTGGTAGCCTGACTGCGGCGGCTGTCTGAGTGGAACCGATCATCAGCTGTCCGCTCGGCTCAGTTGAGGAAGAGAGCGCTTTGGACGCCTCATCCAGCAGCCCGATAATTTTATCCGTATAATCCAGCAGAAGCTTTCCGCTAGAAGAGAGTGTCATGCCTCGATTATGGCGCAAAAAAAGGGTGGTGCCGAGCTCAGCTTCCAATTGCTGAATTCTGGCCGTCACATTTGACTGCACGTAACCAAGCAGCAGTGCGGCTTTCGTAATTGTGCCTTCACGGGCTACCATTTGAAACACACGCAGATCTCCGCTTTCCATGTTGAATCCCCCGTTCTTTTGATATCAATCTAAATGATATCGAGCATCTTTAACAATCATTATACGTAACACCAAACCTCCATTACAATAAAATCAGCAGTTTAGATTTCAAAATATATACAAACAACTAGGAGTGGCGGCAATGGATCTTAAAAACAAAACAGCTCTCGTCACTGGGGGCGGCACGGGAATAGGAAGAGCAGCATGCATTGAATTAGCGAAACGCGGAGCGATTGTTGCGGTGAATTATTCACGCTCGCAAGCTCAGGCGGAGGAAACAGCAGAAATCATCAAAAGCGAGGGCGGGCAGGCCGTTGCTATCCAAGCCGATGTGTCCAAAAACAGTGAAGTGCAGGACATGGTTCAAGCGATAGTAAAGCAATACTGCACGATTGACGTTTTAATCAACAACGCAAGTATTACACGGCATATTCCAATGGATGATCTCGACGCTTCGACAGAGGACGTATGGGACGAGTTGTATGCAGTCAATGTCAAAGGAATGTTTTTTTGCGCGAGAGCAGCGGCTCCTTTCATGAAAAAAAGCAAGGCTGGGGCGATCGTTAATATCGGCAGTATCGCGGGGGCAACCGGGGCGGGCTCTTCTATGCCTTACGCTGTGTCAAAAGCAGCGGTGCACGGCCTGACAAAATCGTTGGCACACGCTTTGGCGCCAGAAATCAGAGTGTGCGGTGTCGCACCCGGAGCTGTCGCGACAAGATGGTGGGCGGGGCGTGAAGAAAAAATGAAAAATATGAGCGGCACTTTGCTGTTGCAGCGAATTGCTGAAGCGAGTGATGTGGCACGGCTGATTTGTTCCGTGCTTGAACAGGAATCCCTGACAGGACAAATTATCACGATTGACAGCGGCCAGACGATGTAAAGAAAGGAGCGGCGTGAGAGATGCCATTTGTACAGATTCATTTACGAGCGGGGAGAAGCAAAGAATGGCTTCAAAAACTGACCAGAGCCATTCACCAGTCTATGATCGAAGAAATCAATGTACCGGCTGATGATTACTTTCAAGTGATCCGGCAATACCAAAAAAGCGAATTTTTTTATGATCCGTCTTATTTACAGGTAGAGCGTACAGATGAACTGATTTACATCCATTTTACATTGAAAGATTCAAGAACAACAGAACAGAAGAAATCGTTTTACCATTCAGTGGCAAGCCGGATTCATTCGGAGCTCAGTGTAAGAAAAGATGATGTGTTTATCATACTGGCCGGAAATCAGGATGAGGATTGGTCCTTCGGAAACGGAAGGGCCCAGATGATCGAATAAAAAAGCCCCGCGGTTATGTCCGCGGGGCGCTCTATTAATGAGAAGGGGATTCAACGGCTTGTGCCGATTTTTCCTTTTGTTCATCCGTTTTCTTATTCGAAAGCTTAATAGGCTTTAAGAATAAGGTAAATACAGCTCCGACTGCGATAAAGATCAGGCCTGTATAAAATACGCTGTGGAGCGAATCCATCAACGATGTTTTTAATATCGGCATAATATGGGATGAGAAAGCCGCAGGGATTTGTTTAATTGCGTCCGGGCTGAACAGTGATTGCAGCAGCCCTTGCGGATTTGTGTCAATCATGCCCTTTAATTGAGATGCAAAGGCGTGTGCCTGTGCCGGGAGCGAGTCTAAATATGGAACCAGTTTATCAGTCAGCAAGCTTCCGGATCTGGCATTCATTACAGCGCCCAGCATGGTAATGCCGAATGTGCCCCCGATAGAACGGAAGAATTGGCTGGAAGAGGTGACGACCCCAAGCTCCTCTTTCGAAAAGCTTTCCTGTAAAGCCAGCGTCAGAATCGGCATAACAAGACCCATTCCAAGACCGATAATGGCCATATAGGATGTTGCGACAAGTTTGCTCGTGTCTAAATCCAAGGTGGTTAACAGAAGGAATCCGCCAGCCATAATCAGCATACCTGTTATGATTTGCGGTTTAATTCCTATTTTGTAAACAAGCTGGCCGCCGATAATGCTTGTGATGATCATTGAGATCATCATCGGTGTCATAATGGTGCCTGATTCAGATGCGCTTACACCGACAATTCCCTGCATAAAGAAAGGAACAAACGTAATCGCGCCAAACATTCCGATACTCATAAAAAAGCCGATCAGGTTCAAAAACGTAAATGTTCTATTTTTAAATAGATACATTGGAAGAATCGGTTCTTTCGCTTTCGATTCAACAATAATAAAGCTCACAATTCCGATCAGTGCGAGTGCGAACAAACCGAGAATCTGCCATGAACCCCATGCGTAATCTTTCCCGCCAAAGCTTAGGGCAAGAAGAAGGCTGACAACCCCGACAATCATTGTAAAAATACCGGCGATATCAAAGTTGATCGGACCGGTCTGCTTACGGCCCTGCAATCCTCTGGCAATAAAAATAACTGCGATAATTCCAACAGGAAGGTTAATGTAAAAAACCCATTTCCAGTTTAATGAATCAACGATCCAGCCGCCGATTTGCGGCCCGATAACAGAGGCAAGCCCGTAAATGGCTCCAAAGACCCCTTGGAATTTGGCACGCTGTTTCCCTGTAAATAAGTCACCAATGACAATCATGGCCATCGGCATCATAATACCTCCGCCAATTCCCTGCAAACCGCGGAAAATAATCAATTCTGTCATATTGTTGGCCATTCCGCACAGAGCTGAAGCAGCCATAAAAATAAGCAACCCTGATACATAGACGATCCGGCGCCCCAATAAGTCCGCTAATTTACCGGCAATCGGCACGACCGTTGTTGATGTTAACAAATACGCCGTAGTCAGCCAGGTCATCATGCTCAAACCGCCAAGATCTCCGACGATTTTCGGCATGGCAGTTCCGACAATGGTACCGTCAAGGGCTGAGAAAAACATGGCAATGATTAAGCCTGTTATTAATAAAGTCCGTTTTGATTGTTTTCCTTCATTACTCATTTCATCCGTTTCCTCTTTTCCTATTTTACTTTTCATTGGTTTCGGCAGCGGCTTGTGCCAGCTTTTTCGTCATATGCGCTGCCTGCAGCAGTTCCTCTTCGGTCAGGTAGGAAAGGTATCGTGCCATTATGGCTTTTCTGCCCGCCAAAACGTCCTCGAACTTTCTGTCTCCTTCATCGGTAAGGCTGATATTAATGACTCGCCTGTCTTGGGTATTGTGTTTTCTGACGATCAGATTTTTTTGTTCAAGGCGGTCTGCCATTAACGTTACCGCGCTTGGCTTGACCTCCATCCGTTCGGCAATTTCAGAAATTTTAAGGCTGCCATTCTTTTTTAAGCTTGCGAGCACAAACAGCTGCGCGGGGGTAATCCCCTGTTTCTCCATGCTATCCAGCATTTCAGGCTGTATCTTTTGAAAGAGCGCCTGAAGCGATAATTGAATATCAGACATTAACTGATCCGCACTCTTCATCTTCATTTCTCCTCTTTAATATAATCCGTGTTTATATTTAATGTATTGAAATAGTTAATGCTTATTAAATATAAATAAGCGTTAATAAAAAGTCAACTGATTTTACACACAAAAAAAGGATAGATGCCAGTAAAGCACATCATACCCTTTTTGCGGATCTGATTGATGGAACTTTATTGCTGATAAGGAGACTGCTGCTGAATGGTTTGCTGGAACTTTTGATAGGATTGCTGCAGCTTTTGGGCGTCTTCTGCTTCAACAGTATACCATCCGTATTGGAACATGAGATCATACAGTTTTCTTTGCGCTTTTTGTGACTCATCAAAAATGGATTGAATATCCTGATAGAGAGATTCATGGCTGAACTCATGCAGAGCAGTGCAATACGCAGTGGTCATGTATTTTTCCGTTGTCAAAAGTTCATTGACGAAATCTCTGTCATTCATTTCTGATGTAGTCGGCACAGGTGTTTGCGGGTTGCCGATTTTCTGATTTTGCTGATTCATTTTGGCGCCTCCTTATTGGATATAGCCGGACTGCTGCTGTCCTGGCTGCAGGTGCTTTAATATTCTTTGATAGTGATCGTGATGCATATGTCCGACGCGGTCTAGTTCTTGTTTTAATGTTTGATCCTGGCACTGCTGCGCCATAAAATGCGCTTTTTTCATCGCGAGCAGATTCCAGTTCAGCATGTCATTCAGATACAAATGATCCTTTGTTGAAATGACAGAGGGCGGCATTTGAGATTGCTGCTGATTGTTCATTGTAATCCTCCTTTGCGTTCTATTCGTTTTATGTTTCCTTCAGTATGGGAGTTATATACAGGTGTTTTGAAGAAGGCTGTATCGTCAGGAGGAATTGGATGTTGAGACATATATTTTTATTCTTATCACAAAATAAAACGCTCACTAAACTTGCCAAAGCATACGGATCACGGCTGGGGGCGCGGAGATTTGTCGCGGGGGACACGATTGAATCGGCTGTTCGGACCATTAAAAAGCTGAATCGATCCGGTTTGTGCACAACCATTGATTATTTAGGCGAGTATGCGGCTACACAAAAAGAAGCGAGTCGAGTCGCAGAGGAATGCAAGAAGGCGATTCAAGCGATTGCCGAACACCGGTTAGATTCCGAGCTTTCCCTTAAGCTGACGTCACTGGGGCTCGATATTTCAGAAGAGCTGACCGTTTCACATTTGCGTGACATTTTATCTGCTGCGAAGGAAAATGACGTGGCTGTGACGATTGATATGGAGGACTACTCACATTATGAACAGACGCTTGCCATCTACAGGCAGTGCAAGCAGGAATTTGACATGCTGGGTACGGTGATACAGGCGTATCTTTACCGGGCTGCAGAAGATATCCGAAAGCTGCACGATCTGAAGCCGAATCTCAGACTTGTCAAAGGCGCTTACAAGGAATCTGCGGCCGTTGCATTCCCTGATAAAAAAGGAACAGACCTTCACTTTCAGAGCTTGATTAAACTTCATCTGCTGAGCGGGAACTATACTGCCGTCGCTACACATGATGATGACATTATTGCGTTTACGAAGAAACTCGTTGCCGAGCATCAAATCCCGCTGTCACAATTCGAGTTTCAAATGCTTTACGGGATTAGGCCGGAGCGGCAGAAGGAACTCGTGAAGGAAGGGTACAAGATGCGTGTATATGTCCCGTATGGAACCGACTGGTTTAGCTACTTTATGAGAAGAATCGCCGAAAGACCCGCAAATGCGGCTTTTGTGTTAAAAGGGATTTTCAAAAAGTGAAAGCAGCCGCGAACCGCAGCTGCATTGTTATTGTTCCATGTTGTGTTTCTTATACTGCTGATTTTGGCTTGTCCGTTTTCCGCCGCCGTAATGCTGTGTCGGACCGGCATCTCCTTTCACGCTCGCCGCGCTTACTGCTGCTGAAGACGGGTTCTTTTTCTCTCGCACCATTCCCTTCACCTCCGGGTTTAAGTTTCCCGTCTTCTATCTGCTTCATACAAAAAAATAACAAATTAGCTATTGAAGTCGAAACAAAAATCTTTTATGATGAAAGAAGAAACGAGTTTCCATTTTTTTTGACCAAAAAATGAATGATTATTCATTCAACGTTCAAGGGGGATGTCTCATGCACAAACACATTCAAAAAGCAGCCGTTTTAGGATCGGGGGTTATGGGTTCCGGTATTGCTGCGCATTTGGCTAACAACGGAATTCCGGTCCTGCTGCTTGATATTGTGCCGAACGATTTAACAAAGGAAGAGGAGAAAAAGGGGCTGACCAAGGAAAGTCCGGAGGTGCGCAGCAGGCTGAGCAGATCTGCGGTGAAAAAGCTGCTGAAACAAAAGCCTGCCCCTCTTACGTCAGCACAAAATACCGCTTATATTACTCCCGGCAATCTAGAAGATGATGTTGAGAAGCTGAAGGAAGCTGATTGGATTATTGAAGTCGTTGTCGAAAATCTTGAGGTCAAAAAGAAGATTTTCTCTCTCGTGGATGAGCATCGGAAACCGGGCAGCATCGTCTCGAGCAACACGTCCGGCATTTCAGTGCAGGCAATGGCTGAAGGCAGGTCTGATGATTTTAAAGCTCATTTTCTTGGAACACACTTTTTTAACCCGGCGCGATATTTAAAGCTGCTGGAGATCATTCCGATTAAGGAAACGGATCCTGACATTCTGGCGTTTATGACATCCTTCGGTGAAAATGTCCTCGGCAAAGGTGTGGTCACAGCAAAGGACACACCAAATTTTATCGCAAACCGAATCGGGACGTACGGACTTCTCATTACGGTTCAAGAAATGCTGAAAGGCGGCTATCAGGTCGGAGAAGTCGACTCCATCACAGGCCCGCTGATCGGAAGACCGAAAAGCGCAACCTTCAGAACGCTGGATGTTGTCGGCCTTGATACGTTTGCCCACGTCGCCCGAAACGTATATGACAAAGCAGAGGGAGACGAAAAAGAAGTATTTCGCCTGCCTGACTTCATGAATGACATGCTGCAAAAAGGCTGGATCGGAAGCAAATCCGGTCAAGGCTTTTATAAAAAAGAAGGAAAAACGATTTATGAGCTAGACCCGATGACGCTTACTTACGGAGAACGGACAAAGATGAAAACGCCGGCTCTTGAAGCGGCAAAGCAAGCTAAAGGGACAAAAGCCAAAATGAAAGCGCTTATTTATTCGGAAGACAGGGCTGGCCAGCTGCTGTGGAATATCACGTCGCAAACGCTGCTTTACTCAGCCCAGCTTCTCGGAGAAATCGCCGACGATATTCATGCAATTGACCAAGCCATGAAATGGGGATTCGGCTGGGAACTGGGGCCATTCGAAATCTGGGACGCAATCGGTCTCAGACAGTCGGCGGAAAAGCTTGAACAGCTTGGAGCGGAGATTCCCGGCTGGATAAAAGATATGCTGGACAAAGGGAATGAGACCTTCTACATCAGAGAAAACGGAACAGTGCTTTATTACGAAAGCGGCGAATACAGAGCTGTAAAAGAAAACAAGAAACGAATCCATTTACAATCGGTCAAAGAAACAAACGGCGTCATTGCCAAAAACAGCGGAGCCAGCCTGATCGACCTTGGAGACGATGTGGCACTTCTCGAGTTTCACTCGAAAAGCAATGCCATCGGGTTCGACATCATTCAAATGATCAACAGAGCTTTGGAAGAAACAGAGCGGAATTACAAAGGGCTTGTCATCGGCAATCAAGGCAAAAATTTCTGTGTGGGCGCCAATCTCGCCATGATCTTAATGGAAGTACAGGATGACAACTTTATGGAAGTTGATTTGGTGATACGGCGTTTTCAAGAGACAATGATGAACATCAAATACAGCACGAAACCTGTTGTTGCAGCTCCATTTGGCATGACGCTCGGCGGAGGGACGGAAGTGTGTCTCCCTGCTGCACGAATACAAGCGGCAAGCGAAGCCTATATGGGACTTGTAGAATCAGGAGTCGGCCTTATCCCTGGCGGAGGGGGCAATAAAGAGCTGTACATCAATCATCTTCGCCGCGGTCTTGATCCGATGAATGCGGCCATGAAAACATTTGAAACGATCGCAATGGCTAAGGTGTCAACTTCCGCCCAAGAGGCTCGGGAACTGAACATTTTAAAAGAGGCTGACCGTATCAGCACTAACCAGGATCACCTCCTGTACGATGCAAAGCAGTTAGCCGCCTCTTTATACGATACCGGCTGGCGGCCGCCTGTAAAAGAAAAGGTCAAGGTGGCGGGGGAAACAGGTTATGCCGCGCTTCTGCTCGGTGCAGAGCAAATGAAGCTGTCCGGCTACCTATCTGAGCATGATATGAAAATCGCTAAAAAGCTCGCTTTTGTGATTGCCGGCGGAAAAGTGCCGTTCGGAACAGAGGTGGATGAAGAGTATTTATTGGAAATTGAGAGAGAAGCGTTTTTAAGTCTGGCAGGCGAGGCGAAATCTCAAGCGAGAATGCAGCATATGCTGGTGAAAGGCAAACCTTTACGGAACTAGGAGGGAGTTTATGAAAGAGGCAGTTATTGTGGCAGGAGCAAGAACACCGGTAGGGAAAGCGAAAAAAGGTTCATTGGCCACCGTTCGCCCGGATGATTTGGGAGCCCTTTGCGTGAAAGAAACGCTGAAACGAGCAGGCGGCTATGAGGGCAATATTGACGATTTAATTATTGGCTGTGCAACACCTGAAGCAGAACAGGGGCTCAATATGGCGAGAAATATCGGCGCGCTTGCGGGTCTGCCATATACGGTGCCGGCGATTACGGTCAACCGCTACTGTTCCTCAGGTCTTCAGTCCATCGCATATGCGGCAGAAAAAATTATGCTTGGCGCCTACGATACGGCCATTGCAGGCGGAGCGGAATCTATGTCACAGGTTCCGATGATGGGGCATGTGACCCGTCCGAACCTCGCATTAGCCGAGAAAGCGCCGGAGTATTACATGAGCATGGGACACACAGCAGAACAGGTTGCGAAAAAATACGGCGTTTCCCGTGAAGATCAGGATGCTTTTGCCGTGCGCAGTCACCAGAAAGCTGCCAAAGCTCTTGCAGAGGGGAAATTTAAAGATGAAATTGTCCCTGTCGAAGTCAAGGTGACAGAAATCGGCGAAAACCATAAGCCGCAGGTAAAACATACTGTTTTTTCTCAGGATGAAGGTGTCCGCCCGCAAACGACCACAGACATTTTAAGCACATTACGCCCGGCCTTTTCCGTTGACGGGACAGTCACTGCCGGAAATTCCTCGCAAACAAGTGACGGGGCGGCGGCTGTCATGCTGATGGATCGCGAAAAAGCGGATGCGCTTGGTTTGGCGCCGCTTGTCAAATTCCG
The DNA here is from genome assembly GCF_025696525.1 of Bacillus sp. XT-2. Classification (NCBI taxonomy): domain Bacteria; kingdom Bacillati; phylum Bacillota; class Bacilli; order Caryophanales; family Bacillaceae; genus Bacillus; species Bacillus sp. XT-2. Next base: position 69,926 of record NZ_JAHVOC010000008.1, read on the forward strand.
TTCCTTTGCAGTTGGCGGGGTGCCGCCGGAAGTCATGGGCATCGGGCCCGTGGAAGCCATTCCGCGCGCACTGAAGCTTGCCGGGCTTCAATTGCAGGACATCGGGCTGTTCGAACTGAACGAAGCGTTTGCATCACAAGCCATCCAAGTCATCAGGGAGCTGGGGATTGATGAGGAGAAAGTGAATGTCAACGGGGGCGCTATCGCACTCGGGCACCCGCTTGGATGTACGGGCACAAAGCTGACACTCTCACTGATTCATGAAATGAAACGGAGAAACGAGCAATTTGGAGTCGTCACAATGTGTATCGGCGGCGGGATGGGAGCAGCCGGCGTATTTGAATTATGCTAAAGGGGGAAAAACAAATGACGAAAAAAACGGCTGAAGTACTAAAAGGCGGCGGCTTCTTAATCGAGGATGTCACATATGATCAGATGTATACACCGGAGGATTTCACCGACGAGCATAAAATGATTGCGAAAACAACGGAGGATTACATTGAGCAGGACGTTCTGCCGCATATAGATGAAATTGAGAACCATCAATTTGAACATTCCGTCCGGCTTTTGAAGAAAGCGGGAGAACTAGGGCTTCTCGGAGCCGATGTTCCCGAGGAATACGGCGGGCTGGGCCTTGATAAAATCAGCTCGGCGCTGATCACTGAAAAATTTTCGCGTGCGGGAAGCTTTTCACTTTCTTACGGTGCACATGTCGGCATCGGTTCCTTGCCGATCGTATTCTTCGGAACGGAAGAGCAAAAGAAAAAATATCTCCCTGATCTGGCTTCTGGGGAAAAGATCGCTGCGTACGCACTGACTGAGCCGGGTTCCGGATCTGATGCGTTAGGCGCAAAAACGACAGCGGTGCTGAATGAAGCTGGAACGCATTACGTATTAACCGGAGAAAAACAGTGGATTACCAACTCAGCTTTTGCCGATGTCTTTGTCGTTTACGCCAAAGTGGACGGCGAAAAGTTTTCCGCTTTTATTGTAGAAAAAGATTTTCGGGGCGTATCAACCGGACCTGAAGAAAAGAAAATGGGAATTAAAGGGTCATCGACGAGAACCCTTATTTTGGATCAGGCTGAGGTGCCGAAGGAAAACCTTCTTGGAGAAATCGGCAAAGGGCATGTCATCGCTTTTAATATTTTAAATATCGGCCGCTACAAGCTGGCAGTAGGAACGATCGGCGCGTCCAAACGGGTGATCGAGCTGTCTGCAGCTTACGCAAATCAGCGCCGCCAATTTAAAACGCCGATCGCAGGCTTTTCGCTGACCCAGGAAAAAATCGCGACGATGGCATCAAGACTGTATGCGATGGAAAGCTCTGTGTACAGAACTGTCGGACTGTTTGAAGACAATATGAGCCAGTTTACAGCTGAAGACCTAAAGGACGGAAGACAAATTGCGAAGTCCATTGCCGAATACGCCATTGAATGCTCTCTCAACAAGGTGTTTGGCTCTGAAACGCTTGATTATATTGTCGATGAAGGCGTGCAAATCCACGGCGGCTACGGATTTATGCAGGAGTATGAGGTGGAAAGAGCCTATCGGGATTCCAGGATCAACCGGATTTTCGAAGGAACAAATGAAATTAACCGGTTAATCGTGCCAAGCACGTTTCTGAAGAAAGCGATGAAAGGCGAGCTGCCTCTTTTTGAAAAGGCACAGGCGCTTCAAGAAGAACTCATGATGCTTATGCCTGAGGAGCCGGGCACCGGCGTATTAGAGCAAGAGAAATATATCGTCAAGCAAGCCAAAAAAATCGCCCTGTTCGCCGCGGGCCTTGCCGCGCAAAAATACGGAAAAGCGATCGACCGCGAACAAGAAATCCTCGTAAACATTGCTGATATTGTCAGCAATGTATATGCAATGGAATCAGCCGTGCTCAGAACGGAAAAGGCCATTGCCGCGCAAGGAAGCGATAAAGCAGCGCAAAAGCTGCTGTACACAGAAATTTTCGTTCAAGAAGCCTTTAACGAAATTGAAGCCCATGCGAAAGAATCTTTACTAGCAATGGAAGAAGGGGATTCTCTCCGTATGATGCTCTCGGCTCTCCGCAAGCTGACACGCGTGACGCCTAAAAATGTCATTCGGAAAAAACGTGAAGCGGCAGCGGGTGTGTTCGAGGCAGAAAAATATATTGTCTGAGTCCCAAGGAGCTCCGCTCATCCGGAGCTCTTTTTTTATGAAGCACTGTTTTAGGTTTTTAAAACAAACTGTGTTAAAATAACCTCGATTATTTTATTGAGGGGGAAGAAGATGTCGTTAACTTTTTACTGGTACCCTAAATGCGGAACGTGCCGCAAAGCGAAAAAATGGCTTGAAGAACACGGAAAAGAAATCAACGAAATACATATTGCAGAACAGCCTCCAAGCAAAGAGGAGCTAAAATCGCTTTATGAAAAAAGCGGGCTGGATTTAAAGAAATTCTTCAACACAAGCGGCATGAAATACCGTGAACTGAATCTGAAGGAAAAACTGTATCATATGTCAGAAGACGAACAGCTTGAACTGCTGGCTTCAGACGGAATGCTGATCAAGCGCCCGCTCACAACAGACGGCGAAAAAGTGACAGTCGGCTTTAAAGAAGATCAATTTGAAGAAAACTGGTCATGATGTAAATTTTTTTCGAAAAGTGTGGTATCTTCTTATTGTAGTGCTGTAAAAAATGGAGGGATTCAATTGAGCATACCTAAAGATTTGCGTTACTCAGAAGAACACGAGTGGGTAAAAGTTGAAGGAGAAAAAGCCAAAATCGGCATTACCCATTTTGCCCAATCCGAGCTCGGAGATATCGTGTTTGTTGAGCTTCCTGAAGTCGGCGCTGAAATTAAAGCGGACGAGCCTTTCGGAAGTGTAGAATCCGTAAAAACGGTATCTGAGCTTTACGCACCGATTAACGGAACTGTAGTGGAAGTAAACGAAGATCTTGATGACAGCCCGGAGTTCGTCAACGAATCTCCGTATGAAAAAGCATGGATGATCGTCGTTGAACCGTCTGATGCGTCTGAAATTGAAAAACTAATGACAGCAGAGCAATACGAAGAGATGACACAGCAAGACTAAAACCGGATAGCTGAGCAGGCAATTGGATACGCTAACGCTATGGGAGGTGTCCAATATGGCTTTCAGCAAACAAAAGCTCGATGTCACCAATGATGTGACAGGCCGCTTTCAAAATGGCCGGCTCTCGTTATATCATGAAGATGAGATGATCGGCCAAATGACAGGCATGAATGAATATGAGCTTAAGTCCGGTTTTACCTATGAAAATGAAAAGTTTTATAAGACAGCCGACGTGGTTTCAGGAGACGATCAGAAATATGTGGATTGTGACTACGAAAGCGGCTGGTGTTAATGTTGGCGGTGAATTTCACTGCCTTCTTTTACAATCTGAACGTTTCAAATTTGACGCGGCAGGTGAAGCAGATGAACATGGACGAGCTGGAAAAAGTCTTGATTGTTGAAGGGAAATCAGATAAAGAAAAGATTGAAAGCGTCCTGAATGAGCCAGTGCGCATTATCTGCACAAACGGAACAATCAGCCAGCTGAAGCTGGAGGAATTGGCTGACGAGCTTTACGAGAAGGACGTCTATATTTTGGTTGATGCCGATGAATCGGGCGAGAAATTGAGAAAACAGCTGAAAAGGGAATTTAATGAAGCCTTCCATATACATATCGACAAAGCCTATAAGGAAGTCGCGGCGGCGCCCAGACACCATATAGCATCTGTATTGCTGAGCGCAAATCTGAATGTCCATACGATTTTTCTTGAAAGAAAGACCTGAGGTGTTATAGCATGAAAGAACTCCAAGAACAAGAACTTGAACACATTACTGATGATGTGTATCTCCTATATTTATATACTCCGTTTTGCGGGACCTGCCAGCTGGCAAGCAAAATGCTGACAGTCGTCGAAGAAATGCTTCCGTCTGTCGCCTTCTATAAAAATAATCTCAACTATTCACCGGCGTTTGCTAAAGCATATCAAATTGAAAGCGTCCCTTGTTTTCTGCTGTTTAAGGGCGGGAAAGTAATTGAAAGAGGGTATGCGTTTCATTCCGTTTCTTACTTATATGAGCTGATCAAACAAAAATCATCTTCTGCATCTCATTTATGACATTTTTCTCGGCGCATTCCAATGAAATTGTCGTTCGTTTTATAAAGGGGTTCTTGCGCTGAGGAGAGAAATGTGTATGTATGACCAACAAATAGGAGGTTGTACAAATGGAGAAAGCGGAAGTTTTAGAAGATGATTACCAGCATCTGTTTTTAAAACCCCTTTTGAACACTTCAACATTGCTCATTACCTTCCAAGGAGAAACAGAAGCCTTAACCGTCTCAATAAACGAACAAGGGGAAATGAAAAAGATTTCTCCGCCCCACACGTCCAACCTGACCTTTTATGGAAACCAAACAGAAATCATTGATCTTTTGCATGGAGACATTTCCCTTCAGCACCTGATCCAGAGCGGAAGCCTAAAGGTAAAGGGTTCATTCAGAGCGCTGTTAAAGCTGGAAGCCATTCTGTGGCTGACTAATGGTTTTTTTCAGAGGATTCTAAAGAATTGAAAAATAGTAAATTATTATAATAGTAAAAGTTGACATCATTTATTTTATTGACATTTTATCATTCGCCATGCTATTCTACATTAAGAATTTCCGGACGAAAAAGACTATATATTTCTCTTATCAAGAGAGGTGGAGGGAAGTGCCCTATGAAGCCCGGCAACCATCAACACTGTTGAAATGGTGCCAATTCACACGAAGCGTTCAGCTTTGAAAGATGAGAGAAAGGCGTTTTATATAAGCCTTTCTGCTCAAGTATGCAGAAAGGCTTTTCTTTTGCAGAAAAAACCGGAAGATTTCTTAGAATAGTGTTAAGGCAGGTGATCGCTTTGATCAATCTTCAGGATGTTTCAAAAGTGTATAAGTCGAAACATGGAGATGTCAATGCTGTCCAAAATGTCTCGCTTTCCATAAAAAAAGGTGAGATTTTTGGAATTATAGGATATAGCGGAGCTGGTAAAAGTTCCTTAATCCGTCTGCTGAACGGACTTGAGAAACCGAGCTCAGGAATCGTGGAAGTGGCGGGAACAAAGATTAATGAAGTAAACGGACGCAATTTAAGAAAAGCACGCCATGAAATCAGTATGATTTTCCAGCATTTCAATTTGCTCTGGTCGCGAACTGTCAGAGATAACATCCTGTTTCCTTTAGAAATTGCCGGGGTGAAAAAAAGCGAGCGGATCAAGCGTGCCAATGAACTGATTAAACTGGTAGGTTTAGAAGGAAAAGAAAAATCTTACCCATCCCAGCTGAGCGGAGGACAAAAGCAGCGGGTCGGAATCGCCAGAGCGCTCGCAAACAATCCGAAGGTTCTCCTTTGTGATGAAGCGACATCAGCTTTAGATCCGCAAACAACTGATTCAATCTTGGATCTTTTGTCCGATATTAATGAAAGACTCGGTTTGACGATTTTGCTGATCACACACGAAATGCATGTCATCCGCAAAATCTGCAACAGAGTCGCTGTCATGGAAAACGGAAAGGTTGTTGAAGAAGGAGAAGTTCTCGATGTCTTCAAGAATCCGAAGGAAGAAATGACAAAACGATTTGTCCAGCAGGTGACTGAGCCTGAAGAAACAAAAGAAACGCTTCAGCATCTTCTTGACGAAAAAGCGTCAGGAACAACGGTTCAGCTCACATTTGTCGGCGAAGCGGCTGAACAGCCTCTGATTACAGAGATGATCAGAAACTTCAATGTCAGTGTCAATATTCTGCAAGGGAAAATCTCGCAGACGAAGGACGGAGCATACGGTTCATTGTTCATCCATATTGACGGTGACGAGGAAGAAGTGCAAAACGTGATCCGGTTTATTAATGACAAACAGGTGAAAGCAGAGGTGATCACGAATGTTTGAAAAATACTTCCCGAACGTTGATGTAACTGAATTATGGAACGCGACATACGAGACGCTTTATATGACGCTGATCTCTTTGGTTTTTGCCTTTGTCATCGGGGTGATCCTCGGTCTGCTGCTCTTTCTCACAAGCAAAGGGAGCCTCTGGCAGAACAAAGCGGTCAACACTGTGATTGCGGCCATTGTCAATGTATTCAGGTCTATTCCGTTCCTCATTTTAATTATTTTATTACTAGGTTTTACGAAGTTTTTAGTCGGCACCATCTTAGGGCCGAACGCGGCACTGCCGGCGTTAGTCATCGGCTCAGCCCCGTTTTACGCGCGGCTTGCTGAAATTGCGCTGCGCGAAGTGGATAAAGGCGTCATCGAAGCTGCGAAATCAATGGGAGCCAAAACATCAACGATTATTTTCAAAGTGCTGCTTCCGGAATCCATGCCGGCCCTTATTTCTGGGATCACGGTTACGGCCATCGCTTTGATCGGCTCAACGGCAATTGCAGGCGCCATCGGTTCAGGAGGCCTTGGAAACCTTGCATATGTAGAAGGATATCAGTCTAATAATACTGATGTGACCTTCGTTGCTACTGTATTTATTTTAATCATCGTTTTCATTATTCAAATGATCGGTGATGTCATAACAAATATAATAGACAAACGATAAGGGAGGATTTACATTGAAAAAGCTATTTTTGGGTGCATTACTGCTTGTATTTGCAGGAGTTATGGCTGCCTGCGGTTCTAATAACGCTGAATCCGGCAAGAAAGAAATTGTTGTTGCAGCTACAAAAACACCGCATGCAGAAATTTTAAAAGAAGCTGAACCATTGTTAAAAGAAAAAGGCTACACACTGAAAGTGAAAGTGCTTAGTGATTACAAAATGTACAACAAAGCCTTAGCTGATAAAGAAGTGGATGCGAACTTCTTCCAGCACATTCCTTACCTTGAGCAAGAAATGAAAGAAAACAAAGATTATAAACTTGCGAATGCCGGCGCGATTCACTTAGAGCCATTCGGTATTTATTCTAAAAAATATAAATCATTAAAAGATCTTCCCGACGGTGCGACAATTATCCTGACAAATAACGTCGCTGAACAAGGCCGTATGCTTGCAATGCTTGAGAATGCAGGATTAATTACACTTGATTCCAAAGTGGAGACAGTCGATGCAACACTGAAAGACATTAAGAAAAACCCGAAAAACCTTCAGTTCAAAAAAGTAGCGCCTGAATTAACGGCAAAAGCATATGAAAACAAAGAAGGAGACGCGGCCTTCATCAATGTGAACTACGCGATCCAAAATAAATTAAATCCTAAAAAAGACGCGATTGAAGTGGAATCAACAAAAGATAACCCTTACGCCAATATCATTGCAGTGAGAGATGGCGAAGAGGATTCTGCAAAAATCAAAGCGCTGATGGAAGTTCTTCACTCTAAAAAGATCAAAGACTTCATCGATAAAAAATATGACGGAGCTGTGCTTCCTGTATCTGAATAAGACTGAAACCCCGGATGAGAAATCCGGGGTTTTTTGGGTATTTTCCTTAAAGCTGTTCATAATAAAAAGGAATGTTAAACAGATGGAGGGATTTTCTTTGAATCAAGATAGAGGAAGCATGCAGGACGCGCTAAAACAATATAAACAAAGTTTAGGCACATTTGAACAGAAGATGCCGATGATGGGAAGAAAGTTTAACGAATTTACCGAACAATGCTTTGCAGCTAATTCACTAACAGAAAGAGAAAAACAGCTGATTGCACTGGGGATCGCCATCAATGCTCAGGACGAATATTGCATGATCTATCACACAAAAGGCTGTCTTGACCAAGGAGCGACGGAAGAAAACATTCTTGAAGCTGTCAGTGTGGCGGCGGCATTCGGAGGCGGAGCTGCCCTAAGCCAAGGTGTGACAGTTGTCCAGCAGTGCATAGAGGAATTTGGAAACACTACGCATTAGAAGAAGGAATATTCCGAAAATCGATTCTCATTTCAACTCAAAGGGTCCTTTCGTCTCATCCGTTGTTATATCAAGCCATATCCATTTTGCAGCGCCGGTCGCAGAGCTGATACAATAGTAGTAAATAAATGAAGGGATTGATTCATTATTTGCAGCAGCCAGGACAGACTGGACCTCGATTATACGTCAGAAATGGAAAAAGCGATGCAGCTGTCGCATGGAATCGGGTACGAGGAATACGGACGCCGGCTGGATACAAGAATGGAAGTTGAGCGGCAGAGAGAGCTTGAATATAAAAAATGCAAGCGGTATTCTGCGGAGCTTAATGAGAAAATCGGTCTTTAAAAAAAGGGTGGGAATCCACTCTTTTTCTTTTTCAATTGCTTTAATAAAGTGCTGAACTTTGTTAAACTTGAGAAATGTGCAAGGCACGATAAAAAGTTGTATTTACTTTTCATTTGTTATAAAATTAGAATGAGAATAAAATGAGAATAATGATTATATATTTTTGGAGGTATAGATATGGCTGCTTCAACATTAACGATCAAAGATCTTCACGTTGAAATCGAAGGGAAAGAGATCTTAAAAGGGGTAAACCTTGAAATAAAAGGCGGAGAGTTCCACGCCGTAATGGGACCGAACGGTACTGGTAAATCAACTCTGTCAGCTGCTATTATGGGGCATCCTAAATATGAAGTCACGAAGGGCAGCATCACGCTTGACGGCAAAGATGTACTGGAAATGGAAGTGGACGAGCGTGCGCAGGCAGGTTTGTTCCTTGCAATGCAGTACCCAAGTGAAATCAGCGGTGTGACAAATGCCGACTTCCTTCGTTCTGCGATCAACGCGCGCAGAGAAGAAGGCGATGAAATTTCTCTTATGAAATTCATCCGCAAAATGGACGAAAACATGGAGTTCTTAGAAATGGACCCTGAAATGGCTCAGCGCTACCTCAACGAAGGCTTCTCAGGCGGGGAGAAAAAACGCAACGAAATCCTTCAGCTGATGATGATTGAACCGAAAATCGCCATCCTTGATGAAATCGACTCAGGTCTTGATATTGACGCTCTGAAAGTTGTATCAAAAGGGATCAACAAAATGCGCAGCGAAAGCTTTGGCTGCCTGATGATCACTCACTATCAGCGTCTGTTAAACTACATCACTCCTGATGTGGTTCACGTTATGATGCAAGGCCGCGTTGTAAAATCCGGCGGTGCAGAGCTTGCACAGCGTCTTGAAGCAGAAGGTTATGACTGGATCAAAAAAGAACTTGGCATTGAAGACGAAACTGTAGGCCAAGAAGCGTAAGCGTTAGGGGGATTAATATGACACTAGATACAAAACTATCCGTAGATCAGGAGTATCTCAAAAGCTTTTCCGAAAAGCATCAAGAACCTGCCTGGCTGAAAAACCTGCGCTTACAGGCTCTTGAACAAGCTGAGGATCTGCCGATGCCGAAGCCTGACAAAACAAAAATCACAAACTGGAACTTCACGAACTTCGCGAAGCATACAGTTGATAATGAGCCGCTTTCTTCATTAGAAGATTTGACTGATGAAGCAAAAGCGCTGATCGATGTCGAAAACGAAGATAAAACGTTATATGTACAGCGTGATCAGACGCCTGCATACCTTTCTCTTTCTCAGGAATTGAAAGACAAAGGCGTCATCTTTACTGATATTTTGACTGCTGCCCGCGAGCACAGCGACTTAGTGGAGAAATACTTTATGAAAGACGGCGTGAAGGTTGATGAGCATAAATTAACTGCACTTCACGCAGCTCTTGTTAACGGAGGGGCATTCCTCTATGTTCCGAAAAATGTTCAGGTGGAGACGCCGGTTCAGGCTGTTTATGTCCACGAAAGCAACGATACAGCTCTATTCAACCACGTATTGATTGTGGCGGAAGACCATAGCTCAGTAACGTATGTAGAAAACTACATCAGCACGGTCAACCCGAAAGATGCTGTATTCAATATTATCAGTGAGGTTATCACAGGTGATAATGCCAGTGTGACATACGGTGCGGTGGATACTCTGTCTTCCGGCGTGACAACTTATGTCAACCGCCGCGGTGCTGCGCGCGGACGCGACAGCAAAATCGAGTGGGCTCTCGGCCTCATGAACGATGGCGACACCATTTCCGAAAACACAACAAACCTTTACGGTGACGGCACTTACGGCGACACGAAAACGGTTGTTGTCGGAAGAGGAGAGCAAACAGAAAACTTCACGACACAAATCATTCATTTCGGTAAAGCTTCTGAAGGATATATCTTGAAGCACGGTGTGATGAAGGATTCCGCTTCTTCTATCTTTAACGGAATCGGCAAAATCGAACATGGCGCTTCTAAAGCGAATGCGGAACAGGAATCCCGTGTGCTGATGCTCAGCGAAAAAGCGCGCGGAGACGCAAACCCTATTCTTTTAATTGACGAAGACGATGTAACTGCAGGACATGCGGCATCTGTCGGCCGTGTGGACCCTATTCAGCTTTACTACCTGATGAGCCGCGGGATTGCGAAAGAAGAAGCAGAACGCTTAGTCATCTATGGATTCCTTGCGCCGGTAGTTAACGAACTTCCGATTGAAGGCGTTAAGAAACAATTGGTTTCTGTTATCGAAAGGAAAGTGAAATAATGAATATCACAGATATTCGTGAACAGTTCCCGATCCTTCATCAGCAAGTGAACGGACATGATCTCGTTTATCTCGACAGCGCGGCGACTTCCCAGAAGCCGCGTGCTGTCATTGAAACACTGGATAAGTATTATAACCAATACAATTCCAATGTTCACCGGGGCGTCCATACGCTTGGAACCAGAGCGACAGACGGTTATGAAGGAGCGCGTGAAAAAGTCCGCAAGTTTATTAACGCGAAGTCAATGGCTGAGATTATTTTCACAAAAGGCACGACCACATCACTGAACATGGTGGCGCTAAGCTATGCGCGCGCCAACCTCAAACCGGGTGATGAAGTGGTCATCACCTATATGGAGCATCATGCGAATATCATTCCGTGGCAGCAGGCTGTCAAAGCGACTGGCGTCACATTAAAATATATTCCGCTGCAGGAAGACGGCACGATTTCATTAGATGACGTCAGAGCAACGGTCACAAGCAATACAAAGATTGTTGCGGTATCTCATGTGTCTAACGTTCTCGGCACGATCAACCCGATAAAAGAAATGGCGAAAATCGCTCATGACAATGGTGCTGTCATTGTGGTGGACGGTGCACAAAGCGCGCCCCACATGAAAATTGACGTGCAGGATCTCGATTGCGACTTCTTTGCGCTTTCTTCCCACAAAATGTGCGGCCCTACCGGAGTAGGTGTGCTGTACGGAAAGAAAGCCCTGCTGGAAAACATGGAGCCTGCCGAATTCGGCGGTGAAATGATCGACTTTGTCGGGCTTTATGAATCAACTTGGAAAGAGCTTCCGTGGAAATTCGAAGCGGGTACTCCGATTATTGCTGGAGCAATCGGTCTCGGTGCCGCAATTGATTTTCTCGAAGAAATCGGTCTTGATGAGATTTCCCGCCACGAGCACAAGCTTGCAGCTTATGCGCTTGAACGCTTCCGTCAGCTTGACGGCGTGACGGTTTACGGACCGGAAGAGCGTGCCGGGCTGATCACATTTAACCTTGATGATGTTCATCCGCACGATGTGGCAACCGTACTTGATGCGGAAGGGATTGCTGTCAGAGCGGGTCACCATTGCGCCCAGCCGCTGATGAAATGGCTGGATGTAACTGCTACTGCGAGAGCAAGCTTTTATCTGTATAATACAGAGGAAGAGATTGATAAGCTTGTGGAAGCTCTTCAAAAGACAAAGGAGTATTTTACAAATGTCTTTTAATGCAAACTTAGATACATTGTACAGACAAGTGATTATGGATCATTACAAAAACCCTCGCAACAAAGGGGTTTTGAATGACAGCATCGTCGTGGATATGAACAATCCGACATGCGGCGACCGTATCAGACTGACAATGAAGCTTGACGGAGACATCGTGGAGGATGCGAAATTTGAAGGGGAAGGCTGTTCCATTTCAATGGCATCCGCTTCGATGATGACTCAGGCGATTAAAGGGAAAGATATTGAAACAGCCCTTTCCATGTCTAAGATTTTCTCGGATATGATGCAAGGGAAAGAATATGATGATTCTATAGATCTGGGTGATATTGAAGCCCTTCAAGGCGTTTCAAAATTCCCGGCCCGTATTAAATGTGCAACCCTGTCATGGAAGGCACTTGAAAAAGGAGTCGCTAAAGAAGAGGGCGGCAATTAAAAGGATTGGAGTGAAAATGGATGGCTAAAAAAATGCCTGATATTGGTGAATACAAATATGGTTTTCACGACAAGGACGTTTCCATTTTCCGTTCAGAGCGCGGATTGACAAAAGAAATCGTAGAAGAAATTTCTCGCATGAAAGAAGAGCCTCAATGGATGCTTGATTTCCGCTTGAAATCACTTGAACATTTCTACAACATGCCAATGCCACAATGGGGCGGAGATCTAAACTCACTGAACTTTGACGAAATTACGTACTACGTAAAACCGTCTGAGCGTTCAGAGCGTTCTTGGGATGAAGTTCCTGAAGAAATTAAGCAAACATTCGACAAGCTCGGGATTCCTGAAGCTGAACAAAAATACCTTGCGGGTGTTTCTGCTCAGTACGAATCAGAGGTTGTATACCACAACATGAAAGAAGATCTTGAAGCGCAAGGCATCGTCTTTAAAGATACAGACAGCGCGCTGAAAGAAAATGAAGATATTTTCCGTGAGCACTGGGCAAAAGTGATTCCGCCGACTGATAACAAGTTTGCGGCGCTGAACTCAGCTGTTTGGTCCGGCGGATCTTTCATCTATGTGCCAAAAGGCGTGAAGGTTGAGACACCGCTTCAAGCTTACTTCCGTATCAACTCTGAAAACATGGGTCAGTTCGAACGTACACTGATCATCGTTGACGAAGAAGCAAGCGTGCATTACGTTGAGGGCTGTACGGCACCTGTTTACACAACAAACTCTCTTCACAGTGCGGTTGTTGAAATCATCGTGAAAAAAGGCGGCTACTGCCGTTATACAACGATCCAAAACTGGGCGAACAACGTTTACAACCTTGTAACGAAGCGTACGATCTGTGAAGAAAACGCAACGATGGAATGGATCGACGGCAACATCGGTTCTAAACTGACAATGAAATATCCTGCTTGTATCCTAAAAGGCGAAGGCGCGCGCGGTATGACGCTTTCTATCGCTCTTGCGGGTAAAGGCCAGCATCAGGATGCGGGTGCGAAAATGATTCACCTTGCACCAAACACATCATCCACAATCGTATCAAAATCGATCTCTAAACAAGGCGGGAAAGTAACCTACCGCGGAATTGTCCACTTCGGACGTAAAGCGGAAGGCGCCCGTTCCAACATCGAGTGTGATACGCTCATTATGGATAACAAATCAACATCAGATACAATTCCTTACAATGAAATCTTAAATGATAACATTTCATTGGAGCACGAAGCGAAAGTGTCTAAAGTATCTGAAGAACAGCTCTTCTACTTGATGAGCCGCGGTATTTCCGAAGAAGAAGCGACTGAAATGATCGTAATGGGCTTCATCGAGCCATTCACAAAAGAGCTTCCAATGGAATACGCAGTTGAAATGAACCGTTTGATTAAATTCGAAATGGAAGGTTCAATCGGTTAATGTAAAAATAAAACCCGGCGGAATACCGCCGGGTTTTGTTTGTTTACAGACGAACACTAATCGTGACAACTCCTAGTACGCTTGTTCCCTTATAGATAGTAACTTGAGCAGAACCAGGAATTGACTTGCTGTATACCACTCCGCTTTGACTTACAGAGATATAATCACGACCGGAAGTTACAACATAGCTAGTGGCCCCTTCTCTAGCAATATTTAAGTAACTGTTTACTTTCATTTGGTAAAAGGCATCCATGACTTTAATAGGGCTGTTTGATACATTTTGAATTGAAGGTGTTGGAGCAGCTGACATTTCTTCAGCAGAGGCCACACCGCCTAAGCTTAAAGCCAAAGCTGAAACTGATAGTGCAGAAATAATCGCTTTTTTACATTTCATTTGTAACACTCCTTTTTTATTTTTCCTTACACCTTACAATTTGGATAAAGAAAGGGGTTAGTTCCTGTTACTTAATATGTATAATTTATTAACATATGGTTATTAGCTAAATGAATGTATACTTTAAATGATGAGAACCGCAGGCATGTTTAAGCCTGCGGTTGCTATTTCAACTTTCGGATATATCATTAGGATGAATATTGATGGTGGATGCTGCTGAGGGAATATCAACTTTTTTCATCTCTAGCAATTGAGTATAAGCCGTGTCGAATTCATCTTTTGTCATCTGTTTTGCGGCTAATGCAGAGCATAAAATGGCAAAGGCAATCGGCATTGTGTCAATGTGAATATCAATATGGACTTCCGAATTGCCGCTGTTTTCAATAACAGATCCATTTTTGGGCATTTCCGCAGCATGTCTGTTGATAGGAATGATATTCTCGTTCATTACTCTTCTCCGTCTTGAGACTGTGCCTGTGCCTGATCCTGATCTGTATTCACGTTGACTACGACTTTTGCATTGCCGCTGTTTTCAACTTTAGCAACTGATACATTGCGCTTTTGGTTTTCTTCATTTTCATGACGATTTTCGCTCATGGTATCATCCTTTCTCTATTGATAGTGACAGGATATTCAATAGGAGAGTGAAGAGATTGGACGAACTTCGCGGTTTTTCCACATTGGGGCTAAAGGTCGAAGGAAAGCACTCTATTTGGTAAAATGAATAGATATTATAAAAGAAAAGGTGTTTGCATATGAAGTCTTACATCATCGTCGGCGCAGGCATACTAGGTGCGTCGACGGCTTATCATCTCGCAAAATCAGGAGCCCGGGTTACGGTGATTGACCGGAATGAACCGGGACAAGCGACTGACGCGGCGGCGGGAATCGTCTGTCCTTGGCTGTCGCAGCGCCGCAATCAGGATTGGTATCAGCTCGCTAAGGGCGGAGCGCGATATTATAATGGTTTAATCAAGCAACTGGAAGAGGACGGAGAAACAGACACCGGATACAAGCGTGTCGGTGCGATCAGCATTCACACTGATGCAGTGAAGCTCGATAAGATGGAGGAGCGGGCGTATAAGAGACGCGAGGATGCGCCGGAAATCGGTGACATCACTCGTTTGTCCGCAAGTGAAACGAAAAAGCTGTTTCCCATTTTAGCTGATGGCTATGAATCGGTTCATATCAGCGGCGCCGCTCGTGTGAACGGGAGGGCGCTATGCCGGTCGCTTTTAAACGCTGCCGAGAAACATGGTGCAGTCATTGTAAAAGGAAACGCGTCCTTGCTTTTTGGGAACGGAAGAGTCACCGGTGTCCAAACAGACAAGCAGCAGTTTGAGGCTGATAATGTGATCGTGACTGGAGGGGCATGGGCCAATGAATTGATGAAGCCTCTGGGCATTCATTTTCAAGTGTCCTTTCAGAAGGCGCAGATTATGCATTTTGAAATCTCTGGCGCAGATACCGGATCGTGGCCGGTGGTGATGCCGCCGAATGACCAGTATATTCTGTCCTTTGATGACGGCAGAATTGTAGCAGGCGCCACCCATGAAAATGAGGCCGATCTTAAAGACCTGCGTGTGACAGCAGGGGGACAGCATGAAGTCTTGAGCAAAGCACTTGCCGCAGCCCCGGGGCTTGCTGACAGCACAGTCATTGAAACAAGAGTGGGCTTCAGACCGTTTACACCGGGGTTTCTGCCAGTGGTGGGTGCCGTGCCGAATGTTCAAGGACTTTACGCCGCTAACGGTTTAGGCGCGTCGGGACTAACGATGGGACCGTTTCTCGGTTCAGAGCTCGCAAAGCTAGTTCTCGGAAAGCCGACAGAAATAGACCTTAGCCCTTATGATCTTGCCGGAGCGCTTGCATAATAATGAAAGGCATGACAAACAAATATAATAAAGCTGTTCTAGCTTTTCTTTCCTGTCTGTGTTAGCATTTATCTTTAATGAAAAAGAGGACGTGAACTGATTTTGATAAAAATTGATATACCAGCACCGAATGTGACGATCACCGAACGGCAGCAGTCAGCCAATCATAACGAACCGAAAATAAAGGCGATTCACGGGTTCATTGACTTTCACCAGATACCCAGGGATAAAGGCGGCATCTTCATGTTTTACAACATTCACGATGAGCTGCTGTTTGTCGGTAAAGCCAGAAAGTTAAGACAGAGAATTAAAAAGCATTTTGAAGACACTGTCTCACCGATCAAAAATCACAGAGACGAAGTTTATAAAATTGAAGTATGTGTAGTTGAAGATCCAATGGAAAGAGAAATTTACGAAACCTATATCATCAATACACAGCACTCGAAGTATAATATAGACAAGGTATTTTTTAAATAAGAAGTCAGTCTGCGGATTGAGCAGTGAAGCCAGAGCTTGTGTTAAGTTCTGGCTTTTTGATTTGGCATTTTTCTACACGCAGATCCTTTGTCTATCATCCGATTAAATTGTTGAGAAATTTCAGAAAATGATATTGACAATCCAAGCTGCGGACTTTAATATAACAATATATAATGTTATATAACGTTATATAATAAAAACGAGGAGTGAAGGATTTGAGTCAGGTCACAGCAAAAGTTAATCGTGAGGTTCAAGCTTTCTTGCAGGATTTGAAAGGAAAAACCATCGACCATGTATTCTTTGTCGCATGCGGAGGGTCTTCGGCCATTATGTATCCGAGTAAATATGTGTTTGACAGGGAGTCAAAATCAATCAGCTCTGACCTTTACAGCTCTAATGAATTTATTCAGCGAAACCCTGTGCAGCTTGGTGAAAAGTCTCTTGTCATTTTGTGCTCGCATTCGGGAAATACCCCGGAAACGGTAAAAGCCGCTGCATTTGCGAGAAGCAAAGGCGCGCTTACGATTGCAATGACGTATAAGCCGGAGTCTCCTTTAGCACAGGAAGCGCAATATGTCGCCCAATATGACTGGGGTGATGAGGCGCAGGCGATCAATACGAACTATGGCGTTCTATATCAAATCGTTTTCGGCGCTTTGCAGGTATTAGAAAACAATACGACATTTGAACAAGCAATAGAAGGTTTAGATCAATTGCAGGCTGTGTATGATGAAGCCCTTAAGCAAGAAGCAGACAACGCACAGCAATTTGCAAAAGCACATGAAAAAGAAAGCATCATTTATACTATGGCAAGCGGTGCAAACTACGGTGTCGCTTACTCCTACAGCATCTGCATTCTCATGGAAATGCAATGGATTCATTCCCACGCCATTCATGCCGGAGAATATTTTCACGGACCGTTTGAAATTATTGATGAATCCGTGCCGTTTATCATCCTGCTCGGTTTAGATGAAACAAGGCCTCTTGAAGAGCGGGCGCTTACCTTCTCGAAAAAATATGGCAAAAAGCTGACTGTGCTCGATGCCGCATCTTACGACTTCACTGCAATTGACGATTCAGTAAAAGGCTACCTTGCTCCGCTTGTTCTTAACCGTGTGCTGAGAAGCTATGCGGACGCTTTGGCAGAAGCAAGAAATCATCCTTTATCTCATAGAAGATACATGTGGAAAGTTGAGTATTGATCTGAAAAAGAGGAACCATTATGCATTAGACTATAATGTTATATAACATTATAGTCTAATGTCCAGAGGAGGCCAACCCTTTGAAGAAAATGTTTTTATTTTTGATCATTGCAGCTGTCAGTATGCTCACCATTGCGGGCTGTTCGAGCCAGAGCAGTTCAGCGGATGGAAAGGTGACATTGAAATTTTTCCACAGATGGCCGAAGGAGCCGGAAAAAAGGTATTTTGAAGAGGTTGTAAAGGAATTTGAAAAAGAGCATCCGGATATCGACATTCAAACTGAAGCGGTTTTGAATGACTCCTATAAAGATAAAATTAAAGTTATGCTGGGAACCAGCAGCCCTCCTGATATTTACTTCTCATGGAGTGACGAGTTTGCTTTTAAATTTATCAGAGGAAATAAAGCACTTGATCTCTCGTCCTACTACAAAGATGATACAGATTGGTCATCGCAGCTCGTTCAATCGCAAGTTACACCATTTACGTATGAAAACAAACAATATGGCGTGCCGTGGCAAATGGACGCTAAATCATTTTTCTATAATAAAGATATTTTTAAAAAGCTCAATTTAGAGCCCCCGGCGACTTGGGATGAGCTCATCGATGTCTCCAAGAAGCTGAAAGAAAATGGCTATACGCCGATCAGTTTCGGAACAAAAGCACCTTGGACAATCTCACATTATATCGGCACGCTGAATCAGCGGATGGTCGATGAAAAAACAAGAGAAAAGGATTATAACGCCAAAACGGGTGAATTTACCGATGAAGGCTATGTGAAAGCACTTGAAAAGCTGCAGGAACTGATGCCGTACTTCAATAAACATGTAAATTCCGTCGACCATGAATATGTGAGACAGCAATTTAAGAGCGGAAAGTCGGCGATGATATATGCGGAAACGGCTGAAATCAAACTGGTTGAGCCAGTGAATCTAGGGATGTTCTCATTCCCTGAAATCAGCGGGCAAAAAGGATCTTCAGAAGCGTTAACGGGGGCGCCTGAAGGATTTATGATTTCTTCGAAAACAAAACATCCGAAGGAAGCAGTGGAATTTTTGCAATTTCTGACGTCGAAAAAAATGGGTGAAAAGCTCGTTAAAGACGTTGGCAAATACAGTGCGGTGCAAGGAACGGCAACCGAAGAAAATTCTACAGCCATTCAGCGTGAAGCCGTTCAGCATATCGTAGATGCCAAATCAATGGTTCCGTGGTTCGATATGGATGTTGATGTTGAAATCGCAGATGTGTACTTAACAAGCGTCCAGCAAATGCTTGGCGGCGACATGACACCGGAGCAGGTCATGAAAGCTGTCCAAAAAGCAGCCAAGCAAGTGAAGGCGTCAGCTGAATAAATCAAAGAAAAGGTGAAGCGACGCACCTTTTCTTTTTATAAAGGAGATGAGTTATCCTTGGTCAACCAAAATAGAATAATCCCCTATTTGTTTTTACTGCCGGCTCTTGTTTTTCTACTTTTCGTTTATATCCCGATTTTTGAGAATGTCTTTCTCAGTCTGTTTCAATGGAGCTCTTTTTCTCCGGAAAAAACGTTTATCGGATTGAAGAACTATGTTGAATTATTTCGTGATCCTGTCTTTTATCAAGCCCTCACGAATAACGTGCTCTACGCAGTGATCTCAATTGTATGCCAGGTGTTTGGCGGTTTGATTTTGGCGGCGGTGCTTGAGGATAAGCTGGTCAGAAAATGGTCGCCTTTTTTTCGTACCGTTTTCTTTTTGCCGGTTGTCATCTCAATGACGGTTATCGCGCTTTTATTTGATTTTATTTACAACCCTGAGACGGGGCTTTTGAATCAGCTGCTTCAGGCAATCGGGCTGGATCAGCTGACGAGGGCATGGCTCGGGGAGGACAGCACGGCTATGCTTTCTGTCATCTTTGTATCGCAGTGGCAGTCTGTCGGTTATATTGCGATGCTGTATATTGTGTCGATTCAAAAAATATCGGATGAACTGTATGAAGCGGCGCGTCTTGACGGTGCGGGGAAAATTCAGCAGTTTTTTCACATTACCATTCCCCAGACGAAAGAGATGTCTTTTGTTGCGGTGGTGATGACGCTGACAGGCGCTTTTACAGTGTTTAACGAGCCGTACATTTTGACAGGCGGCGGACCGGGAAACGCTTCTGAGGTATTAAGTACATTCTTATATAAAAGTGCCTTTACAAAGGATATGATGGGCTATGCTTCAGCGATTGCCACTGTTGTGTTACTCATTACGCTTGCTTTGTCGCTCATGCAAATGAAGTTCTTTAAAACCGGAAAGGAGGATTAACAGATGCTGCCTCAAAAGAAGACAGATTCGTTTAGATTAGAGCCTGTGCCTGACCGGCACATCGAGGTGAAAAGAAAGCCGAGGCGAAAATGGTATATCGGAGAAACGTCTGTATGGGTTTTTCTGTTTCTTTATCTAATCGCGATTGCTTATCCGCTTTTATGGATGGTCATGAGCGCCTTTAAAAGCTCGGATGATATTTTTGAGAACAGCTGGTCGCTGCCGTCTTCGTGGCATCCGGAGAACTTTGTGTCCGCCTGGAATCAGGGGATTTCTTCTTATTTTATGAACAGTGTGATCGTGACGGCGCTGACATGTGTGATTACTGTTTTTATCAGCGCATGGGCGGCGTACGCGCTTTCGAGGTTCGAGTTTAAAGGAAGAGGGTTCTTTTTGGTGCTTTGTCTTGGCGGTTTGATGCTGACGCCTCAGGTCAGTCTTGTGCCGCTTTATTCCATTATTCAGTCGCTGGGGCTTTACAATACGTATTGGGCTTTGATTTTGCCTTATGCGGCTTATCGGATTCCATTCACCATCATTTTAATCCGCTCTTATTTTCTTTCTATTTCTAAAGAATTGGAAGAGGCGGCTTATTTAGATGGGTGTACGAGTTTCGGAGTATTTTTCAGAATTTTCTTACCAATGAGTGTACCGATTTTAGTGACGTCGGGTATTCTGACAGCTTACCATACGTGGAATGAGTTTATGTTTGCGATTATTTTCATAGATGACGAGAA
The DNA here is from genome assembly GCF_025696525.1 of Bacillus sp. XT-2. NCBI lineage: Bacteria > Bacillati > Bacillota > Bacilli > Caryophanales > Bacillaceae > Bacillus > Bacillus sp. XT-2. The sequence continues at coordinate 90,489 of NZ_JAHVOC010000008.1, forward strand.
TTTGCGGACCATTCCGGCGGGACTGATGCAGTTCCGAGATGCACTGCAGACGGATTGGGGCGTCTTGCTGGCGGGATTAACGATTTCTGCCGCGCCGATTATTATTCTATTTTTATTTATGCAGAAATATTTTGTCCGCGGGATTGCAAGCGGAAGCGTAAAAGGATAAAGGAGGAAGCACAATGAAATTAATTGCTGTTGGAGACAACGTTGTAGACTACTATCAGGATCAAGAAACATTCTATCCGGGAGGAAATGCCTTAAATGTCTCAGTGCTTGCAAAACGGCTCGGGCATGAGGCTTCTTATATCGGAATTGTCGGCAATGACGAAGCCGCGGCTCATCTGCTGAATGTGCTGAAATTGGAGAAGATCAACACGGATTTTATTCGCCAGGCGCATGGTGAAAACGGAATGGCAATCGTTACCCTTGATGAACAGGGGGACCGGATCTTTGTCCGATCGAATAAGGGGGGCATCCAGTCGCGTCTCCGTCTTGTGTTTCAGGAAAAGGACTTATCTTTTATCAGCGGGCATGATCTGCTGCATACCAGTGTGTACAGCAGGCTTGAGAACGATTTGCCGCAGCTGTGCGGGCTGATCCCGGTCTCTTTTGATTTTTCAACAAATCGAGAGGATGAGTATTTGAAAAAGGTCTGTCCTTATGTGACGTATGCGTTCTTTTCAGGAAGCGATTTGAGTGAGACGGAGTGCGGCCAGCTTGCCAAAAAGGCACATGAGTACGGAGCAAAAATCGTTTGCATGACCCGCGGCGGGCAAGGAGCGATCCTGTCTGCGGGGGACCGAATCTACCATCAGCCGATTGTGGAAGCTGATATAATAGATACACTCGGAGCGGGAGATTCATTTATCGCGGGATTTTTGACTGCGTTTTGTGAGAAGCAGGATATGACGAACGCTTTGCGCCAAGGAGCGGAAACAGCTGCGAAAACATGCGGAGTGTACGGGGCATTTGGCTATGGCTATCCCTATCGCCTGGAGGAAGGGGGAAGCAGTGAAAAAACGAGAATACTATAAGCAGTGTCTCGTTTTTTATGCCTGTCATGTGTAGGGACTGTTGATTGTAAATGTGACACGGTTTGTGTGCATCAAAAACAGTGAGCAGTAGATCGGCTGATCGTTTGAGGTAAATGCGGTTTTATCGATTTCAAACAGCGCATCCCCGATATCGCAATCTAAGTATTTGCTTTCCTCCTGCTGGGCATAGACAACATTTAATAGTTTTGTATTGTGAGTGGGAACAACTTGGTATTGCTGCTTTAAAATATCATGCATAGATACACCGTCAGCAATAAACGTATTGATGGCAGGAAACATGTCCAGCGGGTAATGCGTGATCTCAAAGGTGAGCGGCTGATCATCGTTATATAAAATCCGTTTTAATTCAACGACAGGGCTCTCGGGATTGATCTGAAGCTTTTCGGCGATCGGTTTCGATGCTGGAATGATTTCATGGGACAGAACCTGATGCTTCGGTTTTTTCCCGGTTGATTCCATAAATTCCGAGTAGCCGTTTACTGCGATCAGCTCTCTCTTCAATTTAGGGCTTTTAACGAACGTTCCTTTTCCCTGCTGCCTGATCAGATAGCCTTCTTCGACCAGATCGAGAATGGCTTTTCTGACGGTAATGCGGCTGACATTATACTTGCTGCAAAGCTCGTTTTCTGTGGGCAGCTTGGCATCCGGGGAATACAAGCCCTTTTTAATGTCATCTGTTATGATTTGTTTTAGCTGAATGTATAAAGGTGTTGAACTTCCGTTGTTTAACAAGGGGTAGCCTCCTTTTAAGCTATTATTTATATTATAATGTATTATGACGTTATAATACAAATTTGCGTTTTTTGTTTTAGAAATATAGCAAATATGGGAATCGATTACTCTAAAAATAACAGAAAGACCGAGTTGTTTCCAGTGACGAAATAACGGAGAAAAAAAGACGGAGGGAGTTTTCTGATGGCTTCATTAACATTTGAACATGTCAAAAAATCATATCATTCACAATTAACGGTGAAGGACTTTGATTTAGATGTAAAAGATAAAGAGCTTTTGGTGCTGGTGGGGCCGTCAGGCTGCGGCAAATCGACAACCCTGCGGATGGTGGCTGGGCTGGAAAGCATTTCGGAAGGAAGCCTCTTCATCGATGGGGAACGGGTCAATGATCTTCCGCCGAAGGAGCGTGATATCGCGATGGTGTTCCAAAACTATGCGCTGTATCCGCATATGACTGTTTTCGATAACATGGCATTTGGACTGAAGCTCAGAAAAATGCCGAAACAAGAAATTGCCGAGCGGGTGCATGCAGCTGCAAACATTTTGGAGATTGAGCATTTGCTGAAGAGAAAACCGAAGGCACTTTCCGGCGGCCAGCGGCAAAGGGTGGCGCTTGGCAGATCAATTGTGCGGGAACCAAAGGTCTTTTTAATGGACGAACCGCTTTCTAATCTGGATGCGAAGCTGAGAGTGACGATGCGGACAGAAATCAGCAAGCTTCACCAGCGGCTGGAAGCAACCATTATCTATGTCACCCATGATCAGACTGAAGCGATGACGATGGGCGATCGGATTGTCGTCATGATTGAAGGTAAAATTCAGCAAGTGGCCAAGCCTCAAGATATCTATCATTATCCGGCAAACCTGTTCGTGGCCGGATTTATTGGCTCTCCCGGAATGAACTTTTTCAAAGGCATGATTGAAGAGCACCATGGCGAGCTGTTTTTTACAAATCCTTCGATCCGGCTTCATATTCCTGAAGAAAAGGCAAAACGGCTGAAGGAAAAAGGCTATGCCGGACAACCGATGACACTCGGTGTACGGCCGGAGCACATCGCACAAATGACTGGAAATGACCGGCTGTTTGATTCCGTGTTGAAAGCGACGGTGGAAGTGAATGAAAATTTGGGATCTGAGCTGATTGTGCATGCCAGCGCCGGGAACGAGCGGCTCACGGTTCGCCTGGATGGCGGCAATCGAATCTCCGCGGGCGATACAATTCAGCTGGCGGTGAAAATGGATCACGCCGTCTTTTTCGATGCGGAAACGGAACAGGCTGTGTATTAGAAAAGGTGCTCCCTTCGGGGGAGCACCTTTTTCTTACGGCCAAATGTCGTCTGCCCATTCAGGGTGATCGATAAATGGATTTCGGTTGTGCTGATATTTTTCATAAATGATTTCATTTCTTTTTCTTTCGCGGGCATCAACAGGGTCCTGCCTATTCCATTCAAGCAAGGCGGATTGTTTTCCATGATAAGGAGCAGAGCCGTTTCCTGTCCTATCATTGAGCTCAAGGTCAGGGTAGCCGTCATCTCCTTCGTAACGGACAGCCATGTAAAACAGCATGCGGGCGACATCGCCTTTCACATCATCGCGGGGCTCCCAAGAATCTCCGTCATAATAATTTCCGGGTGCTTTCGCATACTCGTTGCCGCCGTTGTCAAAGTCCATGTTGCCTCTGGCGCTGTTTACTTGGACGTCTGCTGGACGCAAGTGATGAATATCAGTGCCGGGCCCTTTGCTTGTACCAAAATCGCCATGGGATTTCGCCCAGACATGCTCCCGGTTCCAGTCCCCGACATTGCCGCCGTTCAGGTTTTTCGAACGGGATTCATTCGTATAGAGCAGGATGACGTTATTCGGATTGGCCGGATCTGCATCTGTTTCTTTCAGCGCGTTCCATACCTCGCTGTAAGACAGCATCGTATGTCCGCTAATGATGCGGTGCAGTGCGCTTTTTAACGCCTCTCCGCTTTTTCCTTCAGCACCTTCATAATAGGTGTCTGTGTCGGCGTATGGTGCAGCGGGAGAGACTAATGTGAGAATGCCTCCGGAGGCTGCGGAAGAAGTAGCTGCACGGCCATTCAGGTTCAATCCGGTTTGCGCGCTTGCTGAAGCAGAGGGCGCAAACCATCCGGAAATCAGTAATACACAGACGAGCGGCAGAAACCTTGCTTTTTTTGTCATCACTTGCCCTCCTTTAGATCAGATCATGTCTATTATCTAAAATTGAGATAAAGGTTAGAAGTGTCATTTTGTATATTTTTTATTAAATTTGTAAATTAGTAACTTTGGAGGAGGCGGAACTCTATTGTTCCGGGAGCTTTAGTCCGCGTTATTGCTCCCGCTGAGTTTTGGCAAGCGCTGTTCCTTGATCGAGTGCTGCTTCACTGAAAGCATTGCCTTCCCGTGTTTTTCGCTAGTTCATACAATAAATCTTTAGAACCACTTTTTCCTCTCGCTGTTTTTTTAATCCATCGCTGCCTATTGACTCTCTTCCTTACTGGCTGCTATTCCTAAAATGGAATGGCAGGCTGGTTATTATGACCAAAAAACAAATGTTTTTTTGGTTTATGTGCTGATGAACTATACGTCTTCCTCCCACTATAATGAAGTCACCATAACGGCCAGAGGAGGAAGCACATGGAAAAGCAGAGGCTTTCAGTAGAAAGCGGCATCGCTGATTACATCGATTGGCTTGCCCAATTCGGTGCGTCTGCTGATGGCGGAGTGACGAGACTTTTGTACACCAAGGAGTGGATGGACGCGCAGCTCGCCGTGAAAGAGGAGATGTCGGCATTTGGGCTTGACGCCAGATTTGACGACGTCGGCAATGTCTTTGGAAGGCTTCAGGGCACCCAGTCTCCGGATGAAGTGATTTTAGCCGGCTCACATATCGATACGGTGATCAATGGGGGAAAGTATGACGGCTCATATGGCGTGCTTGCGGCAATGCTTGCTTTAAAGCAGCTCAAAGAAACATACGGAGCGCCGAAAAAAACGCTTGAGGCCGTGTCTTTATGTGAGGAAGAGGGCAGCCGTTTTCCGATGACATACTGGGGATCAGGGAATATGATGGGTGCTTTGTCATTGAAGCATGCGGAAGTACCGAGAGACGGATCAGGTGTTTCATTACAAGAGGCGATGCATGACAACGGTTTTGGCAGAGGCGTGTATCCGTCAGCGCACAGGACAGATATCAACGCTTTTATTGAAATTCACATTGAACAAGGACAGACGCTTGAAATGTCAGGACGAGATCTCGGTGTGGTGACAAGTATAGTCGGGCAGAGGAGATATCTGATTACGCTTGAGGGAGAATGCAACCACGCAGGGACCACCTCCATGAAGTGGCGCAAGGACCCGCTCGCAGCCAGCAGCCGAGTGATTCATGAACTGCTGTTTCGCGCTGAAGAACAGCCGGATGAGCTTCGTCTGACATGTGGAAAAATGACGGTGCAGCCCAATGTGGCCAATGTCATACCTGGCCGGGTGCAGTTTTCAATCGATATTCGACATCAAAATCAGCATGTTCTGGAGCATTTTCATGAAGAAATGACTGCTGTCATCAACGGCATTTGTAACAAAAAAGGGATTCACGCCATGATTGATGAATATATGCGGATAGAGCCTGTGCCGATGGACGAAACGCTTTCTGCCAAGGCTCTTGAGACAGCGGCAGAAAACGGTATCAGCTGTGAAGAAATGGTGAGCGGGGCAGGGCATGATGCGCAAATGATCGGAAGGAGCTGCCCCGCTTGTATGCTGTTTGTGCCGAGCAGAGGCGGCATCAGCCATTCGCCGAAGGAGTTTACTTCTGCACGTCAGCTTGAGATCGGCGTCCGCACATTGACTAATTTATTATACAAACTGGCTTACTGATGAAGGAGGAATGGCTGTGTCAGGCAGAAAAGAATTATGTACACCATTAAGAACGATTATGACACCGGGGCCTGTAGAGGTCGATCCGCGTGTATTAAGAGTGATGAGCACGCCGGTTGTCGGCCAATTTGATCCGGCGTTTACCGATATCATGAATGAAACGATGGAGATGCTCCGAGAATTATTTCAAACGAAAAATCGCTGGGCGTATCCGATTGACGGCACCTCCCGGGCGGGAATCGAAGCGGTGTTAGCGAGTGTCATTGAACCGGGAGATGACGTGCTTATTCCGATATACGGACGCTTTGGCTTTTTGCTGACTGAAATCGCTGAGCGGTACGGGGCGAATGTTCATACGATTGAGTGTGAGTGGGGAACGGTTTTTGACCCTGACGCTATTATACGGGAAATGAAAAAAGTGAAGCCGAAAATTGTGGCGATGGTGCACGGGGAAACATCAACTGGCCGAATCCATCCGCTGAAAGCGATTGGAGAAGCGTGCCGTGCTTGGGATGCACTGTTTATTGTCGATGCGGTAGCGACAATTGGGGGCTGCGAGGTGAAAGTGGATGAATGGAACATTGACGCAGCTATCGGCGGCACGCAAAAGTGTTTGTCTGTTCCGTCGGGGATGGCGCCGATTACATATAATGAACGGGTGGCGGACATCATTGCGGCGCGCAAAAAGGTGGAACGCGGAATTGCGACTCAGGCAGACAAGGCGCCGATTACCGGGAATCGTCCGATCACCAGCAATTATTTTGATTTGAGCCAGCTTGAGGATTATTGGAGCGAACGGCGGCTCAATCATCATACAGAAGCGACGACGATGCTTTATGCCTTGCGTGAGGGCGTTAGACTGGTGCTTGATGAAGGTCTCGAAGCACGTTTCGAGCGGCATCAATACCATGAGGCCGCATTAATAGCCGGGATTAAGGCGATGGGGCTGAAGCTGTTTGGGGATGAGAGCTGCAAAATGCCTGTTGTCACCTGTGTGCAAATCCCGGACGGCATGGACGGAGAGTCGGTCCGCCATATGCTTTTGGCACAGTTCGGAATCGAAATCGCCAGCTCATTCGGCCCTTTAGCCGGGAAGATTTGGAGAATTGGTACGATGGGCTACAGCTGCAGAAGAGAAAACGTACTGTTTGTCCTTGCCGGATTAGAAGCTGTGCTCCTCAGACACGGCGCTGTGATCGAAGCGGGAAAAGCGCTTCAGGCCGCGCTTGATGTATATGAAAATGCTAAGAGCCAGGCAGCGATTTAAAGAAAAAGCTTGCGGAATTCCGCAGGCTTTTTTCATTTTCGCTCATTCTCCAATCTGATTTTCTCCGTTTGACTCTTTTTACAAATCCGTTTTCTCTGTGTTGCATTTTCTGACGGAGCATGAGTCATTTTTTCTTTTTTCATCTATTCTTTATACAAGGCACCTATAAAAATGACGTTTTATTTCTTACAGCAATTTTTGAAAGGGGGATGCGGCATTGGAGTATTTTTACACGATTTTAGATGCGCTTCTGGAAGATCAGGATGAAGCTGTGCTGGCGACCATTGTACAAGTCGAAGGCTCTGCATATCGAAAAGCGGGCGCCACCATGCTCTTTAAGAAAAACGGAGAAAGAATCGGCTTGCTGAGCGGCGGGTGTCTGGAAGAGGATATATCCGAAAGAATCGGTGAACTCGGCGATCAGCTGACGACAGCGCTTATATCCTATGACATGCGGGCTGAAGACGATCTTTCGTGGGGCATGGGAGTCGGCTGCAATGGCGTTATTCATATCTATGCGGAACGAATCTCTCAGGAAAAAAAGCGGCACTATGAAAGAGTAAGAGACTGCCTTCATTCAGGAAAAGCCGTAACAGCCGTTACACAGATTGAATCCCCACAGGCAGGGCGTTATTTGTTTTTGTCAGAGAACGGGTATTTTGGGCACTGGCCGGATGTGCCGCTTCGAGATATTCAACGCACCGCTTCAGCGCTTCATGTACCGCATTTTGATCCATCATCAAACATTTTTTTTCAGCGTATTGAGCCGAAGCCGCGTCTCATTCTGTTTGGGGCGGGACCAGATATGATACCGCTCGCCAAATTGGCGGCTGAGACCGGATTTTCTGTCATTGTGACAGATTGGCGGCCTGCGTATTGCACAGCCGCTCTTTTTCCAAAAGCAGATCAGCTGATCACTGCCTTTCCGGAGCAGATGCTCAGTGAATTTGGATTTTCGCCTCAGGATTCCGCTGTTGTGGCGACTCACCATTTTCAGCACGATCAAGTCATCGTTGAATCCTTATTTTCTCGGGACCTTCATTATATCGGGCTTTTGGGTTCCGAAAACCGCACGAAACGGCTGCTGAATGGAAAACAGCCGCCCGCGCATTTTTACAGTCCGGTCGGGTTGAAAATCGGCGCGGAAGGCCCAGAGGAAATTGCCGTCAGCATCGTTGCGGAAATCCTTCAAACGCGAAAACGGCTGGCGGTTACATGAGCATTATCGGTGTATTTTTGGCGGCCGGAAAAAGCGAGAGAATGGGCACAAACAAGCTGGCATTGCCGCTAAAAGGAGAAACGATCGGATCGGCTTCATTAAAAACAGCTCTATTATCCCGTCTTGACCATGTGCTGATTGTCGAGAGGACAGAAAATGCTTCACTTGAGTGGATCGGGGAGCAATATCAAGCACCGCCTTTTCTGGATCGCTGGAGTTTGCATGTCTGTAAAGAGGCGGAAAAGGGCCAAGGGCATTCCGTCAGCACCGGGGTGAGAATAGCGAAAAGCATGGGGGCAGACGGGGTCGTCATTCTGTTGGGTGACCAGCCGCAGCTTTCTGTCGATCATGTAAATGCCCTGATATCAAGGGCTCATGAAATGTTTGCCGTGTCAGCATCTTTGCGTACGCTCAGTCCGCCTATTTATTTCTTATCCGCCTGTTTTCCATATGTAAAGGAGTTAAAGGGAGATGAGGGTGCCCGCAGGCTGCTGAAAAACGGACAGCTTGGCACTGGAGCGGTGCTGGCAGTGAAAGCGTGCGAGGAACTGGAAGATATTGATACGCCGGAGGAATATGACACTGTCAGGAGGCGAATACATGAACGGACAAGTGACACAAGCGCGAATGAACATTCAATTATGGAAGCCGGCAGCGCTTGATGAGGCATTTTCTCTATTGGAGCAGCTTGCGCCAGATGTGTGTGCAGCATCGGGCAGCACGCTGCTCCAGCTCCAATGGGACAAAGGAATTCTTCCGAAAACGCATCTCATCAGCCTTGAAGGCATTGATGAGATGAAAGGCATTACCGCTGACGGCACCCATGTGTCGATCGGGGCGCTCACCACGCTGAATGAATGCAGAAAAAACAGCCTCATCAAGCGGGATCTGGCTTGCTTATGTGATGCAGTTTCTGCTGTTGCAGCGCCGGGAATCCGAAGCCGGGCCACAATTGGCGGCAACATATCGAGTAAAATAGGGGATTTGATTCCGCTTCTGCTTGTGCTTGATGCGGAGCTTATCGTTTATCAGAAGGAGCTTGTCAGGCTGCCGCTTGCTGAATGGATCTCCAGTGAAGCGTATTCACATGGAATCGTGACGCGTGTGATCATCCCGCGTCCAGAGGGAGATCGTGTGTTTTTCCGCAAGCTGGGAAGGCGGCAGGCATTTACCGGAGCGGTTGCTGTGGCGGCAGGACGTTTACTGAAAGACGGTGACATTCGCCTCGCAGCGGGTCATGCCGATATCAGGCCGAAAAGATTAATAGAAAGCGAGGCGAAATGGATGGATCCTGAATGGGAGGCGCACGAGCTGTACGAAACACTTATCAAGGAGCTGCCGTTTTCAGCCGATGCTTTCGTGTCAGCGGCATACAGAAAAAAAGCGGCTGCCAACGTCATCATGTCCGAGCTGATGTTTGAGGGAGGGGAATAAATGAGCATAAGCAAACCGCCAAGAATAAGACCAGATGGAAGGGAAAAGGTCACGGGTGAATTGAAGTATATGACTGATCTCACTTTTCCGGGGATGCTGTATGGCAAAATTCTGAGAAGCGCTTATCCTCATGCGGAAATCGTGTCGATTTGCACAAAAAAGGCTGAAGAAATGGAAGGTGTGCGAGCGGTTGTCACCCATAAGGACGTTCCAGGTTTCAACCGTTTTGGGATTGTCATTCCTGACCAGCCGGTTCTATGCGAGGATAGAGTACGTTATGTCGGAGATGCAGTGGCGGCCGTCGCAGCAGAAACGGAAGACATTGCTGAAGCCGCGCTGGAGCTGATTCACGTGGTGTACAGGAAGCTGACGGTCATTGATTCTCCGGAAAAAGCGCTCCGATCAGATGCGCATATGCTGCACCCGGACGGGAACATCCTTCATCGTGCGTTTTTCTCGCACGGCGATGTGGAAGCGGGGTTCCAATCGTGTCACACGATTCTTGAAGAAACCTACGAACTGCCGCGGCAGATGCATACGTATATGGAAACGGAAGGGGGCGTAGCTGTTCCAGAACGTGACGGGGGTTTTACAATGTACGCTGGCACTCAGCACGGCTACAAGGACCGTTTTCAGCTTGCCCGCATTTTTGGTATTCCTGAAGAGAAAATTCGGGTTGTGTCGAGTCCGATGGGCGGCTCATTTGGCGGAAAGGATGAGCTGAATATTCAGCCGTATGCCGCGCTTTTAGCCCGTAAAAGCGGGCGTCCGGTCAAAATTCATCAGACGAGAAAGGAATCTGTACGCTCAGGAATCAAGCGCCACCCGATGAAAATCACGATCAAAACAGGGGCTGATCAAACAGGGAAGCTTCTGGCTCATGATGTGAAAATCATTGCCGATACAGGCGCTTACGCCACGCTGGGACCGGCAGTCCTGGATTTTTCTGCCGAGCATGCCGCGGGTCCGTACCGCATTCCGAATACCCGCACTGAAGGGATCTCTGTGTTTACGAACAACGGGGTGGCGGGAGAATTCCGGGGCTTTGGCGGCAACCAAATCACCTTCGCGCTGGAAATCCACCTTGATCAAATCAGCAGCATGCTCGGCATCGACCCACTGGAACTGCGAAGAAAAAATATCAGAAAACCGCATGACCTGGGCCCGCTTGAGCATCGGATTGCGTCCACTGACGGAGCGGCGCAGGTGTTGAACGTCATTTCTGCATCTCCTATTCTCAAAAGAAAACATCAGACGTCTCGTTATAAACGAAGAGGTGTTGGAGCCGCGATTACCATGCACGGGGGCGGGCTTGGCTATGGCCGGATGGATGCCGCAGGAGGGCGCCTTTCCCTTTCAAGTGACGGCAAAATCACGGCTTCTTTTGGGTTTGAAGAGTGCGGGCAGGGCATCCTCGCCGCGATTGAACATATTGTCACCGAAGAGCTGGGCTGCGCGGCGGAGGATATTTCCATTATCATCGGGGATACCGCAAAAGTGCCAAAGTCAGGCTCCTCCACAGCATCCCGCGGCACGAGCATGGTGTGGCACGTGATCCAGCGTTTGAAGAAACCGTTTCTATATCAGCTGAAAAAACGTGCCGCACAATTGGTCTCATATTTGCCTGAACAACTTATTTTCAGCGCTGGGGGGCTGCGGATGCATAATACAAAGGATCTGGTGGTGACCTATAAGGAATTGGCAGAAAAAGGTCCTTTGACTGAGGAAACAGCATTCGATTTTCCGACAACGCCTGATCCTGTGGTCGGCGGCCATTTTCTCTACTCGTTTGGAGCGGCTGCAGTTGAGGTGGAGATTGATCTATTAACAGGCGATGTCAGAGTGATAGATTGTGAGCACGCCATTGCGGCAGGTCCAGTTGTCAGTCCGCAGGGCTATCGTGGACAAATCGAAGGCGGCGCTGCTATGGCGCTCGGCTATACGCTGATGGAGGAAGCAAAAATGACGGACGGCCGTTACACGGCGGTGAATTTGGATCAGTATGTAATTCCAGGAATCAAAGATGTTCCGGCAATGAAACTGACCGCGATAGAAGAGCTGATGGATGGTGACTCATATGGCCCGCGCGGTGTCGGAGAAATAGGAACGATCGCCATCACCCCGGCGATTGTAAAGGCGGTACATGATGCCGTCGGCTGCTGGGTGAACAAGCTGCCGATTTCGCGTGAAGAGCTGCTTGATGAAATAGACAGAAAGGGGATAAAGCAATGGACGTAAAAGAAGCAGGATCTTTCTCTGTAAAAAAGCATCGGTTCCGAATGACCGTGAATGGAATAGCGCGGGAGGTTGATGCGGTTCCTACAGCTTGCTTGAGTGACCTTCTGCGGACGGAATTCCAGCTGACCGGAACTAAAATTTCCTGCGGAATCGGCCGTTGCGGAGCATGTTCTGTCCTGCTCGACGGCAAGCTCGCCAATGCGTGTATGACCATGGCATACCAAGCGGACGGCCATTCGATCACAACCATTGAGGGGCTTCAAAAAGAAGAACTGGATATCTGCCAAACCGCTTTCCTGGAGGAAGGAGGCTTCCAATGCGGATATTGCACACCCGGGATGACGATTGCGCTTAAAGCTCTGTTTCAGGAAAAACCGCAACCTACTGACGAAGATATTGAGGAAGGGCTGGCGGGCAATTTGTGCCGGTGTACCGGTTATGGAGGGATTATGCGGTCAGCTTGCAGGATTAGAAAAGAGTTAGCAAGTGGGAAAAGGCAGTCATTGGACTTTTCCCGCAGCTACGGCAAAGCACCGGATATAAAAAATTAAGCGAATCGATAAAGGATAAACTTCAATTACAGATCGTGAAGATGAAATACCTCTTCTCCCTTTACTTTTTGCCTAGTTGTGTTTGATACTAGAAATGGGTAATGTTACAAATTAAGGAAAGAGGGAGAAGAGATGATGAATAACTTAAATTGGTGGAAAATACTTTTACTAACCTTTCTTTGTTCCCTGATTTTTTCTGTCGTCTTTGTCACTGTTCAACGGATTGACTTAATACTCAATCCACCGGAAGTACCTGTTAAATCGATTGAAAAAATAAAATAATTCATTTTGGAGAAAAGGGAATGAAAAAATTTTTTTGTAGGTGCGGAAGAAATCGATCCGATAGAAACTAACAAATCCGTTAACAAGCGTTTCTAAATGGTGGGATTAATTGAAGAGCGTGATCAAGACGCGGCCGCGTTGTGGGAAAACATCTCGCTCTCATCTCATATTGTAATGGAGGACGAGGATTTGTGAGCGAGTGTTATATTTCCCTGCTCAAAACCTTGTCGCTATAGCAAAACAAACGCCATAAAGAATTCTTATGGCGTCTGACGGATATGGGGTAAGGTGAGTTCTTAATAGCCACCGAAGAAAGAAGTGCCAACGATGATTAATAGGATGAATAGCACCACGATCAAAGGGAATGACCTCATAACTTCACCTCCCTTAAAAGAGGATAGTACATGATATGCTGATGGAGATAACTTGATAGTGATACTAGTTTAATTGATTTTAAATTTTTTTTAGTCTAAGTAGAAATAGAGAACGATAAATTTAATATTTAAAAACAAACTCGAACTCTCAAATACGAGGTCCGGATGTGGCATAATTCGCAGGAATCCTCTCACAATAGGGAGGGTCTTTTATTTATGCAGTGATCCAGCAACCCCTAAACATTTGCGGAGCCCGCCTCACCAGCGGGCGGGCTCTTTTCTTAACTCCCCCTATACACCTGATAACCAAACGGCGACAGCAAAAGCGGGATATGATAATCAGCTTCCGGATCAGAAAGATGGAAACGAACTGTTACAATCGTTAAGAACGGCTCAGCCGTGTTCGCTTTCTTTTCCGCAAAGTAATCCCCCGCATGGAACTCCATCACATACTCCCCGGACTTCAGCTCTTCTCCCGCAAGGAGCGGAGCGTCGACTCGGCCGTCTTCATTCGTAAAAGCCTCTTTGACAAGGGGAAGGCTTTCACCTTCGCACAGCCGCTTCAATTCGATTTTTACGTTTGCCGCGGGTTTGCCGCAGGTTAAATCCAAGATATGCGTTGTCAGCTTTCCCATCAGGCATTCAGGCTCCCTAATGCTTCCCCGGCATTCCGTTTTTCTTTCTCGGCGTCTTCTCTCGTCACGGTGAACCGCTGGAAACCGAATGGCGGGCGCGGTTCTGTGTAGACTTTTCCTTTTGTGCCCGGAATCTCTTCGACGACTGTATCCCATGTGTGATTTTGAGATTGGAAGCTGACATCCGCGAGCTGCGGGAATCTCGTTAATATTCTGCATCCGATATGATAGATTAAGTTTTGAATGGAGGGCGTTTCGAGCTCGTGAAATACAGTGCTCGCTAAGTCACGGATTTGTTCAGCCGCCACGTAACGGGCGGGATCGGCGGCGTACGCATCTTCCGCATGTTCATAACGCCAGCTGATGTTTAAATAGACAAAGAGCGGACGATTGCCATCTTCAGGAAGAGTCGTATATTCGTCTCTGATAAAGCCGACGAAGGAGTTTCCGCTCACTTTGACAAGCTGGAGATCCGTGATTTCGCTGTATTGCTCCTTCAGCGTTATCGTATCCCCCATTCGTTCTGCTTTCAGCACCGACCGAGCGCGTTCATTGCGCGATCTTCTGAAGACAAGCTGGCTTATACCGAGCTCTTCATCCTCGTATGCAGGCATCGCTACAAACGGAATGTCTTCACCTGTCAGAGTGATCGTATCCATATGAGAATAGGTGTCTAAAAATCTGTGAGCCACATAATGCAAGAAGCCCTCGGTGGTTGTTCCCTCATAGGAAGCGAGGTGGCGCTGAATAAAGTTTTTCATCGAATCCGTAGCCACGATAAGCGTATTATCTCCGTCTGTAAATGACGGCAAAAAGGCATCTCCGCCAATTTCGCATGTCACATCAATGCCGACAACTGTATTGGTTCTGCCCGTAAAAGAAGACTCTGGGATTTGATTTATGCCTGTGAGCGGTTTTAAAAACGTTCGGTATGCAAACACATTTCCTTTGCCGTAAGACATGGTTCTTTTCATTTGAATCGCTCCTTTTTCTGTAATGATGTCCTCTAAACGAAAGCGGGCGATGCGGTATATTTCCTCAAGAGCCTGCTGGAATTCTGTTTCCGGTTTGTTCTTCAGCCTTGTCAGCAGAGCTTGGCGGATCTCCTGTTTCGTTTTTTCCTTTACCGCTAAAATAAAAGGAAAACCGAAGTTATGATAGTAGTCTTCATTTCGTTTGAGAAATTCCTCGTATTCCTGCTGTTCAAGCTTACTGAGCCCTGCGTTTTGCTGCTCTTTTAAAGAGGAAGCGCTCATTGGTTTCTTGGTGCCGAGGCGAGGGTGCTTGCAGATGAGCTCAAGCTGTGTCTTGCGATCCGCAGCTTTGACCAAGCGGGACATTTTTTGATGCAAATCAGAAAGGGAGGAAAACGGGCGGAGTGCCGCGGCCTCCTCCGCAATCCATGCAGAGTGCTCGAAAATAGATCCAAGTGTGTCAGTCAGTGTTTGTCTATCCATTTGATTCAGGTCGTCAATCGTGAACATGAGCCATCACCCTTTACGTATTTATTTCCGCGCTATGGGGCCGTTTGAATTGATAAAAAGCGTTCAGTGCGATCGCGGTTAAGCTGCCAATGACAATGCCGCTTCCGGTCAACACGGAAGCTGCTCCCGGAAGAGATGAAAACAAAGCGGGCACCGTCGTGGCGCCAAGCCCTAAGCTGACAGAAGAAGCAATGATCAGCAGATTGCCTTGTGATTCAAAATCGACGCTGGAAAGCATTTTAATACCGTAAGAAATGACCATGCCGAACATGACAATCATCGCACCGCCGAGCACTGCATTCGGGATCACGGTCGTCAATGCCGCGGCTTTTGGAATCAGGCCGACTGCCATCAGCATAAACCCGGTGATGGCGATGACATTGACACTTTTCATTTTTGAAAGCTGAACGATACCGACATTTTGCGAGAAAGCTGTATACGGAAACGCGTTAAACATGCCGCCAAGCACAATCGCAAGCCCCTCCGCCCGGTAGCCTTTCTCAAGATCTTTTTCTGTTAGTTTCCGGTTTGTCATATCGGATAGAGCAAAGTAAACACCCGTTGATTCAACAAGGCTGACAATCGCAACCAATAGCATGGTGAGAATGGCAGGCAGCTCAAAGGTTGGCATGCCGAAATAAAATATAGAAGGAACATGAACCCAGGACGCCTCCGCGACCTCAGAAAAATCGACTTTTCCCATAAAGAAAGCGGCTGCCGTTCCAGCTGCAAGGCCGAGCAAAATCGCAATGGAGCGGATAAACCCTTTAAAGAAATAAAACAGCACTAAAATAAAGGCTGTAACAGCAAAGCCAAGCAGCACGTTGCCTAGTGAGCCGAAGTCTTTGCTGCCTTCACCGCCGGCCAGATTATTCATCGCCGTCGGAATCAGGCTGATGCCGATAATCATAACGACTGAGCCGGTTACGACCGGCGGGAAAAAACGTACAAGCTTTCCAAAGAAGCCCGCGGCTAAAACGACAATCAGCCCGGCTGCGATAATCGCACCGTAAATCGCTGAGACACCGTATATGCTGCCAATGGAAATCATCGGGCCGACTGCAGTAAACGTACAGCCGAGGACAACGGGGAGGCCGATGCCGAAATAGCGGTTTTTCCAGAGTTGTAAAAGAGTGGCTGCCCCGCACATAAACAAATCAATGGCAATTAAATATGTCAGCTGGCCCGCATTCAGCCCGATCGCAGCTCCGACGATCAGAGGGACGAGAATGGCTCCCGCATACATCGCCAGCATATGCTGAAGCCCAAGCATCAAAAGCTGAAAGGAATTTTGCTGTTCCTTCATCTCTATTTACACCTCTTTTTCTAAAACAAGTGTGTTTTCTAATACCGGCAGTTCTTCCTTCTGAACGGTTTTTTCCTTGCTGGCGCGCAAACTGAAGAATAGGTTTAAAAAGATCGCGGTCAGGCTTCCTGTGATGGTGCCGTCACTGACCAAAATACGGATCGGAGCGGGAAACTCTGCGAAAATCGCCGGTACTGTGCTGGCGCCGATGCCGAGTGCGATTGAGCAGGCGATGGTCAGCAGATGATATTGGTTTTTCAGATCCACTGTACTGAGCATTTTTACTCCGGAGGCGATAACCATGCCGAACATGACAACGGTTGCGCCGCCGAGCACAGCCGCGGGAACGGAGGAAGCAAGAGCGGCAACCTTAGGAATCAGCCCGAGGAAAAGAAGGATACAGCCCGCGGTGACGACGACATTTCTCGTTTTCACCTTTGTCAGCTGCAATAATCCGGCGTTTTGTGCAAATGTATTATAGGGAAAGGCGTTGAACAGCCCGCCTATCATAATGGCGATCCCCTCCGCCCGATAGCCTTTGACCAGATCTTTTTCGGTTAGGGGTCGGCCGCATATCTTTCCGATGGCGTAAAAAACGCCGGTTGATTCAACGATAATGACAATTCCGACGATCAGCATCGTGATGATCGGACCGATTTCAAAAGATGGAGCGCCGAAGTAAAACGGCTTCGGGATTTGAAAGAATGGGGCTTCAGATACAGATGAAAAGCTGACCTTGCCCATGACGGCAGCCGCCGCAGTACCCGCAGCAATCCCGATCAGAACGGAAAGCGTTCGGGCAAACCCTTTGAGAAAGCGGTTGAGGACTAAGATCAGGATAAGGACGCTGACAGAAAGAAGAAGATTTTCGAGCGAACCGTACTCGGGATTGGCGCTGCCGTTTGCTTTTTCTCCGCCAGCCATATTTTTCACACCTGTCGGAACAAGAGAAAGACCAATCAAGGTGACAACAGTTCCTGTTACGACAGGAGGGAATAACACGGTCAGCTTGCCGAAGAAACGGGCACACAAGAAGATCAAGACACCGGCTGCGATGATTGAACCGTAAATCGCTGAAATGCCGTAATTTGCACCAATTGCAATCATCGGGGTGACGGCCACGAACGAGCTGCCGAGCATGACGGGAAGCCCAATGCCGATGTGCGTTCCTCGCCAGGTTTGCAAAAGCGTCGCGGCTCCGCACGTTAACAGGTCAATCGCCAATAGGTAAGACAGCTGTTCCGACGTTACATTCAGCGCTCTGCCGACAAGCAGAGGCACCAAAATCGCACCTGCGTACATGGCCAGCACATGCTGCAGGCCAAGAGTGAACACTGCAAACGGTTTTTGTTTCACTACAGTCCCTCCTTTTACATGTGAACTTTAGTAACATGATAGCGTGCCGTTTGCGGGATGTCATTGGATACAGTAGCTGAAAAATAGGAGCGTTATTGCTGAAAGTAACGAAAAGCCATTTCTTTTGTAACACCATGTGACAAATGCTAGCTAATCAGCCGCTGCATCCGCAAGGCAAGCCGCAACCGCATTGTCGTTTCGGGATCTTTTAAGCTTTTGCCCAGTAATTCTTCACATTTTTCGAGGCGGTAGATGACCGTATTGCGATGCACGTACAAACGTTTTGCCGTCTCGGAAATCTGGCAGTGTGTCTCTAGATAGACAGACAGTGTATGAAGCAGGCTTTGATCCTCCTGCTGCTTTTCAGCCAGGCTTTGAAGAGTGGAATTGTAAAATTTCTTCAAATCCTCAACCGGAAGCAGGCGGAGCAACTCAGGTACATCTTTCGCGTGATACACTTGGATAAACTCCGTGCTTCTTGATAAATGCCCTGATTGGAGAGCGTCAGACGCTTCTGTGAAAGCGTCCGGGACATCGATCAGCTTTTGGCAAATGTTGCTGATGCCAAAGGACAATGTCCGTTTAAATTGGGTTTTGACCTGTGTCTGGAACTGCTCTAAAAAGCTGATCACTGAGGCGTGCATTTCACTCCAGCTGTCTGTCGCCTCGATCAGCAGAATGCCGACATTTCCTTTAATAAAGAGGTGAGGCGGAAACGGGAAGGCAGACAATTCGCCTTCAAGAAATTCAAATACGCTGTCAGAGGCCAGCTGATTTTCAGTAAAGCTGATCGATCTGTCATTCCGGTCGAGCTTTCCGGCGATGCACATATATTTTTGATCCCAGCGAAGCTTAAATTCTTTTGCCCGGTTTTTGATTTCGTCGTCTGAAGAGAACGACCGCTCGATAAAATTACTGAAAAACTCATTCCGCGCCCGCCGGCTGTATTGCTTCAGCGCGTTTTCCTTCAGCAGCTCAAAGGAAATCACGTTCGCAGCCTGTTCAATGGTGAGAATCAATCCTTTATCAGCGGCTTGGACCATTTCCGGTATAAGCAGGTAGCCGCAGCTTTTTTCATGATTATAGATAGGAAGGACAGAATATGTTTTCTGATTTGAGATCGAAGAGAAACAAGTGAAAAACGGCCCGGACACGGTGTGCAGCGTGCTTTTGAGCTTTTCGGTTTCAAATGAAATCTGATGAGATGCAGAAAGCATTTTGGCATGCTGGTCAAGGAGCAGCACGGGAAGATGAAGGAGGTCTGATACCTTTTTGAGCAGAGATTGCAATCCCTTGCCGCTCATAATGTGGTTTGTGAATTTCTTATGTGCGTAAATGGCTTGCTGAAGCTCGTTTGAACGCATATCAAGAATATGGCTCAGCGTGGCGTTGACAATGTCTCCGAGGCGTATATGCTCAGGGAGCTCGATGATCGGAAACGCGTGTGAATCGGCGAGGTCAATGATTTCTTTCGGGATATCCTCCAGGTACCGTTTTGTTTTAATGCCGAGACCGGCACAGCCGCGTTTTGCCATTTGCCGAATCAGCTCTGATAACTGGTGAGGATTGTCCTTCAGGTGATACGCGGTGGTGACGAGCAGCTCGTCTTTATGCAGAAAATCCGCGATATCAGGAGCATCCATCATGTTGACATGCTGAACCTCTCTTTCTCCCCCTGCTTTGCCCGCAATTAAAACTGCATTTTCGTAAGCCGGTATTTTCATCACATCAAAAATATTCATAGCTCATTCTCCTTTTCTCACAAAAAGTAACCATTGGTTAAGATGAATAAATTTCATTATTAATTCTAGCTGTTTTGCTGATGTAATACGATCATAGTAACAGTAAAATGTTGAAAATAGACTGATTGTGTTACATAAACTGACATAAAAATTCATCATCCTTACAGGGGAGGGTTCAGTATGGCTTACGATTTAGTAATAAAAGGCGCAAAGGCAGTCACGCCGGATGGTGTTAAAGAAGCTGATATTGCAATGAAAAACGGGACTATTGCCAAGATCGGTTCTGCAATTGAAGCAGAGGGGGCACCAGTTGTGGAGGCTAGCGGGCAATATATTTTTCCGGGTTCGGTCGATTGCCATGTTCATTTCAACGAACCGGGCAGAGAGGATTGGGAAGGGTTTGAAACGGGCTCACAGATGATGGCTGCAGGCGGCTGCACCACTTATTTTGATATGCCGCTGAACTGCATTCCATCCACGGTGACGGCTGAAAACCTTCTCGCAAAAGCTGAAATCGGCAGGCAAAAATCGGCGGTGGATTTTGCGTTATGGGGCGGCCTTGTGCCCGGTCATATTGATGACATACATCCGATGGCTGAAGCGGGTGCGATAGGATTTAAAGCATTTTTATCAAAATCAGGCACAGAGGAGTTTCGCTCTGTTGATGAACGGACCTTGCTCAAAGGCATGAAAGAAATTGCGGCCGCAGGAAAAATCCTTGCTCTTCACGCAGAAAGCGATGCGATCACAAGCTTTTTGCAGATGGAATGGGCGAATAAAGGGAAAGTGAATGCGGATGCGTACGCGGCCTCCCGCCCGGAGGAAGCCGAAGCTGAAGCGGTGTATCGCACGATTCAGTATGCGAAAGTGACGGGCTGTCCGGTGCATTTTGTCCACATCAGTACAGCAAAAGCGGTCCGCTTGATACGGGAGGCGAAACAGGAGGGATTGGATATAACGGTAGAAACATGCCCGCATTATGTTTTGTTCAGCCATGACGATTTACGGGAAAAGGGCTCTGTCGCAAAATGCGCCCCTCCGCTCAGATCGCAGCCATCAAAAGAGGCGTTAATTGATACGCTGATCGCGGGGGATATTGACATGGTGTCCTCGGACCACTCCCCCTGCCGTCCTTCTCTGAAGCGGGAGGATAATATGTTTTTGTCATGGGGCGGAATCAGCGGCGGTCAGTTTACTTTATTGGCCATGCTTGAACTGGCCCTTGAGCGGGACATTCCATTTGAAACCATTGCTGAATGGACAGCGGGGGCACCCGCGAAGCGATTCGGCCTTCAGCAAAAAGGGAGGCTTGAAGAGGGGCGGGACGCGGATCTCGTTCTCGTCAGCATGGAGCCGTACACAGTCACAACAGAAACGATGTTTGCAAAACATAAGCAGAGCATTTATGAAGGACATACTTTCCCCTGCCGCATCTCGGCCACCTACAGCAGAGGACGGAGCGTGTACAGTGATGGGGAGAAAGCAGACAGCGGAATTGAGGGAGCATTGGTCGTTCCTTCGTAAGCCCGGCAGATTGAATTCTGCCGGTTTTTTTATGTCAGTGACTTTGGTTTTTAAAAATCAATCATCGTGGTATCTTTTTAAAAAGGGGGCTTTCGATGATGGAACACATCAAACACATACTAAATCAATCATGGTCGCTGCATACGAGTTCCAAATGGACGAAAGAATGCCCGGCATGCGGGCAATGCGGCGTGACGGCATTGGTGATACAGGAGCAATTCGGGGGCGATATTTTCAAAACAAAGATCGGTGGGAGCTGGCATTTTTATAACAGCATAAATGGGGCTGTGTATGACTTTACGAGTGAACAGTTTCAGGAGCCTATTGAGTACCAAAATATCCCTTCCTCAAGAGAGGAGGCGTTTTTGGATACCAATGAGGAACAATATCAGCATCTGCGCTCAGCGTTTTTCCGCAATATGAACAGCATTTCCGAGGAAACCTGAAAACGCGTGTGATAAACTGGAAGAGAGGTGAATGATTGTGATTTATATCGGACTGACGGGATGGGGGGATCATGACAGCATTTATCCGCCGAAAACGGCCAGCCAGAAAAAATTGCAGGCCTATTCCTCCCATTTTCCGATCGTGGAATTAGACGCGAGCTTTTACGCGATTCAGCCGGCGCGCAACAATGAAAAGTGGGTGAAGGAAACACCGGAAACCTTCCAATTTATCATTAAAGCGTATCAGGGCATGACGGGGCATCAGCGCGGCGACATTCCGTTTGACTCCAAAGAGGAGATGTTTGATGCTTTTAAGCTGTCCTTAACGCCATATTTACATAGCAATAAGCTCGCCATGGTGCTGTTTCAATTTCCGCCGTGGTTTGACTGCAAGAAAGAAAATGTCGCTTATTTAAGATGGTGCAAAAATCAAATGGGCGATATTCCTTGCGCGCTTGAGTTCAGAAACCGCTCCTGGTTTTCGCCGCCATTTTATGAGCAGACGCTTTCCTTTATGAAAGCGGAAGGCTGGATTCACAGCGTATGTGATGAACCGCAAATCGGCGATGGAAGTGTCCCGACTGTGTTGCGGGCGACCGATGAAAACAAAACGCTCGTCAGGTTTCACGGACGCAATAAGCAGGGCTGGATGAAGCCTGATGGCGGGAAAAACTGGCGTGAGGTCAGATATTTATACCGCTATAACAAACAGGAGCTGGAAGACTGGAAAAAGCATCTGAACGCATTGCAGCAGCAGTGTAAAGATGTATTTGTCCTGTTCAACAACAATTCCGGCGGAGACGCCGCGGATAACGGCAAGCAGATGCTTGAACTGCTTGATATCGAGTACTCCGGACTTTCTCCAAGACAGCTCGATTTATTTTAGAAAAGAGGTTTTGATTGATGTCGTTTGTGATTTTGATCGTACTGGGATTTATTGCGGGTACGGTAGGAAGTTTGATTGGACTCGGCGGCGGGATTGTCATCGTTCCGGCCATGATGTTTTTAAGCGCGGTGACGCCGTATTTTCAGGATGTGACGCCGCAGGTCGCCATCGGGACTTCGCTTCTGGTCATTATTTTTACGGGTCTTTCCTCAACTTTGGCTTATATTAAATATAAAACGGTTGATTATAAAAGCGGGCTCATTTTCTTTATCGGTTCAGGTCCCGGCAGCATTATTGGGGCTTACGTGTCAAAGCTTTTTAATTCAAACTCGTTTTCCATTTGGTTTGGCATATTTATGATTCTTATTTCATTATCCTTAATGCTGAAAGCGAAGGCGCGGCCGGTAAACAAAGAGCACAGAGGAATAATACGGACTTTTCAGGATGATGCCGGAGAGCCCTATACTTACTCATATCAGGCGCCTGTCGGGATTGCCATCGCCTTTGTTGTCGGCTTTTTAGGCGGGCTCTTTGGAATAGGCGGCGGCTCGCTGATGGTTCCGGCCATGATGCTGCTATTTCTGTTCCCGCCAAAGGTTGCGGTGGCAACGTCCATGTTCATTATTTTCCTATCTTCTATGACAGGATCTGTTTCACATATCATGTCCGGGCATGTGAATTGGCTGTACGCCCTCGCGCTTGTGCCCGGCGCTTGGTTCGGCGGAAGGCTTGGCGCCGCCATCAACCGAAAAATGCAGACGAAAACGATCGTTATGATTATGCGGATCGTATTAATTTTGATCGGCTGCCAGCTCATTTATGAAGGCATTTTCAGCTGAACGATTAGGGAGAGAATGATATGAAAGAGAAGCTCCGCTTATATCACACAAATGATTTGCACAGCCATTTTGAAAATTGGCCAAAAATAACAGATTATATTGAGCAAAAAAGAAAAGAACATCAGTTGCACAGCGAAGAGACGCTCGTTTTTGATATTGGTGATCATATTGATCGTTTTCATTTTGTGACAGAGGCCACATTCGGAAAAGCCAATGTAGACCTCTTAAACCGTCTTCAAATTGATGGAGCGGCTATCGGCAATAACGAGGGGATTACCCTTCCTCATGAAGAACTTGCTTCTTTATATGATCATGCCGATTTTCCCGTTATCGTCTCTAATCTGTATGACAAAAACGGAAACCGCCCGTCCTGGGCGGTTCCTTACCATATCAAAACCTTGAGAAACGGCATGACCATTGCTTTGTTAGGTGTAACGGTGCCGTATTATCCCGTATATGACAAGCTGGAATGGACTGTTACTGATGCGCTCGAAAGTATAAAAGAAACCATACAGGAAGTGAAAGGACAAGCTGATATCATCGTTCTCCTGTCGCATTTGGGAATTCTTGACGATCAAGCGGTTGCTGAAGCGGTTCCGGAGATTGACGTTATCCTCGAGTCTCATACTCACCATCTGCTTGAAAATGGACAGATGGTCAACGGCGTATTGCTTGCCAGCGCTGAGAAATACGGAAACTATGTCGGCTGTGTAGACATCACGATGGACACTGAAAAGCGAAAAATCATCAGCAAAACAGCGTCTGTTCAAAACATGGCTGAATGGACAGGGGAATCGGCGGAAACCAAAGCATTTCTTGAGGAAAAAGAACGTGAAGCCGAGGAAAAGCTGTCCGTTGCCGTTGCGGAGCTTGCGCAAGATGCTGAAGTCAAGTGGTTTGAAGAATCCGATCTGCCTTTACTTTTGGCATATGCGTTAAAGGAATGGTGCGGAGCCGACATCAGCATGGTGAATTCCGGCGTCATCCTCGGACCGCTTAAAGCCGGCCCGGTGACCAAACTTGACCTGCACCGCATCTGCCCTCACCCCATCAACCCGGTTACTGTCCGCCTGACGGGAGAGGAACTGAAGGAAACGATTGTTCATGCCGCTTCGGAACAGATGGAGCAGCTTCGAATTAAAGGATTGGGCTTCCGGGGAGAAGTGATGGGGAAAATGGTGTACGCGGGTGTCGATGTCGAAACAAAACGGCTGGACGATGGGATGACGCACGTCACCCGGATTACGCTGAACGGAGATGACATAGATAAAAATAAACAATACGCTGTGGCCGTGCTTGACATGTTTACGCTCGGCAGGCTGTTTCCAATCATCCGCGACGCCGAGGTAAAAGAATATTTCATGCCGGAATTTTTGCGGGATCTGCTTGCCTGGAAGCTTGCACAATAAGGAGGTCAGCCCACAACAAGCCGTGCCCTTCATCATAAAGTGATGAAGGAAGGGAGTGGTTGACGTGGTAAATCTGACACCGATTATGATCGAAGGACAGCCTTTTACAGCTGTGACAGTAAAGCTTCCAAAAACAAATTTCATGGCAGTCTCCAATGATCACGGATACATTATGTGCGGCGCGCTTGATGTGGCGCTGCTGAATGAAAAATTAAAGGAGCGTGGAATTGTGGCGGGACGGGCGGTTGGTGTGCGAACCATTGACCAGCTGTTAGACGCCCCTTTAGAATCCGTCACATATGCCGCAGAAGATCTTGGCATTCATGCCGGCATGAGCGGCAGAGAAGCGCTTTTAAAAATGGTGAAATAAAATAAATTGGCCCGGCTATTACTATGTCCCCCCTTACAAGCATACATTGTGATATGTAAGGGGGGATTTTCTTGCTAAGATATCGCGGCCCTCTTCGCAAGAGAGGACCTTTGCCTTTCCGGTACGTGCTGCTGCTGTCACTCGTATTTTTTATCATATCAACAACAGTCAGCCTTTGGATTATCAACGGCTCTATTAAACCGGTATTAATGAGCATCGGTGAAATGGAAACGAAGCGTGTGGCAACAGAGGTGATTCAGGATTCGATTGAGGATTATATGTCTGACAGCGAAAATATGAAAGATATGTTTCAAATGAATTCTGATGAAAACGGAAATTTAACGACAATCGATTTTAATACACAGATTATAAACAGTGTGAAAACAAAGGTGACAAAGCAGCTTCAGTCTCATCTGAAAGAGATGGAAACCCACACTGGACACAGCGGTGCCAGTGAAAATATTATGATCAACATCCCATTGGGACAGGTGACAGGAAACAGCCTTCTTGGAAACCTCGGCCCGAAAATCCCGGTCCGGTTCAATTTAATCGGTGACGCCTTTACGGACGTCAAAACAAAAATAAAGCCATACGGCATTAATAACGCACTTATTGATATCAGCATCTTCGTAGAAATTAAAGTGAAGGTCATCATCCCGTTCGCAAGCAAAACGGCCGTGGTCACCAATAATGTTCCTGTATCAATTAAAGCAGTGCAGGGCGAAGTGCCGCAATTTTATAACGGAAGCGGCGGTTCAGGTGTTACGCCTTCTGTCCAGCTTCCAAGCAGCAAAGAAGAAGACAGCCATGATTCAAAAAATGAAAAAAACAGCAAATAAAGCCGCCTTTTCATGAGGCGGCTTTCGTCATTTCTTTTTCTTGTACTCATAGCGCTCCCACGCTCTCAAATGTGGATAAGGATCAAACGACCATTCAGTTTTTCCATTATCCTTATACATGCCATAGTGCAGGTGCGGCGGAAATTTTCCGGCTGTGCCAGGCGGGCCGTATCCTGAGCTGCCCACTGACCCGATCACTTGGCCGGGCTCGACGATCTGCCCTGTTTTAATGCCCTTTGCAAACCCATTGAGATGGGCGAAATAATGATACGTATTGTTAATATCTCTGATGCCGATTCTCCATCCTCCAAAGCGGTTCCAGCCTTTCATTTCAATGACGCCGTAACAGGTGGATTTAACAGGAAGGCCATAGTGGGCAAAGAGATCTGTTCCTTCATGAATCCGCCTTCCCCCAAAGCCGCGGGCGTCTCCCCACGTGCTGCGGTAGCTGTAATCCGTTCTGATCGGAAGCGGAAACGCATGCTCGCCCAAATCAATATGACCGTAAGCCTTAAACAGCTTCATGAACTCGGATATGATTCCCACCGTTTGATCACGGCGGTAATAATTCCAGAGCCCGATGCGGATATTCTCTTCATCTGTGCCGTACGACAGCAGATATTGTGCGAATGTATACAGAATGTCTTCATCATTGCTGACCTCGGCTTTCCCGTCGCCGTCACCGTCCATTCCGATTCCGTCAAACACTTTTATGCTTAACGGCGCATCGTCTTTCGGATTCGGATTTTCTGGTCCGCTCCAGATCTCGTCCGGTACATAGATGCTGATGATTCCCGTTTTGTCAGGCAGATCCTTTCTGTTGCTCCGCACATTCTCCTCGTATTGATCAACAGCGGCGAGCGCGTACCAAGGAATCTGCGTCACAGCCTCGACTTTATGATATAATCCCATCCGTTTAGAAAGCACCGGATCTGAAAGCTCTTTTCCAGACGCAAAAGGTTCAAATGCAAACAAAAGGAGAAGAAGGGCAGATAACACAACTTTCACAAAATAATCTCCTTTCAATATTGAATACACATAGTTTGCGGCAACCCGGCGAGAAAATGTCAGTAATCATCTTCCCTTGTCGAGAAATTTTTCCTATGTTAAAGTGTCTAAAGAAAAGACTTTCTTTAGTTAGAAAAACATTATTTTTGTTGCAGAAATGAAAAAACTGCACCTATCTCGTTTTCAGAATGTTTCGTGTCAGAAATTGAGTATATTGGATATTGGAGATGATGGGAATTGGCAAAGAAAGACGAACACCTCAGAAAGCCCGAATGGCTCAAAATCAAATTAAATACAAATGAAAATTATACAGGACTCAAAAAACTCATGCGGGAAAACAATCTGCACACCGTATGTGAAGAAGCAAAATGTCCGAATATTCATGAATGCTGGGCAGTAAGACGTACAGCGACATTTATGATCTTAGGATCTGTTTGTACGAGAGCGTGCCGTTTCTGCGCCGTCAAAACGGGCCTTCCGACTGAGCTTGACCTGCAAGAGCCGGAACGCGTAGCAGATTCCGTCGCTCTGATGAATCTGAAACACGCGGTTATCACAGCTGTTGCGCGTGATGACCAAAAAGACGGCGGTGCGGGTATTTTTGCGGAAACTGTCCGTGCAATCCGCAGAAAAAGCCCGTTCACAACAATTGAGGTGCTTCCGTCAGATATGGGCGGAAACTATGATAACTTAAAAACGTTAATGGATACGCGCCCTGATATCCTGAATCACAATATCGAAACGGTTCGCCGCCTGACGCCAAGAGTCCGTGCGCGTGCGACGTACGACCGTTCATTGGAATTTTTGCGCCGCGCGAAAGAAATGCAGCCTGACATCCCGACAAAATCAAGCATCATGATCGGACTCGGTGAAACGAAAGAAGAAATTATCGAAGTGATGGACGACCTCTTGGCAAACAATGTTGATATTATGGCAATCGGCCAATACCTGCAGCCGTCGAAGAAGCACTTAAAAGTCCAAAAATATTATCACCCTGATGAATTTGCAGAATTGAAGGAAATCGCGATGCAAAAAGGCTTCAGCCACTGTGAAGCCGGTCCGCTTGTCCGTTCCTCCTACCATGCGGATGAACAGGTTAACGAAGCATCTAAAAAACGCCAAGCGCAAGCATAATGCCAAAACGCCAGATCATCTGGCGTTTTTGTCATTCCTATTCGTTTCCTTGTCCTGGCGTGTTTCTCCATTGGCATTTTCGTTTTCCGAGACAGGGCTTCCTTGCGGGGAGGTTTTCATTTCTTGTATCGTCCCCGACATGATGTCTCTGACATCTCTTGAACCGGAACCGAGATTGCTGTAATTTTTGATGGCCTGCATGTGATTCGGATTGTCGGAAATGTACACATGATAGTAACGCGGAATCACCGAAACCGCCGTTTTTTTCACTTGATCAGCTGTCAGCTCACGGTTTTTCGAATCGGTTTTGTACACGACAAGCGCTTCTTGGTCAGTGACAAGCGCTGCGGCATCTTGAATATGAGGGAGCTGAACCGTTAAGCTTGATATAATGTGAGCGGTTTCTTCACGGTCTGGCGCCGGTGTCTCCTGCTGTTCGCCGTCAAATTGTTCTTTTTGATAGCGGACATAACCAAACTGTTCATTCTCATCATGCCTGTTAAAAGCTTCATTGCGGTCAGATACATGAATGGGCCTGGTTTCATTTTGATGCTGGGCATTCTGCTCAGCGTTATTGAATCCTGCGCCTCCGCATCCGGATAAAAGCCCGGTCATCAGGCAGAGGCTGACAGCAGTTCGTTTCATTTGTAATCCCTCCTTATGTGTAGGGTAGCCAAATCACACGAATTATTCTTTAGCAATTGATGGGGACGGGGCAATGAATTATGATAGGAATGAGTGAAAAAGAGGTGAGATCATGATTCTTATTCAAAATGCCGAATTTGAGCTGGTGCACAATTTCAAAGACGGCTTCAACGAAGAGGCTTTTAAAGCCCGTTATTCCGATATTTTAAATAAATACGATTACATTGTGGGAGACTGGGGATACGGCCAGCTCAGGCTCAAGGGCTTCTTTGACGACCAGAATCAAAAGGCGACCTTTGAAACGAAAATCAGCACATTGGACGAATACATTTACGAATACTGTAATTTCGGCTGTGCGTATTTTGTCTTAAAACGGATCAGAAAATAACCATTACACAAAGGGGATGCTGTCATGTATTTTGTTGACAGAAACAAGATAGAGCATACACTCGGGTTCTTCGAGCGTCAGCTGGCGCTGTTTCATTCGCAAACAGACTGGAAATCCGAAATCGAGGGGCTCGCGCTTGAACGCATCGGCCACCTGTTAATCGAATGCATTCTCGATACAGGAAATGACATGATTGACGGTTTTATTATGCGGGACCCGGGCAGCTATGATGATATCATGGACATACTGGTTGATGAAAAAGTCGTAACGGAAGAAGAGGGGGCAGAGCTGAAGCAATTGATTGCGTATCGAAAAACATTGGTTCAGCAATACCAGCTCGCTGACAGTGCAGAGCTTTACAAGCTGATCACCGCGCATCTAGCGGTCCTTCAAGTCTTTCCGAAACGAATCAGAAGCTACTTGGAAACAGAGCTGGGCCCTGTTTCCGCGTTTAAATAACGACAGGAAAGCCACAGGAGTGTTTAAAAATGAAAACATATAAAGGATATTTAATTGATTTAGACGGAACGATGTACAACGGCACAGAAAAAATCGAGGAAGCTTGTGAATTTGTCAGAACGCTGAAAGACCGCGGCATTCCTTATCTTTTTGTGACAAACAACTCTTCCCGCACACCGAAGCAGGTGGCGGACAAGCTGGTCTCTTTTGACATTCCGGCAACAGAGGAGCAGGTTTTTACGACAAGCATGGCGACTGCCCAGCATATCGCCCAGCAGAAAAAAGACGCGTCTGTGTATGTGATCGGGGAAGAAGGAATTCGCCAGGCGATTGAAGAAAATGGCCTGACCTTTGCAGAGGAAGATGCGGACTTTGTTGTTGTAGGGATTGACCGCGGGATTACATACGAAAAACTTGCCGTCGGCTGCCTCGCAATCAGAAATGGCGCCCGCTTTATTTCCACAAACGGTGACATTGCCATACCGACTGAAAGAGGCCTCCTGCCGGGCAACGGTTCACTGACCTCTGTGTTAACCGTATCCACAGGCGTGCAGCCGGTATTTATCGGCAAGCCGGAATCCATCATCATGGAGCAGGCGATGCGTGTTCTCGGCACTGATGTATCCGAAACACTTATGGTCGGCGACAACTACGCGACTGACATTATGGCAGGCATTAATGCAGGGATGGATACGCTGCTTGTCCACACAGGCGTAACGAAAAGAGAGCATATGACAGACGATATGGAAAAACCGACTCACGCTATTGATTCTCTGACTGAGTGGATTCAACATATATAAAAAAGGGCGCCCCAAAAGGGTGCCCTTTATTCTGTATGCCGCGCGCGGTGTGCAAGCCTGCTGGAGGCCGCAGCGGAAATGGCGCCGACAATGTCATCAAGAAATGTATGGCATTCGCCGGTTGATTTATCATTTAAACGGCCGAGGATACCGGGTTTTTCTTTGTCGATGTAGCCATAGTTTGTAAACCCGATGGACCCGTAAATATTCACGATGGAAAATGCCAGAACTTCATCTACTCCATATAGGCTTTCATCTATCTCCAGCATCGTTTGCAGCGGTTCAGACAGTTTTTTCTGCTCAGCAAGAACGTCCAATTCAATGCCCGTTAAAATCGCGTTTTGCACCTCACGCTTTGCGAGGACCCGATTCACATTCAACGTGCATTCATCCATGGTTAAATCCGGATGATATTTTTTCTGCAGAAAAAAGACAAGCTCGGCAATATCGGATACCTCAACGCCGCGCTCCTTCATCCGTTCTCTTGCTTTGGCTTCCATCTGACTGATTTGTTCTTTATCTGACATCAACTTCACCCAATCTTTTTTTACTAGTTTATACAAAACGTACGAGATGTTTACGACTTTTTCTTGCTCCTTTGTCGGATTAAAATATGTATTCATAATTCCGCCTGTGTATGACTACGATGTGATGAGCCCTAATTCAACAGGCAGGTGATCATTGTGAAAGGCACAATAAAAGAAAAATACGGCATTCATATCAGGCAGCTTTCAATGTATCAGCATACGTATCAATGCTTTCAAACACCGAATTCCTTCTTTTTGATTGTTCCCGTTTCCCATTTTTCAGATGAGGAGCTGGCGGAGCTTTATTACATGAGTCAGTATTTACAAGAACAAAGTGACCCATACGTTTCCGTTTTTATCTTTACAAAAGAAGGCGAGCTGACCTTTGAACATGAAGGAAAAACGTATGCCCTGCTGAAGGCGGCTCCTCCTTTTTCAAACCGGGCATTTTCCATAGGGACAGAACTGGCGGAGTTTCATCGAAAGGGCAGAGGATACCCGTACGAAGTGAAGGAGGCCGGAAGAATCGGGCAGTGGAAAGACCTGTGGGGAAAACGCATTGATCAGCTTGAAGCGTTTTGGCAGCGAAAGGTTCATACCCCTCCGCACGAGCCCTTTGATAAAAAAATGATTGAATCGTTTCCATATTTTTTAGGACTGTCAGAAAACGCGATTCAATATTTAGTCGATACTGAGCTCGATGACAAACCGCAAGCGGCTGATTCAGGAACAATATGCCATCAGAGGATGGAAAGAAATACGTGGTCTTCTGAATCCCTTATCAGGATTCCGGCTGACTGGGTATTTGACCACGCTGCACGCGATTTAGCCGAATATATGAGACACACATTTTTGCATCATCGTGATGATTTTAACCGGCAGGGCTTTCGCTTTTTGCAGGAATACGAGCAAATCACACCGCTGTCTTCATTTTCGAAACGTCTTTTGTACAGCCGTCTCCTTTTTCCGCTTCATTATTATGAAATCGTGGAAGGCTACTATATTTCTTCAGAATCGGAAAAGCACTATTATGAAGAGCAGCTCGACTACATTCTCAGCGATTCGGGCTATGAACAATTTCTGAATGCCGCCCAGGAGTTTATGAACATGAGAGCGCAGAACATTTTTGTCCCCCCTGTCAGCTGGCTCGGAAAGGGCGGCTTGTAAGGAAGGAGAAAATCCGACAAAAATAATTAGAAAATAAAGAATCTTGTCATATCAATTGGTTAAGCGTTTACATTCGCAAAATTCAGCTGATTGTTGTCTTGTCAAAACAGAAATGGGCTTATATAATATTTGTAACTTATATGTCTGTGTTGAGTTAACAATTGTCTCTCTTGGGAGGACAATCCGAAGAAGGGTGGAGTTTTTTTGAAAGCAATTCGTGTAGGGCTTTTAGGCTTAGGTACCGTCGGAAGCGGTGTCGTTAAAATTATTCAAGACCATCAGGATAAGCTGATGCATCAGGTGGGCTGTCCAATTACAATAAAAAAAGTGCTTGTGAAAGATTTAGAGAAAAAAAGAGAAGTAGATTTGCCGAAGGAAGTGCTCACGACAGAAGTATATGATGTGATCGACGATCCAGATGTTGATGTCATCATCGAGGTGATCGGCGGTGTTGAGCAGACAAAGCAATATTTGCTTGACGCTTTGAGATCGAAAAAACACGTTGTCACGGCAAACAAAGATTTAATGGCCGTGTACGGTTCTGAACTGCTAGCTGAAGCAAAGGAAAATGGCTGTGATATTTACTTCGAAGCCAGCGTTGCCGGCGGGATTCCAATTCTTCGCACATTAGAGGAAGGCCTCTCATCAGACAGGATTACTAAAATGATGGGAATCGTAAACGGAACAACGAACTTTATCTTAACCAAAATGATTAAAGAGAAAAGCCCTTACGAGGAAGTGCTTAAGGAAGCGCAGGATCTCGGGTTTGCCGAAGCTGACCCGACTTCAGATGTGGAAGGGCTCGACGCCGCACGGAAAATGGCAATATTGGCGCGTCTCGGCTTCTCAATGAACGTCGATCTGGAAGATGTCAAAGTGAAGGGGATCTCCCAGATTACAGACGAGGATATCAGCTTCAGCAAACGCCTCGGCTACACAATGAAGCTGATCGGAATTGCCCAGCGTGACGGCAGCAAAATTGAAGTCAGCGTTCAGCCGACGCTGCTTCCAGATCACCATCCGCTTTCTGCCGTGCATAATGAATATAACGCCGTCTACGTGTATGGCGAAGCTGTCGGAGAGACGATGTTCTATGGCCCGGGAGCGGGAAGCATGCCGACAGCCACATCAGTTGTGTCTGACCTGGTTGCTGTCATGAAAAACATGCGTCTCGGCGTAACCGGCAACAGCTTTGTTGCGCCGCAATATGAGAAAAACATGAAGTCGCCGTCCGATATTTATGCACAGCAATTCTTGAGAATTCACGTGAAGGATGAGGTAGGCTCATTCTCGAAAATCACGTCTGTGTTCTCAGAACGGGGCGTCAGCTTTGAGAAAATTCTTCAGCTGCCGATTAAGGGGCATGATGAGTTAGCAGAAATCGTCATCGTCACACACCACACATCAGAAGCTGATTTCAGTGATATCCTGCAAAACTTAAATGATTTGGAAGTCGTTCAAGAAGTCAAAAGCACATATCGTGTAGAAGGGAACGGTTGGAGCTAATGTGGAAAGGACTTATCCATCAATATAAAGAGTTTTTACCCGTAACGGATCAAACACCGGCGCTTACGTTACATGAAGGCAATACGCCGCTCATTCATTTGCCGAAGCTGTCTGAACAGCTCGGGATTGAGCTCCATGTCAAAACAGAAGGCGTAAACCCTACTGGATCTTTTAAAGACCGCGGGATGGTCATGGCGGTGGCAAAGGCGAAAGAAGAAGGCAACGACACGATTATGTGCGCGTCAACCGGAAATACATCAGCGGCTGCGGCTGCTTATGCAGCCCGCGCCGATATGAAATGTATTGTCATCATCCCGAACGGGAAAATCGCGTTTGGCAAGCTCGCTCAAGCAGTCATGTACGGAGCTGAAATCATTGCGATCGACGGCAACTTTGACGATGCCCTTAAAATTGTCCGTTCAATTTGTGAAAAATCACCGATCGCGCTTGTCAACTCGGTCAACCCTTACCGCATCGAAGGCCAAAAAACAGCTGCCTTTGAAGTATGCGAACAGCTGGGCGAAGCACCGGACGTTTTGGCGATTCCGGTCGGAAACGCGGGAAACATCACAGCGTACTGGAAGGGCTTCAAAGAATATCATGAGAAAAACGGCACTGGCCTTCCGAAAATGCGCGGTTTTGAAGCGGAAGGTGCAGCTGCGATCGTCCGCAACGAAGTCATTGAAAACCCGGAAACAGTGGCAACAGCGATTCGTATCGGAAACCCGGCAAGCTGGGATAAAGCTGTAAAAGCGGCTGAGGAGTCCAATGGGAAAATTGACGAAGTCACTGACGATGAAATTCTTCATGCGTATCAGCTGATTGCCCGTGAAGAAGGCGTGTTTGCAGAACCGGGCTCCTGCGCATCTATTGCAGGTGTGCTGAAACAAGTAAAATCCGGAGAAATTCCGAAAGGCAGCAAGGTTGTGGCTGTGTTAACAGGGAACGGGCTGAAAGACCCGAACACAGCGGTCGACATTTCTGAAATGAAGCCGGTCACCCTGCCGACTGATGAAGACAGCATCCTCGAATACTTAAAAGGAGCGGCCCGTGTATGAACGATGCCGACATGCTGTTCTCTGTCACTGTTCCAGGAAGCACGGCTAACCTAGGCCCCGGCTTTGATTCAGTCGGAATGGCGCTCAGCAGGTATTTAAAGCTGACCGTCTTTGAAAGCGATCAATGGTCTTTTGAAGCTGAAACAGAAACAGTCGCCGGAATCCCGGCGGGTACAGATAATATGATCTATCAAGTGGCGAAACGGACGGCAGATATGTACGGAAAAGCAATGCCTCCTGCACATGTGAAAGTGTGGAGCGATATCCCGCTTGCACGCGGTCTTGGCAGCAGTGCTGCGGCCATAGTGGCGGCTATAGAACTGGCAGACGAATTATGCGGTTTACAGCTCTCCGAAGCAGACAAGCTGCATTTAGCCAGCCTTGAAGAAGGACATCCGGACAATGCAGGCGCTTCTCTCGTCGGCGGGCTTGTGATCGGACTGCATGAAGACGACGAGACGCAAATGATCCGCGTGCCGGATGCCGACATTGATGTTGTGGTTGTCATTCCTTTTTACGAGGTGCTGACAAGAGACGCGCGGGACGTGCTCCCGGCAGAGTTTCCATATGCGGACGCTGTAAAAGCCAGCGCCGTCAGCAACATTCTCATCGCGGCGATCATGTCAAAGGATTGGCCGCTCGTCGGAAAAATCATGAAAAAGGATATGTTCCATCAGCCGTATCGGGCGATGCTTGTCCCGGAATTGTCTAAAGTGGAGCATGTTGCCGAGATGAAAGGCGCTTATGGAACTGCCCTCAGCGGAGCGGGCCCGACGATTCTCGTCATGACCGAAAAAGGAAAAGGAGAAGCGCTGAAAGAGCAGCTCGCACTTCATTTCCCGCATTGTGAAGTCGACGCTTTGACCGTTCCGAAAGAGGGAAGTATAATAGAGCGAAATCCTTTCTATCAAGTGAAAAGTGTATAGTTCATTCCAAGCGTTCCTCAGTGTCAGCGGAGGACGCTTTTTTTCTTCCTGATATAAAGGGATTTTTATTTAGAAAAACGAAATACATGTAAAAAGGAGGAGATTGATATGAAAAAGCTGATGACCGCCGAAGATATGACAGCCATTGTCTCGGTGACAGACCCTCAATACGCCCCGGACGGCAAGCGTGCGGCTTATGTGAAGTCACAAGCAAACAAAGAGAAAGATTCATATACATCAAATATATGGGTATATGATACGGATAGCGGGACGTCCGCTTCTTGGACATACGGAGAAAAGCGAAGCACTGATCCTAGATGGTCTCCGGACGGACGCCAGATTGCGTTTGTTTCTGACCGTGATGGCGATGTGTCTCAGCTTTATATAATGAGCGCTGAAGGCGGTGAGGCAAAAAAACTGACTGATATTCCGTATGGCGTGTCTCAGCCGGTATGGTCTCCGGATGGAGAGTCAGTGCTTGTCACGGTCAGCCTGGGAGATGAAGAAAGTGTTTATGATCAAGAGAAAACGGAACCCGACAGCTTTGAACCGGTTGAAGTGCATGGTTTAGCCTATAAACGGGATGGAAAAGGGCTGACGAGAGGCGCGTATGCGCAGCTTGTGCTTGTCAGCGTGAAGTCTGGTGAGGTAAAACAGCTGACTAATGAAAAAGCTGACCACTTCGATCCGGCTTTTTCTCCTGACGGCAAATCTCTCGTTTTTTCGGCTAATTTGACTGAAACGGATGATGCCAGCAAGCCGCACGATGTCTGCATGGTATCGCTGGAGACTGAAGATCTCAAGCTGATTACCTCTCATCGCGGCTCATTCGGACCCAGCTCTTTTTCGCCGGACGGAAGGTACCTTGCTTTGCTTGGGCATGAACAGGAATATCGGAATGCAACGCTAGAAAAAGCGTGGCTTTATGATATAGAGCTAGACCGCCTTACGTGTCTCACTGATATGCTGGACGTTCACTTAGCGGATGCGTTGATTGGAGACTCACTGATAGGAGGAGCTGAACAGCGCCCGGTTTGGACAAAAGACAGTCAAGGGTTTTATGTCATCGGCACAGAACAAGGCAGCACGGGAATCTATTATGTTTCTATAGAAGGACTCGTATATCCGATTCGGTTAGAAAAAGAATATATCAACAGCTTTTCCATTCATCCTGACGAACAAAGCTTTATTGCCAGTGTGACAAAGCCTGGCAGACCTAGTGAGCTATACAGCATTCCGCTTGGACAGGAAGAAAAACGGCTGACTGATGCGAATGACAAATTTGTTGACGAGCACCTCATTTCGTTACCTGAAGACATTCAATATGTGACAGAAGACGGAATGACGGTGAACGGCTGGCTGATGAAACCTGCTCAGGCTGCAGAGGGCAAAAACTATCCGCTTATTCTCAATATACACGGCGGTCCGCATATGATGTACGGGCATACATATTTTCACGAATTTCAGGTGCTGGCGGCGAAAGGATATGCAGTGGTTTATGTAAATCCAAGAGGAAGCCATGGCTACGGACAGGAATTTGTGAACGCAGTCAGAG
This sequence comes from Bacillus sp. XT-2, assembly GCF_025696525.1. Taxonomy (NCBI): domain Bacteria; kingdom Bacillati; phylum Bacillota; class Bacilli; order Caryophanales; family Bacillaceae; genus Bacillus; species Bacillus sp. XT-2. The sequence continues at coordinate 127,535 of NZ_JAHVOC010000008.1, forward strand.
GGGATTACGGCGGAAAAGACTATCAGGACGTGATGCAGGCAGTGGATGAGGCGATCAAAAGAGACCCGCAGATAGATGCCGAGCGGATAGGGGTCACAGGCGGAAGCTACGGAGGCTTTATGACCAACTGGATCGTGGGGCAGACAAATCGTTTTAAAGCAGCTGTCACTCAGCGTTCGATTTCAAACTGGCTCAGCTTTCACGGCGTTAGTGATATCGGCTATTTTTTCACGGACTGGCAGCTTGAGCATGACATGTTTACCGATACAGAAAAACTGTGGGACCGTTCCCCTTTAAAATATGCGGCAGACGTGGAGACGCCCCTTTTAATTCTTCATGGCGAACGTGATGACCGGTGCCCGATTGAACAGGCTGAACAGCTTTTTATTGCCTTGAAAAAAATGGACAAGGAAACCGTGCTGGTCCGTTTTCCGAAAGCGTCGCATAATTTGTCACGCAGCGGACACCCGGGACAGCGGATCAAGCGCCTGGCCTATATAAGCTCATGGTTTGACCAATATCTCTCATAAAAAAAGCCAGGCTGATCAAATATCAGCCTGGCTGCTTTATTAAAAGACTTGTTCTACTTCAATTACACCAGGCACTTCTTCAAGAAGAGCGCGTTCAATTCCGGCTTTCAGCGTAATTGTTGAACTTGGGCAGCTGCCGCACGCGCCTAGAAGACGAAGCTTAACAATACCTTCATCAACGTCTACAAGCTCACAGTCACCGCCGTCACGAAGTAAAAACGGACGAAGTTTGTCCAGTACTTCCTGCACCTGTTCTTTCATTTCAACTTCAGTCATGACATTCGCTCCTTTCGTCGTCATAAAACCATTATATTCAGTGTAACAATAAAAATCTATTGTTTGGTTTGCAGAATTGCTCCCATTATTATAGCACATTCAGACTTGAACACAAAAACGGTTTTTTTCTATAAAAACGTCTTTTGTCTCTGTATACTTAATAGAAAGAATGTAATGCAGAGAAATGGGGGCACTTATCAATGACCAAAACAGTCATGCTCAGCGTATATGGGGCAGAAACCGTTTGTGCAAGCTGTGTCAATATGCCGACGGCTAAAGATACATATGAATGGCTTGAGGCTGCGCTGAAAAGAAAATATCCGAATCAGCCTTTTGAAATCCAATACATCGACATTTACGAGCCGCCTGACGTCGAAAACGTAAAACAGCTTGCGGAAAAAATCAGAAATGACGAATATTTTTATCCGCTCGTCCTCGTAGAAAATAAAATTGTCGGAGAAGGCAATCCGAAATTGAAGGATGTATATGAGGAAATGGAGAGATACGGTTATACAGAAAACCGCTGACTTCATCAGCGGTTCTGCTATTATCCGTTATGGTGTTTGTACATCCACAGCAAGCCGGATTTCAGCAAACGCGGAACACGGCCGATCAGCGGCCGGTCAGCAACAAGTCCGAAGCCGGCTTTTTTTCCGAGTGAACCTAAAACGCCTTTCAGCTTAAACTGAGGCATTGATTCAGGAAGGGCTTCACCATTCCAGCGTTTTTGCAATATTTGGACAATCTGTTCAGCTTGAGCTTCTGCCAGCTGGGCACTCGGTGCGTGAGGAAGGCTGGCACAATCTCCGACAACGTACAGATGTTCATCACCCGGGACATTGTGATGAGGGGTTAACACGACACGGCCTTGTGCGTCCTTTTCCACATCCAAGTCTCTGACGACTTTATTCGGCTGTATGCCGGCTGTCCATACGATGGCGTCTGCGGAAATTGCGTCATCGTGGTTATACACAACGCCTTCTTCTACTCTTGTGATATTTGCCCTGTTAATAATGCGGACACCGTGCTCTTCGAACCATTTTTGCACATATTTGCTCAAACGCTCGGGAAAGCTTGATAAAATGAGATCTCCGCGGTCAAACAAAATAATGTTCAGATCGTCACGGCTTTCTCTTAATTCACTTGCAAGTTCAACGCCGCTAAGGCCTGCTCCGACAATGGCAACAGTCGCTTCGGCGCATAAGTTGTTCAGCTTTTGATAGGTTTCGCGGGACTGATCGATGGTTTGAATGCTGTAGGTGAATTCGGGCGCTCCCGGCACGTTATGATATTTATCCTCGCAGCCGAGCCCGATCACTGCGTCATCGTAAGAAATCGGTTCGCGGTCATGGAACAGCACTTGTTTTTGTGCAATATCAATTGATGAAATATCGCCGTACTCGACATCCAGGCGAGGGTGCTCTGGGAACGTCACTCTGATATGGTGGTCAGAAATTGTGCCTGCGGCAAGGGCATAATATTCTGTTTTTAAGCAGTGATAAGGATTTCTGTCAATTAACGTGATTGAAACATCATGAGGCAGCTGGTTGGGCAATAAGCGATGAAGAACACGCATGTTTCCGTAACCTCCGCCGATCAAGACCAATTTTTTCATTTGAATTCCCCTTTAACCCGAAGAGTATGATAGACACATTGATGAAAAATACGAACTTTGTAAAATAACATCTAGAATTATATCGAATTTGATCTAAAATCACAATATTAGTTTCAAAATAACCTACAAATTAGCCTTAAAACACAAATTAGTAAAACGTTATTGCAGGAATGATATGTTACGATAATAAATTTTAATGCGTTCGTTGTCTTTGACGAATAGTGAAAAATTCGCGATAATGTTCATATGTGAGGTGAAACCGCATGAATCCAATGATTGAATTTTGTGTCAGCAATCTGGCTCACGGCTCTCAGGAAGCCCGAGCGATTTTAGAGAAAGATCCGAATCTGGATGTTCTTGAATACGGCTGTTTAAGCTATTGCGGGAAATGTATGGAATCACTATTCGCTCTAGTAAACGGAGAAGTCGTTACGGGTGAAACACCTGCTGAGCTTGTTGAGAATATATATACATTTATTGAAGAAAACCCAATGTTTTGAAGAAAAGGGCCTGTCTCAGGCCCTTTTTTATTTTGCGGTACAAAAGTACTGAAAAAATGTGTAGACATCAAAAAATATTATTGTTATCGTATAAAAGATTTGTTTTAAATAAATTTTAAGAGGTGTAGGTGTATTCATGAATGTTCTTTGGGGACTGCTCGGCGCAGTTGGGATAATCGCCATCGCGTTTTTATTTTCAGAAAAGAAAAGCAATATTAGAATAAGAACCGTCATCGTTGGTTTATGTATACAGGTGGCGTTTGGATACATCGTGTTGAAATGGGAAGCGGGACGCGCTGTTTTTTTATGGTTTTCAAGCCGTGTACAGCTTCTGATTGATTATGCGAATGAAGGCATCAGTTTCATATTTGGGCCGCTTTTAAAAGTCGGCGACAGCCCGGCGTTTGCATTAAGTGTACTGCCTGTTATCATTTTCTTCTCAGCACTGATCGCAGTTTTATATCATTTGAAAATCATGCAGCTCATTTTCCGTGTGATTGGCGGCGGATTGTCGAAACTTCTTGGGACAAGCAAAACGGAATCTCTTGCGGCTGCTGCTAATATTTTTGTAGGGCAATCGGAATCTCCGTTAGTGATCAGGCCCCTCATTGCAGGACTGACGCGCTCTGAACTGTTTACAATTATGACGAGCGGTCTATCGGCTGTTGCGGGTTCAACTTTGTTTGGCTACGCCCTTCTCGGTATTCCGATTGAATACTTGCTCGCGGCGAGCTTCATGGCCGCTCCTGCGGGTCTGGTTTTCGGAAAATTAATCATTCCTGAAACGGAAACGCCGCAAACAGTAAAAGGCGATTTCAAAATGGATGAAGGCGAAGGAGCGGCCAATGTGATTGACGCAGCTGCAAAGGGTGCGTCAACAGGTCTGCAAATTGCGCTGAACGTTGGGGCGATGCTGCTTGCATTTGTCGCATTAATCGCCGTGGTCAACGGTATTCTCGGCGGTGTTTTCGGTTTGTTCGGTTTAAAAGATGTCACATTAGAATCTATCCTCGGCTATGTGTTTTCTCCAATCGCCTTTATGATTGGTGTGCCATGGCATGAAGCCTTGCATGCCGGAAGCTTTATCGGCCAGAAATTGGTGCTGAATGAGTTTGTCGCTTATTCTAACTTCGGTCCGCACATCGGCGAGTTTTCTAAAAAAACCGCTACGATTATCAGTTTTGCGTTATGCGGGTTCGCAAATTTCTCTTCGATTGCGATTATGCTCGGTACGCTTGGCGGTTTAGCGCCAAGCCGCCGCTCAGATATCGCACGCCTCGGGTTAAAGGCTGTTCTGGCGGGAACATTAGCCAATCTGCTGAGCGCGGCTATTGCCGGCATGTTCATATAAAAGATAAAAGCTCCTTGCGTCATTGCAAGGAGCTTTTATGTATGAAAAACGGGGGATAATTGTATTGTGTCCGTTTATAATAGCTTTTATACTAAGAAAAAGAGAAAAAGTTGGAGGCATCTATGAACTCATTTCGATTTACCAAAATGCACGGACTTGGAAACAGCTATATATACGTGAATCAATTTGAAGAACAACTGCCGGAAGAACAACTGTCTGAAATAGCGGTTCAAGTGTCTTCCGTTTATACAGGGATCGGCTCCGACGGAATGATCCTCATATGTCCTTCAGATCAAGCACCTGTCAAAATGCGGATTTTTAATAATGACGGGTCTGAAGGGAAAAACTGCGGCAACGGTTTGCGCTGCGTTGCAAAATACGCGTATGAGCATAAGCTGGTTGAGGAAACATCTTTTCTGATTGAAACCCTCTCCGGGCTTGTGAAAGCAGAGGTTCAAGCTGAAAACGGAAAAGTGAATGTTGTCACTGTCGATATGGGTGAACCGCGTCTGACAAAAGCCGAGCTTCCGATGCTTGGCGGCGGTGAGGAGCAAACCATTAATGAAACAATGACATTTGGCGAAGCTGAACTAAAAGGCACCGCGGTTTCCATGGGCAATCCGCATATCGTTTTTCCGATTGCCGATATTGAACAGGCACCGCTGACGACACTGGGACCGGTGATTGAAAAAGATCCAAGATTTCCGGAAGGTGTGAATGTCGAGTTTGTGGAAACCGTGAATGAGCATGAACTGCACTTCCGCGTGTGGGAACGGGGATCAGGCATCACACAGGCTTGCGGAACAGGCGCTTGTGCAGCGGCTGTCGCATCTGTTTTAAACGGCGTATCAAGACGAAATGAAGACATTACGGTTCATTTAGCGGGCGGAGATTTGGTCATTAATTGGAAAGAGAACGGCCATGTGATGATGACAGGTCCGGCAGAGACTGTTTGTGAGGGCGTCTATTTTTTATAAAACAGCTAGTTTGAGAAATGAGCCGATCAAGTTTATAATAAAAGACAACATCCGGTTTCTAAAAGGAGGTTCACATTAATGAGCAACCCTGTAACAATTACAGAAGCAGCAGCTTTGCATATAAAAGATATGATGAAAGAGCATGAAGAAGAAAACGCGTTTCTGCGTGTCGGCGTTAAAGGCGGCGGCTGCAGCGGTCTTTCATACGGAATGGGCTTTGAGCATGAAAAAAGCGAAGCAGACAGTATGTTTGAGGAGCACGGCATTACTGTTCTCGTTGACAAAGAAAGCCTTGATATCATGAACGGCACTATTATAGACTTTAAGCAATCCATGCTTGGCGGCGGTTTTACCATCGATAATCCAAACGCCATCGCCTCATGCGGCTGCGGTTCTTCTTTCAGGACAGCGACGAATGCAGGTAAACCAGAAGAGTGCTAATAATAGAAAAAGCCAAGTCAAGCGGCGAGCCGCTGACTTGGCTTTTTTTATTTTTAATACTTATCTCCATTAAAAATCGAATTCTTCACGATGACATAATCCACATTGCGGATAGCCTCCAGCTTAGTTCCGCCAGCATAAGAAATAGAAGATTGAAGATCCTGTTCCATTTCAATCAGCGTATCCATGATTGCGCCTTTATGCTCTACGTGCATTTTTTTGCCTTCGACATTTTTCTTTTCGCCTTTTTGATATTCAGAGGCTGAGCCAAAGTATTCTTTGTAGAGCTTTCCGTCTTTTTCAATGGTTTGTCCCGGTGATTCCTCGTGTCCGGCAAATAGTGAACCGATCATGACCATGGTAGCGCCGAATCGAATTGATTTTGCGATGTCGCCATGGGTGCGGATTCCGCCATCCGCGATAATCGGTTTGCTGGCGGCTTTTGCGCACCAGCGCAGCGCGGCTAATTGCCATCCGCCTGTGCCGAAACCGGTTTTAATTTTCGTTATACATACTTTTCCCGGTCCGATGCCGACTTTTGTGGCATCCGCTCCGGCATTTTCGAGCTCTCTGACCGCTTCCGGTGTTCCGACATTTCCCGCGATGACAAAGCTGTCCGGAAGATGTTTTTTGAGGTGTTGAATCATCTCAATGACGGCATTGGAATGTCCGTGAGCGATGTCGATGGTCACGTATTCAGGGATCAGATTTTCTTCTGCCAAGTGACGGACAAATGCATACTCCTCATCTTTGACCCCAACGCTGATAGAAGAGAATAGGCCGCGTGCGTTCATGTCCTTTATAAAGTCAATCCGTTTTTCAGGTTCAAAGCGGTGCATCACATAAAAATAGCCGTTTTCGGCTAATGAAACCGCAAGTTTCTCATCTATAATCGTCTGCATATTGGCAGGAACGACGGGCAATTTAAATGTACGTCCGCCTAAACGTACGGATGTATCACATTCAGAACGGCTGTTCACAATGCATTTTGCAGGAATTAGTTGAATATCTTCGTAATCAAACACATTTTCCATAGAATCCACTCCTAAATACGAATATTTATAATGAATATATACCAAATGTTCGCCTTGTATAATGTACTCTGTTTTAGGGAGGATGTCAAACGATTTATCTGATGATGGATGTGATTCAGGTGCGGAAGCTTGTCATTCAGGATGAGTTTGGGTATCATAGTCTTAACGAATGATCTCATAGAGCGGATGATAAAACGCTAATATATAAGTTCAGCACAGCTTGGTCCTACAGCACCAGGCTTTCTTTATGACATGGATATGTGAAAGGAGCGAGTGGAGATGACTCAAAACGAAGAACAAACACCGAAGTCCCAAAAGATCCAAGACCGCATTATCATGGCCACGATCTGGGTTGTAGCAGCCCTTGTGATTGCGCTGGTTATCGGAACTGCGATGAATTATATAAATATCTTTAAATAAAAAAGGAGCTGTGTCATCTTGACACAAACTCCTTTTTTTATTATTTATTTTCAAAAAGACTTGTAGAGTGCAGAGGCTGTACGCGAGCTTTCGGGTCCATGTAAGCTTTCGCGTTGTTAACAGCTGTCGGTGCTTCGCCGAAGCCGCTTGCGATCAGGTTGACTTTTCCTTCGTATGTGCAAATGTCACCTGCTGCGAAGAAGCCTTCGATATTTGTTTCCATCGTTGATTTGACGACAATGGAATTTTTCTCAATTTCAAGTCCCCAGTTTTTAATCGGTCCAAGAGATGAGACGAAGCCGTAGTTGACAATTAAGTCATCGATTTCTAAAATCTCTTTGCGCTCGCCTTTCACTTCCTCAAGCACAAGCTGCTCGATTTTGTCTTCTCCGATGAGCTCTGTCGGAACAAATGGAGTCAGGACATTCACTTTAGATGCGTGAAGGTTTTCCACACTGTGCTCATGCGCGCGGAATTTATCGCGGCGGTGAACGATGGAAACTTCTTTTGCGATTGGCTCAAGCATAAGCGCCCAGTCAACCGCTGAATCTCCTCCGCCCAGAATCGCAACGCGTCTGCCGGCGAATTTTTGTAAATCATCAACGAAGTAGTGAAGGTTTTTGCCTTCGTATTGTTCGGCTGTTTCAAGCTCGAGCTTTCTTGGTTTGAATGCGCCGTTTCCTGCAGTGATGATGACCGTTTTAGAGTAATGGGTTTCTTCGTTTGTCACAAGCTTAAACACGCCGTCTGCTTGTTTTTCAACAGATTCAACCGCTTGCTCTAAACAAATGGTTTGGTCGAATTTCGCCATTTGCTCTTTTAAGTTGTTCACTAGCTCTTGGGCGCGGATTTTCGGGAATCCTGCTACGTCATATATATATTTCTCAGGGTACAGGGCACTAAGCTGTCCGCCAAGCTGAGGCAGGCTTTCGATAATTTTGACGCTTGCCTGTCTCATGCCTCCGTAAAAAGCGGTGAATAAGCCGACCGGTCCCCCGCCTATAATTGTAATATCATAAACCTTTGTATCCTCTCGCATACGAAAATTGCCTCCTAAATGAAAATTGTTATTAATTATACCATATTGCTCTTAAAATTGACGAGTCAGCAGAAAAATTTGCGAGTGCATTGTATGCGCATTCATTCTTGATCATATGCCCGCGGGCCGATACGATAAGAAAAAAATGAATTCATCTTTTTTCTGAATGTTTCATGAACCAGCCGGATACACATGATAGTAGTGCTATGGGTGTGGACTTCACAAAAAACTTTTCAATATATTTCATAAAATCCTGCCAATAAGCTGAAGATAACACAAATGATGATTTTTATATGCGTCTAACAGCAAAAAAAAGAGAAGGTGGATGTGATGGCATTGAATAAGCCCAAAATCGTGATTTTAGGTGCAGGTTATGGCGGATTGATGACAGTGACAAGGCTGACGAAGCATGTCGGTCCGAATGATGCTGATATTACGCTTGTGAATAAACACAATTATCATTACGAAACGACATGGATGCACGAAGCGAGCGCCGGTACGCTCCATCATGACCGCTGCCGTTATCAGATAAAAGATGTAATCAACCAGTCACGTGTCAATTTTGTACAGGATACCGTGAAGGCAATCAAAATAGACGAGAAGAAAGTTGTGCTTGCCAATGGAGAGCTGCAGTACGATTATTTAGTTATCGGCCTCGGAGCGGTACCTGAAACGTTCGGCATTAAAGGCTTAAAAGAATTTGCGTTTCCGATCGCCAATATCAATACATCTCGAGTGCTTCGGGAACATATTGAGCTGCAATTTGCGACTTACAACATCGAAGCTGAAAAAAGGCCGGACAGGTTAACAATCGTTGTCGGGGGAGCCGGGTTTACGGGTATTGAATTTCTTGGCGAACTGGCTGCCCGCGTGCCGGAGCTCTGCAAGGAGTATGACGTTGACAGAAGCCTTGTACGCATTATCTGCGTAGAAGCAGCGCCGACCGTATTGCCGGGCTTTGATCCCGAGCTTGTCGATTATGCTGTTCACTATCTTGAGGAGAATGGCGTTGAGTTTAAAATCGGCACGGCGGTTCAAGAGTGTACCTCAGAAGGAGTCACAGTCGGCAAAAAAGATGAGGAGCCCGAGCAAATCAAATCGCAAACGGTGGTGTGGGCGGCAGGTGTCCGCGGACATCCGATTGTGGAAGAAGCCGGCTTTGAAAATATGCGCGGCCGGGTGAAAGTCAATCCTGATCTTCGCGCGCCCGGACATGACAACGTGTTTATTCTCGGCGACAGCTCGCTGTTTATCAATGAAGACACTGACCGTCCTTATCCGCCGACCGCCCAAATCGCGATGCAGCAAGGGACTACGGTCGCTAAAAACATTGCAAAACTCATTAAGGGCGGCGAGCTTGAAGAATTCAAACCTGACATAAAAGGAACGGTGGCTTCTCTCGGCGAGCATAATGCGGTCGGAGTCGTGTACGGAAGAAAACTGAAAGGCACCCCGGCTTCTTTTATGAAAAAAGTCATCGATAACCGTTCGCTGTTTTTAATCGGCGGACTCGGACTCACACTGAAAAAAGGCAAATTTAAGTTTTTCTAAAAACCCGCTCTCCGCGGGTTTTGTTTTATTAAAAAACGTCAAAATAAAAAGAGAACAAGAGCAAAATAAAAATGTTTCCGCTTACATCAAAAGATTTGTCACATGATCTGACTTTATCATTGACAGCTTGGTATGGTATTATTATCTGAAAATTAAGAAAAAGGTGATGCTAAGATGAAAACCGCAACGACAACCGCTTCACAGGCATGCCCGTTTTGCTCAGGGAAAGGGTATTTTCAATTAATCCTCGGCGGTTCAGAAACTTGTCCGTCATGTCAGGGGACAGGTAAAGACAGTCATTCATTTTCCAGCCGTTGACTTTTTAAAAGCCCCCGCGGTACACTAAAAGTAACGCAGGGGGTGGGGTTTTGATTAGTCTGCCAGTCGTTATCATCTCAATTGTTTTATTTTTTGTTTTGTTTTTTGGAATCGGTTTCTTATTAAACATGCTGCTGAGAATGTCCTGGATTATGGCTGTGATTTATCCGATTGTATGCCTATTTATAATCAGCAAGGAAAAGCTGATCAGCTATATCCAATCGCCAGGCGAATCCTTTGCCAGCCTGTTTCAGAGAATCGTATCGTTAGCTGCTGCAGATGTATTGATTTTAGCCAGCGGTCTGGCCGGCGCCATTGTCTCAGGCATAGCGATCAACATGCTCAGAAAAAGAGGATATCAGATGTTTTAATGCCGCTTTCTTTCTAAAGAAAGCTTTTTTTGTGCCTTCAGCGCATTCACCGTTTTGAATATTGCTCCCGCTATTTGGGAACAATGATTCGGAGGAGAGGTGAATAATGTTGAAAATGATCAGACGTTTGCTGATGGCCTGTTTATTTCTGCTCGCGTTTGCCACGACATATTTAGCCATATCAGGAGTAGAGGCGAAGGACTTATCAAAATGGGTGCAAGAAAATAATGAGAAGCACTCGAAGAACACAGGACTGACATTAAAAGCATTGCAGCAGAAAAACGAAAAAACGATGTCCGCTGCAGCCAAAGCAAAAGACAAACCATTGGAAGAAGCCTTTGACTGGAACCAGTATCCAGCGCGAAAAGTAACGGCTACAGGCTATACAGCGGGAGTCGAATCGACGGGTAAAAAGCCTGGTGATCCATTATACGGGCTTACATATTCAGGTGTTAAAGTGAAAAGAGATTTATACTCTACGGTTGCCGCCGATCCATCCGTTTTTCCGATCGGCACCATTTTATTCATCCCGAACTATGGTTTGGGCGTTGTTGCGGACACAGGATCTGCCATCAAGGGAAACCGCATTGATCTGTACTTTGAAACCGTTCATGATGTCTACAATGAATGGGGCAAAAAAACCCTGGACGTGTATGTGATTAAGAAGGGGACCGGAAAAGTCACTGAGGATGAACTGGTAAAGCTTAATGAAACAAAATCATTGCAGGTGTTCAGAAATCAATACAAAACCGTGAAAGAATAAAACGCTCCAGCTGCGGCTGAAGCGTTATTTTTTTACAGAAAAAAGTATGCCAGTGCCAGTGTTAATAAAATTCCTGTCAATCCGCCAAAAAAGACCTCGATTGGCTGATGGCCGAGAAGCTCTTTCAGCTTTTTTTGTTTTTCTTTCTCTTCGGCTTTCGGGAAATCTTTTGCTTCATTCACAAAACGGTTAAAATCAATCACAAGTTTATTAATGACTGTTGCCTGCTCGCCGGCATGACGTCTGACGCCGGTTGCGTCAAACATGGTAATGACGGCGAAAATGGCTGAAACCGCAAAGAGAGAGGAACCTAATCCATGCTCTAAAGCTACGCCGGTAGAGAGCGCCGTAACAGCTGCGGAGTGGGAACTCGGCATGCCGCCTGTGCTTGTCACCAGCGACCAGTCCAGTTTTCTGGATACGATAAATTGTATCGGCACTTTAATGACTTGTGCAAAGATGATGGCAGCAAGGCTTGATAATAAAGGAAAATTCATAAAAAGTTCCATAGGCGACATCCTTTCTATATGAAAATCTTTCGTGTTACAAAAGAAAAAAGCAGGTCTTTGTCTGTTGTTTGATAAAATAAATGTAAGGAAAGAATGTTTTTCCTATTATACCATTGTTCATTACAAATACCCATTACGTTAGGAGTGTAAGCCTTATGTTTTATGCGGTTCAACAATTAGAGCATACTGAAACCCTAGTGGTCGGACTTTTTCAAAAAAGCCAGCTGACAGGCAAAGCAAAGGAAATTGATGAAAAACTGGAAGGCCATCTGACTCAGCTTCTGAAAGACGGTGATGTCTCTGCCAAACGGAATCAAGTATCAAAAGTATTCCCTCCGTCCTCCGCTGGTATGAAACGTATTTATTTCGTCGGTTTGGGAAGAGAGGCGAATTATTCATTTGAAGAGGCGAAGGAAAGCTTTGCCCATGTTTTTCAAGCCATTCATAAAGACAGAAAACAAGAGGCTGCCGTACTGCTTGACACATTTATTTGTGAAGAAGTTCCCGCAGCGGATGCCGCTCACGCATTAGCTGAGAGCTGCCTGCTTGCTTCTTATGAGGTGCAGGATTATAAGCACAAATCAAATGAGCCGGATAAACAGCTTGAATCCATCTATGCCGTCACAGATGAAGATACACAAGAAGTGCAGGCCGGTCTTCTTGTCGGCCGGGCATACGGGCAGGGCACAAATTCGGCGAGAACGCTTGTTAATATGCCGGGAAATATGCTGACAGCAACTGACTTGGCTTCTTATGCGTCCGAGCTTGCGGCGAAGTATGATTTTGAGTGTGAAATATTGGAGAAATCGGATATGGAAGAGCTCGGTATGGGCGCAATCCTTGCGGTAAACCAAGGCTCTGCCGAACCGCCCAAAATGATTGTCTTGAAGTATCAGGGCAAAAAGGAATGGGAAAACGTTATCGGGCTTGTCGGAAAAGGAATTACCTTTGACACAGGCGGTTACTCTATTAAAACGAAAACAGGAATTGTCGGCATGAAATCCGATATGGGAGGAGCGGCAGCGGTCCTTGGCGCAATGGAAACGATCGGCGAGCTTCGTCCGGAGCAAAATGTGCTGGCTGTCATTCCGTCAACCGACAACATGGTTTCAGGCGGAGCGATGAAGCCTGACGATGTCATCGTGTCATTAAGCGGAAAAACAATTGAAATCCTTAACACGGATGCAGAAGGAAGGCTTGTGCTTGCAGACGGCCTTACATATGCGAAACAGCATGGCGCGTCTGTACTTGTTGATGTGGCAACGCTCACCGGCGGCGTTGTTGTGGCATTGGGCACAGAAACAACCGGCGCCATGACAAATAACGAGAGCTTTTATCAGCGGGTGGCTGAAGCTGCGGAAGAGTGCGGTGAGGCCATCTGGCAGCTGCCGATTACAGAAAAGGATAAAAAACGTGTGAAAAACAGCCAAATGGCGGATTTAAACAATTCACCGGGACGGGAAGGCCATGCCATTATGGCAGGAACGTTTCTAGGTGAGTTTGCTGAAACGACTCCTTGGGTCCATCTTGATATTGCAGGCACAGCAACTTCAAGTAAAGCAAGCTGCTTCGGTCCGTCCGGTGCAACCGGCGTCATGGCAAGAACACTGGCTACGCTGGCAGAAAGATTCACAGCGGAAGAAGACGCAAAAGCATAATAAATATAGCCCTGCTGCGATTTCGCGGCAGGGTTTTTTTCTCCAAAATCTTTAGTTGACTAAAGTATCATGAATATGATACGATACGTTCGTACTTTATTTATCTACTACATTAGCAAACTAAAGGATTTTTGGAGGGGTATCATGAATGCAGTCGTTATCGCAGTGCTGCTTATGCTTGTCTTAAGTCTTCTGCGTGTCAATATAGTTATTGCTTTAATCATAGGTGCTTTGGCCGGCGGCTTAACAGGAGGACTCGGCCTGGGTGAAACGGTTAAAGCCTTTACAGAAGGGCTCGGCGGAAATGCCACCGTTGCAGTCAGCTACGCTATGCTTGGTGCGTTTGCTGCGGCTTTAACGAAAACAGGTCTTCCGGATGCTATGGTGGAAGCTTCTGTGAAATTAATTGGAAACAAAGAAGATACTCGAAAAAAGGCACTGTCTAAAGTGCTTATCGTACTGATTATTTTAATCGTAGCTTGTTTTTCACAAAACGTGGTACCGGTTCACATCGCATTTATTCCTGTGCTGATACCGCCGCTTTTGAAAATCTTTAATGAGCTTGAAATGGACCGCAGGCTGATTGCGTGTGTGATTACGTTCGGCTTAACGGCTCCTTATATTGTACTGCCTGTTGGCTTCGGCCAGATATTCCAAGGCATGCTGAAGGACAACATGGCCGATGCGGGTTTAAACGTTCCGCTTGGCGATATCCCGTACGCGCTGATTATACCGGTTGCAGGCATGGTTGTCGGTTTGATTTTATCGGTAATCGTTTATCGAAAACCAAAAGTGTATGAAACAAAAGAAATCTCAGGTGTAAAAGCATCTCCATATACGAAAAAAAGCCTGGGAATCGCGGTTCTCGCCATTTTAGTGTCACTCGGCGTCCAGCTTTATTTATCGCAGACATTGGGAGTAGAAGGGATGATTATGGGGGCGCTGGCCGGCCTGATTATCCTGTTTGTCAGCGGTGTAATGAAACGTGACGAAGCGGATTCATTGATTACTGACGGTATGGTATTAATGGCCTTTATCGGATTTGTTATGCTTGTTGCAGCCGGTTTCTCAAATGTATTGACAAAAACCGGAGATGTCGAGTCATTGGTCAAAACATCAGCTGGTATTATCGGGCACAGTCAGTCGCTGGGTGCATTGCTGATGCTGCTGGTCGGCCTGTTGATTACAATGGGAATCGGCTCATCTTTTGCAACGATTCCGGTGATCACAACGATCTTTGTGCCTCTATGTATGCAGCTCGGATTCAGCCCGATGGCAACGATTGCGATTATCGGAGCGGCAGCCGCGCTTGGCGACGCCGGTTCACCTGCCAGCGACAGTACACTTGGCCCGACTTCGGGTCTGAGTGCGGACGGACAGCATCACCACATTTGGGACACTTGTGTGCCGACATTTATCTTTTATAACATTCCGCTTGTTATTTTTGGCTGGATTGCGGCCCTTGTCTTATAGAAAAAAGGCTCTCCTTAACGGGAGAGCCTTTTTTGTTTATCATTTCAAAAAACCGTCCATCGGAACGGTTTTTAAGTGGACGATATTTGATGTCTGTTAAAGCCGGTTGCTTTATGAATAGAGCGGTAGATCGCAGGTGCGATAAACGTCAGCAGCACAGCCAGTGCCGTGTCTTTTACCATAAACCAAGTCATAAAGCCCCAAGCCGTGCCGTAGCTCACCGGTGTATGAATCCACAGCTTCAGCGCAAGATACATATAGGTGGTGCCGATGATATACATAATGGCCGTTCCGATAAGAGAAGCAATCAGAAAACGGATTTTACTTGGCTGAATTTTGCGTTCTAATAACCATCCAGCTGCGAATGCTGCAGGAATATATGAGATAATGAAGCCGCCGCTTTTACCTGCAAATGGTGCGAAGCCCGCGGAAAACTGAGCGAACACTGGTGCCCCGGCCAATCCGACAAGCGCATATACAAGCATCGCGATAGCAGCGCGTTTGCTGCCGAGAAGCAAAGCCGCCAAGAGGCAGAAAAACGGCTGCATCGACAGCGGAATGCCGGCAACTTGCAAAAAGGGCGCGACTGATGTAATGTTGGCGCCGACAGCCATAAGTGCGGCGAACATGCCGATCAGCGCCATATCACCCGCACGAAGTTTAGGTTGTTTCATCGTTGTTCCCCCTTAGGTTTACATACACAATCATAGAGTAATAAAGATCTGAATGATTGTCAACATAAATATAATTTAGGTTAACAAAAGGAGGATTTGCATGTATTTCGGAAAAATAAAACAGGCAGATCAGTCAGGAAGAGTGCCGCCCAATCAAAATGTGACGACTTCGTTTCCTGTGCTTCATACGGGGAACGTTCCGTATTATGAGGATATGACAAAGTGGAATCTGCAAGTATACGGATTGGTTGATCACCCGATGCTTTTAAGCTTTGAAGATATAAAAGCCTTTCCTCAGTGCGAATCAGAAAATGACATTCATTGCGTGACAGGCTGGTCGCGGCTTGATAACGTTTGGCAGGGGGTAAGGACAAGGGATATTGCGGAGAAAGCCGGGGTAAAAGAAGAGGCGGGCTATGTCATTTTACACGCGGAAGTGGGCTGGACGACAAATCTGCCGCTCGATGACTTTTTGGCTGAAACATCACTGCTCGCTTATGCGCATAACGGCGAACCTTTAACGCCTGAACACGGCTTCCCGCTGCGAGGGGTGTTTCCTCATTTGTATTTTTGGAAAAGCGCTAAGTGGCTGCGCGGCATCCAATTTACGAAAGAAAATCATCCTGGTTTTTGGGAGCAGAACGGCTATCATATGAGAGGCGACCCTTGGCAGAATCAGAGATTTACATGGGATTAAGGTTCTAGTAAACGTAGGATAATCAGCATCTTTTTCAGGATTTTATTTCCATATTGCTAGTCGTAAGGTACCTTATTTAGATAAGGTGCCTTTTTTATTAAGGAAAAAGTTGACTTTGTTTGCCAGAAAACCTATTATTTGAGTTGTCTAGTTGATAGTGAAAATCATTATCATAAATGCAGCCAGTTTTAAGGAGAGGAATGTCGTACTGCATGATTGAGAAAAAAACAGATGAGGCTAAAGGCGGGACCTACAACGCATTTACCATTCCGGGAACGGAAGTGCGTAAAATGTCTTCACGCAATGACAGCCGCGGCTATCAAATCTTTATCTCAAAACCGAGCACGGAGCCGCCGCCTTCTGGTTATCCGGTTATTTATCTGCTCGATGCCAATTCTATCTTCGGTACAATGTCGGAAGCTGTTCGAGTGCAGGGGCGCCGTCCTGAGAAAACAGGGGTAATTCCCGCTTTAATTGTCGGTATTGGCTATGACACAACAGAACCGTTTTCTTCTGCGCGACACCGGGATTTTACAATGCCTACGTCTTACTCGGAGCTGCCGGTAAGGCCTGACGGCAAAGAATGGCCGGAGCATGGAGGAGCGGGGGACTTTTTAAGGTTTATTGAGGAGGACCTCAAACCGGAGATTGAACAAGATTATGAGATTGACAGAAACAGACAAACGATCTTTGGTCACTCTCTTGGCGGGCTCTTCGTTTTGCAGGTGCTCTTAACGAAACCGGATGCATTCCAAACGTATATCGCGGGCAGTCCGTCCATTCATTGGAATAAACCATTTATTGAAAAGGAAACTGAGCGTTTCGTTTCCTGTTTAAAGAAAAACGATCAGCCTGTCAATCTTCTGCTTGCGGCAGGAGAATTGGAAAAGCATCATAAATGCCGAATGAACGATAACGCGAAGGAGCTTTACGAGCGGCTGTCTACTTTGGCTGACCAAGGCGTACGGACAGAATTTTGCGAGTTTTCAGGAGAAGGACATATTTCGGTTCTTCCTGTTTTGGTCAGCAGGGCATTGCGTTTCGCGCTTCACCCTGACGGCCCGCACATTTCAATGAGCTGAGAATTGTCTCAGCTCCCATATTTGTCACAAAAATTATATTTGACTGTCGGATGACATAAGGATATGATTATTTTTATAATTGATAATGATAATCATTATCAATAGATTACGATTAATGGTAAGGTGAAGCAGTCTTTTTCGCAAAATGTCATTTTTGGCGTTACAAGCGAAGAAAGGAAATGATGAAATGAATGTAAGAGGTATAGAAGGCAAGATCGCTTTGATTACAGGGGCCGCACAAGGAATAGGTGAAGCTGTTGCACGGACGCTTGCCGGTCAGGGGGCGCACATTGCTGCGGTTGATTACAATCCAGAAAAACTCGAAAAAGTCGTGAACAGCCTCAAAGCTGAGGGGTGTCATGCCGAAGCCTTTCCGGCGGATGTGAGAGACAGTGCGGCGATTGACGATATCACGGCTCGAATCGAACGTGACATGGGCCCGATTGACATATTGGTGAACGTAGCGGGTGTGCTTCGGCCAGGGCTGATTCATTCTCTCAGTGATGAGGAATGGGAGGCCACTTTCTCAGTGAATTCGACTGGTGTTTTTAACGCGTCGCGCTCAGTCAGCAAATATATGATGAACCGCAGATCCGGTTCGATTGTAACAGTAGGATCAAATGCAGCCGGTGTGCCAAGGACATCTATGGCGGCATACGCCTCATCAAAGGCAGCAGCCGTGATGTTTACAAAGTGCCTTGGCCTTGAGCTTGCAGAATACAACATTCGCTGCAATATTGTTTCTCCCGGATCAACGGAAACAGACATGCAGTGGTCCTTATGGGCTGATGAAAATGGAGCAGAGCAAGTCATCAAAGGATCGCTTGATACATTTAAAACGGGAATTCCGCTCAAAAAACTGGCCCAGCCTTCGGATATTGCGGATGCCGTGCTCTTTTTGGTTTCTGAGCAGGCAGGCCATATTACGATGCACAATTTATGTGTAGATGGCGGCGCGACCTTAGGCGTATAACTTAACTCAAAGGAGGTTTATGAAGATGTTGGAACAAAACGTTATATCTGAAACAAAGGCGGAGCATTTGCTTCGTGATTATCAGCCGGGCACTTTTTTCCTGGCTTCCCCTCACCGTGTGCTGCTTGGAAAAGGAATAAGTGAAACCGTGCCGGATGCAGACGGCCAAAACCAATTAGAAACCTTACCCAGCCGCATTGCTGAGGCGCTTAACAAAGCAAAGCAATCGGGGCAAAGCCGTCCGGTTGTTGTGGGAGCTGTTCCATTTGATCATTTGAAATCGCCCCGGCTCGTCGTTCCGGAGGAGGTACGGTGGTCGGGACCGCTTCAATTCGATCATGCCAACATCGAACAGCAGCGGAAACATACATATCAAATACAGCCTGTTCCTGCACCGGAGGACTATAAAAAAGGTGTAGAACAAGGATTGGCAAGCATTGCTGACGGCACACTCAGCAAAATTGTCCTGTCCAGATCGCTGCATCTGACATCATCTGAAGCGATACAAACGGGAGAACTGCTTCACCATCTGGCGCGGCATAATACACATGGTTATACTTTTGCAGCCGATGTATCCGGCCAAGATGATTCATCTTCCCATCGGACACTACTCGGTGCAAGTCCGGAGCTTCTCGTTTCGAGAATGGGAACTCAGGTGGTATCCAATCCGTTAGCGGGCTCTAGACCTCGCAGTGATGATCCTGTTGAGGACCAGCGCCGGGCCGATGAATTGCTTTCCTCCGCAAAGGATCTTCATGAGCATGCTGTTGTGGCTGATGCGGTTGCCGCCGGGCTGCGGCCTTTTTGCCGGACGCTGGACGTTCCGGAAAAGCCTTCGCTGATCCAAACTGAGACGATGTGGCATTTGTCCAGTGTCATTAAAGGAGAGCTTTCTGATCCGACTGTAACCGCGCTGGAACTAGCCGCCGCGCTTCATCCTACGCCGGCAGTCTGCGGAACACCGACTGGCCTTGCAAGAGAAGCCATCCGGGAAATTGAACCTTTTGACCGCGGTTTCTTCACCGGCATGGTAGGCTGGTGTGACGATGCAGGCGATGGCGAATGGATCGTTACGATTCGCTGTGCAGAGGCTGAAGAACGTTCACTTCGTCTTTTTGCCGGGGCCGGTGTTGTAGCCGGATCAAAAGCAGAGGACGAGCTCCAGGAGACATCCGCAAAGTTCCGGACAATGCTTCGGGCAATGGGTGTCAATCACATATGATCAGAAATAAATGCAGGAGGGAAACAGCATGCTGAATGGATTTACGCCGTGGCCCAAGGAGTTTGCGGAAAAGTACCGGGAGAACGGGTGCTGGGCCGGTGAGACTTTTGGAGACATGTTAAGAGACCGGGCTGCCAAACATGGCGATCGTATCGCGATTACATGCGGGGACACCCATTGGAGCTATCAAGAGCTTGACACAAGGGCTGACCGTCTGGCAGCCGGATTGCAGAAGCTCGGTATTAAACAAATGGATCGTGTAGTGGTGCAGCTGCCGAATATCGCGGAGTTTTTTGAAGTCATCTTTGCGCTTTTTCGGCTGGGAGCGCTCCCGGTTTTTGCATTGCCCTCGCATCGAAGCAGTGAGATTACATATTTTTGCGAGTTTGCTGAAGCGGAGGCTTATATCATCCCCGATTCTCATTCGGGATTTGACTACCGCACACTTGCCAGACAGGTTCAAAGCAAGCTGCCGTCCTTGAAACACGTCATTGTCTCAGGTGAGGCGGAGGAATTCCAGCCGCTTGAGGCATTGCATACAGAACCTGGCGAGCTGCCTGAAGTAAAATCTTCGGATGTGGCGTTTCTCCAGCTTTCTGGCGGAAGCACCGGCTTATCGAAACTGATACCGCGAACCCACGATGACTATATATACAGCCTGCGGATGAGTGCGGAGGTTTGCTGGCTTGATCACAGCACTGTGTACTTGGCCGCATTGCCGATGGCGCACAATTATCCGCTGAGCTCACCCGGGGTGCTAGGCGTATTATACGCTGGAGGAAAAGTGGTTTTATCTCCTTCTCCGAGTCCGGACGACTCGTTCCCTTTGATTGAACGGGAACAGGTGACAATAACAGCTCTTGTCCCGCCGCTTGCAATGGTATGGATGGACGCTGCTTCCTCACGAGATGACGATTTATCAAGCCTTCAAGTGCTGCAGGTAGGCGGCGCGAAATTCAGCGCTGAAGCCGCGCGCAAAGTGAAATCTGTATTCGGCTGCACCTTGCAGCAGGTCTTCGGAATGGCAGAAGGGCTCGTTAATTATACAAGGCTTGATGACCTGGAGGAAATTATTGTTAATACCCAAGGTAAGCCGATGTCTTCTTACGATGAAATACGTGTGTGGGATGACCAGGACCGTGACGTGAAACCTGGTGAAACGGGGCACCTGCTGACACGGGGACCGTATACGATCCGGGGATACTATAAGGCTGATGAGCACAATTCGGCTTCGTTTACCGAGGACGGCTTTTACCGCACTGGCGATCTAGTGAGACTGACACCCGACGGTTATGTTGTCGTGGAAGGACGGGCAAAGGATCAAATCAACCGCGGCGGGGAAAAAGTGGCGGCTGAAGAGGTTGAAAATCATCTTCTGGCGCATCCGGCTGTGCATGATGCGGCAATGGTCTCAATGCCTGACCAATTTCTTGGTGAAAGATCATGTGTTTTCATTATTCCCCGGGATCAAGCGCCGAAAGCCGCAGAACTCAAAGCTTTTCTAAGAGAGCGCGGGCTTGCAGCATATAAAATTCCAGACCGGATCGAATTTGTTGAGTCCTTCCCGCAGACAGGGGTAGGAAAGGTAAGCAAAAAGGCGCTTCGCGAAGCGATCGCCGAAAAACTTCTTGCAGGTTCAAAAAAATAGAAACGATTTGAAAGGGAGTGTTCAAATGGCTATTCCTGCCATTCAGCCGTATCAAATGCCGACAGCGTCTGATATGCCAACAAACAAAGTATCATGGGTGCCTGATCCAAATCGGGCAGTCTTCTTAATACACGATATGCAGAACTATTTTGTCGACGCGTTTACAGCAGGAGCGTCTCCGGTAACAGAGCTTTCAGCAAATATACGCAAGCTGAAGGATCAATGTGTTCAGCTCGGGATACCTGTTGTCTACACAGCGCAGCCCGGCAGTCAAAATCCGGAGGACCGGGCATTGCTGACTGATTTTTGGGGCCCTGGATTAAGCAGCGGTCCTTACGAGGAAAAAATTGTGGCCGAGCTTGCACCGGAAGACGATGATCTCGTATTGACAAAATGGAGATACAGCGCATTTAAGAGAACGAATCTGCTTGAGATCATGCGTGAACAGGGGCGCGATCAGCTGATCATCTCCGGGATTTATGCTCATATTGGCTGTCTCGTTACAGCATGTGAAGCGTTTATGGAGGATATCGAAGCATTTTTTGTTGCTGATGCAGTTGCGGACTTTTCTCGGGACAAGCATAAAATGGCCCTTGACTATGCGGCTGGGCGCTGTGCGTTTACGCTGATGACCGACAGCTTGCTTGATCAGCTGAAACATACGCCTTCTGCGGCTCAAAAGCCATCAGAAAAAGCTGAAAAACATGTATTTACCTGCGAGAGTATCCGAACACAAATTGCTGAGCTTCTTCAAGAATCGCCTGATGACATTGCAGAAAATGAAGACTTACTGAATAGGGGACTTGATTCTGTAAGGATCATGACATTAGTTGAACAATGGCGCCGTGAAGGAGCCGAGGTGACATTCGTCGAACTGGCTGAACGGCCGACAATAGAAGAATGGCAGAAATTGCTTTCAATCCGCATTGAGAGAGTGCTGCCAAACGCGGACTATTTATAAAAGGAGGTAAAAAAACGGATGCCTGATACAAAAGAGCTTCAATATTCTTTAACCGGAGCGCAAACCGGTATTTGGTTTGCTCAGCAGCTTGATCCGGATAATCCAATCTACAATACAGCCGAATATATAGAAATCAACGGCCCAATCGACATTTCTCTTTTTGAAGAAGCTTTACGGCACGTGATAAAAGAAGCGGAATCACTTCATGTCCGCTTTGGTGAAGATATGGACGGGCCTTGGCAGATGATGAATCCATCACCGGATGTACAGCTCCAAGTCATTGACATTAGTTCTGAGCCTGATCCGGAAAAGACAGCTTTACACTGGATGAAAGCTGATTTGGCAAAGCCGGTCGATTTACAGCATGACCCATTGTTCCGCGAAGCTTTGTTTAAAGCCGGGCCTCAGCGTTTCTTTTGGTATCAGCGCATTCACCATATTGCGATCGACGGCTTTGGGTTTTCTCTGATCGCCCAGCGGGTTGCACATGCTTATACTGCACTTGCAGGAGGGCGGTCCGCTGATGATCGTTCCTTCGGCTCTTTGCAGGATATTTTGGAGGAGGACGCAGCGTACCGCTCGTCTGAAACATATGAAGAGGATCGGCAATTCTGGCTGAATCGTTTTGCGGACAAGCCGGAAGTTGTCAGTTTAGCAGAACGGGCGCCGAGAACCTCAAAAAGCTTTCTGCGCCAGACTGCTTATTTGCCGCCATCAGATGTAAACGCGCTGAAAGAGGCGGCGCGCTATTACGCCGGAAGCTGGCATGAAGTCGTGATTGCGGTATCAGCTGCTTATGTGCACCGTATGACCGGCTCTGAGGATGTTGTGCTCGGACTGCCTATGATGGGACGGATGGGATCGGCATCCCTGAATGTTCCGGCTATGGTGATGAATCTTCTCCCGCTGAGGCTGTCTGTGAGTCCTTCGATGAGCTTTTCTGAGCTTGTGCTGCAAATTTCCCGGGAAATCCGCAGTATCCGGCAGCATCATAAATACCGCCATGAGGAACTGCGGCGGGATCTGAAACTAATAGGAGAAAATCATAGATTATTTGGCCCGCAAATAAATCTTATGCCTTTTGATTACGGTCTCGACTTTGCCGGAGCCCGGGGGACGACGCACAATCTGTCAGCCGGTCCTGTTGACGATTTGTCGATAAATGTCTATGACAGAACAGACGGAAGCGGGCTGCGAATTGATGTGGATGCCAATCCTGAAGTATACAATGAGTCAGAAATAAAGGTCCATCAGCAGCGGATCTTACAGCTTTTACAAACGGCATCAGCCGGTGAGGACATGCTGATTGGGCAAATGGAATTTCTTTTGCCTGCAGAAAAAGCACGGGTCATAAGCGAATGGAATGAGACAGCAAAATCCGAGCAGCTGCTCAGCCTTCCGGATATGTTTCAGGAGCAGGCTGACCGTTCCCCTGAACGTATCGCCCTGATTTGCGATCACATTCAATTAAGCTATCAAGAGCTGAATGAACAAGCAAACCGCCTCGCGCATCTTTTGATAGAAAAAGGGCTTGGGCCGGAGCAGTTTGTCGCCTTGGCCCTGCCGCGGTCTTCCGAAATGGTAGCTGCAATGCTGGCCGTACTAAAGACTGGTGCTGCTTATCTTCCGCTTGATCCGGAGTTTCCTGCTGACAGAATTTCATACATGCTGAAGGATGCAAAGCCATCATGCATTATAACGACTGAGGAAATTGCAGACACTCTGCCTGACGATCTAACGGCACCGCAGCTTGTGCTGGATCTGCCTGTGACAAAAGAGATTGTGAAGCGTTATTCTGCTGACAATCCAAATGTACATGTATCTCTTGCTCATCCGGCGTATATTATTTATACATCGGGATCAACAGGAAGGCCAAAGGGTGTTGTTGTCACGCTGAAAAGTTTAAGTAATTTTCTGCTGTCTATGCAGGAGACATTTTCTCTCAATGAACAAGACAGGCTGCTGGCTGTGACGACTGTCGCTTTTGATATTTCTGCTTTAGAATTATTCCTCCCGCTTATCAGCGGAGCGAGTATTGTTGTTGCTCAAAAAGAAACAACCCGTGAGCCGCAGGCATTAGCTAAAATGATTGAATATTTTGATATAACAATTATGCAGGCAACGCCGACCCTGTGGCATGCGTTGGTCACAAACGAACCTGAGAAACTTCGGGAGCTCAGGGTGCTTGTCGGGGGAGAGGCGCTTCCAAGCGGGCTTTTGGAGGCCTTGCACGCGCTTGATTGTCCAGTGACTAATTTATACGGTCCTACTGAAACAACCATTTGGTCTGCGGCAGCTTTTCTCGAAAAAGGAGTACAGGGTGTGCCTCCGATCGGAAAGCCGATTTGGAATACGCAGGTATATGTGCTCGATAATAGTTTGCAGCCCGTTCCGCCAGGCATTGTTGGAGAGCTCTATATTGCGGGAACCGGATTGGCCCGCGGATATTTAGGGCGCCCTGATTTAACGGCGGAGCGCTTTGTTGCTGATCCGTACGGACCGCCGGGCACACGAATGTACCGAACCGGAGATCAGGCCCGCTGGCGTGCGGATGGGTCTCTGGATTACATCGGGCGTGCCGATCATCAAATCAAGATTCGCGGTTTCCGCATTGAGCTTGGAGAAATTGATGCCGTGCTTGCTAAACATCCGCAAATGAAACAGGCTGCGGTTGTCGTTCGAGAGGACCAGCCGGGAGATAAACGATTGGTGGCGTATCTGGTCGTTTCTTCAGCTCTAGATATTGCTGAGCTTCGCCGTTATGTCGGTGCCAGTCTGCCTGATTATATGGTGCCTGCGGCATTTGTGGAGATCGATGAACTGCCATTAACACCTAACGGCAAGCTTGACCGGAAAGCATTGCCGGCACCTGATTTTGGGGCGTCTGTCACTGATCGGGGACCGCGAACGCCTCAAGAAGAGATACTGTGTGATCTGTTTGCGGAGGTTCTAGGTCTTGCACGCGTAGGCATCGATGACAGTTTCTTCGAGCTGGGCGGCCATTCTCTCCTTGCTGCCCGTTTGATGAGCCGTATTCGTGAGACGATGGGAGCTGAGCTGGGCATCGCCAAGCTCTTTGACGAACCGACAGTTGCCGGACTTGCTGCACATCTTGATCAGGCGCAGAGTGTCCGTCCCGCTTTGCAAAGAGCTGAACGTCCTGAGAACATTCCGCTTTCTTTTGCACAGCGCCGGCTATGGTTCCTCCATTGTCTGGAAGGGCCAAGTCCTACATATAATATCCCGGTTGCCGTCCGTCTTTCAGGTGAACTGAACCAAGAAGCACTGCAAGCGGCCCTATATGATCTCATCAGCCGCCATGAAAGCCTTCGGACCATTTTCCCTGAATCACAGGGGACATCTTATCAGCGCATTTTGGACGCCGATCAAGCCCGTCCTGATTTATATGTTACAGAAATGAAGAAAGAGGAGCTTTCTGAGAGGCTTGCCGATGCTGCTCGCTACAGCTTTGACCTTGCAGCTGAGCCTGCTTTCCGGGCCGAGCTTTTTGTTATCGGTCCCGACGAGTACGTGCTGCTGCTCCTCGTGCACCATATTGTCGGAGACGGATGGTCATTGACTCCTCTGACTCGTGATCTGGCTGCTGCTTATACCGCCCGCTGTCACGGGAGAGCTCCCGAATGGACACCGCTTGCTGTGCAGTATGCGGATTATGCGCTCTGGCAGCAAAGTCTGCTCGGAAGCGAGCATGATCCAGACAGTTTGATTGCCGGTCAGCTTGCTTTCTGGAAAGATAGACTGAAAGATTTGCCCGATCAGCTCGAACTGCCAACCGATTATTCACGACCTGCTGAGCCGAGTCATCAAGGAGATACAATCCATTTCCATATAGACTCAGAGCTTCACAGCCGATTGCTGGAGCTGGCCCGTGCCAATAGAGTAAGTCTGTTTATGGTGCTTCAATCAGGACTTGCCGCCTTGCTGACAAGGCTCGGAGCTGGAACTGATATTCCGATTGGAAGCCCGATTGCGGGGCGGAATGACGATGCGCTTAGTGATCTTGTGGGACTGTTTATCAATACATTGGTGCTCAGAACAGACACCTCTGGTGATCCGAGTTTCCGTGAGCTTCTTGACAGAGTGCGGGAAGTGAATCTGGCAGCCTATGAAAATCAGGATTTGCCGTTTGAGAGACTTGTAGAGGTGCTCAATCCTGCTCGCTCCCGGGCCACGCATCCATTATTCCAAGTCATGCTCGCGTTCCAGAACACACCTGACGCAGAGCTGAGCCTGCCTGGTACAGAAAGCAGCCTGCGCATTCACAGCGTAGGATCTGCCAAATTTGATTTAACATTAGAAATCAGTGAAAGCCGTCTTGATGACGGGACACCAAATGGACTGGAAGGACTGCTTGAGTACAGCACCGATCTATTTAAACGGGAAACTGTTCAAGCCCTTGCTGATCGCCTTCTGCGGCTGCTTGAGGCTGCCGAGGCTGATCCTGATCAGGAAATCGGAAGACTGGATATTCTTGCACCAGAGGAACGCAGTATCACGGTAACGGATTGGCAAAGTGTTTCTGAAAAGATTCCGCAAGCGTGTCTTCCGGAGCTGTTTGAGAAGCAAGCTGCGCTGAGCCCTGATTCCATTGCAGTCGTTTATGAAGATAAAGCGATGAGCTATATGGAGCTGAATAAAAGGGCGAACCGGCTTGCCAGGCTGCTGATCAGCAAAGGCGTCGGACCGGAGCAATTTGTGGCATTAGCTTTGCCTCGCTCATTGGATATGACTGTTAGCCTGTTAGCGGTACTAAAAGCGGGAGCTGCATACCTGCCGCTTGATCCGGACTATCCGGCTGACCGAATCGCTTTTATGCTGAGCGATGCGCGGCCTGCGTTTATCATCACGAGCTCACAGGCGGAAAATCAAATCCCGCCTGCAGAAAATGTGCAGAACATTGTGCTGGATGATCCGGAATTACGCGAGAAACTAAAAACATACAGCCCTTTGAATCCGGATAATACGGACAGGATTCGCCCGCTGTCACCTTACAGCACGGCTTATGTTATTTATACATCCGGATCAACAGGCGTTCCAAAAGGCGTCATGATTCCTCACCAAAATGTGACGAGGTTATTTGGAGCGACCGATCACTGGTTCCATTTCGGTTCAGACGACGTATGGACAATGTTCCATTCCTACGCGTTTGACTTTTCTGTTTGGGAGATTTGGGGACCTTTGCTGCACGGCGGCCGCCTTGTTATCGTGCCTCATGACATCAGCAGATCTCCGGAAGCGTTTCTGCGTCTGCTGGTAAAAGAGAGTGTGACTGTTTTGAACCAGACACCATCAGCGTTCTATCAGTTTATGCAGGCGGAAAGGGAGCAGCCTGATCTCGGACAGGCGCTCAGCCTTCGATATGTTGTTTTTGGCGGAGAAGCGCTTGAACTCAGCCGTTTAGAGGATTGGTATCATCGCCACCCTGAACAGGCGCCGAAACTGATCAATATGTATGGTATTACTGAAACAACCGTGCACGTCAGCTATATCGAATTGGACCGGAATATTGCAGGTTTACGAGCAAACAGCCTGATCGGCTGCGGAATCCCCGATCTTGGGGTGTATGTGCTGGACGAGCGTTTACAGCCGGTTCCGCCGGGTGTGGCTGGAGAACTGTATGTGTCAGGAGCCGGATTGGCCCGAGGCTATTTAGGACGGCCCGGTTTAACGGCGGAACGCTTCATCGCTGACCCGTTCGGGCCTCCGGGCACACGGATGTACCGCACGGGAGATGTAGCCCGCAGGCGTGCTGACGGTTCTCTCGATTATGTCGGCCGTGCCGATCATCAAGTGAAAATTCGGGGCTTCCGGATTGAACTGGGAGAAATTGAAGCTGCGCTTGTTCAGCATTCACAGCTGGAAGATGCGGCAGTGATCGTTCGTGAGGACCAGCCGGGAGATAAACGTTTGGCAGCTTATGTCATACCTTTCTCGGAAGAAACGTTTGATACGGCGGAACTGCGCAGGTATGCTGCTGAGAGACTGCCAGATTACATGGTGCCTTCAGCCTTTGTGGCGATGAAAGAATTGCCGCTGACGCCGAATGGAAAGCTTGACCGTAAAGCGCTGCCTGCTCCAGATTTTGCCGCTGCGGTGACAGATCGCGGGCCGAGAACCCCGCAAGAAGAAATCCTTTGTGACTTGTTTATGGAAGTGCTTCATTTGCCGCGTGTCGGTATTGATGACCGTTTCTTCGATTTGGGCGGACATTCCCTGCTCGCAGTTCAGCTGATGAGCCGCATACGTGAAGCGCTCGGGGTTGAACTCAGCATTGGCAATCTATTTGAAGCGCCGACTGTGGCAGGGCTTGCCGAAAGACTTGAGATGGGATCAAGCCAAAGCGCACTTGATGTTTTGCTGCCGCTCCGAACAAGCGGAGACCGGCTTCCGTTGTTTTGCGTACATCCGGCGGGCGGACTTAGCTGGTGTTATGCAGGGCTGATGACATCTTTAGGAACGGATTATCCCATCTATGGACTGCAAGCACGGGGAATTGGACAGCAGGAGGCGCTTCCGAAAACACTCGATGACATGGCTGCCGACTATATAGAACAGATTCGGACGATCCAGCCGAAAGGGCCGTACCATTTGCTTGGCTGGTCCTTAGGCGGAAATGTCGTTCAAGCAATGGCAACACAGCTGCAAAAGCAAGGGGAAGACGTTTCTCTATTGGTTATGCTGGACGCCTACCCAAACCACTTCCTTCCTATAAAAGAGGCACCGGATGATGAGGAAGCGCTTATTGCCCTCCTCGCGTTAGGCGGGTACGACCCAGACAGCTTAGGAGATAAACCGCTTGATTTTGAAACAGCTATTGAGATTCTGCGGCGAGACGGAAGCGCACTTGCCAGTCTGGACGAATCGGTCATTTTGAATCTAAAGAATACGTACGTCAATTCTGTCGGCATTTTAGGTTCATATGCACCGAAAACCTTCCGTGGAAATGTTCTGTTTTTCAGATCAACTATCATTCCTGAATGGTTTGACCCGATTGAACCTGATTCGTGGAAGCCTTATATTAACGGACAAATTGAACAAATCGACATTGACTGCCGCCATAAAGATCTCTGTCAGCCGGAACCGCTCGCAGTCATCGGCCGGGTTCTGGCGGCTAAATTGGAAGAAATGAATCAATAAAGGAGGAAAAGCAATGGCAAATCCTTTTGAAAATGCGGATGGCATATACCTTGTTCTCATCAATGAAGAGGGCCAATATTCCTTGTGGCCCGGCTTTATCGATGTGCCGAGCGGCTGGACAGTCGTTCATGAACAAAAAGGGCGTGAGGCTTGTCTGGACTACATCCAATCACATTGGAGCGATATGAGGCCGAACAGCCTAAAGCCTGTCGAAAATGTCTAAATGCATTGACGGTAAAAAAAAGAGACTGCAGCAGGCAGTCTCTTTTTCTATCTTACGCAGACGTTTGGGTATGATCGCAATCTCTGACCGGGTTCCCGTTTTCATCCGTACACCATGACTGGGATAAGAACGCCAAAAACACAGCCGCCCACTGATCGGCAAATTGAATCAGAATACCTCCGTCATGCCAAGAGCCGTTGTCTTTTTTCCAGCGGGTATCCAGCGCATTGCCTTGATTCATGTGGATATTGTGCATACCGTTTGTCGGGGTAAAGCCGAATATTTTATCTGCCGCCTGTTCAGGTCCAAATTTTGATCCAAATATATAAACCGGCGCTTTTTCTTCTTTCGCTTTCTTCATATACGTTTCAATAAAGTCATTTAAATCATTATCAGGCCCCGTGATTTCATGAGGCAAAGGCTTCATTTCCCGCGGATCAAAAAGATTGCCCCGCACATAATCAAGGGCTACTTCACGGTTTTCGTCATTGATCTTCGTATATCCATACGGCATGTTCGGAAGAATGGTAATTGAGCTTGAATCAAACTGATCATCAGCTAAATACAATACTTCTGATTCCTCAGAACTGGACATGACATTGATGGCGCACCTGTAATACGTATTCTCTTCACCGAGCATCTTCACTTGGAAATGAGGACTGTCATCATCTGTTTCCCGCTTCATATCTAAGACAAGGCCTTTTAACACGCCATATTGCTGAACAGCCATATGAATCCTCCTTTATGATCAAGTTCTTCGTTTTAATTCGAGAAATCATTTCCATTTTCCTTTTTAAAAGATAAAAAAAGCCTGCAGAAATTTTTCTGCAAGCTCAATATGAATTAAGCGCCCGCCACAGATGATTCATCGTGTAAGGCTTTCTCGGCAGGGACATATTCGTATCCTAAATCTTTGGCAACCGCCTCATAGGTCACGTGGCCGTTTGCTGTGTTTAATCCCGCTCTTAGTGCCGCATTGTCCGCGAGAGCTTGTGCTGCCCCTTTGTTTGCGATTTGCAGCGCATATGGAACCGTGACGTTCGTTAAAGCAATTGTTGAAGTGCGAGGCACCGCGCCCGGCATGTTCGCCACAGCATAGTGAACGACGCCGTGTTTTTCATATGTCGGCTGATCGTGTGTCGTAATGTGGTCGACAGTTTCGACGATGCCGCCTTGGTCAATTGCAACGTCCACAATCACTGAACCAAGCTTCATTTGTTTCACCATTTCCTCTGTGACAAGCGTCGGAGCTTTAGCACCAGGGATTAATACGGCGCAAATGAGAAGATCCGCTTCGGCTACCGAGTCGGCGATATTGACCGGGTTAGAAATTAACGTTTTAATTTGATGGCCGAATATATCATCAAGCTGACGCAGGCGATCCGCGTTTAAGTCGATGATTGTCACATCCGCACCCAGGCCGACAGCCATTTTCGCCGCGTTGGTTCCGACTACACCCCCACCGATAATGGTTACCTTTCCGCGGGCAACGCCAGGCACTCCGGCAAGGAGGATTCCTTTTCCGCCTTTAGGTTTCTCCAGGAACTGCGCGCCGATTTGCGCTGCCATTCTGCCTGCCACCTCGGACATCGGTGTAAGCAGAGGCAATGTCCGTCCCTCACTTACCGTTTCATACGCGATCGCTGTGACGCCTTTATCCTTCAGTGCCTGTGCAAGCTCCGGTTCAGCCGCTAAGTGGAGGTAAGTAAACAGTACAAGCCCTTTCCGGAAGTATGCATATTCTTCCGGAAGCGGTTCTTTGACCTTCATGACCATTTCAGCGTCCCAGACCTGTTTCGGATCAGCAATGATTTCCGCTCCTGCTGACTCATAAGCTTCATTTTCAAAGCCGCTTCCAAGGCCTGCGCCTGATTCAACCAGCACGCGGTGACCGTTTGAAACGAGCTGTGAAACGCCCCCAGGCGTCAATGCGACACGGTTTTCATTGTTTTTTATCTCTTTAGGAACCCCAATGATCATATCTATTTCCTCCCGTATATGTGATATGTTCAGTGTAGCTTGATTTTTTGGAAAATTCTTTGTTTGAAAAAGAAAATAAAAAAACAAGGGTTTGTGAAATTTCACAAACCCTTGTTTCGAAGTTTGATATCCAAATATATAGTAAACTTTTGATTCACATTTTTTAAATCGATCTCAGCGATCTGGCTGATTCGCTTCAGCCGGTAATTCAATGTATTAACGTGAATATTCAAGACCTTAGAGGCGGTATTCACATTGCTGTCGGCTTCAATAAAACGTTCGAGCGTTTCGACCATATTGGACTGGTGATCCCGGTCGTACTGCTCGAGTTTTGAAAGGGAGTAGTTGAAATATCCCGTTTGCTTCCGTTTCTCATCTAACACGTCCAAGTATTGATAGATGCCTAATTCTGAAAAACTGAAAAGATGCTTGGTTTCTTCAGCAAACCGTTCCTTTGCTTTTAATACGGACAATGCTTCCTGGTATGAACGGCAGACAAACGAAATGGAGTTGTATATTCCGCCAATTGCAATAGAAGCATCCTCTATTTTATAACGTTCCCTCAGCTGCCTTTGCGTGCTGAAAGCGAACTGTTTTAAATCTTGAAAAGGACGATCCGTTTTTGGCGCGGTTAAAATGATAAGTTCATTGGAATCAACGGTTGTCAGCAGAGCATGAACCTGCTGGGTCGTTTCCTGCAGATAATGAAGCTGCTGTTCTGTTTTTTCGGTCAGCTCGCCGTTTACCCGGATGATCATCACGGAAAATTCAGAGGGAACGACCATTCCAAGCTTGTTAAACCCATCCGTCATGTCCTGTTCTTGATAGATGTGTCCGGTCAGCATTTTCCAGAAAAATTCTTGGCTGCGCTCCTCATTTTTCGTTTTTCGGATTTGGAGCTTAAGCAGCTTGTTTCTGACTGCATTAGCCGCCATTTTTAATGTCAGCAGATCATCATCCGACAGTGTTTTTTGAATTTCAAGCGCCCAAATAAAACCCAGCACTTGGTTGTTCTTCCAAATCGAAATCGCGACGCGGTTGCTTAGTCCGACTTCGTCAATTTCCTTCACTCTGATCGGCTGGTCCGTTTTTAGCAGTGAGGGAATCGTCCCGTCTTTCCACAATTTATTAATAACCTTCTCCGGCACTCTTCTGCCAATGATCGTAGACGTCCGTGCAGGATCAGTACAATCGCTGTGGGTGCTGTAGGCTAGCAGTTTGTGGTTCACATCTTCAATGGTGATCGGACATTGCAGCACTTCACTGATATGATCAGCCACATCTTCCAGTCTGTCAAAACTGTATTTAAACGGATCCTTTGGCATGGTCATCATTATCCCTACTTTTCCATCCTTTTATTCTTTGCTCTCTTTGACATCAAATCGTCTTGCTTTTATTATGATTGTTCTTGTTTGTGAAAATCAACAACAAAGAATGACAGTATAATAGAAGTGAAAAACACTTTTTAAATATAATGAGATACATGTTCTGCTTGGGCCAGGAACTGACTGATGAATATTTCTGAAAAACTGAACCTTTCAGAGATGGTACTGTAGCATCAAATTTTCTGAAAGGTTTTTTTTGGGAGTTAGAGAATCATTTGGGCCTTTTGGATTATTTGAAGAAGGCGGAGCGGATTGAGAAAATAAACCTATTTGTTTAACAAAATATGTAATTTTTAAGAGGTGAGAGGTAAACCATTGGACTCATTTTGTAAAATTAAAACATATTTGTTTGACTGTGCCGAAAAACTGTTTTTATAATAATTACGTTCTAAAAATAAGTGAATTAGCCCATATTTAGGCTGATGGCACAGGAGGTAATGAGGAATATGGCAGGATTAATTCGTGTCACACCCGAAGAGCTAAGAGCGATGGCGAAGCAATATGGCGTTGAAAGCCAAGAAGTATTAAATCAGGTTGATCGTTTAAACCGAATGATCTCTGATTTAAAAAGCATGTGGGAAGGTGCTTCTAGCGAAGCGTTCGCAGATCAATACGAGCAGCTCAAACCTTCATTTATCAAAATGTCAGATTTGCTTCAAGATGTAAACCAGCAGCTTGATCAAACAGCAAATACTCTTGAGTCTACTGACCAAGACATCGCAAATCAAATCCGCGGATAACAGTATGAAAGGGAAGGAGCGCCTGATTCACCAGAAGACGGCGCTCTTTCTATGTAAGGGTGAATGAACATGTATATTGATATTACGATAGATTTGAAACATTATAACGGAAGTGTCTTTGATCTCAGATTGTCAGATTACCACCCGGTGAAAAAAGTCATTGACATCGCTTGGCAGGCCCAAAGCGTTTCCATACCTCCGCGCGAAGGGCACTGGATCAGAGTGGTCAATAAGGATACGGTGTTTTCCGGAGAATGCAAGCTATCTGATTGCGGCATTACAAGCGGAGACCGGCTTGAAATATTATGAAAGGATCTGGTTGAATGTCAGGTGAACAAACATCATATTTAGAAAACCAATTAGAAGCTGCTTCTCAGAAAACGGAAGACGGCTATACATTTACCTTTCAACGGGAAAAAATAAAGCTTCTGGACGGTCTCGAAGCGAACGTGATCAAGGATGTAAATCCATCTTTTCATAAAGAGATCGATGTGACGGAAGACGAAGTGATCATCACAATCCAACCTCCTCCCTCCTATAAAGAATTTCGCTTGATAAAAGCTAAAGATAAAAAAAGCAAATGGCAGTTTGCCTATCAGCTTGTTCAGTCTGTACAGCAGCACAAGTTATCAAGGCTGCATTTGATTGTGGCCCCGGAAAACATTGTATTCGATAAAGGGCTGACCCCATATTTTCTTCATTACGGCGTAAAAGAAAGCATTCCGCCTTACGAGCATGATGAGGAAAGAGTCTGGCAGGAGCTGAAAGCCGCAGCGGCTTTGGCAGTCGACGGCGCTTTTGCATTTGAGGACTATTTGAAATTCAATGAAACGCTGACATTCTCTCCGGAGGCAAAAGCGATATTGGACGCGAAGTCCTATGATGAACTGCTCGAGCTGATTCAGACACATATCGATGAGCTCGAAGCCAAAGCAAAAACATACATACATATCCCGAAAAAGAAATGGAACATTCAAAGATATATCGGCCTGGGACTCATTGTGTTGCTTGTGCCGGCTCTGATTTATTCGATGTATGCCTTATTTTTCGCGCAGCCGAAGCATCAGGCGATTGTGGAAAGCAACCGCGCTTTCTTGAACAAGCAGTACAGCGGGGTCATCAACACGCTGGCTAAATATGATGCGGAAAGCCTGCCTGAATCAGTGCAGTATCAGCTTGCAATGTCTTATGTTGAGGTTGAAAAATTAGGCGACACTCAAAAGAAACAAATTGAAAATAATCTGGTCACGCTGCAATCAGATCCACAGCACTTTCTTTATTGGATAGACATAGGGAGAGGCGAGAATAAAGAAGCCATTAGTATCGGAAGAAAGCTGGAGTATAACCCGTATATAGGGCTGGGCCTGATCCGATATAAGGCTGAGATATTAGCAGATGACAGTATGAAAGATGATGAAAAGCAAAAAGAATTGGATACGGTACAAAGCGAGATCGACCAAATTACCAAACAAATGAAAGAACAAAAAGAAGAAGCGATAACAGACACGGCAGAAACTGATACAGCCAGCCAAGCCGCTGAAGAACAATCAGATAAAGAAAAGCAGCAAGCTGAAGAGAAAGCGGCAGAAGAAAAGGCCGCAGCCGAGGAAAAAGCGAAAAAAGAAGAACAAGAGAAAAAAGAGAAAGAAAAGAAAGATGAGAAAAAAGATGACAAATAAAGTGAAACATGAAGTTCAGGTCATCGCACGCCGTATTTCGGCCGTTAGGGGGTTCGCCATTTGAGTCTATTATGGGTTTTCTATCAGCAAAACGTCCAAAAACTAAAACTGTCTGATCTCCCGGCGTCCCAGCCGGTGACCATAGGGCCTGATGTGAAGGATTCCATTACGATCGGCACCATTCCGTTTGAGAACGGAGTAATTTCTCTTCAAAGGAAGGAACCCAGCGGACAGTACGATGTTTTCCTGGGAAATGATTGCCTGGGCAGTCTTGAAACTGATACATCATTTTCTCTTCAAACGGATCAGCAGGATATACGTCTGTTTTTAATTGCCGGCAAACCTGAAAAATCCGTTTATTTTACAGGAAACAGAGACGAAATGACATGTTCCTCAGAAAAGACAGATGCAGATATCTATCTGAACCCGAATGATTTTGCTTTTGCGGAGCAAAGCACATTTTCATTACTGCATATCGGCGAGAAATGGTCGATTATCCCAAAAAGCGGAAATGTGTTCTTGAACGGAGAGAAGGTAATAGGTGCTGCACCGCTCAAGCCGGGGGATGAAATATTCTGGAACTTTACGCAAATGAGAGTAACTGAACAAGACCTCTTAGAAATCGTTCATTACACACCGCTTGAAACAGTGTTAACCAAAACGGTCAAACCAAGCACAGAAATGCAGAAGAAATATCCCCAGTACAGAAGAACGCCGCGGATGGTGTACGATTTGCCAGATGACCGTGTGTCCTTCAGTTTTCCCTCTCAGGAGAGCGATCAAACCAATAGAGGGCTGTGGCTCGTCATTCTGCCTCCGCTTGTGATGCTGATCGTGATGGGGGTTGTCGCGATCATCCAGCCGCGAGGCATATTTATACTCGTATCACTGGCAATGTTTATGATGACCCTTATTACCTCGACCGTTCAATATTTCCGGGATAAAAACCAGCGGAAAAAACGCGAGGAAAAGCGGGAGCGCGTGTATAAGCTTTACTTAGATAATAAGAGAAAAGAGCTTCAGGCGCTTGCTGAAAAGCAAAAGCAGGTTCTTGACTTTCATTTTCCTTCTTTTGAACAAATGAAATACTTAACAAGTGAAATCAGTGACCGAATTTGGGAAAAATCGCTCGAAAGCAAGGATTATCTCCAGGTTCGGCTCGGGACCGGAACAGTTCCTGCAAGCTATGAAATCAATATGAGCGGCGGAGACTTGGCGAACCGTGATATTGATGACCTTATGGAGAAATCGCAGCACATGCAGCGTGTCTATAAGGACATTCGCAATGCGCCGGTTACGGTCGATTTGGCGGAGGGGCCGATGGGTCTTGTCGGGAAATCGCAGATTGTTAAGAATGAGATTCACCAGCTGATCGGCCAGCTTTCGTTTTTCAACAGCTATCACGATTTGCGCTTCGTCTTTATTTTTCATGAAGAGGAGTATAAAGACTGGGAGTGGATGAAGTGGCTTCCGCAATTTCAAATGCCCCATATTTATGCGAAAGGCTTTATTTATAATGAACAAACGCGTGACCAGCTCCTGTCCTCACTTTATGAATTGATCAGAGAGCGCGATCTCGAAGATGACAAAGAAAAACTGCAGTTTAAACCGCATTTTGTATTTGTCATTACGAATCAGCAGCTGATTTCAGAGCACGTCATTCTTGAATATTTAGAAGGGCAGCATGAGCAGCTGGGCATCTCTACAATTGTCGCCGCGGAAACAAAGGAAAGTTTATCAGAAAACATTACGACCCTTGTCCGCTATATCAACGAAAATGAAGGCGACATTTTAATACAAAAGAAAAAAGCAGTAAGAATTCCGTTCCGGCTCGATCATCATCAGCGCGAGGACAACGAACGGTTTTCACGCACGCTTCGCACGCTGAATCACCAGGTGGGCATTACGAACTCCATTCCGGAAATGGTCTCGTTCTTGGAGCTTTTCCATGCGAAGGAAGTAAAAGAAATCGGAATCCAGCAAAGGTGGCTGACGAGTGAATCGTCGAAGTCGCTGTCGGTGCCGATCGGCTATAAAGGGAAGGATGACATTGTGCATTTGAACCTTCACGAAAAAGCCCACGGTCCGCACGGTTTGCTTGCGGGGACGACAGGTTCGGGGAAAAGTGAATTTCTCCAGACCTACATCTTGTCACTTGCGGTGCATTTTCACCCGCATGAAGCGGCTTTCTTATTAATTGACTATAAAGGCGGAGGAATGGCGCAGCCGTTCCGCAATATTCCCCACCTGCTTGGCACGATCACCAATATTGAAGGCAGTCAAAACTTCAGTATGCGTGCGCTCGCTTCGATTAAAAGCGAGCTGAAAAAAAGGCAACGTCTGTTTGATCAATATCAAGTCAATCACATCAATGACTATACAAAGCTGTACAAGCAGGGGAAAGCAGAAGTAGCAATGCCGCACTTATTCTTAATTTCTGATGAGTTTGCAGAGCTGAAAAGCGAAGAGCCTGATTTTATCAGAGAGCTTGTCAGTGCTGCACGTATCGGCCGAAGCCTTGGCGTACATTTGATTTTGGCGACACAGAAGCCGGGCGGTATCATCGACGACCAAATCTGGAGTAACTCGCGCTTTAAAGTAGCGCTTAAAGTTCAGGATGCCACCGATAGTAAAGAGATTTTGAAAAACAGCGATGCCGCGAACATCACGGTTACCGGACGCGGTTATTTGCAGGTCGGAAACAATGAAGTGTACGAGCTGTTCCAATCCGCCTGGAGCGGGGCCCCTTACTTAGAGGAAGTTTACGGAACAGAGGATGAAATCGCGATTGTCACGGATACCGGCCTGATACCGCTTTCTGAGGTCGACACGGAAGAAATGGCGAAAAAAGAGGTTCAGTCAGAAATCGAAGCAGTGGTTGACGAAATCGAACGCATTCAAGAGGAAATGGGAATCGAGAAGCTGCCGAGCCCTTGGCTGCCGCCGCTTGCGGAACGTATCCCGCGCACCCTTTTCCCATCAGAAGAAAAGGACCATTTCCACTTTGCTTATGTTGATGAACCTGATCTGCAAAGACAGGCGCCGATTGCTTATAAAATGATGGAAGACGGAAATATCGGCATTTTCGGCTCCTCAGGCTATGGGAAATCGATTGCAGCGGCAACATTCCTGATGAGTTTTGCAGACGTCTACACGCCTGAAGAGCTTCATGTCTATATCTTTGATTTCGGGAACGGAACGCTCCTGCCATTAGCGAAGCTGCCGCACACGGCGGATTACTTCCTGATGGATCAGTCGAGAAAAATTGAAAAGTTCATGATCCGGATCAAAGAGGAAATCGACCGCCGAAAACGTCTGTTCCGTGAAAAAGAAATCAGCCATATCAAAATGTACAATGCGCTGAGCGAAGAAGAGCTTCCATTCATTTTCATCACAATCGACAACTTTGATATCGTCAAGGATGAGATGCATGAGCTTGAATCGGAATTTGTCCAGCTTTCCAGAGACGGACAAAGCTTGGGGATTTACTTTATGCTGACGGCAACGCGCGTAAATGCCGTCCGCCAGTCGCTCTTGAACAACCTGAAAACAAAGGTTGTCCATTATCTGATGGATCAATCTGAGGGATATTCCATTTACGGACGGCCGAAGTTCAGCCTTGAGCCGATCCCGGGGCGCGTGATCATTCAAAAAGAAGAGCTTTATTTCGCCCAAATGTTCCTGCCTGTTGAAGCAGAGGATGATATCGGCATGTTCAACGAGCTGAAAGCAGAAGTGCAGGTTCTTCAGGATCGCTATGCTTCACTTCAGCAGCCGGCTCCGATTCCGATGCTGCCGGAAAGCCTGTCGACGAGAGAGTTTTCTCTCCGCTTCAAGCTGGAACGCAAGCCTTTATCTGTCCCGATCGGGCTTCATGAAGAAACCGTCAGCCCGGTGTACTTTGACTTGGCTAAGCACAAGCATTGCCTGATATTAGGGCAGACACAGCGAGGAAAAACAAACGTCTTAAAAGTGATGCTTGAGCATCTGCTTGATGATGAAACGGAAATGATCGGTTTGTTTGACTCGATCGACCGCGGTTTATCCAAATATGCAAAAGAAACAGATGTCGCATACATGGAAACAAAAGATGATATTGAGCAGTGGATTGAAACAGCAGAAGACATTTTTAAAACAAGAGAAGCAATGTATGTAGAAGCCGTTCGCCAGGGAGACGCACAAAGCCTGCGATTCTCTCAAGTGGTTCTGATGATTGACGGAATTACGAGATTCCAGCAGACGATCGATACGAGAATTCAAGACCGCTTGGCGAACTTTATGAAATCTTACGCGCATCTTGGCTTCAGCTTTATTCCGGCAGGCAATCACAGTGAGTTCTCCAAAGGCTATGATTCCCTGACGACTGAGATGAAGCAAATCAGACACGCTATCCTGCTGATGAAAAAATCTGAACAAAATGTCATTCCTCTTCCGTACCAAAGACAGGAGCCGGAGATTCAGCCGGGCTTCGGATATGTTGTGGAAAACGGGAAGGAGCAAAAAGTTCAAATTCCTTTATGTTCTGCTGAAAGGGAGAGTGCTAGATGACAGAACAACGAAAAAACTTAATCAAGTTAATATCCGCCGTCATCATTATTTTGCTGCTGCCGGTTTTGTTTTTCCGGTTCATCGGGGAAGATCCGGCGAAAAAAGCAGCCAATTCCACGCGGCAAATCGCAGTGGTGAATGAAGACACAGGCGTATTGAGTGATGAGGTGAAAGCGGACGATGAAGATGATCAATCCGCCCAGTTCGGTAAGGAAGTAGCTGCCGTTCTGGGGGAACGTCCTGATTATTCTTGGACGGTCGTGAACCGAAGTGCAGCGGAAACAGGCCTGAAATCGAAAAAATACGATGCGATCGTCTACATTCCCTCAGATTTCTCAAAAAATATTTTGAGCTACGACAAAGAGCGTCCTCAAAAAGCCACGCTTGAGTTCAGCATTCAAGATAACCTGAATGCGGTCAACAAAGAAAAAGTGCAGCGTGAGCTTGAAGATGCCCAAAAAACAATGAACAAAAAAATGTCGGCCTTATATTGGAACTTTGTCTCACAAAAAGTGGACAATATCAGAGGAGAGTTTGACAAAATCGTCAATAAAGAATCTGAATTCCAAAATGTCATGTACAATTTCTACAAACCAAGCTCTAACGATTTAGCAGGTGAAATCAAACGCCAGAAAGACCTAATCGATGAGCTGAAGAAATCAATGAATGAAGCCCAAGGCACGACAAAAGAAAAAGCTTCGACAGCGGAGGAAGCAAAAAACACCCTGAAAGACTTCGTTGATACTGTGGAACGATACAAAGAATATCAAGAAAATCAAAAGAAGCTGCTATTGGCAGCCCAGGATTCAACTCAGCAGCAAATCCAGACAGGATTGGATGCCATTTCAGCACAGCAAAAGGCCAATCAGTTCAGCGAGCAGATGAGCGGACTGACAACTGGGATCAGCCAAGTGAAAACACAGCTTGGACAAACCAGCACAGTTCTGGCAGCCGCCCAGCAAATCAGGGAAGGCCAAGTGCCTCAGCAGGAACTTGGTATGGCGAAGATACAAAGCGATTTAATTAATCAATACCAGGCCGCATCAAGACAGACAGCATTAAACCAGGTTTATAAACTTTTAATTGAAACACGTGAATATCTCACTGATGAGCCACCCCCAGATAATTCATCTGATGGGGATAACCAAGATAATCAAGACAACTCAAACGATAAAGACCCAAAAGAAGACCCTGAAGAACTGAAAATTGATCTGGAAAAACAGCGTGAAGAATTAAAAACCATCGCTGCTGACATTCAGGATATTTCAAACAATCTGAAGGAGCCTGAAAAAGAGGACGCGAAGCCAGAGGATCCGGGAACAGACAAACCATCGACTGAAAACCCAAACAATCCCGATGACGGAAGTAACACAAATCCTGATGATACAAAGGGAGACACCGGGACTGACGGACAAACGGACGGCAATAATCAGGATCAAGACCAGCAGCAGGGAACAGACGGTCAGGAGCAGAACGGAAATGCCTCCAATGGTGAGTCAGACAGCGGACAAACCGAAACGGGCACATCTGCCGAACAGACTGCTTCATCTGACTCAGCCCTTCAATTTATCCAGCTGGCAAACGAAGACGAAGACACGACTCAGCCTGGAAATGAAGATCAACCAGGAAACGACGACATTTCTGATATCGCAAAAGCGAAAGAACAGCTCAGCAAAGCGTCAGAACG
Organism: Bacillus sp. XT-2; assembly: GCF_025696525.1. Taxonomy (NCBI): domain Bacteria; kingdom Bacillati; phylum Bacillota; class Bacilli; order Caryophanales; family Bacillaceae; genus Bacillus; species Bacillus sp. XT-2. The sequence continues at coordinate 169,018 of NZ_JAHVOC010000008.1, forward strand.
AATTAAGCAAATCGAAGAAGAGCTCAAAGAAAAAGAAACTGCTTATAATGAAGAGCTGAAAAAGAAATTAGAAGAACTAGAAGAGCAAATGGATGGTCTTAATGATGAAATTGAAGACCTGAAAGGCAAAGTGAAAGAGCTAGAAGGTAAACTTGAAAATCTTGAAGCGAAACGGAAGCGAGAACTTGAAGGTATTTATAGAGATATGTATAATGCCATTCGAGAACTTGAAAATAAAGATCAGCTCACATTTACAAATGCAATCTATATAAATAAAGAAAATATAGATACAGCAATGAGATACTATAAATTTCTATCAGTATATGATTCAGTATTATCCGGAACCATAGATAGCACTGCAAAAACTGATGCGATTAACGGCCAGCAGGGCAACGTCAAATCAGTCCTAGCCATCAAACCGGAAGAATCAGCAAGCTGGGAAGATCTCAAAAACAACACGATGCAAACCGATGAAGACATCGACAATTTCATCAATGGCATGACCGAGTTTGCAGACAACTACGGCAGCTATATCCGTGATTCTCAAGCCGGTGTTCTCGATGAACTGACGAAAATCTCTGAGAGTGCGTCTAAAGCGTCAGAACAGCTTGTAACCGGCGCGGCGCAGGAATCTGCAACGTTCAATAATGATGGCCTGTCAGGCACAATGGCACTGAGCGTGCAAGATACGGTCGGCCAGGAAGTGCTGCAAATGTCAGACATGATGGGTTCATTATCGGAACGCCAGTCAGGCATTATTGATTACACAACCAACATGCAGCAAAGCGTAAATGATGTACAGACGAAAGCTGACACATTAAACAACAACTGGGGTAAAAATGTTGCTTCCACGAAGCTTGTACGCAGTGACGTATACGGCATTCTGGGCAATACATTAGTAGATGGCCAAAACAACGGCTATGTATATGATTATTTGGCAAATCCGCTTAAAATCAGCGGTCAGGTTCCGGAAGAAAAAATTCAGACGGTGCCGCCGGTTGTCATCCTGGTTATTATTTTGATCAGCAGTCTGTTAATCGGATATTTCAGCTCGTATTATCAAAATGCGCCGCTGCTCGTCAAAGGAGCGCTTTTCGGAATTCTGAATATCCTTGTCGGCTTGATGATCAGCTTGTTCGGTTTGAATATTTATTCACTGCCGGACGATCAGACGATTAAGTGGTCTGTGTTTACGATTTTATTGCTGGTCGCAAGCTCTGCCTTTATCCGGGCGGCATTCCGGTTCGGGTCAATTCCTGGATGGGTTGCTTCAGCGGCAATGATTTTATTCTATGTTGCGCCGCTTATTGATTTAATTATGCCAAACTTCACATTTGAAGATCCGGTGTCGAAGGTATATATCGACATCCAGTACGGAACAGGGCATTTGTTTACAATGGGAATATCGGTTCTGCTGATCATTACGTTGATTGCAGCGGCTCTGCCGCTTGTCATTCGCTTGATAGCAGAAAAAACAGCGGAAAGCGATGAAACGTATGAAGCGTAATCGCAGCTTGGAAAAGGGGATCATGATGTGTATGCTCTCCTTTTCCCTTTTCATACCCTCTGCCGCTGCTGCCGAAACCGAAGAAAATACGGATGTCGCGCCAAACCAATATGAAAAGAAAGATATTGAAATCGATACGAATTATTTGCATGAAGATTCTTCCTATGAGGAGAAAACAGAACTGCCTGAGGAGCAAAAGGATATTACCTTTGATAAGCCGAAGGATCGGGACGCCGAGCTGATAAAGGATTTGTTTACATCAACAGATGCCGAGGGCTCCAACACCATCGCGGCTCAATCTAAACAGCTTGGGATTACATTTGCCGAGAAACCGATCACAAAAGCGTCATCAACGGAAATGAAAGAAAAAGGTTCATCTTCACTCCTGCTTCCGATCATCTATATCGTGCTGATTCTGCTCGGGATCGCAGGCATTGTTTTTCTCATACCAAAGGTTATCGTGCAGGAAAATAAAAAGGCGTAAGCGCCCGCGCTTGTTTTGCATAAAAGCGGTTCGTACAATAAGAACGGAAGGAGGAGGTTTCCAATGGAACTTTATATCATCACCGGAGCGTCAAAAGGACTGGGGAAAGCCATTGCATTACAGGCTCTGGAAAAAGGCCATGAAGTCCATGCTCTGTCCAGAACAACAACAGATGTTTCTCATGAGAAACTGACACAGCACCAGATCGACCTGATCAATCTCACAGAGGCTGAGCAGCAATTCAAAACATTGCTTTCATCCATCAATCCGGCTGATTATTCAGCCATCACACTGATCAATAATGCCGGAATGGTGACGCCGATCAAACGCGCCGGAGAAGCGTCTCTTGAAGAGCTGCAGCACCATTATCAGCTTAATCTGACAGCGCCCGTGCTCTTGAGCCAGCTGTTTACAAAACAGTTTGCTGCTTTCAGCGGAAGAAAAACAATCGTAAATATTACCTCTGGCGCGGCCAAAAACCCATACAAGGGGTGGAGCGCGTATTGCAGCTCAAAAGCCGGACTTGATATGTTTACGAGAACGTTCGGATTTGAACAGGAGGATGAAGAACTGCCGGTGAACATGATTTCTTTCTCACCGGGTGTCATGGACACTGACATGCAGGCCGTCATCCGTTCATCATCGAAAAAGGATTTCCACGATATCGAGCGGTTTCGGAAATTGAATGAAACAGGAAGCCTTCGCAGTCCGGCCTTTATTGCCGGCACGCTGCTTTCTTTATTAGAGACAGGCGCGGAAAACGGGCGCATATATGATATTAAAGAGTTTTTGTAGAGCAGAGTGAATCTGCTCTTTTTTTATATAAAAAGGCGATAACTTAAGCATGCCGGAGTCCGGCTGCATATACTGACTGAAACTCTGCTTTTAGGGTATAACAAACATGAAAAGTAAACAAAAATGATATGACATAAGAATTGAGTTTCTCTGCAAATTATGTTAGGATTCTAAAAATATCTAAAGGAGGGGTTTCCATGAGAAAGGTTACATTAATGGATGTCTTCGCCCATCCAATTGCACAAAAATATTTACAGCGTTCCGGCGTGGCTCATGCGATTGCCTGCGCCTATCATGCATACAGGCTGTCTGTAAAGGCTGATATCAGCCCTGATTTAGCCGCAAAAGCGGCATTGCTGCATGACATCGGACATTATGAATGGTATACAGACGGAAAATGGGATTATGAGAAATACAGAAGGAATGACATCCATGCCATTAAAGGGGCGGAACGGGCGCATAAGCTCTTGATTCGTCTTGGTGAAGAACCGAAAGCGGCAAAAGAGATTGCTCTTGCCATATTGCTTCATACCGATTCCTATCTGCCTGAAGGTGAACTCGATAAAAATACGCTGCAGCAGATTGTCAAAAAAGCGGACGAACTTGATGAAGAACCTGGCGGCCACCATCATTACCGACAAATTGACGAAGCAACCGCACTGAAAAAAATAGAAAAACTGGACCGATTAATCGACCAAGCCCAGTCTTCTATAAAAAAGCCTGTATAGGTCCCGCCTGTATTCGGAACAGCGTCCGCTTTCTTCGCTGTCTCCGTTTCATCACCATTTCCTTACACCCGCGTGAATCACACTCCCCAATCGTCTCCGCATCCCCTGGTGTTATCCTGTAAGCCTGTGTCATTATCCTTAACCGTGGCATAAGCTGAGATAAAACATATAAAGGGGATTGAAGTATGGCCAACCAAGGTAGTCCGCAACTGGTCTCATTAGTCGATCCTTATGTCTATCAGACCATCAAAAAGCTCATCGGCTCAAAATTCATTATCCAGACAGTACGAGATACGGTCAGAGGCAGACTGATTGATGTAAAACCGGACCATATCATCATTGAAGCAGCCCGAAATTCTGTTTTTTTTATCAGTATCCAGCACATGGTTTCCGTCACGCCAGATTACAGTGAACGGGTGTAACAGTGCTTGCGCTTGAAAAATAGGCGTACACAGGGACGTCCTATTTTTCAGTTAAGCGCTATAAAAACGCTCCGTCATAAATTGTGCCGCCAAGATCAAAGCCGGAGCGGTCATCTGAAATAAAGCGTAAACAACAACCGAAGTGATACCCGCCCGCATCCTTTACATATAAACGGGGCTTCCCGGCAAACGGAGCACAGCGCCGCTGCCTCTCAGTCATTCTATCGTTTTGATTCACATCAAGCAGGATAAAATCTAAACGTTAAGCTAGTCCACAAGTACATAAATCAGTGCGGCGTCCCTGCCGTATGTCACAGCCTGCATAATCAACAGCCCATTCACTGATTAAGAGTTCTGATATCAGTTCATTTTTGTTACAATGATGGGGTGCAAGTTCTTTTATCTGATAGACAAAGAAAAACTAGGAGGAACAAGCTTGTTGAAATCAAAAGTCCATTTTTGGACATTGCAAATTTTATTTGTTTTGCTGATTATTTTCGTAGCAACAAAAGTTTCATTTGTGTTTCAGCCGTTTATCGTGTTTATCTCGACATTGTTTTTCCCGATGCTGATTGCCGGAATTCTGTATTTTATTTTTAATCCGGTCGTCCGACTGCTTGAGAAAAAAATGCCGCGGACATTATCGATTCTGCTCATCTATTTAGCATTTATCGGCTTGCTAGCCTTTGTTTCTGCGGCAGTCGGGCCTGTCATTACATCGCAGGTGACCGGGCTGTTTAACAATCTTCCTGAATATATAAAACAGATTCAGGCATTGACAAAGGATTTATCTCACTCTCAGTGGTTTACCTGGATGATGACACAGGATTATGTATCCATATCAAAAATTGAGCAGTCTCTGACAAGCTTTCTCCAAAACCTGCCGCAAAATATTACATCCAGTTTATCGGCGGTGTTTGGTGTCGTGACAAATATCACACTTGTCATTATCACTGTTCCGTTTATCCTCTTTTATATGCTGAAGGATGGACACCGCTTTCCGCACCTGGCAGTCAAAATTCTTCCGGCTTCTTACCGGACAGAAGGTCTAAAGATCTTTAAGGATTTATCCGACACACTCGCTGCGTATTTTCAGGGACAGCTGTTAATCTGTCTTTTTGTAGGGACAGCGTGCTTTATCGGATACTTGATTACCGGGCTGCCATATGCGCTGATTCTTGGAATTGTCATGGCCATTACAAATATCATTCCTTATGTCGGGCCTTTTCTCGGCGCTGCGCCGGCTGTTATTATCGGCTTTATGGATTCACCAGCCAAAGCGCTTTTTGCGATCATTGTGGTTGTGATCGTTCAGCAGCTCGACGGAAATCTGCTTTCTCCGCTCGTTATCGGAAAACGTTTGAATACGCACCCGCTTACCATCATTTTGCTGTTGATTGGAGCAGGAAGCTTCGGCGGCATTCTCGGCATGATTTTAGCTGTGCCGGTGTATGCGGTAGTCAAGGCATTTTTCTTGAATATCGTGCGGCTGATCAAGCTGCGCCAGCGGTCACGCCTTGAAGAAAACGAACGTCCCGCTGAATAGGCGGGCACCATTGGCTCCTTTCCGCATATGATGCTGTAAATCAGTGCGGAGGTGGGGAAATGCCTGCGATTGTAGGGCCGATATATATTATGTCTATATCAGGTGATGCTGCGGCCAGCTTTGGAGATGTGTTTGCGATTGCGCCGAAAAGCGTCGATCACACAGGTGCTGGGTCTGGCACATTTCAGCTGGGGGATTTTGTGAAGATCAATAACGAATATAGTAAAACAATTTTAAACGATGCCGATATCATTGATGATACCGTTTCGTTTAACGGGTAACAGCCTTTTCTAGAGAGGCTGTTGCTTTTTTATTGTATAATATGGATAGTCTTTTAGTTAGCGAGGTCATGTTATGAAAATCAGAAAAGCAAATATCAGCACACAAACAGGAATGATCACTGATGTATATCTGCATGAAAACAGAAAAGAGCTGCATACGCTAGTAGCCGTTCCGCAGCTGGAGTGGAGCACGATTATTTCATACGAGGAAGAAAAATCATCGCTGCCTGAACGGCTGGAGGCTTCTTTACGCCGGCATACAGAGGACGAGCCTGCTGGTGAGCTGGCAAAAAAAATCATTCACTGGGTAACGGAAATGTAACAGCCCTTGAAAGTTTAGCTCCCGCAGGATCAGGCGATAATGAAGACAAACAAGACGGGAGGACGAGCTTTTGAGTGATGAAACGCTGGATCTCTATTTACAGCAAGGAATGTACGGGCCGCTGGAAACAAAACCAGATGAGCGCCATTTGTTTTTAGGCTCATTGCGGGAAAGAGTGCTTTTGGCACTGACGAAAGGGCAGGTGCTCAGAAGCAAACCGTATCACGAAGCGGAGCAAGCGTTTAAACGCAATAAAAATATATCTCTTCTTATCAATGGAGAGCTTCAATATCAGTCTTATTCACCTTATGTAAAAATGGCGAACCGAAACGGAGTGCCTTTTAAAGTCGTATCTGATCTTCAGTTTCATACGCCTTTAGGCCTTATCATTGCGGCGGACAGTGCGGTAAATCATGAATCTATATATATTCAGGACGACATTTTTAACCGGTCGGTGCTGAAATCTTAAGAGACAAACGGACCGTTTGTCTTTTTATTCATGGCAATTCCCTTACAACGGGAGATAAGATATAATGTTCTCATACTGATGGCGGGGAGGCCGGCTATGAAAAAAGCACTTATTTGTATTGATTATACGAATGATTTTGTGGCGAGTGATGGAAAATTGACCTGCGGGGAGCCCGGCAGAATGATTGAAGAGGCGATCGTCAATTTGACAGAAAACTTTATCACAAACGGTGATTACGTCGTATTTGCAGTAGATTCTCACAATGAAGGGGATCAATATCACCCTGAAACCCGTCTGTTCCCACCGCATAATATTAAGGGTACGGAAGGAAAAGACCTGTACGGAAAGCTTTTGCCTCTATATCAGAAACATGCACATGATCATAATGTATATTACATGGAAAAAACGAGATATTCTGCTTTTGCGGGTACTGATTTAGAACTGAAACTCAGAGAGCGGCAGATTGACGAGCTGCATTTAGCCGGCGTCTGCACAGATATCTGTGTCTTGCATACAGCGGTTGATGCATACAACAAAGGTTTCCGGATTGTTGTGCATAAACAGGCTGTTGCCAGCTTTAATCAGGAGGGGCATACGTGGGCTCTTTCCCATTTTGCAAACAGCATCGGAGCGCAAGTGGCAGAGTAAGGAAGGGGAAAAACAGTGTTAGAGTACGGTTTTAAAGATGACAGCCTGTCATTACATACAGACCTTTATCAAATCAATATGGCGGAAACTTACTGGAGAGACGGCATTCATGAAAAGAAAGCGATTTTTGAGCTTTTTTTCAGAAAGCTTCCGTTTGAGAATGGCTATGCGGTTTTTGCGGGCTTGGAAAAAGCCATTGAATATCTGGAAAACTTCAAGTTTACCGATAGTGACCTGACTTATTTACGAGATGAACTTGGCTACCATGAAGATTTTATTGATTATTTGAGCGGTTTATCTTTTACAGGTTCTCTTTATTCCATGAAAGAAGGAGAGCTGGTTTTTAACAATGAGCCGATTATGAGGGTGGAAGCTCCCCTTGTAGAAGCGCAGCTTATTGAAACAGCTTTGCTTAACATTGTGAATTACCAAACATTAATCGCGACAAAAGCAGCGCGCATCAAAGGCGTCATTGGCGATGAAATTGCACTTGAATTCGGAACAAGACGGGCGCATGAAATGGATGCGGCTATGTGGGGAGCGAGAGCAGCGTTAATCGGCGGCTTCAGCGCGACAAGCAATGTAAGAGCCGGAAAGCGCTTTAATATCCCGGTATCAGGCACACATGCCCATGCGCTAGTGCAGGCCTACCGCGATGAATATACAGCGTTCAAAAAATACGCGGAAACGCATAAGGATTGCGTCTTCTTAGTCGACACGTATGATACGCTTCGTTCAGGCATGCCGAATGCGATTAAAGTTGCCAAGGAATTCGGAGACCGCATCAACTTCATTGGCATCCGCCTGGATAGCGGCGATTTGGCTTACCTGTCAAAAAAAGCCCGGAAAATGCTTGATGAAGCAGGTTTTACAGACGCGAAAGTCATTGCGTCAAGCGACCTGGATGAGCATACAATTATGAATTTAAAGGCTCAGGGAGCGCGCATAGATGTCTGGGGTGTCGGCACGAAGTTGATTACAGCTTATGACCAGCCGGCTCTCGGCGCGGTTTATAAGCTCGTCTCCATCGAAGAAAACGGAGAAATGGTCGACACGATCAAAATTTCATCCAACCCTGACAAAGTGACGACACCTGGCAGAAAGAAAGTGTACCGGATTATTAATCAGTTAAATCATCATTCTGAAGGAGATTACATTGCGCTTTATGACGAGCAGGTGAATGACCAGAAGCGGCTGAGAATGTTCCACCCGGTTCATACCTTCATCAGCAAATTCGTCACGAATTTCTATGCGAAGGATCTTCACGAGCTGATTTTTGAAAAAGGCATTTTATGCTACCAGAACCCTGAGATTTCTGACATTCAGCAATATGTACAAGACAACCTCAGCCTTCTGTGGGAGGAATATAAGAGAATCAGCAAACCTGAAGAATACCCGGTTGATTTAAGCGAGGACTGCTGGAGCAACAAAATGCAGCGGATCCATGAAGTGAAAAGCAGACTGGAAGAAGAGCTCGAAGAATAAAGCAAACTGGCCTTTCGTTCGCGAAGAGGCCAGTTTTTTTGTGGGAATAATATTTTTCATGTTTAGACAAATTTCGTCAAATTATTTGATATACTTAGGGTGGAAAGCCGCGTGTTTTGTAAGGAGGATAAATCAATGAGGGTGTTTGTTGCAAGACAGCCTATATTTAATAGAAAAGAACAGGTTGTCGCTTATGAACTTTTATATAGAGAGAGCGAAGAGAATGTGTATTCCGCTGCAGACGGCGATCAGGCTACAACAGATTTGGTGATTAACAGCTTTTTAAACATCGGAATCGAGAAGCTGACGGAAGGAAAACGCTGTTTTGTCAATTTCACTGAAAGCCTGATGTTTTCGGATCTCCCCACCTCCTTCAATCCAAAACAGCTTGTGATTGAAATCCTTGAAGATATACCGATCACTCCGGCTCTCGTCTCAAGGTGCAGAGAGCTGAAAAAAATGGGGTATACGCTGGCACTCGATGATTTTTACGCGATAAACCCGAAAAATGAAAAATTATTGGAAAAGCTCATGAGCTATATTGATATATTGAAAGTTGATTTTCTTAAAACCACCCGATTGGAACGCCGAAACATTTTGCAAACCTACAGCTATTGCGGCCTGATTTTTTTAGCTGAGAAAGTAGAAACACGCAAAGAATATGAACAAGCGGCGCAAGATGGCTTTCAGTTATTTCAAGGCTACTTTTTCAGCGAACCGCGTATCATCAGCGGCCATGATCTGTCGACCCATTTTTATTCTTACTATGAATTGCTCAACGAATTAAGCAAAGAGCAGCCTAACATCCAGCGTGTAACTGAGTACATAGAACGGGATTTATCGCTGTCATATCAAATTTTAAAATTCTTAAACTCTTCCCATAGCCGCTTAACCCAAAAGATCGACAGCATTAAGCAGGCTATCATGCTTCTTGGGTTTAACGAAATCAAACGGTGGATATACATCCTTTCCTTTAAGGATTTAAGCAGAAAAGGGAATTCGAGCAAACACGAAATTATAAAAATTTCTTTAATGAGAGCAAAGCTATGTGAACTGTTGGCAAGAAAAACAGCGCGCCCGCAGCCGGCCTCGTATATGCTGATCGGGATGTTTTCTCTCATAGACACCCTTTTGCACAGAGAAATAGAAGAGATTATTCAAGAATTGCCTTTAATAGATGAAGTCGGTCAAGCGTTATTAGGTCATCAAAATGACTATTACCAAATGCTTGAGCTTGTGAAGTTAATCGAAACCAACAATTGGGACTCTTGCGGAGAATTAGCAAAAGAATTGGACAAGGAAGAAGCGTACGACTGTTATTTGGAAGCCTTGGAGTGGTGTCATAAGCTCATGGGCGAAAAGTAATTGCGGTCTTCTGACCACCGCAACGCCAAGGTGATTCGGCTTTGCATGCTGATCAGGCTGATGTATATGCCATCGGGATTAAAGACCGAATCAACATCATGCCGGACGCCTGTCTGTTTGATCAGACGTTTTACTGTCTGTTTATCTGACTGCTCCGCTGCGGTCATGATGCGGCGCGAAAGCTCCTGTGACCCCGCAATGCGCCTAAGTACAAGCTGAGCATCAGCGAGCAGCCCGGCGGCATCCTGTGCGGAACGGATAAAGGTTTCTGTATTGGCGGCAGGAGCGGGCGGGCGGCGTATGTCGTACGGATAGACGTAGAACCAAGGATAAGGATATCTCATGCAAGCACCTCGCAAAAAGGGGATATGTCTATATGTATAGGTCACTCAGGTGCTGGATATGACAAAGCGAAAAGGCCACAACTTTGCGTTGCGGTCTTTTCGGTGTTTGTCGGTCACGATACGCCAAGAATCGCGTATTAAACTTTGAAAAAGCAGCAAGGGGGACTATAGTCTTACTTGGTGAAACAGTTAAATACAATAAAATCAAAGGAATTAAGAATCTTTCTCAATTCCATCCGAAATCACCGTTTTCACACGTAGAAAAATAGTCCTGTTCTCATTATGATTCCTTTGAGCACAAAGACCTATTGATATTTGCGGTGTCACGCAGGATCTTTTTGTATACTTTTCGGTGAAAAATAACTCGAAACCAGATACACTATTAGTAACAGATCAAATACCTAGGACTCGTTCACCATACACAATTCATTGATCTTTCAAAAAAAGGAGTGTGGAAACGATGGAAAAGAAACTTGAAGAAGTAAAACAATTGTTATTCCGACTCGAACTTGATATTAAAGAAACGACAGATTCATTACGAAACATTAACAAAAGCATTGATCAGCTCGATAAATACACATACGCAATGAAAATTTCGTAAAAAAGACTTGGAAACAAGTCTTTTTTTTCGTTCTACCCATACAATAAATGGATAAAGTATTATATGATTGTTAAAAAACGAAAAACCTGCTGTCCTTTAAATGTCCCATTTAGTAAAATGGAATGGGAAGGGGGAAGTTGTTATTGAGCAGATATGTTTAGATTCTGTCCGGATCAAGGAGAAAATGAAGGAGATTGTACATGAAAATATTTCAAATGAAGACTTAAAAACAAAACTTATTTCTTTTATTGAAGAAAAAAAACAATTTTCATTCGCAGAATTAGCTTATCATCATTACATAGCATTTGACGGAAAAGATGTTACAGCAATTGAGTTGTTGGCTTCTGGTATAGAACTTTTAATTTTATCTGCTGACATTTTTGACGATATAGAGGATAAGGATAATCTTCAGGCTTCTTGGATGAAAATAGATCCTTCGATAGTGATTAACGCAGCTACCGCACTTTATACATTAAGTTTGCAAGTGATAAGTTTAGTTTCTAACAATCCACAACATTTAAGTCTGACTTTACAATATTCACTTCAATCTTTACAAGGGCAACATGCAGATTTAAATGTAACAAGCTCTTCAGAATCAGAGTTTATTGAAATGATTAAACTTAAGTCAGGTTCTCTTGTAACATTGCCTAATGTTCTTGGTGTATATTTGGCAACTGGTGAATTTAATGAAACAGTCGATGAGTATTCACATTATTTGGGCATAGTCGAGCAAATTGCAAATGATCACCATGGGTTATATTATCCTGACAATAATGATTTAAAAACTAGACACAATCTTGCCTTCTACTATCTTAAAAATAAATATAACCAATCATCGATTGACTTATTAAATTTTTATGCGCAAGAAAATAATCAGATAAATAATATGGACGAATTGAAAAAGAAGCTACGAGAATCAGGTGTAATACAATATTTGAATGTTATTAAAAATATAGCATTGGAAAACTTTAAAGAATCATTCAAAAAACTGAAATTAGATGAACAAAGAAAGAATAAACTATTTGTACAATTATTAAGGGGGAATTTAAATTGAAACATATTGATAAAATTATAAGCCATCTAGCAAACAACCCGGAAGCTTTTGATCAATTTAAGAATGGGAACTTAACCTTACTAAATATAAATGAAAAAGAAAAGAAAGCAATATTATATGCGTTTGAAGAAGGAGAGGCACCGAGAACAAGCAACTGGCCCCCAATAGAAGCTATCAGTAATTTTTTTGAGGATGATAAAAGAAAAAGTTTTATTTAATTATGGGATGATGAGATGCACATAAATAATAACGTCTATAAATATTTGTCTCTAGCTTTTATCATTTTAAGTTTTGTTTATGTGATCTACCTCTCTTATATTTCTGTTTTTAATATCTTTGTAGGTGCAGATGTGAAGATTAATGAACAGGGTAAGTTAGAGGTTACCAAAGTTGTGGATTATGAATATTATTCAGGTGTAAAAAAAGGTGACATCATTCTTGAAGTGAATGGGCAAAAAGGAAGCGAAATCCAGTTAGAGAGCGGAAGATTGGTCAACGTAGAAAGCTTAACTGTTGAGAGAGATAATAAATCATTTCATTTACAAAATGTAAGCCTAATAAGTGAAGAAAATTTATTTATGTATCTCATTCCACTCATATCTTATTCAATCTGTTTATTTTGTATATTTTTTGTTTACAGAATAAATAAAGTAAGAAAATCATCTTCTGCTTTTGTTTTAATCTTATTTTTGTTATTTGTATCAGTAGCATATGTAAGTGCCTGCGGGGCAAGAAGAGGTGAAGAGGTTAGCACTTACCTGCTTGTCCTTACTTTAGTAAGTTGTCCAATTTTATATATACATTTCATATATAAATACTTTGCGGAATTGGGCACTAAGTTATTCAAAAAGAAGATTTTAATCATAATGTATATACTTCCACTCGTAAACCTGTTACTAGAAGCTGTTTTGAGTAATAGATTAAATTCTTCGGCTTTTTTGTCTAACTTGAACTTGATTTCCTTTTTTGTCCTAGTCCTTACTGTATCTATCCTTATCCATCAAGGGATTAGAAAAATCAAACAAAATGAGCAAAAGTCAATTTTAAAAATCCTTGCTTATATAAATATCCTGTCTTTTAGTCCCTTTATTATCTTTTTTGTTATTCCCTATGTGTTGTTTGATAAGTATCTTTCACCCTTTAGTTTGGCAGCTTTTACACTTGTTATACCTTTTTCTTTAGTGTATCAATTTATGACAAATAGACTTTATAATATTGACTTTGTTGTAGGACGGCTTAAATACTATGGATTTTTAGCCATTACACCTACTGTTATTGTGGTCACCATATTTAATTACATTCAAAAACCAGAAGATAACTTTTACTACGTTAAACTAACATTTGTAATATATTTGCTTATGTTTGCTGTCTTTTACTTTAAAGAGATCATTGATTTTCGTTTCAAGTTGAAAAGATTTACAGAGAAATTTAATTATCAAGATGGAATTTTTAAATTTACTCAGTTAATTAAGCAAGCATCATCGGTAGATCAAGTACTTAATCACTTTAAAAATACAATCCTAGAAGTATTAAACATAGATAATGCTTGTGTGTATGATAATTCTAAAGGGGAAATTAACCTCCTTAGTAAGAATAACTTTAAAGATCTGACTTATAAAAATCATGAGCAATATGTGAAAAACTTTTCTGGTGATATCGGTAAAATTAAAGAGTTTAAACAAGGTTTTATTATTAAAATAGGTGAACGAGGAGACAGATCATTTTTAGTACTCTGTTTCTCAAGTTATAATACTTTTAAATTAACAAGAGATGAAATTGCATGGCTTCAAACATTAGCGTTCTATACAAATGTCTCATTGGAAAACGTTATGAAAATTGAAGAATTGATGGTGCATCTTAAGGATTTAAAACAACAGGAATCCAACCCGGTATGGCTCAAAAAACTCATGTACACGATCGAAGAAAAACAACGCTCTGATCTCGCCCGCGATCTCCACGATTCAGTTCTTCAGGATTTGATTTCATTAAAACGGCAGTGTGAGCTGTTTTTGGCTGATTTTAAGAAGGATGATGATCCATGCCGTGAAGAGGTGCAGGACAAGCTCGTGCAGATGAATGAGCAGATGTCTGATGTGATTTCGATGACGAGAGAGACGTGTCATGAATTGCGGCCGCAGCTTTTGTATGATTTGGGACTGGTGAAGGCGTTGTCCAAGCTGGTGGCGCAGCAGCAGGAGCGGGTTCCGTTTCATATCCGCTTAAATACCGGCAGATTTACGGCGTCGCTTGATTTGGATTCGCAGCTGAATTTGTACCGGATCATTCAAGAGTTTTTATCAAATGCAGTGAAACACTCTCAGGCGACGGAAGTGCTTATCATGCTGATCAGTATTCAGAACAAAATTGTTCTTCATTATGAGGACGATGGTGTCGGATTTGATCTGGAGAAAAATAACGAACATTCCATGAGTATGGGTCTTTCTGGCATTAAGGAGCGAGTCAGGGCTTTAGATGGACGCCTCCGAATCGAAACAAGTGAAGGAAAGGGCTTTAAGGCCGATATTGAAATGGAATTGTAATGGTTTTATAACGTAAACGACTTGGCAGAAGCCAAGTCTTTTTTATAAAATGGAAATGAGTGAGTAAAAGGGAGGAAAACATGAAAAAGATACTAGTGATTGATGACCATCCGGCTGTCATGGAAGGCACCAAGACAATTTTGGAAACGGATTCGAATTTGTCTGTTGATTGTCTCAGTCCTGAACCCAGCGAACAGTTCATACACCAGCATGATTTCTCATCATATGATCTCATCTTAATGGATTTGAACTTAGGCGGCGATGTCAATGGGATGGAGCTTTCTAAACAGATTTTACAAGAGAATCCTCATTGTAAAATTATCGTATATACCGGTTATGAGGTCGAGGATTATTTTGAGGAAGCGATTCGTGCGGGTCTGCACGGCGCCATCAGCAAAACCGAATCAAAGGAAAAGATCACCCAATACATATATCACGTGCTCAACGGAGACATTTTAGTCGATTTCGCTTACTTTAAACAGCTGATGACTCAGCAAAAAACAAAGCCGGCCCCTTCCTCTCAAAAAGAACAAGATGTGCTCACACCAAGAGAATGCCTGATTCTTCAAGAAGTTGAAAAAGGTTTTACCAACCAAGAAATTGCAGATGCGCTTCATTTAAGCAAGCGGTCCATCGAATACAGCCTGACGTCGATTTTCAACAAGCTTAATGTCGGTTCCAGGACGGAAGCGGTGTTGATTGCAAAATCGGACGGTGTGCTTTAAATAAGGGAGTTAAAACTATGGATATGAAACATACATTGCTTGGCGCGCTGGGAATTGAAATTGTAGAAAGCACAGCGGAACGCTGCGTGGCAGTGATGCCGGTGGATCACCGGACCGTTCAGCCCTTTGGTTATTTGCATGGAGGCGCTTCAGTGGCTCTTGCGGAAACTGCGGCGAGCGTGGGTGCCCAGCATCTAATCGATTCTCGTACACAAGCTTGTGTCGGTTTGGAGATTAACGCCAATCATCTGAAATCTGTCAAGGAAGGAACGGTAAAGGCGGTAGCCGAGCCCGTTCATAAAGGCAGAACGACCATTGTGTATCAGATTCACATTTATGACGAGCAAGAGAGGCTGATCTGTATATCCAGATGCACGCTGGCTGTCATCACAAAATAAAAAAACAGCCGGAACTCTGCCTGTCCGGCTGCTCATTTTTATAGGTAAGAATCCTCTTTTCGTTTAATCACAAAGTTTCTGATTCCGTTATAGTCATCCTGTACACTTCTTTCATCCAGCTTGACACCAGAGTTGTACGCAGCTCGGCAGATCAAGTGTCCCCCGACCGGCGTCGTAATAAAGATAAAGAAAATCCCGAGCAGAATTTTTGCTGATATCTCTCCTGTTATAAACCACAAAAAGAAGAAGACACCGAGCAAAATCATATTTACCCCTAACGTTGAGCCTTTAGAAGCAGCGTGAGAGCGTGTGTACATATCGGGAAGGCGAAGCGTCCCGAAGGAAGCCGCAAGACAGATTAGCGCCCCCATTAGGATCAATATCGCTACTGCTATTTTAGCGATCACGATCATTTTCGATAATCTCTCCTTTCTCTAAGAACTTAGAAAACGCAATGGTTCCGATAAAAGACAAAATACCCAGTAATAATATGATATCAAGAAAAATACTCGTATTCAGCAGGATGGAGACAAGCGCTGTCATCGCTATCAGATTAATGCCGATTGCATCCAGAGCCACAACCCGGTCAGGAATAGTCGGCCCTTTGATGACGCGAACGACATACAACAGGGTGGACACCGCCATAATGCCGAGCGCGATTTGAAGGATTAACGTAAACATCAGCGGCTCACCTCCTGTATGGCTTTTTCAAATGACTCACGAATATCAAAAATCGCTTTTTCCGCATCCTCAATATCCATCGCGTGAATATAGAGAATGGTCCGGTCATCGGAAATATCCATGACCAATGTTCCCGGCGTTAATGTAATAAGCAGTGAAAGCAGGGTAATTTCCCAATCCTTTGTCAGCTCTGTTTTAAATGCGAATATACCTGGTTTGATATCCAGTTTTGGCGACAGGACTGTTTTCAGCACACTGACGTTGGCAAGGTATAATTCCCTTATAAATATCAAAAAAAGTTTGATAATCGAAAACATTTTCCATAGATAAAACGGATGAGCAAGGAAGCGCCGGAAGAAGAAGAGAGAGATCATTCCCAGGATAAAGCCTGTGATGAATCCGGCGGCGCTTGCGTCATTGCTCAGGAACATCCAGCAAAAAGCGAGAAACACATTTAATAAAATTTGAAATGCCATGCGATCTACTCCTTCAAAACAGCTTCAATATATTTTTCCGGATTCAGCAAAGTCTCGGCCGCTTGATCAACGTACGGCGACACCCATTCTGTACCCAATCCGAAGAGAAGAGACAGCAAGAGAAAAATAGCTGCCGGATATAGAAGCCCTTTAGCTGTTCTAAGATTTTGCTTCGGTGTTTCTTTTTCTTCGCCCCAAAACGCATGGATAAAGATTCTTAACACGGAATACAGGACGAGCAGGCTTGAAAGCAGGATCAGCATGGAAATCGTAAATTCACCTTCAGCGAAGCCGCCTTCTGCAATTTTAAATTTGCCTACAAATCCGCTGAGAGGCGGGATGCCGGCAAGAGATACAGCCGACATGAAGAACATCCATCCAAGAACGGGGTATCGTTTGATCAGCCCGCCCATTCGTTGCAGGCTTGCTGTTCCTGTCAAAGCAATCAGCGTGCCTGCCAGCATAAATAATGCGCCTTTAATCAGCATGTCGTGAATCAGGTAGTAAATCGCACCTTGAATGGATGCGGGCGTTTGAACTGCAACACCGAACAAAATAACGCCGACAGCGGTAATAATATTATAGATCACGATTTTCATGACATTCTGATAGGCAAGTGAACCGATGACACCGAAGATGACAGTGAGAGCCGCGAGCCATATCATCAGCTGGTGGGTAAACGCTGTATCATGAATGAAAATCAGTGTGAACACTCTTGTGATCGCATATAATCCGACCTTGGTCAGCAATGCGCCGAACAATGCGGAGATGGCTGCCGGCGGCGCGTAATAAGAGCCGGGAAGCCAAAAGTAGAGAGGGAAGATCCCGCCCTTCATACCAAACACGATGAGTAACAGGACACCGATTACAGTAATCAGCCCAGTTTGTCCGGATTCGCTGATTCTCACACTTAAATCCGCCATGTTTAATGTGCCGGTCACCGCGTATAAAAAGCCGACGCCGATGACAAACAATGCTGATGACACGATATTAAACACAATGTATTTAAGCGATTCCCGCAGCTGAATTTTTGTGCCGCCTAATACAATCAGCATATAAGAAGCAATAAGCAGAAGCTCGAAAAATACGTACATATTAAATAAATCGCCTGTTAAAAACGCTCCGCTTACACCAGCCAGCAAAAACTGCACGCCGGAGTAATAAAAGGCACGTTCCCGTTTTTCACCGATAGAACGGAAGGAATAAAGCACAACCAATAAGCCTATGACAGCTGTGGTGAGAACAAGCAGGCTGGCAAATTGATCTGCAACAAGCACAATTCCGTAGGGGGCTTTCCAGCCGCCCAAACTCAGTGTCTGAATGCCGTTTGTAAAAACAGTCTGTACGAGTAAAACGCTGATCACAATCCCGAGTGCGGATGCCGCAGTGCTGAAGATCCGCATGAGTATGATGTGTTTGTTCATGAAAATCAGCAGAATGGCGGACAGGAGCGGGATCAGAATTGGCAATATAACAAAATTATTCATGTTGATCATTTCCCCTCATTTGATCCATATCGTCCGATTTCAATTCCTGATAGGCCCGAAACGCCATGACGAGGATGAAGGATGTAACTCCAAATGAAATGACAATAGCCGTCAAAATCAGGGCTTGCGGAAGCGGATCGACAAATGACTTGGCATGCTCGCTCAAAATCGGAGCGGCGCCTTCTTTTAATCCTCCCATAGTTAAAAGCATTAAATGAACGCCGTGGCTCAAAAGCGCTGTTCCGATAATGACCCGAAGCAGGCTTTTAGACAGCAGCAAATACGTAGCAGCCATAAAAATAATACCGGCTGTAACAGCCATTAAGATTTCCATTATTCTTCCTCTCCAATCGTTTGAATAATGGTCATCGTAATGCCTACGACAACAAGATAAACGCCTAAATCAAAAAGCGTCGCCGTGGCGAGCTCCGTTTTCCCTAAAATCGGCAGATGAAAGTAACCGAATGTGTGGGTTAAGAAGGGCGCCCCGAAGACAAAAGAGCCAACTCCTGTTAAGACAGCGAGCAGAAGACCGGCTCCTGCGACGTAAATGAAATTAACCGGCAAAATGGAACGCACGGTTTTTAAATCATAAGCCAGCAGCAGCAAAACGATGGAAGAGGACGTGATCAGTCCGCCGACAAAGCCTCCTCCAGGGGCGTTATGCCCCGATAAAAATAAATAGAAAGAGAAAAGCAAAATGATAAAGGATACAAGCTTTGTCACGGTTTGAAGAATCAAGTCATTTGTTTTTTGTTCATTCACCGCTTTTCCCCTCCTCTTTTACTTTTGTTTTAATCATGCTGTAAATGCCGAGAGCGGCAATCGTTAATACCGTAATTTCAAACATTGTATCAAAGCCCCTGAAGTCAACGAGGATGACATTGACGACATTATCCCCTCCGCCAAGATCGTGGCTGTGCTTTGTAAAGAAGGAGGCGATACTGTCTTTTGTCCGCTGGCTTGAGGATGCAATACCGAGCAGGGTGACAATAATGCCGACTCCTAAAGCAATGATAAAGTTTGTCATTCGGAACGTTCTCGTTTTCTTTTTCAGCCGCAGTTTCGGCAAATGATAAAAACAAAGCAGAAACAGGGCGACGGAAATCGTCTCAATGACCAGCTGGGTCAAAGCCAAATCGGGCGCTCTGAAAATAACAAAAAACAATGCAAGCGTATAACCGACAACACCAAGTGAAATAATCGCCGTCAGTCTGGATCGGGCGAATACAGTCGCCGCTGTCGCGCTGATCATGACAAGTGTCAGAATCATTTCGTATATGCCGATTTTCGCCATACCCTCAGTTGTAAAGGAAAATCCGCCTTTCAAAACCAGAGCCCCGCTCATCAGAATGATAAATCCAGCGAAGATATACAGAAGATAATCCCGCAAAAATCCGGTCATATATTGTTTTGTCACTCGATAAGAGCCTTTTTCCATGATGATCAGGAGCTTCTCGTATAACCGATTGAGCGTGAGTTTCGATGGAAACAGCTTATAGATCCCTTTCCACTTGTTTATCGTCAAGTATCCGATCGTACCGACAGCGATAATGCCCAGTGTCATCAGAACTTCAGCTGTAAACCCGTGCCACTGCGAAATATGAACATGAAACTTCTCATGGCTGTCCAGCAGTGTCGGATAGATTGAATTCATCGCAGGCTCTATCAAGCTGTAGGACAATATATTCGGGAAAAAGAAGAGACTGACAGCGAGCGCAACAAGAATGACAGGTGATACGAGCATTCCAATCGGCGCTTCATGAGCCTGTTTTTCGAGTTTTTCAGGCTGATAATTGCCTTTAAATGTTTTAAACAGCAGTTTCATGCTGTAGATAAATGTAAACACACTTCCTGCCCAAGCGAGGACAGGGAACAGCGCTCCCCACGTCTGGACGTTGAACAAATCGACATGTGTCACACGAAGCATGCTGGTGAAAAACATTTCTTTACTCAAAAATCCGTTAAACGGCGGGAGACCAGCCATTGAAAATGTGCCAATCAAGGAAATCGTAAATGTAATCGGCATGATCGCCATCAGTCCGCCGAGCTTTCTGACGTCCCGCGTGCCTGTTTCATGATCAATGATGCCGACTGCCATAAACAAGCTTCCTTTAAAGGTAGCATGATTGATGAGATGGAAAATGGCAGCCATGGCGGCAACTGTGTAATATTCTGTATGGCCGTAATGCAGGGCTGCAGCACTGACACCAAGCATCGAGATGATCATGCCGAGCTGGCTGACGGTTGAAAACGCCAAAATGGATTTTAAGTCGGTTTGTTTGACGGCATGGAATGAACCCCAAACCATGGTGAAAATCCCGACGAGAGAAACAATCCAAAACCACTGAGCTGAAAAGGCGAAAATAGGGCTGAATCTTGCAATCACATAAATTCCCGCTTTGACCATCGTGGCTGAATGGAGATACGCGCTGACGGGTGTCGGCGCTTCCATGGCGTCAGGCAGCCAAATGTAAAAAGGAAACTGGGCGGACTTTGTAAATGCGCCTAGTAAAATCAAAATCATCGCCGGAATAAATAGATCATGGCCGGCAATCAACTGAACCTGATTGATCATTTCTCTGATACTGAATGAATCTGTGATCAGATAAAGAAGAATGAATCCTCCCAGCATACACAGTCCGCCGCTTACCGTAATCAAGAGCGATTTTGCGGCGCCGTAGCGAGATTTTTCACGCTTGTACCAATATCCAATCAGCAAAAAGGACGAAAGGCTGGTAAGCTCCCAAAACATGTAGAGAACCATGACGTTGTCAACAAGAACAACACCGAGCATAGCGCCCATGAACATTAATAAATAGACATAAAAAGGCCCAAGCTGTTCTTTTTCTTTCGATAAATAAAAAATACTGTAAAGAGTGACCAACGAGCCGATCCCTGTTATCAGTAAGGCGAATAGCAGTCCGAGACCGTCTACATAAACGGTAAAGTTAATGCCTAATGAAGGAATCCACTCCAATACCGATCGTAATGTTTCTCCCGACTGAGTCATTCTGATCATTGGAAGAAAGTATATAAACAGCAAGACGGGCAGGATCAGAACAAACCAGCCCGTATGCACTCTTTTTGCGTATTTTGCCAGAAAGGGAATGATAAAAGCAAATACAAAAGGCGATAAAATAGCAAAATGTAAGAGCTGCAAAGACAAGACCTCCTTTTCTTTAATTGAAACCGGTTCTATGTATAAATAATTAGAATATACGGTCAAACGACCCAGTCCAAATTATATCGCACTTTTTTGGAAGCCGCCATGCTTCAACCTGCCGCGAATGAATTTTACAAGTTCTTTTGACCTTAAAATAAGTTTAACAAAAATCAGGTCATTTGTATATTTAAAATCGCTCCTGATCAAGCTGTATGTAAGGAGCTGATCATGGTGAAGAGAAAGGTCCTTATGTGCTCAGGTTTATTCTGCTCGATATGTGCAGGGGCATTCATGCTGAATCAATATGACGGCCGTGCCCGTGTGGCAGACAATGATGATTGGGAACTGTATTTATTGGAGCACCACCTGTCAACTAAAATGAGTGAGGCGGAATCTAAGGATAGGCCGTTTGGGCCCAGGGAGTATATGCGGATTGTGAACAAATAAAAAAAGAGTTCCGTCTAAGACGGAACTCTTTTTCTGATTATGAAGTGAAAAAGCGAAGTAAAATCGTCGCGCAAATGACAGTTCCAGCTCCGCCGAGGCGTGTAGAAATTTGGGCGAATGGCATAAGGCCCATTCTTCCTGAAGCGGACAAAATGGCGACATCTCCCGTTCCGCCGAGACCGCTGTGACAGCAGGTAACGATTGCGGATTCAACAGGGTACATGTTCATCAGCTTGCCTACAAAATATCCGGAAGAAATCATGGCAACGACAACTGAAATACAAATGATGACAAACGGAATAGAAATCACAGACGCCACGTCATCTAAAGGGATAAAGAGAATCCCGAGGCCTACCATAAGCGGCCATGTAAAGCTTGATGAAATAAACTTATAAAGCTGGTACGCGCCATCCTCCATTTTTTTCGGAAGGATATTTGCATATTTGATTGCAGCTGCTGAAATAATCATTAAAATAGCGCCCGGGATGAAGATGAATTTCTCCAGTAAACCGCCGAAAATAAAAAACGTACAAGCGAGCAGGACTCCGGCTCCCATCAGTTTAAAGTCAATTTTAGCTTCAGCCTCTTTTTGATTGAAAATATCGTTCGCTTTCTTAGATTTAACGAGACGCCCATTGCCGTTTAGGTCAGGACGTTTTTCGCCCAGTTTTTTCATTAAAGCAGCACAGATAATAGCAAAAACGTTTCCAATGATAGCGGCAGGAACCAGCTGCGACACATACACATCAGCGGAAGACCCCAATATTTGCGAATAAGCAATCGAGAGCGGCAAAATTCCTTCACCTATTCCCCCGGCAATAATCGGCACAACGACAAAGAAAAAGGAATCATAGGCACTGTAGCCGAAGATGAATCCGACGAGCACGCCGGCCGCAACCGCCGCAATTGTGCCCGCTACTAAAGGAACGAACATTCTGATGAATCCCTGTATTAAAACAGTTCTGTTCATTCCAAGAATGCTTCCTACAACAAGACAAGCGATATAGAAATAAAGAAAGTTAGACGTTTTCATTAAATTGGTTACAGCATCTAATGATGATGGATTCAACACATTATAAAAAACTAAAAAAGATGGCACAAACAAAGATAAAATAGCAGGACCGCCAATATCCTTTAAAATCGGAATCCGCTGGCCGATATCGCCAAGAAAGACACCTAAAATCATAATGATGGCAAAACCGCCCAGCATGTTTGCAGGCAGCTCGTTGTAATAGGCCGCAAGAATAATAATGACAGCTAATGCTGTATATAATGGGAGAGGAATCACGCCGATTTCCCAAGTCCATATTTTCTTAAACAGGCTTTTCTCCTGTGTGTCTTTGTGCTCAGGTAAAACTTCCTCTGTTTTGTGAATTGCTCCCATTGTCATACACCCCCATGTATTGTTTGTTACAGTCTACAAGAAAGCGCTAACAAAGGATATTTTTTTAAGTTAAATAATTAATAAACAACTAAATTAATTAGGTATTTTGGAGCAGAAAAAATCCCTGAGAAGCCGCTTCCCAGGGAGATGTGGTTACCGTTTTCCTTTGATATAAGGCACACCATTTGCTTTTGGCGCATCTGCGCGTCCGATAAAGCCGGTTAAGGCGAGAATGGTTAATACGTAAGGGGCAATCAGCATATATACATTCGGTATGTCCTTAAAAAGAGGGAGCAGTGAGCCGATAATGCTTAAGCTTTGCGCGAATCCGAAAAACAGGGCAGCGCCGAGTGCGCCGATCGGATGCCATTTTCCGAATACAAGGGCGGCGAGTGCGATAAAGCCTTGCCCGGAAATGGTAGAGTGCGTAAAGTCGAGGGCAATCGTTGACGCATATACGCCGCCCCCGAGGCCGCCGAACAATCCGCTGATCATCACGCCGATATAGCGCATTTTGTAAACATTGATCCCCATAGTATCGGCCGCCATCGGATGTTCTCCGACGGAGCGAATACGGAGGCCGAACGGGGTTTTAAACAAGATAAACCACGAAATAAAGGCCAGGACAATTGCGAGAATAGACGTATAATAGACATCTGAAAAGAAGATTTTTCCCAATACGGGGATGTCGCTCAAGCCGGGAATACTTGTTTTATAAAAAGGCTCGGGAATTTTGTCAGTTTGCGCTTTTCCGTAAATCAGCTTTACGATAAATAAAGTAGCCCCAAGCGCCAGCATATTAATGGCGACGCCGCTGACTGTCTGATCAGCGCGAAACGATATCGCCGCTGCCGCATGAATCAGTGAAAACAGCGCGCCGGCTGCCATAGCGGCAATGAGCGAAAGCCAAGGTGCTGCGGCTCCCAATTCAGGGCCTAAAAATAAATTGAATAAAACACTGGTGAATGCTCCGATAATCATAAGGCCTTCAAGGCCGATATTGACGACGCCTGATCTCTCGGAAAATACGCCGCCGAGAGCGGTTAAAATAAGCGGGGCTGCGTATACGAGTGTGGCAGGGACAATGATTGATACAATCTGCAGAAAGTCCACTTATTTCGCCCCCTTTTTCTTCAATTTATCCGCGACAAAACGAATGGCATAGCTTGAAGCAACAAACAGAATGATAATGGCAATCACAATATCGACAACCTCAGAAGGTACGCCTGATTCAATCGGCATATTTAATGCCCCGATTTTGAGGCCGCCAAGCAATGCTGCCGCAAGCACAACACCGACCGCAGTGTTCCCGCCCAGAAGAGCGACGGCAATACCGTCAAAGCCGACGCCGGTAAATGCGCCTTTGACAGCTGCATATTCAAATGTTCCCAGACCTTCCATGGCACCTGCAAGGCCTGCAAAAGCTCCTGAAATGAGCATGGAGGTCATAATATTCTTCCGCACGCTCATACCGGCGTACTGGGACGCGTGCTGATTGAATCCGACTGCCCGAAGCTCAAAGCCTTTCGTTGTTTTGTTAATCATAAACCACATAACAACAGCTGCGAGAAGGGCGATGACGATCCCCCAGTGAAGCCTTGAATAATCCGTAATCTGCTCAAGAAACGGCGAGCGCAGTGAGGCCGATTCGTGAATTTTTTCCGTCTTATCCTGATTGTCTGTCAGGACTTTTGAAATCAAATAATTGGTCGTATGCAGCGCGATATAATTCATCATAATGGTGACAATGACCTCATGAACATAGAACCGTGCTTTTAAAAAGCCGGGAATAAATCCCCATAAACCGCCTGCTGCAGCCGCTGTGATCAGTGCAAGCGGCATATGAATATATGCCGGTCCGTCAAACGCCGTTCCGACCCAAACGGCAGCTGTCCAGCCCACTAGCAGCTGTCCCTCTACCCCGATATTGAAAAGCCCGGTTCGGAACGCGAAAGCAACAGCTAATCCAGATAAAATATAAGGTGTAATCTGCCGGACGGTTTCCCCGATGTAATAGATTTCTCCAAATATCCCATTCCATAAAGCGGAATAGCCGCTGATCACACTGTATCCGCTCGCAAGCATAATTAGTGCGCCAGCCAGCAAGCCGAGCATGATTGCAATGAGCGGCACGAGTAAATGAGAGAGTCGTTTAACCATTTGCTTTCCCCGCTTCCTTTTGCGTGCTTCCCGCCATCAAGAGGCCGAGCTCTTGCTCAGTCGTATCCAGCGGATTGACGCTGGATATGATGCTGCCTTCAAAAATGACGGCGATTCTGTCACTGAGATTCATGATTTCATCCAGCTCAAACGATAGAAGAAGAACGGCTTTTCCGGCATCACGCTGTTCAATGAGTTTTTTATGGACAAATTCAATCGCTCCCACATCAAGGCCGCGAGTCGGCTGGGCGGCGATTAACAAGTCAGGATTTCGGTCAATTTCCCTTCCGATAATTGCTTTTTGCTGGTTTCCGCCTGACAATGCCCGCGCGTGTGTATATTCATCGGGGGTTCTGACATCGTACTCGCTGATCAGGCTGCGTGCTTTCTTATACATTTCGCCTTTATGTAAAACACCGAATGCTGAATAAGGCTTTTTGTAATAGCTTTGGAGCACGATATTCTCACCGATCGGAAAATCCAAAACGAGGCCGTGTTTATGGCGGTCCTGTGGAATATGCCCGATTCCGGATTCCGTTACTTTTCTCGGCGTCAGGTTTTGTATCTGTTTTCCGTTTAAGGAAATGGTTCCAGACTCCGTTTTTCGGAGTCCTGTAATCGCTTCAATCAGCTCTGACTGTCCGTTTCCGTCAACGCCGGCTATGCCGACAATTTCTCCGGCATTGACAGAAAGCGATAAATTCCTTACAGCTTCTACTCCGCGAGTATCTTTTACAGTGATTCTGTCAATCGCCAGCACTTCAGATCCCGGCTGAGCCGCTTTTTTTTCTGTTTTGAACGATACCTCGCGGCCGACCATCAGACTGGCGAGCTCGTCTTGATTTGTATCCCGGACATCCAGTGATTTGATGCCTTTTCCTTTGCGGATAATGGTAACGCGGTCACAAACCTCCATGATTTCTTTCAGTTTATGGGTAATTAAAATAATTGATTTTCCCTCATTGACGAGGTTCTTCATGATTTGAATGAGCTCTTTGATTTCATGAGGCGTCAGCACAGCTGTCGGTTCATCAAAAATCAGAATGTCAGCCCCGCGGTAGAGGGTTTTTAAAATTTCTGCACGCTGCTGCATGCCGACGGATATGTCAGCTACTTTTGCCTCAGGATTAATTTGAAGTCCGTATCGGTCGGAAATGTCCTGAACCTCTCGGACAGCCCGTTTTCGGTCAATCCGCCCGAGCTTTTTCGGCTCCTTCCCGAGAATAATGTTTTCAGCAACTGTAAATGTATCGACAAGCATAAAATGCTGATGCACCATGCCGATTCCGAGATCATTCGCTTTGTTCGGGCTGTTGATGTGCACCTTCTCACCGCGGACCCGAATTTCCCCCTTTTCTGGCTGATACAGCCCGAAAAGGACGTTCATCAAAGTTGATTTGCCCGCTCCGTTTTCACCGAGCAGCGCGTGGATTTCGCCTTTTTTGACCTGAAGATTAATGTTGTCATTTGCGACGATACCGGGAAACTCCTTGCGTATATTGAGCATTTCAATGACATATTCCACAGAATTGACCGCTCCTTTTTTCAAGATGCTTTTAAATAAGAGGCTGGCAATAGAAAAGCCGCAAGGACATGTGCAGCTTTGCTCTGAAAGAAAAACAAGGGATAAGGGCTCTTCTCCTTATCCCCGCGATTCTTATTCAGCTTTGAAATTTTTCAGCTCTTTCTCTGTTCCCGGCACTTCTAATCCGTCGATGATTTTTTTCTTCCAATCATCAACTGCTTTGATTACATCATCCGATAGGTTTTGTTTAGAGGAAGAAATGCCGACTCCGTCTTGATCAAGTCCGTATGTAAGCGTTTCTCCGCCGGGGAATTTGCCTTCGCTTGCTTTCTTTGTTAAATCTTCAACTGCTGTATCAACCTTTTTGACCATGGAAGTAAGGGTGACGTTATCGTCTGTTCCTTCTACTTGGCCTTCTGCGTATTGATCTTTATCGACTCCGATCACCCAAACATCACGCTTCGGGTCTTCTTTTTTCAGGTTCTTGGCTTCTGTAAAGACACCTGTGCCGGTGGCGCCTGCGGAGTGGTAAATCACATCAACGCCTGACTTATACATGCTCTCGGCGGTTGCTTTTCCAACGTCCGCTTTATCGAATCCGCCCGCATACTTCACCTGGACAGTTGCGTCAGGTTTTACGGCCTGAACCCCTGCACGGAAGCCGACTTCGAATTTTTTGATTAATTCGGATTCCATGCCGCCCACAAATCCGATTTTTCCTGATTTGCTTGTTAAAGCTGCGGCCACTCCGACGAGAAATGAGCCTTCCTGCTCTTTAAACGTAATGCTTGCGACGTTGTCTTTATCGACGACTGCGTCAATAATCGCAAAGTTTGTATTTTTGCGCTGATCGGCGATTTCACTGATTGAATCTTCCATCAAATAACCAACGCCATAGATCAAGTCGAAATTCTCACGCGCTAATTTATTTAAGTTTGTTGTATAATCTGCATCTGATTTAGATTGCAGGTAGTCGTATCCGTTTTTTCCTTTTTTCAGGCCATTATCTTTACCGAAGGCTTGGATGCCTTCCCATGCTGATTGGTTAAAGGATTTGTCATCAACCCCGCCAATGTCGGTGACCATCGCCACACTGAATTTGTTTTTGCCCTCACTGTTTCCGCTGCTTTTTTCGCTGTTTCCGCATGCTCCTAAAATGGTGCCCGCTGCGATTACAAGTGACATCGCCAATCCGATTTTGCGTTTATTCAAGATATAACCCCCCAGAAAAATTTGGCCTAAGCTGATCCGGTCAGTCATGAGATGGGATGCCTCACTCAATTCTTAGAATCGATAAAATTTTCAGATAATAACAATTAGAATGAGCTGAGACAGTTCTGATCTTCCCTTAGTAAGTGTGGTGTGAGTGTTTCCTTCGAAAGGCGGGGAAGAGAAGGATGTTGAAGGTGTTCCGGACGGAAAACCGTGACATCTCTTTCTGAAGTGTGACTTATGACTTAGTCTAGGGATCAACTAACCACTCATAATTTATCATTTTACTTACAAGAAATAAATAGAATTACGCATTATTTTTTAAAAAATAAGTATTTTTAGAATTATATACTCAAATATACAAAAAAGTCCTTTATTATTCTTGTATAGCTTATTGGCGAAAGGTTCAAGCACCTTGGCAAGAGATGTGACAGAAAAAAACGCACTGCTCGACATGAACAGTGCGTTTTTTTATAAATATTGCTTAATTCCGTTAAGGTTGCCTGTATTGACATTGTACTGAAACACTGGTCTTCCGATCGTTCCGTACGCCATTTCGACATTCAGAACCTGTATATCTTCAAGAAATTTTAAGTATTTTCGGATGGATACTTGAGATATTTCAGTATGATTTGCCAGGTCTTCTGTCGTAAAGGACTCGTTTTCAAAGGATTGAATGCTGGACCAAATCAGCTTCAGCGTGCTTTTTGTCAGCCCTTTTGGCAGGTGCACTTTTTCTGTCGCTTCCTTCTTATGAAACAGTTCCGCGTCCAATTCTTTTTGGCTCATGTTTCGATGGGTGGAATACACTTTTTGTTTTCGTCTGTAATCAGAAAGGGCAGTCTGAAAACGTTCAAATTCAAACGGTTTGATTAAGTAATCCACAGCTCCGTAACGAAGTGTTTTTTTGATGACGTCCAGCTCGCTTGCCGCAGAGATGACAATCACGTCAACCGCTTCATTTTGGGCTCTCAATTCCGTCAGCAGCTCAAGCCCGTTTTTGCCCGGCATATAAATATCAAGCAAAATGAGATCGATGTGATGCTCTCCTAAAATATGCAGAGCGCTTTGAAAGGAAGAGGCGATTCCTTTCAGCTGAAAGCCTTCTATTTGGCTTAAATATCGTTTATTTAATTCACCCACCATGGGGTCATCTTCAACTATTAGTACATTAATCATGGTTTTCCTCCTTCGGTTCGTACGGGATGCGAAGACTGAATGTGGTTCCTTCATTTTTTTCGCTGGTGATAATCATTTGGCCCTTTAAATTCTCCATGCTTTGCTGGGTGAAATAAAGGCCGAATCCCCGGTTTTTGCCCTTTGTTGAATAGCCTTGTTCGAATACCTTGACTTGGTCTTCTTCGGACATGCCGGCTCCTGTATCGGTAATTTCGATGTCCAATATCTTGTCATGAAAACGCATGGACATCGTGATTTGTTTTTTCGGCATATTGGCAACAGCGTCCAAGGCGTTGTTGATGAGATTTCCGATAATCGTAATCAGTTCATGAATGACTGAAGGATCTGCTGCGTTTGGAATAACCCCGCTGCATTCAATATCGAGATTTGCGCCCTGCTCTCGTATGTAGCTCTGTTTTCCCAACAGAAATCCGGCCAGCACGGAGCTTTTGACATCATTTATGATTTCACTCGTTTCTGATTTTTGCTGAATGGCAATATCTTTAATATAATCTCCAAGATCGTCATACTCTTTCAGCTGGACGAGACCTAGTATCACATGCAGTTTGTTCATAAATTCATGAGACTGCGCTCTCAGTGCGTTTGCATACATTTTAACACCGGAAAGCTGTTCAGCTAAATGTTTTACCTCGGTTTTGTCCCGGAATGTCGCAATCGCTCCGACGGTTTGTCCTTTCAGCTGGATGGGCACTTCATTAAATACAAGCTCTAATCCGTTAATGCGCGCATCTCTGTCTTGAAGAGGTTTTCGGGTCTCAATGACATTTTTCAGACGGCTCTTCGGCAGGATGTCATTGACATCCTGATCGACGGGATTTGTTTCTATGCCCATTTTAATGAAAAGGCGCTTTGCTTCGGCATTGGCAAGCTTGATTTTACCGTGTTCATCGACAGCGAGTATGCCTTCTTTCGTTGATTCAAGCATGGCGCTCCGTTCTTGAAGAAGTGTCGCGATTTCATACGGTTCAAGTCCGTACATGATATTTTTCACCG
This sequence comes from Bacillus sp. XT-2, assembly GCF_025696525.1. Classification (NCBI taxonomy): domain Bacteria; kingdom Bacillati; phylum Bacillota; class Bacilli; order Caryophanales; family Bacillaceae; genus Bacillus; species Bacillus sp. XT-2. The sequence goes on from NZ_JAHVOC010000008.1 coordinate 199,463, forward strand.
TGCGTGCGACGATAACAGCTCCGATGACGCCGACGAATATACTGACGCAAATAATAAAATAGAGCGGCCGTAAGCTGTGGCTGATGACTTCGTCAATTTCATTCACTGTGATGCCGACCGCAACGGCTCCGACTTGTTTTCCATTCTTAGCGTAGACAGGCACGAACGCTCTCTGCGATTTCCCAAGCGTGCCTGAGGCAGTGCTGATATGGACATGTCCTTTTAATACTTCGGCTTCATCCCCGCCCCTGAATTTTTTTCCGATTTTGCTGTGGTCCGGATGGGTTCTGCGAATGCCGTTCATATCCATGACAACGACAAATTCTGTGCCGGTAATTTTCTGGACGTCCAGCGTGTAGCTGAGCAGTTCCTTCTGGTTTTTTCCGCTCTCCAAAGCGGAGGCAGTAATCGGTGCGTCGGCAACCATTTCAGCCGTTTGCAGCGCTGTGTCTCTTTCCTGATCACGTATCCTTTTAGAGGTTTGGGCACCGACGGTAAAAAAGGTGATGAGCAGTGCGATTAACACGACGATACAGACAAATATGGTGAGTCTGGTTTGCAGTTTTAATGTTTTTTTCATATAAAACTTCCTTACGTTTTATGATTCCTGCGTACTACTTTACTCTCAAAATGCCGCTTTGTGAAGATTTGGGACCGTAATTCGTAAAAAGGAGAAAAAATGGAATAATTTATCTTGTCAATGTGTTTTAAGTCCTCCATAATAAATGAGGTAGATTACAGAAAGGGACTTTTTTATATGAAAAATACTTATTTGACAGGATACTTTCCGCTGATTGCGATCCTGCTTTTTAGTTCGTCTTTATCCATTTCAACTTCACTCTATGCATTGAAGATGCTGTCTTCATTTGGAATGTACGATGGGATGCTCGATTACTTCTCTGAGAAAGGAATCAGACTTGCGTTATTTGCGGCCTTTGCACTTTTATATTTTATGGTTCTGTCCGCTCTGAAATTAATTGCAAATACCGTGACTGAGCTGTCACTGCTGTTTTTCGCAAATGATCCGGAAGGAAAAAACCTGAAAACAGTCAGAATGGGCTCTATCATATATTTAGGCGGCGGGATCTTATCCTTTGTGCTATTGCAAAATGTCATCTGGATTGTGATCTGGTTTGCAGTTGTTACACTTGCTTACTTTGTGTTCGTTGTTTACCGGATTTATTCAACACTTTCTATCATGTCATTGGTCGGATTCATTCTGTTGGAACTGCTGTTTTGGTTTACATTTGTTATCGGTATTCTGTTCATATTTATCAAGCTTTATAATAGCATAATGGCTAGCTTACCTGTGTAAGCTAGCCATTTTTTCGTTTATGGTAAAAATCTATTTTTTATAGAAGGGGAGGGGAGCATACATTCATTTTTTTTGCCGAACCACTTATAGCGGTTTTTGGCAATAAAAGAATAGAGTATATCTCTGACAGGTTTCGGCACTGCAAAAAACAGGACGAAGAGCCGCCATGGGCCCCGCAGATGCCTGAAAACCTTTATGGCTGCAGTTGACTTAGTGTAAACCTGGCCGTCTTCAATAAAGACAAAGCTGTCAAAATGCTCAGTCGGAAGCCCGCTTTTTTTCAGCAGGCTCTGTCCTGTTTCCGATTGAAGCGATGCAAATGAAATCAAACCGTTTGGATCACGCTTTATGATAAATTGAACGGCACCGTTGCATAAGTTGCACACACCGTCAAACAGCAATACGCGATTTGGAATTTGTTTTGATGTCACTGCAGATCTCCTCCGATTCTTTAATAAGCTGCCTGCAGCGTTCCTTTCCAGATGGAAAGCTGAGGGCTGATACTGTGAAGGTATTCAACGCTGCTCGGTGTATCTTTTCCAACCCAGACACCCATTGTGTAAGTATCAGTCAGGCCGACGAACCACATATCATGATAATCATTTGAGGTTCCCGTTTTACCGCCGATATAAGGCGCTTTGAAATATGCTTTTTTCCCTGTCCCGCTTTTGACAACGGAAGACATCAGTTTTTTCAGCTGCATGTTTGTGCGGACGCTGAATATCTGTGTCGCTTTGTCATTCCATTTATAAATCGTTTTTCCTTTTAAATCCGTCACTTTTGTAATCGCGTGGCTCGGCGAGTAGCTTCCGCTGTTGCCGAATGTTGTATACGCCTTTGTCATCTCAAGAGGCGTCATGCCGTGTGTAAATCCGCCAAGCGCCGCCGGCAGAAGATAGTCGCTGTTGACAAGCTTTGAAAAATGATACGGCTCAATATAGCTGAATGCTTTTTGGATGCCAACACGGTCCAGCATTCTGATGGCCGGTGTATTATACGAGTTTTTAAACGCTGTATCGAGCGTTACTGTGCCGTATGTGCGGTTATTGTAGTTTTGCGGACAGTAGTCCCTGCTGCAAAATTTGCCTGCATCAATTGTGCTGCTTGCCGTCGCACCTGTCTGTTCAATATAAGGTCCGTAATCGAGAAGCGGCTTAATGGATGATCCTGGCTGTCTGTATGCTTGGTAGGCACGGTTAAAATCATACTTATGATAGTTTTTGCCGCCGGATAGAGCGACAACTTGATGCGTCTGGTGATTAATCACAGCCGCTCCGCCCTGTACGCCCGCATACGGAAGCTTCGAATTCATTTGTGCCACGACTTGATTTTGCATGTACGGATCAAGTGCGGTATAAATTTTTACGCCGTCTTTCAGAAGTGTGCTGACTCTGGCGGACAGCTCGTTTTCTATCTTGTCTTTTTGTTTTCCTGACGCTTTTTGAAGACGCTTATCAAAGCCTTCAGATTCAGACACTAGTTGAGTGAATTCATCATTTACGTAGGAAACGTAGTCCGGATATTTGTCTTCTTTCTCTTCGACATCCAGTTTGATTTTTTGTTTTACGGCTTTTTTCAGCTCTTTGTCCGTAATGACTCCGGCATTTTTTAACCCTTTAAGCAAGCGTTCTTGACGGCTTTTCGTGTAGTCAAAATGCTTGAGAGGATCATATAATGTAGGGTTATTAGGTATAGCGCAAATAAAAGCCATTTCTCCCAGTGTGAGAGATTTCAGCGGTTTGCTGAAATAGAATTCAGCAGCTGATCCGACGCCATAAACGCCGTTATTAAAATAAATCGTATTTAGGTAGGCTTCAAGAATCTCATTTTTCGTATACTTTTTCTCAAGCTGATAGGAGTACGCGAGCTCAGTCAGTTTGCGGCTGAAGGAGCGCTCGTGGCTCAAATACAAGTTTCTTGTAAGCTGCTGTGTGATGGTGCTGGCCCCCTGGTCAATCTTTTTGTCCTTCACGTTGGAAGCGGCCGCCCGCACCATCCCCATAAAGTCAAAGCCTTTATGTTCGTAAAAATGGCGGTCCTCGGAAGTTAAAAATATCTGTTTGACTTCTTCGGGAATCTTCTTGAAGGGAACCAGCACACGGTTCTCATCATCGCTGACGATTTCCGAGACCAGAGATCCGTCCCTGTCGTACATGTAGCTGTTCTGAACTAGGCTGATCTCTTTCAAATCAATATTCTTATCAAGCACCTGATCCAGGGACTTCATTTGTTTTACTTCTTTTCCGGAAGCGATAACTGTAAATGCAAACAATGGGATTATGCAAAGGAGCAAAATCCATCCGATAATTTTTCGTAACATGGTCACTCTCTTTTCTCCTAAATTCTAGCCATATCGTACCATTCTTTTGAGTTTACGAGAAGGTTAAATTTAGAAGACTCCTCAATTTTTGCTGAGAATCAGCTTGCTTTGGCATACGATTCTTTTTGGAATTTCTTCATGATCCAAAGCAGGCAGGCACCTGCGAAAAAGAGAAATGCTGTGACATAAAAGGCTGCAGAGATATTGAAGTGACTCGATATAATACCGCCGAGAAGAGGTCCGAGAACGTTTCCTAAAAAGCGAAAGCTGACATTGTAGCCGAGGACCTCTCCCTGGATGGAGCCGGGAGCCTGAACGCGGATTGCCGCTGTGATGCATGGCAGAAGGCCGCCCATTGCCATCCCGAATAAAAACCTGAAAACTAGCAGCACACTGAATGAAGAAGCGAGTGCCTGCGGAATAAAAAATAAAGAGGCGGCGATTAAAAGCCCGATTAAGATGCGGCGGTGGCCGTAGCGGTCTCCTAAATCTCCCCATTTTCTTGCCAGAAGCAAACTGCCGAGTCCGGTTGCCGAAAATGCCATGCCGGAGAAAAAGGCCAGATTGTCAGATCCATGCAGCTCGTTTACATATAAAGCGAGCAACGGCTGGATACTGAAATTTCCTGTTTGAATCAGCATGGTTAACAGCATCATGACCCAAAGCGCGGGCTGGTGAAAAATATAGGAGAGCACTTCTTTTCTCGTATAAGACTGACGTTTATTTATCTTCTCTGTGAGCGGCTGTTCTTTGACCCCGAATAACACGAGAAGAACGGCTGAGAAAATCACAAAGGATGTGATAAAAAAGGTATACGTAAAGCCGAAGTGGTCAGCAAGAACGCCTCCCAAAAGCGGGCCGAACAAGCTTCCGGACACTTGCCCCATTTGGAGCGTGCCAAGCGTTTTGCCGGCTGAGCTTTTAGGCGTCTGCGCGGAAATCATTGCAAGGGATGTCGGGATAAATCCGGTTACAAGCCCCATTGCCATACGCAGAAAAAACAATTGATAAACCGACGTGACAAAGCCCATTAATAAAATGCTGACGGCAATGCCGGTTCCGGTTGTCAAAAGGATTTTCTTGTAACCGCGTTTGTCTCCGAACCGCCCCCAGAATGGGGATACCAAAAAAGCCATTAAAAATGTAATGCCGAACACATAACCGCTCCACCTTTGCACAAAGCTGTTGGAAAAGGTGCTGAGCGTCTCAATATACAAGGAGAGAAAAGGGACGATCATCGTTGTGCTGGCTGATACAAAGAAATTCGCCAGCCACACAATGACAAAGTTTTTCTTGCGGATAGAAATAACATCACCTTCTTATTATTTCGGGTTCCTTACTAATTATAAAGAAACAGTGCACCATTTAAAAGAAACAATGCGGCTGGGAAAATTCATTATTTTTAGAAAATGAAGAAATGAAGAGAAGGAGAATTGATATACTATAAAGATAGCATTCTTCTGATCGGAGGAAAGGCAGGTGTAAAAATAGTGGAGGCAGGCAACTTACTCATTATTGATTTCGAATTTACGATGCCCGAAGGAAAATACAGTCCGCAAAATTTTTTTCCGGAAATCATTGAAGCAGGAATTGTAAAGTCGGTTAATGGTGAAGTAGTTGAGACGTTTTCGAGTTATATCAGGCCGAAAAAATTCCCCAAGCTGACGAAACGCTGCAGATCATTTTTAAACATTACGCAAAACCAGGTAGATGAGGGGATGAGGTTCGAGGACTTTATCCGTAAATTAAATGAGCTTGATCCTGAAAAAAATTGCACGATCATCACATGGGGAAACATGGATATGAAAGTGCTGAAGCAAAATTGTATGTTTAACCATATTCCTTTCCCTTTTAAAGGGGAGATGAGAGATTTATCGCTTGAATATAAAAACTTTTTTGGAGACCGGACACTGACCGGCTTGTGGAAGGCCGCGGAAGAGTACGGAGATAAAGGAACCGGCACCCATCATAAGGCGCTTGACGATGCTCTTACAGCCTATAAGCTTTTTAAGCTTGTCGAGCAGGATAAGCAGTATCTTGAAAAACCAAAACCGCCGACAATCGGCGAGAGGATTGATTTATCTGAACTGTTCCGGCGCGCCACATAAAAAACCCAATCTTTTGTCAGACTGGGTTATGGCCGAGTGAAGTATTCTTTTTCTAAAACGTCCAGATTATTCAGGGAGCGCTTTGCCCATTCTGAATCATCTCCGGCCAGTTTGGCTCTCAGCTGTGCAACCGCTTCCCGCAAAGACTCGTTATAATCCGGCACTTCACTGTCATAGGGCTTCACCATATGATGAGGGATATTGGTCTGTTCGCCGAAAGCGAGCGCTCTTCTCTCATGGAAAAACGGCACATCTGCCTGTTTTGGATTGTGAAGGTCTCCTTGAGCGGGATGGGTAAGAACCGCCTTGATTTTGACTAAATAATGCTGCGGTCTGCAATCTGTTATTTCTCCTATGTATACACCTGTTTTGTAAAACCCTTTTACGATAGAGCCTTTCTCAAATGTACTCATCTGTTATCACCTCGCATTCATTCTATAAAAGTTCCAATTGATTTGCTAGTGAGGAAGGTCGGCAGGAAGCTTGATCGTCACAATGGTTCCTCTTTGAAAGCTGCTGCTGAACGAAATGGTTCCGTGATGATGTTCAATGATGGAAAACGTCACAGTCAGTCCAAGTCCCGTTCCGTTCGTTTTTAAAGAGTAATAAGGTTCACCCAGCTTCTGCATTTGGTGATCCGTCATGCCGACACCGTTATCTGAGATTTTGATTACGATCATATGGCCGCTTCTTTTGGCTGAAACTTGGATGACCCCTTTACCCGGGGGAACGGCTTCAATGCTGTTTTTCATGAGGTTGATCACAGCCTGCTTCAGCTTTGTTGCATCCCCGTATACCAAAAGGTCCGGCTCGGCGTCCGCCTCTACTGTCACAGATTTGTAATTGGCATACGAAATCATGAGGGAGCTCGTCTCTCTGATAAGAGAAGATAAATCAAAAATCTCTTTTTCATATAATTGCTGTTTGGCGATATCAAGATAATTTGTAATAATGCCCTGAGCCCGGTCAAGCTCTGACAGCACAAGCTTTTTATAATCCGCACTGGATTTGTTTTGAAAGGATTCATCATTAAAAAGCAGCTGGACAAATCCCCGGACAACTGTCAGCGGATTTCTAACTTCATGAGCCACACTTGCCGCAAGTTCACTCACAATCTCCATTTTTTCCGAATGAATAAGCTGGGAACGCAGGGCGATATTTTCTGCGATGCTTTCTATAATATAAATGCTTAAAAGAAGAACGATGCAGCGGAACAAACCCGATACAGCTGCCTCATAATATAAGGATTCTGAATTTTGAAAATTTAAAATATTCACGGCGGAAAAAACCAAGATGGAGGCGAAAAATAAGAAGATCTCCAAGCAACCGATGAATAAAGACAGCAGCAGTTTTCTCGCTTTGGACATGAATGGCCACTTTTTTTGAAGCAAAATTGGGATGATGATATGAAAAGGCAGCAAAGTGAAAACAAAAATGGCGGAAGGCTCAAAAAACAGCAGTTCAAAACATAAGACGGATGCGGCGACTGTTAGCCCGGAAGCAGTGTTTATGTAAAATAAACAAATGATGACAGGAATGATTTGAAGACCGTATTGGATGTAGTCCATTTCCTGTATAGGGAAGATAATGCATAAAACGGAGGCGCCGCATGCAAATAACGTGACCAATCCGTTGTTGATTTTTGGTACAAGGATTGACGGTTTTCCAAGCCAAAACACTTGGTAAAGAAGAATGGGAAACAAAATAAAGCAAATATGCAGGAGATAGTCTTTTAGAATTTCCATTCGAGTGAAATCCTTTCGTATAAAATATGAATCTATTATAACACTTATCATTAGAAGTAAAATACAAAATTTCTTTATAAAGAACGCCTTTACGATTGATGCGTAAAGGCGTTTGTGACGAATATTTACTCCAACGCTGTTTTTATCCGGCGCAGTCCGTCCTGCAAGGTTGCCAGAGGGCACCCTGCATTCAAACGCATAAATCCTTCTCCGCCAGGGCCGTATTTCTTGCCGGGCTCCAAAATAATTTTCCCTTTGTGCAGCATCTTTTGCTGCAGCTCTGCATCAGACAGGCCGTATGCGCGGAAATCGAGCCAGATCAGGTAAGACGCATCAGGCTTCATCATCTTGACATTCGGGAGCTCGCTGGTCAAAAAGGCTGCCGCCTCATCCATATTTTTCTCAAGATAAGATATCAGTTCATCAAGCCACGGCCCGCCATTTGAGTAAGCGGCTTCGATTGCGCTCACGGCAAACGCGTTTAATCCGCCTAAACCGTTTCGCTGCAGGCTTGCTGAAAATTTGGCGCGCTTCAGCCGGTCTGGAATAATAATTGCTGACGCCTGCAAACCCGCGATGTTAAACGTTTTGCTCGGTGCTGCGCAAGTCACAGAAATCTCAGCGAAATCGTCAGAAAGAGAGGCGAACGGTGTATGGGTATTTCCGTAGAGCATCAAATCGGAATGAATTTCATCTGAAACGACTGTAACGCCGTGTTCAAGGCATAATTCGCCGAGCTTCAGCAAATCTTCCGGGCCCCAGGCACGCCCTGAAGGGTTATGCGGATTGCATAAAATAAACATTTTGACGCTCGGATCACTGATTTTTGTCTCCAAATCTTCAAAATCCATTACATATGTTCCGTCTTTTTCTTTAAGCGGATTATGTAAAATACGCCGGCCGTTTTTCTCAATCATATGGTAAAAAGGCGTGTAGACAGGGGATTGGACAATCACTTGATCCTTTGGTTCTGTAAAAGCCTGAACCGCCATGCCCAAAGCTGTGACCACACCGGGACTGAATGTAATGCTTTCCGGGTTCACCTTCCAGCTGTGCCGGTTATGCATCCATGCACACACTGCATCTTTTGTTTTCTGATCTGGAGCTGTATATCCGAAAATCCCTTGTTCTAGGCGCTGTTTTAATGCTTCTGTTATGGCTTCCGGCGCACGAAAATCCATATCCGCCACCCACATCGGTAGTGCGTCTGTCACGCCGAACAATTCGCCTGTCTTGTCCCATTTGACGGATTGGGTGCCGAGGCGCTGTTCTTGTTTATCAAAATTCATTCTGTTCCACCTCTTATGTATGTTTATTTTTCTTAGCGTAACTATGATAAAATAGATCTGCAAATTTTATTATAAGCGGTGATGAAAATGGAAGAAAGTCAAGCGGTCAGGGAAATGATCAATGTCATTGCCAAATGGGACCCGTTTAAATATGGTGAAGATTTTTATGAAACGGAGGCTGTTGATGTCGTACAGGCCGTCTATGATGAAGACGATCCTGAAGTGTTAGCGAAAAGCATACAGCATATTTTCGAAGCTTCTTTTGAACAAACACTTCCGATCGACAGCTGCCGGAATGTGGCTGGCCAGCTTCTGTTCATTAAAGACAGCAGCTCTTGCACGCCTTGAAAAAACCGGTATACAAACCGGTTTTTTTATTCTGTGATAAACTCTGCAATTCGTTCGGAAACGAATTCAGGGCGTTCCTCCGGCACCAAATGCCCTGTTTCCCGCAATGAATACAGTTTGGAATCCGGCAGGTCACGGTGCAGGCGTTCGCCGATTTTCAACGGAACCACCTTGTCCTCCTCGCCCCAAATCAATAAAGCGGGTTTGTTCATTTTTTTCAATTCCTCACACTGTAAATCTCCTTCTCTGTGCCGGATGAACCTCGTCATTGCTTTGAAAATCTGTTCATCTTGAAAAGGTTTGCCGTAGCCGTCAATCATCGCCTCGTCTATCAGCGATTTGTTGTGAACGACATTTAATAAGTTTTTCATCACGCCTTCTTTGGAAAGCCAGCGTTTGATATAAAGATGAAAATATGGGAGGTGAGTCCCGAAGATAATCGTCGGGTGCGAGCGTTTTAAATAACCTGAACTGCAAAGAAGCACAATCTTCGAGAAGAGCTCAGGCTTTAATAGAGCAGCCGACAGCGATATCTGTCCTCCCATCGAATGCCCGACAAGCGCCGCCTGTTTGACTTGCAAGTGCTCCAGGAGTCCGATGATAAGCATGGCGAGGTTTTGATAGGTATATATAAATGTCCTTGATTTTTCTGATTGGCCGAAAGGAGGCAAATCGAGCGCGATGATGTCATACTGGTCCCGAAGCAAGGGGATTAATTTTCTGAAGCTGAAAGCAGAAGATAAAAAACCGTGTACGCAGACAATTGTTTGTTTGCCTGGATTTTGATAGTGCTCATAATATACATGTACTCCTCCGACTTTAACACGCCTTATTGGTGTAACCGCCTCCATTTTGCCGTCACTCCCTTCATAGGATGTCCTGTATTATGCCCTGAAATTGTAAGTTCTAGCGGAAGTTTCTCCTCATTTTTTCTTAGCATTCGTCAAAAAACGTGATATAATGTCATGAGATTTCTTGACATTGCAAAGGTGTGAATTGAATGAAATTGACCGAGAAAGAAACAGAAATATTAGAAATTTTAGACGAAAACAGCCGCGCTGATCTAGAAACAATCGCAAAGATGGCCGGTATCCCTGTAAATGAAGTAAAAGCGATCATTGACAAATTGGAAAAAGAAAAGGTTATTATCGATTATTCCGCTATGATCGACTGGCGGAAGGTGGACGGCCATGAAGGCGTGACAGCCATGATTGATGTTAAAGTCACTCCGAAGCGCGGAGTCGGTTTTGACGAAGTGGCGGAGCGGATTTACCGATTCCAGGAGGTAGAATCAGTCTACCTGATGTCAGGCGCATACGACCTGTCTGTCGTGATCCGCGGCAATTCAATGTCTGACGTTGCGCGTTTCGTATCTGATAAACTGTCAACTCTTGATTCAGTTGTGTCTACGACAACACATTTTATCCTGAAAAAATACAAGCATGACGGCAAAGTATTTGAAACGGGAGACGACGACAAAAGAATCGTGGTGTCACCGTAAATGACTTCTTATTTATCCGATTATGTACAACAAATAAAACCATCCGGCATCCGCAGATTCTTTGATTTGGCGGCAACGATGGAAGGGGTTATTTCTTTAGGAGTCGGAGAACCTGACTTTGTAACGGCTTGGAATGTCCGTGAAGCAAGCATTCTTTCCCTTGAACAAGGGTATACGTCATATACCGCTAATGCAGGTTTATACTCATTGCGGGAGGAAATCAGCCGTTATGTCAGCAGCCGGTTTGGTCTTACATACTCTCCTGACGATGAACTGATAGTGACGGTAGGGGCGAGTCAGGCTTTGGATATTGCGATCCGCGCCATTGTAAATCCCGGTGAGGAAGTGATTATTCCTGAGCCGTGTTTTGTGGCGTATGAATCGCTTGTGTCTTTGACAGGCGGCGTCCCTGTTCATGTCCATACGACGGCTGATAAAGGTTTTAAAGCAACTGCTGAGGATTTTGAAGCGGCAGTGACCGAAAAAACAAAGGCTATTCTCATTTGTTCGCCTTCGAATCCGACCGGCTCGGTTTACTCAAAGAAGGAGTTACATGAAATTGCTGAGTTTGCCAAAACACATGATTTGATCGTACTGAGCGACGAGATTTACGCGGAACTGACATACGATGAGGAATTTACAAGTATAGCAGCATTCCCGGGGATGAAAGAGCGGACGGTTGTCATTTCGGGATTTTCAAAGGCGTTTGCCATGACAGGCTGGAGACTCGGTTTTGCCGCGGCGCCTTCAGAAATTCGCAACGCGATGCTTAAAATCCACCAGTATGCGATGATGTGCGCGCCTGCAATGGCGCAATATGCAGCGCTTGAAGGATTAAAAAACGGAATAGAAGACGTAGAAAAGATGAAAAAGAGCTACCGAAGAAGACGTAATTTGTTTGTCGAAACGCTAAATGAAATCGGTCTCAGCTGCCACCATCCGAGCGGTGCTTTCTATGCTTTCCCATCCATCAAAAGCACTGGGATGAGCTCAGAACAGTTTGCCGAGGAGCTCCTGATGCAGGAAAAAGTAGCCGTTGTTCCCGGTAATGTGTTTGGGCCGAGCGGAGAAGGATATATCCGCTGTTCGTATGCGACATCAATTGAACAGCTGCAAGAAGCATTGGTCAGAATGAAGCGCTTCTTACACAAAACAACATAAAAAAAGATACGAACCTTTTGTTCGCATCCAATAAAAGGGGGAATACTAGAAAGCCTTTGGTATTTGCAGTATGCCCTCTTTTTGATATGCTTAAACCTGATATCATATTAAAAAAAGTTTCCTTTGCGGAAATGAGACATGTATGATATAATTTTAAATTGCGTATAAACAGATATTTAATTTAACTTAGGAGTTGTTATGAATGGCAGCAAAATTTGAAGTGGGCAGTGTTTACACTGGTAAAGTTACAGGATTACAAGCGTATGGTGCGTTTGTTGCATTAGATGAAGAAACTCAAGGTTTAGTACACATTTCTGAAGTGACTCACGGTTTCGTAAAAGACATCAACGAGCACCTTTCAGTTGGCGACGAAGTACAAGTAAAAGTACTTGCTGTTGATGAAGAAAAAGGAAAAATCAGCCTTTCTATTCGTGCGACACAAGCTGCGCCTGAGAAAAAAGAAAGCAAACCAAGAAAACCTAAAGCTGCGCAAGTAAGCGAAGAAGCTTCTGCACCACAAGGTTTCAACACATTAAAAGATAAGCTTGAAGAGTGGATTGAAATGTCCAACCGTAAAGACCTTATCAAAAAATAAGCATGAAAAAAGCACCGGACAGGAATGTTCGGTGCTTTTTTTTATCCTATCGCATTTCAGGATTTGCTGCCTCTTCACGTGATCTTTCCTCGTTTGGTTTAAACAGCAGACCGAGGTTGATTAAGCCGGCGATTCCGACAAGACCGTAAATAATACGGGAAAGAGCTGACCCTTGGCCGCCGAAGATGGCCGCTACTAAATCAAATTGGAAAAATCCGATCAGTCCCCAGTTAATAGCGCCAATGATTGTTAATACAAGGCAAATTCTCTGAATTGTACTCATGTTTTGCAACCTCCTCCATGAATTATTAAAACAGTTATAGATTGTGACAAAATGGAGAATCTATACATGCATTCTCCATATTGAGAGTAGCCGGACGAAACGGCCCAAACTCAGCTTGTATCTGTTTCTTTCCCAGCATCTTGCAAATGAAAACTGCCCGATACGCTGAAAACGGAAAGAGCTGATTGCTTTACATGGAGCGCAGGCATTCTGCATAATGAAAATCTAAGGAGGAGATGTCATGCAAAACTTTACATATTGGAATCCGACGAAATTAATTTTCGGCCGCGGAGAAGTTGAAAAACTCCCGGAGGAACTGAAACCTTACGGAAAAAATGTATTGTTAGTCTACGGAGGCGGAAGCATTAAACGCAGCGGCCTTTATGATCAAGTGATGGAACAGCTGAATAAAGCCGGTGTCACGGTGCATGAATTAGCAGGCGTAGAGCCGAACCCGCGTGTGTCGACTGTTAATAAAGGTGTTGCGATCTGCAAAGAAAACAACATTGATTTCTTATTGGCTGTCGGCGGCGGAAGTGTCATCGACTGTACAAAGGCGATTGCTGCGGGGGCAAAGTATGATGGTGATGCGTGGGATATCGTAACGAAAAAACACCAGCCGAAGGAAGCTTTACCGTTCGGAACTGTATTGACTCTCGCCGCAACTGGCTCTGAAATGAACGCAGGTTCAGTTATTACCAACTGGGAAACAAAAGAGAAATATGGCTGGGGCAGCCCGCTCGTGTTCCCTAAATTCTCTATTTTGGACCCAGTGAACACATTTACTGTTCCTAAAAACCACACGATCTACGGAATGGTTGATATGATGAGCCACGTGTTTGAACAATACTTCCACCATGTATCAAACACACCTTACCAGGATCGCATGTGCGAATCTCTTTTACGCACAGTCATCGAAACAGCGCCTAAGCTGATCAATGATCTTGAAAATTACGAACTGCGTGAAACGATTCTTTATACAGGGACAATCGCTTTAAACGGTATGCTGTCAATGGGCGCAAGAGGGGATTGGGCAACTCATAATATCGAACATGCCGTTTCAGCCGTTTACGATATTCCGCATGCCGGCGGACTTGCGATTCTCTTCCCGAACTGGATGAGACATACATTATCAGAAAACCCGGCCCGCATGAAGCAGCTTGCGGTGCGTGTGTTTGATGTAGAAGAAGCTGGAAAATCAGATGAGGAAATCGCGCTGGAAGGCATCGACAAGCTGTCTGCTTTCTGGACAAGCCTAGGCGCTCCAAACCGTCTGGCTGACTACGATATAAATGACGAACAGCTCGGCACAATTGCCGACAAGGCAATGGCCAACGGTACGTTCGGCCAGTTTAAATCACTTAACAAAGAAGATGTACTCGCTATTTTAAAAGCATCTCTATAACAAAAGGGGGAAATAGCCGATCCGGCTGCTTCCCTTTTTCTTTGGACTTATGTTACAATTGTTAATCTGTTTTTTGATACAGCAATATTTGGAGGTTTTACAATGGAAAATTTTACTTATTATAACCCGACGAAGCTGATCTTCGGAAAAGGCCAGCTTGAACAATTAAGAAAAGAATTAAAGCAATACGGTAAAAATGTTCTGCTTGTCTACGGAGGCGGAAGCATTAAACGTAATGGCCTTTATGACCAAGTAACAGGCATATTAAAAGAAGAAGGCGCCGCTGTCTATGAACTGCCAGGGGTAGAGCCGAACCCGCGTCTTGCAACTGTGGAAAAAGGCATTGACCTATGCAGACAGCATGATATTGATTTTCTGCTTGCTGTGGGCGGCGGAAGTGTCATTGACTGCACAAAAGCGATCGCTGCGGGAGTAAAATACGACGGAGACGCTTGGGACATTTTCAGCAAAAAAGTAACAGCCGAAGATGCACTGCCGTTCGGTACCGTTCTAACCCTTGCTGCTACAGGTTCTGAAATGAACCCTGACTCTGTGATTACAAACTGGGAAACAAACGAGAAATTTGTATGGGGAAGCAATGTAACTCATCCGCGGTTCTCGATTTTAGACCCTGAAAATACGTTTACAGTGCCTGAAAATCAAACGGTTTACGGTATGGTTGACATGATGAGCCACGTGTTTGAACAATACTTCCATAATGTCGAAAACACACCGCTGCAAGACAGAATGTGCTTTGCCGTTCTGCAGACGGTAATCGAAACAGCTCCAAAACTATTGGAGGATCTGGAAAATTACAAACATCGTGAAACGATTTTATATGCTGGCACAATCGCTCTGAATGGCACGCTTCAAATGGGCTACTTCGGCGACTGGGCTTCTCACACTATGGAGCATGCCGTATCAGCTGTTTACGATATTCCGCATGCCGGCGGACTCGCGATCCTGTTCCCGAACTGGATGAGATACACGCTTGATACAAATGTCGGCCGCTTTAAAAACCTTATGCTCAATATGTTTGACATTGATACAGAAGGCAAAACGGATAAAGAAATCGTGCTTGAAGGAATCGACAAGCTGTCTGCGTTCTGGACAAGTCTGGGTGCGCCTTCCCGCTTATCCGACTATGATATCGGAGAGGAAAAACTGGAACTGATTGCTGATATCGCAGCCAAAGAAATGGAGCATGGCGGCTTCGGAAACTTCCAAAAACTGAACAAAGATGACGTGCTTGCCATCCTTCGCGCGTCACTCTGATTTCTTTGGACGGAATGCAGTCATTCCGTCCTTTCTTCTTGACTTGATTTCACAGATAAGTTCATATAAAGTGAAAGATGAAAACATTATACCGTTATGGAGGGACAAGCAATGACGCATGTACGCTTTGACTACTCAAAAGCGTTGACTTTCTTCAACGAACATGAACTTACATATTTGCGCGACTTTGTAAAAACAGCACACCATAATATTCATGAAAAAACAGGCGCGGGCAGCGATTTTCTAGGCTGGGTGGACCTCCCTGAACATTATGATAAAGAAGAATTTGCGCGCATTAAAAAAAGCGCGGAAAAAATCAAATCTGACTCTGATGTATTGCTTGTTGTCGGTATCGGCGGTTCTTACCTTGGCGCGCGGGCAGCGATTGAAGCGCTTAATCACGCGTTTTACAATACACTGCCAAAAGCAAAACGAGGCAATCCGCAAGTCATTTTCATCGGAAACAACATCAGTTCATCTTATATGAGAGATGTCATGGATCTTCTCGAAGATGTTGACTTCTCCATTAACGTCATCTCTAAATCAGGTACAACAACTGAACCTGCAATCGCTTTCCGTATTTTCCGCAAGCTTCTTGAAGAGAAATACGGCAAGGAAGAAGCGAAAGCGCGGATTTACGCGACAACTGATAAAGAGCGCGGCGCGTTAAAAACACTTTCTAACGAAGAAGGCTTCGAATCATTTGTCATTCCTGATGATGTCGGCGGCCGTTATTCTGTCTTAACAGCCGTTGGTCTCCTGCCGATTGCTGTCAGCGGCGTCAACATTGACGACATGATGAAAGGCGCATTTGATGCGAGCAAGGATTTTGCCACATCAGAATTGGAAGAAAACCCTGCATACCAGTATGCGGTCGTTCGCAATGTGCTTTACAATAAAGGCAAAACGATTGAAATGCTAATCAACTATGAGCCGGCGCTTCAATATTTTGCGGAGTGGTGGAAGCAGCTGTTCGGCGAAAGTGAAGGCAAAGACGAGAAGGGCATTTATCCTTCTTCTGCCAACTATTCAACAGACCTTCACTCATTAGGACAGTACGTACAGGAAGGCCGCAGAGACTTGTTCGAAACGGTGCTGAATGTCGAAAAACCTAAACACGAGCTGACGATCGAAGAAGCCGATAACGATCTTGACGGCTTAAACTATTTAGCCGGAAAAACTGTAGACTTCGTTAACAAAAAAGCATTCCAAGGTACAATGCTGGCTCATACAGACGGAAATGTTCCGAACTTAATCGTCAACATTCCAGAGCTGAATGCATATACTTTTGGATATCTTGTTTATTTCTTTGAAAAAGCCTGCGCGATGAGCGGTTATCTCCTCGGCGTCAATCCTTTTGACCAGCCTGGAGTAGAAGCATATAAAGTCAATATGTTTGCATTGCTTGGCAAACCTGGCTTTGAAGAGAAAAAAGCTGAGCTTGAAAAACGTCTCGAAGATTAATGTACGAAAGCTGACTGGCATTTGCCGGTCGGCTTTTTATAAAATCAGAAAGGTGCTGATGTTCATGAAACAAGTGGTCAAACATCTCATCATTGCGGGTTTTTCTGCAGCTGTTTTAGTTATTCTCATATCCTTTGATGCCGTGAATATAGAGTTTTCTTCCAACCTTGGCGGCACACTCTCACACTTTTTTATCCACACCTTTCTTCTGATCGGGCTGCCGCTTGCCATTTTTACCGATGCGGTGCACCATTTTCTGAAATTGAAGCGATCTCACACCCTTTTAACAAAGTTAGGACTCTATACAGCTGTTGTATATGTTTCATGGGAATCTGCGGCGGGGATTGCTGCAGCGATGACTGTTTACTTCTTAATTGAATGCGCTTTCTTTTCGGTTGGCCGTGCAAAGGAAAAAACGGTTTCCATGTAATAAGCCTCTGAATGAAGTCTTGTTCTGCGGGACAGGATAAACGAAAAAAGGGGCAGTTTGATGATTACGATACCTTCCGCGATAGATGGACAGCCTTTCTTGCTTCAAGAGCTGGAACAAGTCATGAAGCCGCTCGGTTATGTGATAAACGGCGGCTGGGAGTACGACCACGGCTATTTTGATTATAAAATTGATGATAGAGACGGATATTTATTTTTAAGAATTCCCGTCAATGCCATACAAGGCAGTCTGGATGAACGCGGGGCAGCTGTCCGTATCGGAACTCCGTTTATGCTGAGGCAGGTGTTCCAGCCAGGCCTTGATGATCATGCTGAAGGAGGGCCGTTTCAATCGCTGTTTAATCAATTTTCTGAGCCCGAGAGACGGGACGCAGAGATTGATCCGGCGTATTTGGATATCGGCGCCTCCCTTGTCAAAGAGCTGGAGGATGTTTTGTTGGGTTAAAGCGCAAGGAATTGATCCGTTTCAAGCACTTTATATGAAAGAGGAGGGGTAATCATAGGCCCTTCCTCTTTTTGTATGCCGATAATAGTGGTGTTGTGATCAAGAAAATAGAGGACGCATGTTTTATAAGCGGCACCATGCAGTTCAGAAGGAACCGAAATCAGCCTCACTTTTTTATCGAGTGTCAGCTCGATTAAGCTTTGCGGTTTAGACAGCTGCAATTTGACCCGGTAATGTTCCAGCATCACGCGGCTTAAGAGCTGAGACGTCCCGATAATTTTATTAGCGCCCGCCCGTTCTGCATTGGTGACAAAGCGGTCTGTCAGAATTTCGACAATACAGTATGCCAGCGGATTCAATCCTTTGACTGATAACAGAATCAGCACCGACAGCATATCCGCTTCCGCTTCACTTTTATATTGGTCGGCAGTGACCATAACTGTGTCCGCCTCAGTAATATTGGCTCGTTTCAGCGTTTCATCATCAGCGGCGTGTCCGCGTATGAAATGGACATTTTCAATGAGCGGCCCTTCTTTTAACGATTCATCAATCAGAACGACTGTCTTGGAGGGCGCCGCCAGCTGAAGCTCTCTCAAAAGGCGATTTGATTTTTCATTCCAGCCGATAATAATCACATGGCCCCGTCCTTTGTAAGCGACCTTTCCCTCTATGTAGCGGTGCTGTTTACTGAAAGCGGCAGCGGATAAGGTGGCAAAGTAAGCAGTGACAAAGCTTGCGCCGATGAATATCAGCAGCATTCCGGCTGCTTGACCAAGCGGCGTGTGCGGCACATAGTCTCCGTAGCCCACTGTTGAGATGGTAACCACGGCCCACCAAATACCTTCGAAGACGGAAGTAAACTGCTCGGGCTCAAGTAAATAAATGATTTGTCCGAACAAAAGAATCAGAAAAAGAATGATCAGCCCGATTCGGATAAATAACGGCCATCTCAGCCAAGAAATAAAGATCCGGTTTGACTTCATTCTTTTTCCCCTTCTTCAGATAATGAAATAGATAAAATCTGTTTAATAATCGTATTCAGCTTCTCATTTAGCTTTTCCTGACCGTACAGGTCGCGGGCCTGCTTCATGAGATCAGCTGTATCGTCTTCAAGCTGAATGAGCGGTTCGTCGATTTCGGATTCATTATAAAACTGGATAAATACGTCCAGCCCTTCATTCATTCGGTCAATCGCTGTACTCAGCTGTTCCTTTTCCTCGCTCGTCACTTTCATGTTCATCACACCCGTGCTCTTTTTATAACAGTATGTCCCACTTCCGGCATTGTTTTTCAAAAAATGAACAAAACATATAAAACCGGATTTCTCCATAAACTAAAATAAATAGGCGAAAAAAGGATGGAACAGATGACGATCATTCAAAGAACCGTCGTGGTTTTGATCGGTACCCAGCTTGCGGCATCCGCAGTGATTTTGTTTATTTTCGACTTGAATTCGTATAATCACTTCTCCGATAGCTTCTCATGGCAACATTTTTTGAAAGAGCTGATTGGAGGCTTTTCTTTTTATTTGTTTTCGGCCGGCTTGTTCCTTTTGCTTATCGGAATATGTGCGCCTAGACGGAAGAAGAAGCGCTTTTCTGTACACGAGAAAGAAAACTCATTAAAATAATCGTAATAAAGAAACATACGATCTTTAAAAAAGGATGATGAAACATGCTGTTTATATTTTTAACAATAGCCGCATTGGGATTGTCGTTTTGGGCACAATTTAAAGTAAAGAGCAACTTTGAAAAATATTCAAAAGTGGAAGCCTCAAGCGGTCGAACAGGGGCAGAAACGGCAAGACGGATTCTAGATATCAACGGTCTTTACGACGTGCCGGTCGAACCGGTAAGAGGCGCTTTAACAGACCATTACGACCCGACAAGACGGGTGGTGCGTTTATCTGAGCCGGTCTATTATGGCCGCTCAATTTCCGCCATCTCCGTAGCTTCCCATGAAGTCGGACATGCCTTGCAGCATCAGGAGTCATATGGTGCGCTTGTGCTGAGACATAAAATTTTCCCAGTCGTGAATTTTGCATCCGGTGTAGCTCCTTTGCTTTTCTTAGGAGGCATGCTTCTCGGCAGCCTGAATTTGATCGGGCTTGGCATCATTCTGTTTTCAGCCGCTGTCTTTTTCCAGCTGATCACACTGCCTGTCGAATTCAATGCAAGTTCACGCGCGAAGCAAATTATTGTGTCAGAAGGATTCATCCGGAACAATGAAGAGAATGGGGTAAATAAAGTGCTGAGCGCCGCCGCCTTAACGTATGTGGCCGCCGCCCTGGTTTCCCTGTTTGAACTTCTTCGCTTTGTGATGATCTTCTTAAACGGTCGTAATGAGAATTAACGTTAAGGAGGTGGCCCCTTACCATTTATGGTAAGGGCTTTTTTTGCTTATATTACAATTGATCGCCATTTTTGTTTTGATTGGCATTACGGCTGTTTTCGTTGCAGCCGAATTTGCAATCGTCAAAATCAGAGGTTCAAAAATCAATCAGCTCATCGAAAGCGGAGACAGCCGGGCGCTTGCCGCACATAAAATCATCTCCAATCTTGACGAGTATTTATCAGCCTGCCAGCTCGGGATTACAATTACAGCCCTCGGCCTTGGATGGCTTGGTGAACCGACATTTGAACGCATTCTTCATCCCTTATTTACAGCGGCAGGCATACCGGAACCGTTTAACCACATTGTCACATTTGTAATTGCATTTATCATCGTCACTTTTTTGCATGTGGTAATGGGTGAGCTTGCGCCGAAAACGGTTTCCATTCAAAAGGCTGAAGCTGTCAGTTTATGGATTGCAAAGCCGCTGATCTGGTTTTATAAAATCACATATCCGTTTATCAAAGCATTGAACGGCTCTGCAAGTTTTCTTGTGAAATTGTTTGGCTTTCATTCAGTCAAGGAGCATGAGGTTGTCATCAGCGAGGAGGAACTGAGGCTGATCCTGTCAGAAAGCTATGAAAAAGGGGAAATCAACCAGTCTGAATTTCGCTATGTGAATAAGATTTTTGAATTCGACAACCGCGTGGCAAGAGAAATTATGATTCCGCGAACAGAAATCGCTGTCATCTCTCTGGAGCAGTCGCTTGAAGAAGCGATTCATCTCATCATTAACGAACGGTATACACGGTATCCTGTCATCAAAGAAGATAAGGATCATATTTTAGGGATTATCAACAGCAAAGATATGTTTAAAGCGTATTTTCTCGGCCAGCCGATTAAGCTGAAGCAAATTATGAGACCTGTCATCAGGGTCATTGAAAGCATTCCTGTCCAGCAGCTTTTAATCCGCATGCAGAAGGAACGGATTCATATGGCGATTCTCGTAGATGAATACGGGGGAACGGCGGGGCTTGTCACTGTCGAGGATATTATCGAAGAAATTGTCGGGGAAATCCGTGATGAATATGATCAGGATGAAACGCCGCATATTTTGAAAAAAGGCGAGCACCATTATGTGATGGATGGCAAAGCGCTAATAGATGAAGTGAACGACCTGCTCGACATTGCCATTGAGAATGAAGAAATTGATACGATTGCAGGCTGGCTTCTGACGCAAAAAATGGAGCTGGAAGCAGGAGATGTGATACAGGCGGAGGGCTGCGAGTTTAAAATCCTCGACGCTGAAGACCATCACATTCGATTTGTCGAAATCAAAAAAACAGAGTTTTAATCAAAAACAGCCGGGCTGGATCGCGGCTGTTTTTTGAGCTCAAAGAAAATCAGGACCAGAGGCTTCTGAAAAATTGATCAGTCTCTTGTCATCGGCAAGAGGCTTTTTTTCTGAAAAAATGAATGCTTCAAAGGCTTTTTTCTACATAAGATATAAAAACCGCACACGCAGGAAGGAGTGGCTGTATGAAAAAGGCTTGGTGGAAGGAAGCGGTGGTCTACCAAATTTATCCCCGCAGCTTCAAGGATTCAAACAGCGATGGAATCGGGGATATTCAAGGAATCAGGTCCAAGCTTCCGTACATAAAAGAACTTGGTGCCGATGTGATTTGGATTTGTCCTTTGTACGACTCACCTAATGCGGATAACGGCTATGATATAAGAGATTACAAAAACATATTGAGCGATTTCGGCACAATGGCAGATTTCGATCAGCTGCTTCATGATATTCATGAGCTTGGCATGAAGCTCATTATGGATCTTGTCGTGAATCATACAAGTGATGAACATCCATGGTTCATTGAATCACGTGCATCTTTACAATCCCAAAAACGCGACTGGTATATTTGGAAGGACGGGAAAGACGGAAAAGAGCCAAACAATTGGGAAAGCATTTTCGGAGGATCGGCTTGGCAGTATGATCAGCAGACAAGCCAGTATTATCTCCACCTTTTTGATAAAAAGCAGCCAGACCTGAACTGGGAAAATCAAGAGGTAAGAAACGCCGTTTATGACATGGTCAATTGGTGGCTCGATAAAGGCATAGACGGATTTCGGGTGGATGCCATTTCTCATATTAAGAAAAAAGAAGGGCTGCCTGATCTGCCGAATCCGAAAGGGCTGTCCTATGTTCCTTCTTTTCCTTATCATATGAATGCTGAGGGCATATTGGATTTTTTAACAGAGCTGAAGGAAAACACATTTTCCCGCTACCCGATCATGACGGTCGGAGAGGCAAACGGTGTCGCGGCAAAGGAGGCGGCTGAGTGGGCGGGGGAGGAATCCGGCATTTTCAGCATGATTTTTCAATTTGAACATCTCGGCCTGTGGGATATAGAGATCAATGAAAGCATCGATATCGCTGCATTCAAACGGATTTTAACAGAGTGGCAGAACAGTTTGGAAGGAATCGGCTGGAACGCTTTGTTTATGGAAAACCATGATCAGCCCCGTTCTGTTTCTGTATGGGGAAACGACGGGAATTCCTTAAAGGAAAGTGCAAAAGCACTCGCCGTTGTTTATTTTCTGATGAAAGGCACGCCGTTTATTTATCAGGGACAGGAAATCGGCATGACCAATGTGGCGTTTCCTTCGATTGAGGATTATGATGATGTCGCGATGAAGCGGCTGTATGACATAGAGACCGCAAAAGGCGCTTCTCACGAGGAAGTGATGAAGATTGTCTGGAAACAGGGAAGAGACAATTCGCGAACACCAATGCAATGGAATGCATCTCCTCACGCTGGGTTTTCCGATGCCAAGCCATGGATTGGGGTAAATGACAATTACACATGGCTGAACGCCGAGGCGCAAATAAACGATAACACATCTGTCTATCACTTTTACAAAAACTTGATCAAACTCCGCCAAACATATGATGTATTTATTTATGGCCAATACGAGCTGATTTTGCCGGAAGATCAGCAAATCTTTGCATACCTTCGCAAAAATGAGAGCCAAACTGCGCTCATTGCGGCAAATCTGACGGGTGCGCCGGCGTTCTGCAGATATCCCGCATTGCCGTTATCTTCTGACAAACTCCTATTGTCGAATATGGAAACAGAACCGCACAAGCATACGACATCACTGCTGTTAAAACCTTATGAAGCCAGAGTATATCTATGGCAATAAAACTCCAGAAACAAGCTGGAGTTTTTGTTTTCTTCAGGTTTATGAGCCTGATTTAACAGGAAAAAAAGAACACAGAACGAATATGCAAAGAGAAGGGGAAGTGAAAGGAGAAACAAATGCTGAAAACTCTGCAAATCAAAACAAACAATAGAGATGAAATGGTTGAAATCACTCACGAGGTGGAAGCGTTTCTTCAAGAAACAGGAGTGGCAAGAGGGGCAGCGGTGATTTACTGTCCGCATACGACGGCGGGCATTACAATTAATGAAAATGCCGATCCCGATGTGAAAAGAGATATGCTCCGAAGATTTGATGAGATGTATCCATGGGACCATGAGCTGGACCGCCATATGGAAGGCAATACAGCTGCACATATGAAGTCCAGTACGGTAGGCGCTTCACAGCATGTCATCATTGAAAACGGGCGTCTCATTCTCGGGACGTGGCAAGGTATTTATTTCTGCGAATTTGATGGTCCGCGTCATCGAACTTGCCATATCAAAATCATGGAATAACAGGAGGTGCTTCTATGACTCAATGGATGAAAGCACTATCATTATCAAAGCCTGTCATTCAGGCGCCGATGGCAGGCGGCCTGGTCACACCCCGACTGGCAGCCGCTGTGTCGAATGAAGGCGCGCTCGGAAGTCTCGCTTCCGGATATCTCAGTCCAGCTACGCTTGAAAAACAAATCATCGAGATGCAGGAATTGACCAGCAGCGCTTTTCAGGTAAATGTGTTTGTGCCGGAAAAAAGGAAGGCACCGGACGATAAAAGGGTTCACACATGGAAACAAAACATTCCGTTTGCGGAACAGGCGGCTGCTTTTCCTTTAGAGGAGGAAGAGTGGGAGGATTTTCATAAAAAAATAAATCTGATTCTTACATACAATGTAAGAGCCTGTTCATTTACGTTCGGCATTCCGCCTGATGAAAGCATTCATTTATTAAAGAAAAATGGCTGCTGTCTTATCGGAACGGCTACTTCGCCGCAAGAAGCCGTCCTGCTGGAAGAGCGCGGAATGGATATCATCGTGCTGCAAGGCAGTGAAGCAGGCGGCCACCGCGGTTCTTTTCTGCCGGTCAGCGGAGAGTCTTCTATTGGCTTAATGTCACTGGTCCCCCAAGCTGCAGACGCTGTTTCAGTACCCGTGATTGCGGCAGGCGGAATTGCAGACCGCCGCGGCGTCCAAGCGGCTCACTGTCTCGGAGCGCAAGGTGTACAGGTCGGGACCCCATTTCTTATGTGTGAGGAAAGCAAAGCCTCTGAAACGTACAGACAGGAATTAAAAGAAGCGCATGGAACAGACACGCGCCTTACCGCATTGTTTTCGGGGAAGCCTGCAAGGGGTATAGTCAACCAATGGATGAAAGAGCAACAAGCTGAAGAGGCAAATACACTTCCTTATCCATTGCAAAACACGTTAACAAAACCAATGAGAAAACATGCCGCCGCAGCCAAAGATTCCGGTCACATGTCTCTGTGGGCGGGGCAATCAGTCGGATTGCTCAATGGGCCCTCTGACGTGAAAACGCTGATAGCTGAGCTTTGCCAATCGTAACGTAACTAACAGAGGTGACAGACGATGAACATTCTTCAATATTCTTATAAAAAGAAAGGGAAAATTGAGTTTGTATTTGAAGACTGGCCTCATTCAAAAGTTACAATGGCTCCCATCAAAGGGTATTATTTTGTCCGGTTTATCAAGTGGAGCAGCCAAGATCCCATCGTGACGAGAAATGACCTTGAAAAAATGGAATGGGCTGCGAACCAGTATGTCGGCACAGCCCCTTTCTATCGAAAACGAAAAGCATTTGAAACCCCATCGTCCCCAAAATAGATGGTGGGGTTTTTAGCGGGTGATCGGATAGAGTGACGGAATATCAAGTCTGGTCGCTTGTGAAAGGAGATAAGCTGACTGTACGGCTCCTTTTCGTCTGAAAGAATTCAGCTTATCAATAATTTGCTGAGCGTTTAAAATTCCCAGGCCGTGAGCAAAATATTTGTCCTTTTCTAATAAAATCACATTTTCGCCTCTCCACTGCGCTTTCTGCGGATCAAATTCAGGATTTTTAAAATACAAACAGTCTCCAAGGAAAAAGTGATGTCCCGTTTCCGTATATATCGGCAATTTCTCATAATGCCAGTCATATAAAATAATTCTGTCAAAGGCTGCGTCGAATTTTTCTTCTCCGATGGTTTTAAGCAATGCTAAGTAATAAATCACAACGATTGCCGTCGCGCATTCAAACGCATAAAACGGGCCGTTTTCTGCAATATCCCGAATCGCCTTTGAAGGCGGCATTTTATACTTAAGCTCCAGAGCCCCTTCCGGTGAAACCCGCCAATACGCTGTATTCCCGTATGTTTTTACAAAGGTGGCGAACTTCGCCCCGCTTTTATGCAGCGCTTTTGCCGATTCAACAATGTTCATGCGCAAATGAAGCTCAAACATCAGTTCAGCGATCGAATGATAATCAAACTGAACGGGTGTAGCAATCATTTCTTTTAGCAGCGGATTCAGGTTTTTGTCTATTTGCCAGTTTTCAATGTCTTGGGGACGGAGCCATTGCCCGGATACAATAATCATCTGAAGCCCCCCTTGTTTTTTATAAACTATGCACAAGGCTTGTGCAATGAAAGCTAAAAAGACAGAGAAATGTTGAAAAGGAAACTTCTTCTATTTTAAAAACTTTTTAAAGCAGCCGATATATACTGTATCAAACCTGAAGGAGAAGCTGGATATGAAGACTTTTATCAATTGGCTGACAAAACCGTCTATTTCTAGAAAACTAATTATTTCATTTGTTGTGATTTTAATTATTCCGATTCTTATATTGGAATTCAGTTCTTATCGCTCAGCAAGCGGAAAACTGGATCAGGAGATCATGGGAAATGCGAAAAATAGTGTCGATTCATTTAATACAACCGTTACAAATGATATAGGAGCAAAAGCGAAAGGCATCAGCTTTTTCAGTAAATCACTGAAAAGCTCCGCGTTTAAAGGAAAATCCAAACAGGAAGAGCTTAAGGCCAAGTTTTCGCAATATGTTTCCATTAACCAAGACGTAGCCAGAATTTACGGAGGGGCAGAAAACGGCACATATGTACAGGCACCGAAAGAAAAATTGCCGGATGGCTACGATCCGAGAAAACGTTCTTGGTACCAGGATGCAATGAAGGCCGGCGGTGAAATCGTAGTGACCGATCCTTATGTGGCAGCCAGCGACGGAAGCATGGTCATTACCATTGCTCAGGAATTGAAGGATGGTTCAGGCGTCGTCGCCATGGATATCACAATTGATAAACTGTTAGAACAGTTGAAACAAATTAAAGTCGGAAAAGAGGGCTATGCTTTCATCGCGACGAAAAACAAAACATATGTTGCCCATCAAAACCATAAGGCTGGTGAAAAGCTGTCTGGCGACTGGGTTGCCAAAATGTATGACAAGGACAGCGGCGAGCTGCAGTACACCCTGAATCATGAAGATAAAAAGATGACATATACGACAAATCAACTGACTGGCTGGAAAATTGCCGGCACCATGTATATGAGTGAAATCAAGGAATCCTCAAAATCTGTCCTGACAACAGGCATGATCGTGCTGATTGCTTCAATACTGGCAGGCGGGATGTTAATCCTGTTTATCGTTGGTTCGATCACAAAACCGTTAAAACGTCTGGTTCAATCATCAAAAATGATCAGCAGCGGAGATCTGACAGAAACCATCGAGATCCGTTCGAAAGATGAACTGGGCGAGCTTGGCGAAAGCTTCAATGAAATGGGACAATCCTTGCGTTCGCTTATCAGCGCCATTCAAGACTCGGTTAATAATGTTGCCGCATCATCCGAACAGCTGACTGCATCCGCCGGGCAAACGAGCAAGGCGACGGAGCATATTACAATGGCAATTGAGCAGTTCTCAAACGGAAACGAAGAGCAGAGCGAAAAAGTGGAGTCCAGCTCTCATCAGCTGAACATGATGAATGAAGGGCTCCAGCAAGTCTCACAAACATCATCAGACATTACGAAAGCGTCTATCCAATCAACGGAAATCGCGGGTACAGGCGAGAAGTTTGTCCAGCAGACAGTCGGGCAGATGAATTCAATTAATGAGTCGGTTCAGCAGGCTGAAGCAGTGGTGAAAGGGTTAGAAGAAAAATCAAAAGATATCACGAGTATTTTACGAGTCATCAATGGGATTGCTGATCAAACAAACCTGCTGGCATTAAATGCAGCCATTGAAGCGGCGCGGGCCGGGGAATCTGGACGAGGCTTCTCTGTTGTAGCGGAGGAAGTGCGTAAACTGGCCGTTCAATCTGCAGATTCATCTAAAGAAATCGAAAATCTGATCCAGGAAATCGTTGCAGAAATCGAAACTTCTCTTCACATGTTTAAAGCCGTTAATCAAGAAGTGCAATCAGGGCTAGTTGTCACAGACAATACAAAGGAAAGCTTTCAAAGTATTTTCAGCATGACAAATGAGATTGCAGACAAATTGCAGACGATGAATACAACCGTAGAACAGCTGTCAGGCCGTTCAGAGCATGTATCGGCAGCGGTGAGCGGAATTGCCGATGTTTCAAGAGAAAGCTCGGCAAGCATTCAAGACATTGCTGCATCGGCCGAGGAGCAGCTTGCTTCTATGGAAGAAATCAGTTCATCAGCCACGACCCTGGCGCAGATGGCAGAAGAGCTCCGTGATCTGACAAAGAAATTTAAAATTGAATAAGAGCAAAAAACAGCGCTTATGAAGCGCTGTTTTTCTGTATAAGAAATAATAAAAAAGACCTGTCTAAATCGGTGAGTTTTGAACTATTTTTCATTTTTTCCTTCATTTTCAATGTAAGATAAAGGAATATCAGCCGATATAATTTGTAAATTATTGAAAGAAGGTTCAAGAGGAATGAAAAAAACACTCACCACCATTCGCAGATCATCAATTGCCAGGAGACTCATTATTTCTTTCCTGCTGATCTTAATTGTCCCGATTACGGCACTATCGGTAAGCGCTTATCAATCAGCTGTTGCATCTCTTGACATACAGATGACACAAAGCGCAAAGGAAAACGTTCAAATATTAGATAACATTATTGATGGCAAAATCAAAACGACTGAAAAAAGCCTCGCGTTTTTCAGCGATTGGGCGACAGCAGACAAGTTGAAAGACAAGAAAAAAACGGAGATCAAACAAGAATTTAAACAATTTATTCAAATGAATGACAATGTCGCTGCGGTGTTTTCAAGCAGCAAAGACGGGACATTCACACGCTATCCGCACGCAGACATGCCGAGTGACTTTAATGCTTTAGAACGTGACTGGTACACAGAAGCCATGGATAATAAAGGAAAGACAATTGTGACCGAACCTTACGAATCCATTTCATCAGGAAAAATGGTTGTCACCATTGCGCGCCAGACAAAGGATGGATCAGGCGTTGTCGCCATGGATATGAAAATCGATGACCTTGTGGCAACAGCAAAAGAAATCAGTATTGGCAAAGAAGGCTATGCCTTTATCCTCAGCCAAAATAAAGAAGTCATTGCCTACTCCGGTGAAAAAGCGGGTACGCAGTTAGAAGGGGAGTGGATAGACAAACTTTACAAAGACAAAAGCGGCGACTTTGAATATACGCACAAAGGAAAGAAGAAGAAAATGGCGTTCGCCACAAGCGAAACAACAGGCTGGAAAATCAGCGGCACGATGTATGCCGACGAGATCCATGATGCCGCAAGCAGGGTTCTTGTTATGGCATCAGTTGTTCTTGCCATTGCCATTGCAGCCGGAATAACGGCGATTTATTTTGTCATCCGGTCGATTACAAGGCCTTTGAAACGCATCGTTGCGTCAGCTGAAAAAATCAGCAAAGGCGATTTAACAGAAACGATAGAAATCAAATCAAAAGACGAACTCGGGGTTCTGAGCCAAAGCTTCAACAATATGGCGCACTCTCTCCGCTCGCTGATCTACGGCATTAAAGAATCTGTAGAACATGTCGCCTCATCGTCAGAAGAGCTGACAGCTTCCGCAGATCAGACAAGCAAGGCCACTGAACACATTACAATGGCGATCGAACAATTTTCAAACGGAAGCGAAAACCAGAGCGACCGAATCGAGACGACAACAGAACAAATTAACGAAATGAACGACGGACTTGCTGAGCTGGCCCGGGCGGCGGCAGTCATTACAGAAACCTCTGCAGACTCCACCGAAGTGTCAAGCGCAGGGGAAACACTCGTTCAGAGAACAGCCGGCCAAATGAATACGATTGATCATTCTGTGAAAGAAGCGGAGCAAGTGGTCAAAGGCCTGGAAATCAAATCAAAGGATATCACAAATATTTTACGTGTTATCAACGGCATCGCAGATCAAACCAATCTTTTAGCATTAAATGCCGCCATTGAAGCGGCCAGAGCAGGCGAGTACGGACGAGGCTTTTCTGTGGTCGCTGAAGAAGTGAGAAAACTTGCGGTACAGTCGGCAGATTCAGCAAAGGAAATTGAATCGCTGATCAGTGAAATCGTAAAAGAAATTCATACATCATTAAACGTGCTTCAATCCGTAAATAAAGAAGTGGAAACAGGTCTGGTCATGACAGACGAAACAAAACAAAGCTTTAAACATATATCAAAAATGACGAATCAAATTGCCGCAGAATTGCAAAACATGAATGCAACGGTTGAACAGCTGTCGGCAGGGTCTCAGGAAATTTCCGCTGCTTCTATAGATATCGCCGCTATTTCTAAAGAAAGTTCAGACGGCATTCAAGATATCGCCGCTTCAGCCGAGGAACAGCTTGCCTCCATGGAAGAAATCAGCTCATCGGCGCAGACGCTTGAAAAAATGTCCGAAGAGCTGCGAGATTTGACAAAACGATTTAAATTGGATGATTAATAGGTCTAAATAACTAATTTTAAATAGGGATTTAGTTATTTTTCTTGAATTTCTTCTTTTTTAATGTATATATTTACCCATTTTCAGCCGATATGAAGGGTAGCATAAAAAAGGAGAAATGAACTGATGAAAAAAATACTCCAACTAATTAAACAGAGATCAATTACACGGAAGCTTCTGGTTTCCTTTCTATCGATTCTCATCATACCGGTTGCCATAGTAGCGGCGATTGCTTATGGATCTGCCAGCAGCTCGCTCGACAGACAGATGATGGGAAGCGCCTTAGAAAATGTACAGCAACTAAACGAAATCATTAACACCAGCATCGGAGAAAAAGAAAACAGCGCCGAATACTTCAGCGAATGGCTGACACAAAAGAAATATAAAGCAAAGAGCAATGCCAGCATTGAAGAGAAATTCTCACAATATATTAAAATCAATAAAGATGTGGAATCTATTTATACAAGTGACAAAGACGGGCGCTTTACCCGTTACCCGGATCTGCCGATGCCAAGCGATTATAATCCCGTTGAACGGGACTGGTACAAAAAAGCGGTTGCCAATAATGGCAAAGCCGTCATAACAGATCCATACAAAACAGCATCTACGAACACAATGGTTGTGACAATTGCCCAGCAGACAAAAGACGGATCAGGCGTTATCGCAATCAACATGACGATCGATAACCTGCTGAAAACGACCAAACAAGTGAACATCGGCAAAGAAGGCTATGCTTTTATTATGACGAAAGACAAAAAGGTCGTTGCGCATCCTGATGAGGCTTCAGGAACCGAATTGAAAGGCGACTGGCTTGAACAGATGCTGTCTGCCGATAAAGGCGATTTTCAATACAGCATGAACGGCGATAAGAAAAAAATGGCCTTTGATACGAACAAGCTAACGGGATGGAAGATAGGCGGAACGATGTATCTGGACGAGATTCATGATGCGGCTAAGCCTGTGCTTCACCTCGCATTAATTGTCCTGATTGCAGCCATTCTCGTTGGTATCATCGTGATGACATTGGTTATTCGATCAATCACGACACCGCTGAAACAGCTTGTCAGTTCATCTAAGCGGATCAGTGAGGGAGATTTAACGGAAACGATTGATATCCGTTCAAAAGATGAACTGGGCGAACTGGGCAAAAGCTTTAACAATATGGCGTCTTCACTTCGCTCTCTCATACACGCCATTCAGGATTCGGTAGACAATGTTGCCGCTTCCTCCGAGGAATTGACGGCATCTGCCGCGCAAACAAGCAAGGCGACCGAGCATATCACATTGGCAATAGAACAATTTTCAAACGGCAATGAAAAACAAAATGAAAACATCGAAACAGCGGCGGAGCATATTTATCAGATGAATGACGGATTGACGAATATGGCTCAAGCTTCTGAAGTCATTACAGATTCATCTGTTCAATCGACAGAAATCGCGAGTGCGGGCGGACAGCTTGTTCATCAGACTGTCGGCCAAATGAACGTGATAGACAAGTCGGTGAAAGAAGCGGAACAAGTTGTTCGCGGATTGGAAACCAAATCAAAAGACATCACAAACATTCTGCGCGTGATTAACGGTATTGCTGACCAGACGAACCTGCTTGCACTAAACGCTGCCATTGAAGCGGCGCGCGCAGGCGAATACGGGCGCGGCTTCTCCGTCGTAGCGGAAGAAGTCAGAAAACTGGCTGTACAGTCCGCTGATTCAGCTAAAGAGATTGAAGCGCTCATCATTGAAATCGTGAAAGAAATCAACACATCTCTCGGCATGTTCCAGTCTGTGAACCAAGAGGTGCAAACAGGCCTTGACATCACAGATCAAACAGAGACAAGCTTTAAACGAATCTCTGAAATGACAAACCAGATAGCCGGAGAACTGCAAAACATGAGTGCGACGGTTCAGCAGCTTTCTGCCAGCTCTGAAGAGGTATCGGGAGCGTCTGAGCATATTGCATCGATTTCAAAAGAAAGCTCAGCCCACATTCAAGATATCGCGGCATCAGCCGAAGAGCAGCTTGCTTCTATGGAAGAAATCAGCTCATCAGCAGAAACACTTTCAAGCATGGCTGAAGAGCTTCGCGATATGACAAAACGATTCAAAATCGAATAATGAGTCAAAACACCCAAGGTTCTGCGCTTGGGTGTTTTTTTTAGTTTTTTTATTAAAGCTTTTATCCTAGCTTGACGATATTATTTTTAGCTTAAAGGAGGAATTATCGAGAATGGGAAAATTCATACATTGGATCAAACAGCCATCAATCAGCAAACCGCTTATCGCTGCGTTTCTGACAGTGCTCATTTTGCCGATTGGGGTATTAGCATATTTCAGTTATCAATCAGCTTGGAACGCACTGGACAGGGAACTTACGAATAGTGCAATAGGAAACGTTGAAGAACTCAACAGCACACTTGAAAACAAATTGAAAAATAAAGTAAAAGCAATTGATTATTACAGCGAGACAATTGATAAAGACATATTACAAGGCAAAAACAAAACCTTACTGAATGAAAAATTTAAACAGTACACGACACTAAATGCCGATGTAGGAGCAATCTATGCGGCTTCAGAAAATAAAAAGCTCTACAAATATCCGGAAAGCGGCGTTCCTAAAGGTTTCGATCCGACAGAACGTGACTGGTACAAACAGGCTGTTGCAAAAAAAGGACAGGCTGTATTCTCAGAGCCGTATACTGACGAAGCGACAGGAGATATCGTTGTTACGATTTCCAAACAATTAAAAGATGGCTCAGGGGTCATAGCGCTTGATTTAAATCTGGATGAAGTGCTGGCAGCTTCACAGAGAATAAAAATCGGTAAAAACGGCTTTGCATTTATTACAACAGGCAACAAAAAATATATCGCCCATCCGACGATTAAGCCTGGAACAACTGGATCCGGCGACTGGACAAAAGAGGTATATTCAAAAGCAGACGGTTCATTTCAATATACCTTCGAAGGCAAAGAAAAGAAAATGGCATTTACGACAAATAAATTGACAGGGTGGAAAATCGCGGGTACGTACTTTGTCAGTGAATTGCAAGATGCTTCAAGTCCGGTACTGAACACTGCCGTTATCATTCTATGTGTGTCAATTGTGATCGGCGGCATACTCATTCTCTTTATTATACGCGCCATCACCAAACCGTTAAGAAAACTGGTTTTAACATCTGCGAAAATCAGCAGCGGAGATTTAACGGAAGTGATTGATATTCAGTCGAAAAATGAGTTTGGCCAGCTAGGAGAAAGCTTTAACGAGATGTCTGAATCATTGCGTTCTGTCATCGGTGTTATTCAAACGTCTGTAGAAAATGTGGCATCATCTTCTGAAGAACTGACGGCAAGTGCAGCCCAAACGAGTAAGGCGACTGAACACATTACGCTGGCAATCGAACAGTTTTCAAATGGCAACGAGGCGCAAAGCGAGAAATTGGAAACAAGCTCAGATCATCTTTCTCAAATGAACCACGGCATATCAAAAGTGGCTCAGGCTTCATCAACCATTACGAAGTCTTCAATCCAGTCCTCTGAGGCAGCCGGAAGCGGAGAAAAACTGGTAGAGCACACAGTCGGCCAAATGAAGACAATCGATGAATCGGTTCAAAAAGCCGAAGCAGTTGTCAAAGGCCTTGAAACAAAATCTCAGGACATTACCAGCATCTTAAATGTAATCAATGGCATTGCCGATCAAACGAACTTGTTGGCTTTAAATGCAGCAATTGAGGCAGCCAGAGCCGGAGAATACGGCAGAGGCTTCTCTGTTGTAGCGGAAGAGGTCAGAAAACTTGCTGTGCAATCAGCACATTCTGCGAAGGAAATTGAAGGATTAATTCAAGAGATTGTCAGAGAAATCAGCACGTCGCTCTCTATGTTCCAATCCGTGAATCATGAAGTTAAAGAAGGCTTGCAAATTACAGACCAAACAGCTGAAAGCTTTAAGCAAATCTACGAGATGACATCGCAAATATCCGGTGAATTACAAAATCTGAATGCAACGGTTGAACAGCTGTCAGTCGGATCACAGGAAGTATCAAGTGCGGTTGAGGAAATTTCCGAAGTAGCGAAAGAAAGCTCAGCGGGCATTCAAGATATCGCAGCTTCGGCGGAAGAGCAGCTTGCGTCTATGGAGGAAATCAGTTCTTCAGCTGAAACATTGGCGAACATGGCGGAAGAACTTCAAGACATTACGAAAAAATTTAAAATTGAATCTTAATAGAAAAAGAAAGCGGCATATCTTTGCTGCTTTCTTTTTTTGTTTCTTGATAAAAACAAAAATAAACAAAAGGTATTCAAAAACAAACAAACATCATATATAATGAAAGCGGATACAAATAAAAGGGACGGAGGAAGATGAAAATGGTGAAACATGTATGGGAATCAGAACATGCCGCCCAGCTGCCAAAGGGTGTTGAAGAATTGGTGTATCGGTCCAATTTAATCGGAGCAGACCGCACTGTATGCAACTGGGGCGGCGGCAATACGTCGATGAAAACAACGGAGAAGGATTTCAGAGGCCGCGAAACAGAAGTGATGTGGGTAAAAGGAAGCGGCTCAGACTTGGCAACAATGAAAGCGCATAACTTTACCGGCCTGAGATTAGATGACATCCGTCCGCTGATTGAAAGAGACCAGATGTCAGATGAAGAAATGGTAGATTACTTGTCTCATTGTATGATAGACAGCAAACATCCCCGCCCTTCCATTGAAACACTCTTACACGCATTTTTGCCATACAATCATGTTGACCATACCCATCCGGATACAATTATCAGCATTTGCTGCGCTGATAATGGAAAACAAATTGCCGAAGATATTTATGGCAGCCGGTTTGTATGGGTGCCATACGTTCGCCCGGGATTTACTCTGTCTAAAATGATCGCAAACGGCGTGGCAAACAATCCAAATGCCGAGCTTGTCTTAATGGAAAAACACGGCTTAGTCACTTGGGGAGATACGTCAGAGAAGTGTTATGAGAAAACGATCTCCATTATTCAAGAAGCTGAGCAGTACATTCATGAACGCATCAACCAAAAACAGCGATTCGGCGGCAGGCGATACGAGTCACTGCCAGCAGATAAGCGGAAACAAATTCTGGCGGGTATCATGCCTGTTATCCGAGGAGCTGTAAGCGATGAAAAGAAAATGATCCTCTCCTATGACGATCATGAAGAGGTATTAGAATTTGTAAACAGCGTGCAAGCGCCGGAGCTTTCTCAAATTGGCGCTGCGTGTCCGGATCACCTCGTTCATACAAAGCGTGTCCCGCTGTACATTGAATGGAATCCGGAAACGCAAGATGCTCAGGAGCTGGAGGATCTTCTGAAGTCAGGGATCGAGCGCTTCAAAGCAGAGTATCAAGCTTACTTTGCACGCAATCAGCAGGAAGGGGATCAAATCTTTGAATCAGCGCCGCGTGTCATATTGATTCCTGGCATTGGAATGGTCAATACGGGAAAAAGCCTTGCCATGTCAAAAGTTAGCGGTGCTTTATACCAGAGAGCTATTGCTGTAATGAAAGGCTCTGCCTCACTCGGACGATTTGTTTCATTAAACGAAAATGAATCCTATCATGTTGAATACTGGCCGCTGGAATTATATAAACTCACGCTGGCCCCGCCGGAAGCAGAATTTTCTCGAAAAGTAGCATTGATAACAGGTGGCGCCGGCGGAATCGGAAGTGCAGCCTGCCGGCACTTTGCAGCAGAAGGCGGACACGTGATCGCGGCTGACCTGAATGTAGAAGGCGCACAAAAAATTGCCGAGGAAATAAACGAAACGTACGGAGAAGGACGCGCAATGGCTGTCAAAATGGATGTGACAAATGAAGATGAGGTACAGTCTGCCTTTGAACAAGCAGCGCTTACCTACGGCGGCATTGACATTGTCGTTAATAATGCCGGGCTGGCAACATCAAGCCCTTTTGACGAAACAAGTCTAAAAGAATGGAATCTCAATATCAATGTATTGGGAACCGGCTATTTTCTCGTGGCCCGCGAAGCGTTTAAGCAAATGAAACAGCAAAACATAGGCGGAAGCATGGTGTTTGTGGGATCGAAAAACGCTGTCTATGCGGGAAAAAACGCTTCAGCCTACAGTTCGGTAAAAGCACTTGAAACCCATTTGGCTCGATGTATTGCAGCAGAAGGAGGAGAATACGGCATTCGTGTAAACTCAGTTTTGCCTGACGCGGTTCTCCAAGGCTCAGCGATTTGGGGGTCAAGCTGGCGGGAGGAACGGGCTGCGGCATATGGAATAGAGCCGGATCAGCTAGAGGAACATTATCGGAAACGCACAACGCTTTTGGTTAATATTTACCCGCAGGATATTGCCGAATCAATCTCGTTTTTGGCTTCTTCTAAAGCTGAAAAGACGACAGGGTGTATGATTACAGTAGACGGCGGCGTCCCGGCAGCTTTTACGCGTTAGAAGTATGCTATGATTTGGGAAAAGCAAGACGGATATTAATGAGGAAGGACGTTACCGATGTTAATAGCAGAACGGCAGAAAAAAATAGTCGAACTAGTGAATAAGCGTTTAAGCATCCGCGTATCAGAATTGAGTGACATATTTTCTGTCACAGAAGAAACGATTCGGCGGGACCTTGAGAAGCTTGAGAAAGAGCATAAGCTGAGCCGCAGCCACGGAGGTGCGGTCAGCATTCAGCAGCAGGAGTCGGAAATTCATTTTTCTGAACGTGAAATTACAAATGTAATAGAGAAAAAAGCCATTGCTCATGAAGCGGCCAAATATGTAAAAAGCGGTGACCGAATCATTCTCGATGCAAGCACCACCGCTTGGTACATGGCGAAAATACTCCCTGATATTGAGCTCACCGTCATTACAAACTCAATGAAGGCAGCCATTGAACTGAGCAAAAAACAAAAGATATCAGTTATTTCAACAGGCGGTATCTTGCTGACAAAATCATTATCATTTGCGGGACCGTTAGCTGAGCGTTCACTTGAAACCTATCATGTAAATAAAACCTTTCTGTCCTGCCAAGGGTTTGATATGGAACATGGAATGAGCGACTCAAATGAGTGGCAGGCACTGCTTAAAATACGGATGATTGAAAGATCTGATCAGACCATTTTGATGGCCGATTCAAGCAAATGGGGGAACCGCGAGTTTTCACATATCGCCTCTTTGCAGGATGTCAGCTGCATCATTACCGATTCTAGACTTGATCCGGTATCAGTAAAAGCCCTTGAAGAAAAGAATGTGAAAGTGACAGCCGTCCCCTTTCCTAAAGAAAGGGTGAAAGGATGATATATGCTGCTGTTGATATAGGGGCATCAAGCGGGAGAGTCATAATAGGCGAACTCCAGGAAGGAAAGCTTGCAGTACAAGAGATTCACCGATTCGCAAACGGCTTCATGCAAAGAGACGGACATGGCTATTGGGATATTGATCATTTGCTAGAGCAAATCCTGCAAGGGCTGCAAAAGGTGAAAGCCCTTGGCTATGACTGCTGCACCGTCGGCATTGATACATGGGCCGTTGATTACGTCTTGCTGGATGAGAAAGGCAGCCGCTTACGAGAAGTCATATCATACCGGGATAAAAGAACAGAGAACACAATGGAGAAGCTTGCGCAAACGATATCAAAAGAAACAATCTATCAAAAAACAGGCATTCAGTTTCTGCCTTTTAACACAATCTATCAATTATATGAAGAAGACCAGGAGCTGCTGAGAAAAACAGAGCAGATTTTAATGGTGCCGGATTATTTAGGCTATTGCTTAACCGGCAAAGCAGCAGCGGAAATCACAAATGCGTCCACGACACAGCTCTTAAACGCCTTAACCGGAAAGTTTGATCCCGAATTGCTCGAAGCCGTGTCTGTTAAGGAACAGCAATTTCCGCCGCTGACTGAACCGGGACAGGAACTCGGCAAGCTAAGAAATGATTGGTTTCCAGGCTATGATCTGCCGGCTTGCAGGGTGGTTACCGTCGCAACGCATGATACTGCTTCAGCTGTCCTCGCCGCACCAGGCATAAACAATGATTGGGCGTATATCAGCAGCGGAACATGGTCGCTAATCGGAATTGAGAACGAAACGCCGATTATAAATAAACTCGCATTGAAAAACAATTATACCAATGAACGCGGCGCAAACAACACCATTCGTTTCCTGAAAAACATCATTGGCATGTGGATGATACAAGAAGTCCGGAAACAATTACGAGAAGATTACAATTTTCAGCAACTGGCAGAAGAAGCTGGAAAAACAAAACCGTTTCAGCAGTTTATCAACTTAAATGATGATCGTTTTCTGTATCCGCATGACATGATAAAGGAAATACAACATTATTGCAGAGAAACCTTCCAACAGATTCCTCACACCGCAGGCGAACTTGCCTGCTGTATCTACAGCAATTTAGCCATCATCTATGCGATAGCCATCTCAGAACTAGAAACCATTACAGGGAAAAACATTCAACAGCTTCATATTATCGGAGGAGGCGCCCAAAACGACTTCTTAAATCAATTAACCGCTGATATGAGCGGAAAAACGGTATACGCCGGACCTGCTGAGGCGACAGCCATCGGAAATCTGCTGATGCAAATGATTGCTGCCAAAGAAATAAAGGACGTAAACCAGGCCCGCAAGACCGTCAGAAACTCCTTTCCCATTAAAGTGTTTATCCCTAAAGATACTGACAGAAGCGCCATCATTCAGTCCTATCATCAAACTGTTTTGAAAGCGCTATCTAAATAAAAAGAGGTGATCAGCTTGAAAAGAAAAGCGAGTATCATGTTCGTCCATAAAGATAAATTCAAGGAATACAAACAGAGGCATGATGACATTTGGCCAGAAATGGCGGAAGCGCTTAAAGCCCATGGGGCGCATCACTATTCTATTTTTTTAGACGAAGAGACAGGCCGGTTATTTGCTTATTTAGAGATAGAGGATGAGGAAAAGTGGAAGAAGATGGCGGACACAGAGGTGTGCCGCAGATGGTGGAAATCAATGGCGCCATTAATGAAAACAAACGCCGATGACAGTCCCGTTTCAATCGATCTGAAGGAAGTCTTTTATTTCGAATAATAGGGAGAGAGCCGTATGACGATAAAAGCGAATTATGACAGCGCAAAACAAGAATATGAAAAATGGGGAATTGATGTTGAAGCTGTGTTCCGGCAATTGCAGCAAGTTCCGATCTCAATCCACTGCTGGCAGGGTGATGACATTGAAGGGTTTGAAGTGAATAAGGGCGAGCTTTCCGGCGGCATTGACGTCACAGGCAATTATCCCGGAAAAGCGCAAACCCCGGAAGAATTAAGAAGAGATCTGGAGAAAGCTCTGTCTCTCATCCCGGGAAAGCATCGTGTAAACCTGCACGCTATATACGCAGAAACAAACGGAGAAGTTGTAGAACGTGATCAGCTGAAGCCGCATCACTTTGAAAATTGGGTGAAGTGGGCAAAGGGTCTTGGTATCGGATTAGATTTCAATCCGACACTGTTTTCACATGAGAAAGCGGATGACG
Organism: Bacillus sp. XT-2; assembly: GCF_025696525.1. Taxonomy (NCBI): domain Bacteria; kingdom Bacillati; phylum Bacillota; class Bacilli; order Caryophanales; family Bacillaceae; genus Bacillus; species Bacillus sp. XT-2. The sequence goes on from NZ_JAHVOC010000008.1 coordinate 239,093, forward strand.
GGCTTACACTCGCACACCCTGATCCATCCATCCGGGAGTTTTGGATTCATCACTGCATCGCGTGCCGCCGCATCGGAGCTTATTTCGGCAAAGAATTAGGCACGCCTTGCCTGACTAATATTTGGATTCCGGACGGCTATAAGGATATTCCGAGTGACAGGCTGACGCCGCGCAAAAGATTAAAAGAATCATTGGATCGGATATTCCGCGAGGAAATCAGTGAAGATTACAATGTTGATTCGGTCGAGAGCAAGCTGTTCGGACTTGGATCAGAATCATATGTCGTCGGGTCTCATGAGTTTTATTTAGCCTATGCTTTAACGAACCATAAGTTATGCTTGCTCGATACGGGACATTTCCATCCGACAGAAACGGTATCAAACAAGATCTCGGCGATGCTGCTTTACACAGACAAACTTGCCTTGCACGTATCCCGGCCCGTTCGCTGGGACAGTGACCATGTCGTGATGTTAGATGATGAATTGAGAGAAATCGCCCTTGAGATCGTCCGTAATCAGGCATTAGAGAAAGTCGCCATCGGTCTGGATTTTTTCGATGCCAGCATTAACCGTGTCGCCGCTTGGACTATCGGAACGAGAAATATGATGAAAGCTTTAATGTACGCTTTGCTTCTTCCGAATGACCATTTAAAACAATTGCAGGATGAGGGGCGCTTTACAGAAAGGCTGGCGCTGATGGAGGAATTTAAAACCTATCCTTTCGGTGCCATCTGGGATTATTACTGTGAGCAAATGGGAGTGCCGGTAAAAGAGGCTTGGCTTGATGATATCAAAGAATATGAACAAAACGTGCTTTTCAAAAGGCAGGCATCCTCACCGATCGTTTAAAAAAATCCGCCCGCGTGCAACATGCCGCGGGCGGATTTTTTTAGGCTTGATCAGCAGGGTACACAATACCCATCTGTTTTCTTGCTTCCTCCATGATGTTAGCAGTGATCAAGGAGCGTTCATATGTATTTTCTTCAGATTCCTGTTTCTTCTCTTTCACGAGGGAAACAAATTCAGCCGCTTCGTAAAACATTGCCGGTTTAGGATCAGAGAGCGAAATGTTTTCCAGGCGGCCGTCACGATAGCGGATTTCCACTCGTTCAGGACGATGGATCGTATCCAATACTATTGTCCCGTCTTCTCCTTGGATTTCAGCAGGCGCGTAGGAAGTTGAGATTTTAGAATGCATCAGTACGGCCTCAAACCCGTCATATGAGAGAATGACGGTACCTTCTCCATCAACGCCGGACGATAAAGTGTATCCGTTCGCTTTCACGGCTTTCGGCTCTCCAAACAGCACAACGGCAGGGTAAATACAATAGATGCCGATATCCATCAATGAGCCGTTAGACAGCTCAGGCTGAAACGCGTTCAAAACAGTTCCGTTTCTAAACGCATCATACCTTGAAGAGTACTGACAGTAGCTTGCGGTAAATCTGCGGATCGTGCCGATTTTGTGGAAGTGTTTTTTCAGCTCTTTAAAATTAGGCAGGAATGTGGTCTTCATTGCTTCCATGAGGACAACACCATTCGCTCTGGCGGCTGAAATCATCTCTTCTGTTTCTCTGGTATTTGAAGCAAGCGGTTTCTCGCATAGCACATGTTTGCCATGTTTCATAAAGAGGATCGCCTGCTCCTTGTGAAGGGCATTCGGGCTGGCGAGATATACAGCATCAAAGCCATCGCTTGCCGCCATTTCCTGAAGGTCGGAGAAGGTATGTGCAGCCCCATGCCGAGCGGCAAACTCAGCGGCGCGTTCAGGTGTTCTTGAATAAACGGCTGTGAGCCGGAAATCTTCAATTTCTGAAGCTGCTTCTAGAAAGCGGTCTGTAATCCAGTTGGTTCCTACTATTGCAAATCGTATCACGCATATCGCTCCTTTTGTATGATATAGCTAAATTATAGCTTAAAAAGAAGAAAAGCACATGATAGATCAAATCACATTTTTTAGATAAGGAAGTTTTTCCAGCAATTAGCGGTTTTTATTTTTCATTATAGGTACGATAGTGTACAATTTACTTAAACTATGTATGACGGAGGAACGATAGTGGAGACGTTGCAAACATGGAGCGGCAGATTCAAGCGATTCTTCTTGGACAACAAGTTTGTTTTATTTCTGCTTGTTCTGCTGCTGATTGGTTTAAATATTCTCGTATTTACAAAAACATCATTTATTTTCACCCCGATCATTGTTCTGCTCAAAACGATATCGCTTCCGATTATTTTAACAGGCATTGTTTTTTATCTGTTAAACCCTGTCGTTGATTTCCTTGAGAGAAGAAGAATCAGAAGAATCTATTCCATTTTGCTGTTATATCTGTTGATTATCGGGCTGATCACGATCACAATCGTGTCGATTATCCCCTTTTTAAAAGAGCAAATTATGAGTTTGATTGACAACATCCCGAGATATGTGGATGTTGTTGAGAATCAGACAAAAGAACTGATCGGCAGTAACTTTGTCAATCAGGCGCAGCAAACGATGAACATTAATATATCTGATCTCGCGACAAAGGTGTCAGATCAGGCAGCGACGATTGTAAACAGCACCTTTACCGGCGTTGGGAATTTTATCGGCGCCTTAACTGAGATTATCATTTCGATCGTGACAGTTCCATTTATTCTTTTCTATCTGTTAAAGGACGGAAAGAAATTGCCGATCTACATACTGAAGTTTGTGCCGACACAATTAAAAGAGCAGACATACACAGTCTTAAGCGAAATGAATCATCGGCTAAGTTCTTATATCAGAGGACAGATCATTGTCAGCTTCTGCATTGGATTTTTGCTGTTTATCGGCTATTTGATCATCGGACTGGATTACGCTTCGCTACTTGCCGTTATTGCGGCTTGTACAAGCATCGTGCCGTATTTAGGTCCGACAATCGCCATTACGCCTGCGATCATTATCGCTATTGTGACATCGCCTCTGATGCTGCTCAAGCTTGTGATCGTCTGGACAATTGTTCAGCTTATTGAAGGGAAACTGATCTCCCCGCAAATTATGGGGAAAAACCTTCATATCCACCCAATCACCATTATTTTTCTGCTGTTAACCGCCGGCAAGCTGTTTGGTGTTATCGGAATTATTCTTGCGATTCCGGGCTATGCGGTTGCCAAAGTCATTACGACACATTTATTTGACTGGTTTAAAATGCAGTCGCATCTATACGATGAAGAAAAAAATGAAAATGCAAAGAGTCATAAAGCATAAATTTCATTTATAGTTATATAAGACGGGCTTTCCATTTATGGAAGGCTCCCGTTATGTAAAAAATAAATGTCTAATGGGGAGAATTAAAATCATGACTCTATGGGAATTGTTTGTAGCTGCTATTTTAGGAATCGTAGAAGGATTAACAGAGTACGCACCGGTTTCTTCGACAGGACATATGATTATAGTAGACGATATCTGGCTTAAATCAGGCAGTCTCATGTCTGAAGAAGCAGCCAACTCATTTAAAGTTGTCATTCAGCTTGGCTCTATTTTAGCGGTTGCGATCGTGTTTAAAGACAGGATTTTGAACTTGCTTGGCTTGAAAAAAAATATCACGAGTGACCAAGAGCATGGTCACAAATTAAGCATTGCCCAAATCGCAGTAGGGCTTGTGCCTGCCGCGGTTCTCGGCTTTTTGTTTGAGGATTATATTGATGAATATTTATTTTCAGTCCGCACCGTGGCCATTGGCTTAATTGCCGGGGCAGTTTTAATGCTTGCAGCCGATTGGATTAATAAACGGAAAGAAACGACAGACACCCTAGACCGTATTTCATACAAGCAGGCAATCGGCGTCGGTTTATTCCAATGTCTTGCCCTTTGGCCGGGTTTCTCACGCTCCGGCTCAACGATTTCCGGGGGCGTTATTCTCGGGTTGAATCACCGTGCGGCAGCCGATTTCACATTTATTATGGCAATGCCGATTATGATGGGAGCCAGCACCTTAAGCCTAGTGAAACATTGGGACAGCTTAAGCTCCGATTTAATGCCGTTTTTTATCGTCGGCTTTATCTGTGCCTTTGTTGTCGCGCTGTTTGTAGTCCGTTTCTTCCTAAGACTGATTAACAAAATCAAACTCGTTCCGTTTGCAATCTATCGAATCATTCTCGGTGTGATTTTACTTTTGTTTATGATGTAAATCGAAAAATAAGGCTCCGGAAAGGGCCTTGTTTTTTTCTGTCAATTAGAAAGGAACAGCTTGTTTTTCAAAAAAAAATCATCTATAATAAACATGACGTTACATACGGGGCCATAGCTCAGCTGGGAGAGCGCTACGCTGGCAGCGTAGAGGTCAGGGGTTCGAGCCCCCTTGGCTCCATACCTGTAAACCCTTATTCTATAAGGGTTTTTTTGTTTTTAATAGAAAGGGTTCATTCGTTGAACCCTTCTGTTGATCCGAAATCATATGTCCCCAGGAGCATTTCATAAACCAATGATAAGGTCAGATATTCCTTCGTTAGGCTCCTGCGTTTGAAAAATGACATATAACAAACTAATCAAGTAAAGTAGTTCAGGCTATAAATCATGAATTTTCCAATACACCACTTTGTTCTTCAAAGACCGTCATGTCTTCCAAAGGGGGTGAGTAAACATGAAGAGACACCATTCGTTCGGAAGTCGGATTGGACATTTTGTGAATTAAACCTTTGGTTGATATAAGACATTCTCCTTTGTGGACAAAATATGAATTGGAGAGTTCTGCATGATCGCCGGTTGAGCGATAAATAGAATTGAGAAGTTTTCCTTCTAACACCATTGCACAACCAATGGATTGACCATGATCGTGGACTGCTGTCTCCTTGTTTGGGGGAATGTTAATCACGATAATTTCTAATTCATTGTTTCTATAGATGGCATTTCGGCCGTAAGCGTACTGGTCTGGTTCCTTTATATATGGTTGACTCAATTTTGACACGTTTGGAATTTGTGTTAAAGAAGCTGCCAAATCTTTAACCGATGGATTTTTCAAGCCGCTAAAAATTTCTTCGATACACTCATACAGTTCCATTCGTTTTTACCTCCCGGATCATTTAAAATTGCCTGGCATTGGTATTTCGCAGATTAGTTCATGATATTTACCCATAGACAATTTAGAGGCGGCAAACGCCTAGTGAACAAAAAAAATGTGCGGTCAACATGTTGTTCTTATCACCAACTTATTCGGGTTGATTAGTTTGAATTTTGATGAAAACAGTGAATTGAAAGGTGCCGTCATTACCCAAGCGAAGACCGATAGGATTACTTTTAAAACGGCCTGCTTTAAATCGCTTGAGGGAGCAGGCAGGGACTCATAAGTCACGATATCGGGCAAAAGCCGTTCAGGTTTTTGATTTGTGCTTGAAATTTGCGCCATTGACAAAACACAATCGGTTTGGAATAATGTTTGAGTATATGCTCATTTTTTCACATATTATCATAAAATAATATCATTTCCCATGATGGGGAGAGAATCCGAATGAAAGCTAATGGCATGCAAAATCTATTAGCTTCTTTTGTTTTCAAAAAATGATGTGTTTCGTATGTATTCATATAGGAAGGAATGACAACATGAAGACAAAACACTATTGGCTGATTTCTTTGCTCGCTGTTTTAGCGGTCGGGCCGGGATTGATGTCTAACACGGCATTGTCGTCAGTTCAAGGCCTTGTTCAGAAGACGGTTGGAACAAGTGACTTCACATCAGTAAATCCAATATTGATCGGCAATATGGCCTTCGCTTTATTAGTTCCGGCAGGACCGCTGCTAAGGAAAAAATTCGGTGCCCGTCCGATCTATCTGGCTTCATTACCCGTTTTTATACTTGGCTCACTGCTCTTCGCATTTTCAAGCGATATTGCCTGGATGGCGGCAGGACGCTTTTTACAGGGAGCGGCTACAGGTGTCATGCTGATGATTATGATTCCGATGCTAGTCCTGTCATTTCCGATTGACCGGCGGAATTACGCACTACTGGTGCTTATCGGCGGGTTCTATGGCTCTGTTATTATCGGTTCGATTTTAGGAACGATCGCGTTGAGCTACGGTCACTGGAGATGGCTGTTTTTTACCTTTGGCACACTGTCTTTGGTCGGCGTCGCAGTGAGTTATTTCTTTCTCTATGATGAGCATCATGGGGGATCAGAAAAGGAACAGTCATCACTCGACAGAGCAGGGATCATTTTATCTGTATGCGTGGCCGCAGCCTCAGCGTTTACATTCATTTTTCTGCAAAAATGGGGCTTTTCATCAGGTTATGTACGGGCTGGTTTTGGGGTTGCTTTATGTTTGCTCCTCATTCTGTTATTTGTAGAATATAAGGTGAAAAACCCTTTCATCTCTATTAAACAGATGCTGCTGCCTAAACCTGTGCTCGGTTTATTTATCATAGCGGCAGGAACGATTACGGTAGCTGTCAGTCTGGCAGCTTTTCAAGGCTTGCTTCGTCAAATGTATGATATATCCCGAGATCATCTCATTCTTTTAAACATGACTCTATTGATTGGAGTGGCCATAGCAGCTATTGCGAGTGCTCTGTTATATGATAAAGTCGGACCAGGGATGCTGGGGATTATAGGTTCTCTCATTCTCGTTTTTGTGAATGTTCAATGGCTTCATATGCAATATCAATCGTCTCTCTATGTGTTTGCGGCGCTGTTCATCATGCTGGCAGCAGGAACCGGCCTGACGGTCGCAGCAGGACTAATGGGAGCCGCTATGGGCGGCCCGCTTCCTGATCTGGTCAAAAGAATGACAGCTGTTCAGTTTTTAAGATTGTTTGTCTATATGGGTGTGCCTATCCTGATCGGCTATTTCACGAAAAAGGATGCTGCCAGACAAAACGGATCGATGCAGGATTCTATGATGACTGCCTATCATGATCTGTTTTTGATTTCTTTTATCCTGAGCGTGCTGCTCGTTTGTTTATCGTTTTGTATGAACGCCACCGGAATGGGGCACAAGCTGGCTCATAAGCCTCATGATAAAGGAAAATCCGCTCCGGAAAAACCGGCTGTTTCTGCACATGGACTGACAAAGGCTGCCGTAAAATCTCATAAAGTCATACATGATCAAGAATATCGTGATGCGCTCAGACATTTTAAACAGCACAGTCTTACAAAAATAGATACATGATCACTGCCTTTCCCTTGATGGGAAAGGCTTTTTGTGTGTTCTCTCTCAAACTTTATCCCTAAAGAATTGAAAAATATTAGAAGTACAAGTAAAATTCTTAAAGGTAGATTCTTTTACACTCGTAATCTTTTAAATCGAAGGAAGGTTTTCATGGCCCGTAAAAAACTGAAAAAACGTAGACTCTTCATTTCTCTATTTTTCGTTGTATCGATTCCGCTAGCCTTGTTTGTTTTAGCGACAACTCTTTCAAAGCCAATTGAAACATCCAAAGAACCTGAAGAAATTGATGAACAGCAAGTATTTATTGACAGCCTTTCCGGACATGCTCAAATTTTATATGAAAAATATCATGTCCTTCCCAGCATAACGATAGCTCAGGCCATACTCGAATCTGACTGGGGAAACAGCGAGCTTGCCTCTAAAGCCAACAACCTGTTTGGCGTAAAAGGAAATTATAAAGGACATCACGTTACCATGGATACAGATGAATTTGAAAAAGGGGAAAGAAAAACGATTCGCGCGAAATTCCGCAAATACAGCACGTTTTTTGAATCAATGGATGATCACGCCAAATTATTTGTCCAAGGCACATCGTGGAATAAAAAGAAGTATAAGCCGGTGCTTGAAGCTGAGGATTATAAAGAAGCAGCAGGCGCTCTTCAAACATCAGGCTATGCCACAGATCCGGAATATGCTGACAAAATCAGCGCCATTGTGGAAAAGTACGATTTAGATGAATACGATGAGGTGAATCCATCTCTGAAATCTGTGGATTTAAAAGGCTCCATCAAAGACAGCGCCGTTCAAGATGTATGGTCTAAGCCTTCTACTGATGATCAATCCATTAAGCTGACCTCTGCGCAATCTTACGTTGGCAAGGATATAAAGGTTGTATCTAAAAAACAGAAAGGCCAGTCCACATGGTACCAATTCCAAGTCAATAATAAACTGGTCGGCTGGATTGATGACTCAGCTGTTGAAATAAAGGAAGCAACCTGAGCCGTTTTTCCTGGTATTTTTATTTTTTTGTTCCATTCAGGGGAATTTGAGGTATAATATTCCACGGAAGTTATCACTTAATAACTATGCTTCAGGAGGGAACAAAGGTGCAGAAATATAGACGGAGAAACACGGTTGCCTTTACTGTATTAGCTTATTTCACTTTTTTTGCGGGAGTATTTTTGTTTTGTATCGGACTCTATAACGCTGATAATCTCGAACTCAATGAAAAAGGCTACTACATTGCAGTGATGATCCTTGTAGCGGTCGGCGCGATCCTTACACAAAAAGTGACGCGTGATAACGCAGAAGATAATGATATCATCGCGGAGCAGGAAAAAAGACAAAGTCAATCTCATATTGAATCATAAAAAATCCGGCATGTAATATGCCGGATTTTTTTACATTACCCAGTAAACACCTCACCGTCAGGGTAACGAATATTTGATTTTTCTGTTTTAGCAAATGAAAAAACAAACGTCAACGGACCGATTCTTCCGATGAACATAATCGCAATAATGATACATTTCCCCGCTGTTGTCAGTTCGGGTGTCAGCCCCATTGTCAGTCCGACCGTTCCGAAAGCTGAAAAAGTTTCAAAAACAACCTGTATAAACGGCGCTTGTTCTGTAATGGTCAAGGCGAAAATCCCTATAAAGACGATGAACAAACTGATAACACTGACTGCTAAGGCCTTAATAATGATCGGATATTTTATGGTCCGGCGGAAAATAACAGTTTCTTTATGCCCTCTTAAATAAGCGATGACAGACATCAAAATCACAAGAAAAGTAGTCAGCTTAATACCGCTCGCCGTTGAAGCGCTGCCCGCTCCGATAAACATCAACAGCAGGACCAATACAATGGTGCCTTCTCTCATGCTGCCAAAATCCACAGAGTTGAAGCCCGCGGTTCTCGGCGTCACTGCCTGAAAATACGAAGCCCACAGTTTATCTGGCAAATGCAAGGAACCAAGCGTGCCGGGGTTGCTGTACTCTAAAATAAAGATAATCAGTGTGGCAGCAATATTCAAAACGAACGTTCCCGCTAGCATCAGTTTTGTATGTAATGAAAAGGCTTTGAAACGCCGATTTTTCAGGATGTCAAATAGCACCGTAAACCCGATGCCCCCTGTGATAAATAAGATAGTAATGACAAGATTGACTGCAGGATCACCAACGTAGCTCATTAAATTATCCGGCCATAAAGAAAAACCGGCATTGTTAAAAGCCGATATTGCATGAAACACGCTGGCAAACAATCCGAATGCCCAGCCATACTGGGGCACAAGCCGGATGGATAAGATCAGGGCGGCGATCAATTCGATACTGATTGAAAATAGAAACAGGACTTTGACAAGGCCTATCACGCCGCCGATTGTCGGCTGGTTTAAGGCTTCCCGGACCAGCATTCGTTCTTTCAATCCGATTTTTTTTCCTAAAATCATGACGATCAGAACAGCAAATGTCATAAAGCCAAGCCCGCCGACTTGAATCAGACCCATGATGACAGTTTGCCCGAACACCGTAAATTCTGTCCCAGTGTCAACAACTGCAAGCCCGGTAACAGTTGTAGCAGAAGCCGCTGTAAAAAGGGCATCTATCCATGACAACGGCTTCGCAGTAGAAATCGGGAGCTTTAACAAAAGAGAGCCAATAATAATAGTAAGAAAAAAACCAATCGCAAGCACTTGCGGGGGAGAAAAACGAACCCACTTGATTACAGTTTCCTTATGAAGTCCCACCTTTGTCTACATCCCTTCGTTTTCGAAGCGTTTAATATCCTTTTTGTGACCCATCATCACCAGGCAGTCTTGTTCGTAAATCACCTCTTCCGGTGCAGGAGAAAGGCGAACATCTCCATTATGTTTAATTGCCAGGATGGTACATCCGTACTTCGCTCTAACATTCAGATCATGAATGGATTTGGAATTCAGCTTTCGTGTTGCCAGCAGCTCAACAATACTGTAATCATCAGATAAGTCGATATAATTCAAGACATTTTCATCAGAGAGACTTTGTGCGATTTTGACGCCCATATCCTTTTCCGGATGAATAATGCGGTCGGCGCCGATTTTTTCCAGCACCTTATGGTGATAATAATTTTGAGCTTTCACCCAAATATTTGGAATGTGAAGCTCTTTTAATAGCAAAGTGGTCAGTGTGCTGGCTTGAATATTAGCCCCTATAGCCACGACCACATATTCAAAATTACGAATTCCCAGTGAAAGCAATTCGTTTTCTTCAGTGGCATTGGCAATGACCGCATGGGTTGCGTAGGAAGCGAAGGCATTGACCTTTTCTTCGTTAATATCAATAGCAAGGACCTCATGGCCCATTCTGTGCAGCTCTTTGCAAATGCTTCCGCCGAACCGTCCAAGCCCGATTACTGCAAATTGCTTGTTTTTTATTCTTCCCAATGTTCAAGACTCCCTTAATAAAATTAGCGTTTTGAAGTAAAAAAGACCATTACAAAGAATGGTCAAAATAGACCTCCTCTCTGTATACGCCTACGAGGTTAGCTGTCGGATTAGGGATTCAGAGTACCCCTTCTTACTAAGTAAGATTCACCCCAAGGCCGTTTTGTGAAACAGCCAATCATTGGTTTCCCCGTTCGTGTTTGATTAAGCGGTAAAAGAGACTTTATGAAATTGAACACTCAAGAATTTACTCCTGTTTCTAGTGTTTGTCAATTTAAATTTAATACAAGTGAAAAGGTAACTGGAAATAGAGGGAAAAGGGAGAGGAAAAGGAGTCAAAAAAAAGACCGGCGTTAAGCCGGCCCTCTGTGATTATTTACAGCCGCATGGCTGAGTCGGAGGTGTGCTGCGCTTAGCCACTTCGATGCTGGCTTCCGCGTAAAATTTATTTCCGATGCTCAGTGATTTGTTCTCTGCACGGAAAGTATATGTACCAGCGGCAGGAAGCGTTTTGTTATTCAGTTTTAACTTGAATTCACCAGCGCCTAATAAATCAAGAGCCAGAGGTACCCTTACTGTTTTACCGTTATTGAGGATCTGTGTTTCGCGCAATGCATTTCCGTTCATCGTATCTTTTGTATTTGCTGTAAATCCGCTTGGCAATGTAAATTCCATCACGCCAAGGCTGAGAAGCGTGTTTGGACGGTATGTCAATTCGATATCAGAGAAAGACCATTCTGTTTTGCTCGCTCCTTTAATTGTTGCAAACAATGAAGCTGTTGATTGGGCTCTCATCGTAGACTCAGTATGAGCAGAAGATGACTTAGATTCAGCTGCAAAAGAAGCTGAAGGTGCAGAAACGAGTAAACCGAGACTTAATACACTGATGGCCAAAGAAGATAATAACTTGCGTTTCATAACAAAAATTCCCCCTAATAAGTGATAAAGATTAAAGGCCTGCCTCTGCTTTCCACCTCCTCTTAAAGGCCAAATACAAATTTTACCTACATAAAATTACCATCAAATAAAATGGAAGTAAATGGGGTGTTTTTCCCGTATTTTTCAAATTTGTAGTAAATATAGCGGAAAAACAAAAAAACGTCCGGTTTTCCAGACGTTTTTCGATTATTTTGTTTCAATTGGTATAAATTTAAAGATCTCTCCGCTCTGCACCGATTCAGCGAGACGTTTCAGCCAATCGTAGTAGGCTTTAGAACTTTCCAGCTGCTCGTATAAACGCTGCGCTTCATTCTTCGTTTCCTCATTGAGTTCTTCCTTATGCAATATCTCTTGTAAATCAGCCTGAGCCTCCTCAATTGCTGATACATTCACCTGAACTTCCCGTTCCCATTTTGGCGGAAAGAAATTTGTGAAAAATTTAAAGAAATCTTTTTCGGCTACAAATGTGTGCTTACGGATGCCTCGGTGAAATGTCTTTTTCACGACATTTAAATCCTGAAGCTTTTTGACACCTGTGCTCATGCTGGGCTTGCTCATTTGCAGCTCCTCCCGCATTTCGTCAAGCGTCATCTCGTCCCGCATGTACATCGTTCCATATAATATCCCGACACTTCGGGTAATTCCGTAAAGATCCATTGTTTCAGCAATGGAGTCAATAACAAGATCCCGTGCCTGTTCTATAGCTGCAAATTCTGGATTTTCATCCATACTGACCCTCTTTTCCTTTAGAAAATTAAATTTGTTAAGTCATTTCTTTATGTTCTTTATCTTAACGAAACCTAGAGAAAAGTCAAAATGAAAATCACAATTAGGGCTTTGACAGTTTAAAAACCATATGTTAGATTAAGGTTGTTAAAAACATTAAATTTTTATTTAACAAACTTTATTTTCGTCAAGGAGGACTTAGATGAGTCAAACATTATACATTGACGGTGAATGGATCAGTGCCGAAAAAGGGCAGGTCCGCAGTATTATTAATCCATTTAATCAAGAAGAAATTGCAACAGTTAGCGAGGGCGGACGTGAGGATGCCGTTAAAGCAATCGCTGCTGCACGAAGAGCTTTTGACGCAGGAGAGTGGCCTTCTCTTTCAGGGCTTGAACGCGGAAAAATAGTTCTGAAAATTGCGGAATTAATCAGACGCGATCTAGACGAGCTGGCTGAGCTCGAATCCCTTGATACAGGAAAAACACTTGAGGAAAGCAAAGCCGATATGGACGATATCGCCAATGTTTTTCAGTATTATGCTGGTCTGGCAGATAAAGATGGAGGAGAGATCATCTCATCTCCAATCCCTGATTCAGAAAGCAAAATCATCAGAGAGCCAATTGGCGTATGCGGGCAAATCACGCCGTGGAATTATCCGCTTCTGCAAGCAAGCTGGAAAATCGCCCCGGCTTTAGCGGCAGGCAATACAATTGTCATGAAGCCGAGTGAGATCACACCGCTGACGACAATGAAAGTCTTTAAGCTGATGGAGGAAGCCGGGGTTCCAAAAGGTGTCGCAAACCTTGTGTTGGGACCGGGCGCCACAGTGGGTGACGAGCTTGCTGTAAACAAAGATGTTGACTTAATTTCGTTTACAGGCGGAATTGAAACAGGCAAAAAAATCATGCGGGCGGCAAGCGGCAACGTTAAAAAAATTGCGCTTGAGCTTGGAGGGAAAAATCCAAATATCATCTTCAAAGACGCAGACCTGGAAGTCGCGGTTGATCAGGCGCTAAACGCCGTATTTTTCCACGCCGGCCAAGTATGCTCCGCCGGGTCCCGACTGCTTGTAGAAGAAGATATTCATGACCAATTTTTAGCAGAGCTTGTCAAACGGGCGAAACGCATTAAACTCGGAAACGGTTTTCACGAAGAGACAGAAAGCGGTCCGCTTATCTCCGCGGAGCACAGAGCAAAGGTTGAAAAATATGTAGAGATCGGACTGGAAGAAGGTGCAAAACTGGAGACTGGCGGCAAACGTCCGGAAGATCCAGCACTTCAAAACGGTTTTTTCTATGAACCTACCATTTTCTCAAACTGTAAATCTGACATGAGAATTGTTCAGGAAGAAGTATTTGGGCCAGTATTAACAGTCGAAACATTCAGTTCTGAGGAAGAAGTAATCTCACTGGCGAATGATACGATTTACGGATTGGCCGGAGCTGTATGGTCGAAAGATATTGAAAAGTGTGAACGTGTAGCAGCCCGTTTGAGAATGGGGACGGTTTGGATTAACGATTTCCATCCGTACTTTGCGCAGGCGCCATGGGGCGGCTATAAGCAATCCGGATTCGGACGGGAACTTGGAAAAATAGGGCTTGAAGAGTATACAGAAGTCAAACATGTCTATCGCAACACAAAACCGGCAGCGGTTAATTGGTTCAATTCATAAGAGGGGGAGATTGATTATGACATTAAATATGAAAGTAGAAAGCATGCATAAATTTCACACATTTGAAATTCCGACTGTGATTAAGCACGGAATTGGCGCTATCAACCACGTAGGAAAAGAAGTAGCTGGACTGGGTGTTTCAAAAGCATTGCTTGTTACAGACCCTGGAATTTATAAAGCCGGCGTCGCAGATCCTGTCATCGAGTCATTAAAAGGGGCAGGCATTGAAGTGGTGCTCTTTAATAAAGTTGAGCCAAACCCTCCTGTACGGCTTGTAAATGAAGGTTCTGAGCTTTACAAAAAAGAGAACTGCAACGGCTTGGTGGCAGTCGGAGGCGGAAGCTCCATGGACACAGCGAAGGCCATTGGAGTAGAAGCGACTCACGAGGGAAGCGTACTTGATTATGAAGCCGCTGAAGGAAAGAAACCGCTGGAGAACCGCATTCCTCCGCTTACGACAATTCCGACAACCGCTGGAACAGGCTCAGAGGTAACGCAATGGGCGGTTATTACAGATGAAGAAAGAGAATTCAAATTTAACACAGGCGGTCCGCTGATTGCCGCGCATTTGACTGTGATTGACCCAGAGCTTCACGTCTCAATGCCGCCGCACGTAACAGCAATGACGGGGATTGATGCTCTTGCTCACGCCATTGAGTGCTACACAATGAAATTTGCGCAGCCGATTACAGACGCAGTGGCGTTGATGGCGATTGAATATGCCGCTCACTACATTAAGAGAGCATTTGCTGATGGAGAAGATCTCGAAGCCAGATACGGAATGGCGCAAGCTGCTATGCTTGCCGGTCTTTCTTACGGCAGTGAATCAGCGGGTGCTGCTCACGCCATGAGCCAAACACTCGGCGGTATCATCCCGGTCGCTCACGGCCAATGTGTAGCGGCAATGATGGGCCCTGTTATGGAATACAACTGGAAGGGCTATCCGGAGAAATTTGCCCGTATCGCAAAAGCGTTCGGCATTGATACAAGCAATATGACAACAGAAGAAGCTGCAAAAGCATCTGTCAACTGGATGTACGATCTTGTGAAAGAGTTAGAAGTACCGACTTTAGAAGAACAAGGGGTATCGCCGGACATGATCGAGCGCTTGTCAAAAGAAGCAATGAAAGATCCGCAAACCTTCGGAAATCCTAGAGATTTAAATGAGAAAGCATATAACTGGATCTACAAACGCTGCTTTAATCTTACGCCAAAAACTGTATAATGCGATGATCCCGCTCCTTTACAGAGCGGGATTTTTTTGGATAATTGAACATAAGTGACAATCCTAGAGATGAAGGACGGTGCAAGCTTATGTGGAAACGCATGACCGCAAAAACGGAAGGCTTATATGTTGCAGATACAGAAAGCTTTATAACAAAACAAATGGACAAGCTCGATTTTGATTATGGCGGCATTCCCGGCGACTTACATTTCGGCCTGACAAAAAAAGCTGGGGCCCGAGAGCCAATGTTTTCAAGAGGAACAGAAATTTTTAACCGCAGACAAATTTCAATTGTTTCAACAGAAGAATGTGACGAAATTGCTTTGAAAATGGGAGTCCCGAGTATTTTTCCCGAATGGCTCGGTGCAAATGTTGCAATTAGCGGTATACCTGATTTCACAACATTAAAAGAAGGAAGCCGGATTATATTTCCGAGCGGCGCCGCTTTACTGTGTGAGGGAGAAAATGATCCGTGTATCCAGCCGGGTGAAGTCATCCAGTCTTATTATCCGGACAAGCCAAAGCTTGCACCGGCTTTTGTCCGCCATGCGTTGGGGATAAGGGGCATTGTATGTATTGTCGAGAGACCCGGTGCCGTGTATGCGGGTGACGAAATAATCGTTTATTCATACCAGCGGAACATCAAACAAAAAGCAGAAAGAGTCTGAATAAATCAGACTCTTTCTATTTTCTCTTTAATTTCTTTGATCTGGCTGAGGTGGCGTTTTTCGTGATGGCCGATAAATTCGATCCATTGTCTGACGGTCAGCTCTTGAAACAAGGGATGCGGCAATACTCTCTCAAAATCTTCTTCTTTAAGAGAGGCAATAACAGCTGTCAGCTGCTCCCTTACAACATCAAGCTCCCGTTTCATTTGGCTGCCTGAAATAAAATCATGATCCGGTTCAAGATGGGCCGGCGCTTTCCGTTTATTGCTTCTATCCTGTGCGGCCGTAAGCGGTTTTTCCTCAATCTCCTTAACAGGCGCTTCTTTTACTCGTTCTTTCAGCATGTTTTGGGCGGTCATATCAATTTTCTTCAAATGATCAAGAACTTCCCGTATACTCCATTCATTAGAAGAAGGCTTCTTATTCAGCTTTTCATCGGAAAGTCCTTTTACTTCATTCCATGTTTCTAATCTGGCTTCATTAAAGATACTCATCATATCTCCTCCTGAAAAAACATTACCATATATAAGAGCATTTATCATTTATAAAGTGCTTCGTGGGGAACAATTATCGAAAAATTTTGAAACCTTTTCCTCTGTATCTCGTATAAAAGGTAACGACGGCCGTCGTTAAAGTAGCAGCTTAGAAAGGATGAGAAAATTGGAGTTATACGGTATTCCTGTTCAAACGATTTACCTTTACACCCTTATCATAGCCGGAAGCCTCACGCTGCTATTTTTATTTTTCGGAGATGTGTTTGAAGGGCTGTCCGAAGCTATTCCGTTTTTACACCCGACATTGGTGCTCTCATTTTTCACATTTTTCTCCGCATCTGGATATATAGGCGAAACAGTTTTCCCCCTCTCCAGCCTGATTATTGCTCTAATATCCTGTCTTCTTTCGGTGCTGCTGGTGATATTGCTCCATTTATTTGTGCTTGTCCCTTTATCATCGGCAGAAGAATCATTGACTTATCGGGAAGATGATCTTAGAGGCAGACTCGGAAAAGTCATAACCGCTGTTCCGGTTGATGGATTTGGAGAAGTACTGATTGAAGGGATAGGCGGTACGATTTCAAAATCAGCGATCAGCTTTGAAAATGAACAGATCAGTTACGGAACAGTCGTTTTAGTTGTGGATGTCAAAAACGGAGTTCTTTCAGTTACTCCGCATGAACCTTTATAAAACAAGGAGGAATGTCATATGACAATGCCGATTATCATCGTCATCGCAGTTGTATTCTTTTTACTCATCGCACTTATAGCGGTATTTATTACAAAATATCGTACGGCAGGGCCTGATGAAGCGTTAATTGTTACAGGAAGTTATCTTGGAAATAAAAATGTTCACGTTGATGAGGGAGGCAACCGCCTGAAGATTGTTCGCGGAGGAGGAACCTTTGTTCTTCCGGTTTTTCAGCAGGCTGAGCCGCTAAGTCTGTTATCAAGCAAACTCGATGTATCGACACCTGAAGTGTATACCGAGCAAGGTGTGCCTGTAATGGCAGACGGAACTGCAATTATTAAAATCGGCGGCTCTATTGGAGAAATCGCCACAGCAGCCGAACAATTTTTAGGAAAGTCAAAAGAAGACCGTGAGCAGGAGGCCCGTGAGGTACTGGAAGGCCACCTCCGTTCCATTCTCGGGTCTATGACAGTAGAAGAAATTTATAAAAACCGCGAAAAATTCTCTCAAGAAGTGCAGCGTGTCGCTTCACAGGATCTTGCGAAGATGGGTCTTGTGATTGTCTCCTTTACCATTAAAGATGTCCGTGATAAAAACGGCTATCTTGAATCACTAGGTAAACCGAGAATTGCGCAGGTAAAACGTGATGCTGACATTGCAACCGCAGAGGCCGATAAAGAAACAAGAATTAAGAGGGCGGAAGCCGATAAAGAAGCCAAAAAATCAGAGCTTGAACGAGCGACGGAAATTGCCGAAGCTGAAAAAATCAATCAGCTTAAAATGGCTGAATACCGGCGAGATCAAGATACAGCAAAAGCCAACGCTGACCAGGCATACGATTTGGAAACAGCCAAAGCACGCCAGCAGGTGACTGAGCAGGAAATGCAGGTCAAGATTATAGAACGCCAAAAACAAATTGAATTAGAAGAAAAAGAAATTCTCCGCCGTGAACGCCAGTATGATTCTGAAGTGAAGAAAAAAGCCGATGCAGACCGCTATTCAGTTGAGCAATCTGCCGCTGCTGAAAAAGCCAAACAGCTAGCCCAAGCCGATGCCAAGAAATACAGCATAGAAGCGATGGCGAAGGCTGAAGCTGAAAGGGTCAGAATTGACGGCCTTGCAAAAGCAGAAGCTGAAAAAGCAAAAGGTGAGACAGAGGCCGAGGTTATTCGCTTAAAAGGTCTTGCTGAAGCGGAAGCGAAAGAAAAAATTGCCGCTGCCTTTGAGCAGTACGGTCAGGCTGCGATTTTCGATATGATTGTCAAAATGCTTCCGGAATACGCGAAACAGGTATCAGCACCGCTTTCAAATATTGATAAGATCACCGTTGTTGATACAGGAGGAAACGGTGATTCAAGCGGCGCCAACAAAGTCACAAGCTATGCGACAAATTTAATGTCCAGTCTGCAAGAAAGCTTAAAAGCGTCTTCGGGAATCGACGTAAAAGAAATGATTGAGAACTTTTCAGGAAAAGGCAACATCAAACAGAGCATCAACGAACTGACAAATGAATTAAAAGAAACAAAACCTGTTCAAAAATCTGAATAACCATTGCGGAAAGGATTAGAGAATGAATGGTGACTATAAGAGAAGCACGACTAGATGATATAAAGGCAATCGCAAAAGTGCATGTTGACAGCTGGGTGACAACATACAGCGGCATTGTCTCCGCTGAATACTTAAATGGTTTGAACTACAAGGATTTTGAATCCAAATGGAAAAGCCGTTCATTAAAGGGGGTCTTTGTAGCAGAAGATGAAGAAGGTTCAGTATTCGGCTTTGCATCTTTTGGTCCAATTCGTTCAGAGCAGAAAGGCTATGACGGAGAGTTGTATGCCATTTACCTTTTAGAAGAAAAACAGCGGCAAGGTGCAGGCAGAGCGCTTTTGACAAAGGGAACAGATTTTTTGCTTGATCATGGCTTTACGAGCATGTTTGTTTGGGTCGTAGAAGAGAATCCTTCGATTAATTTTTATCATTCGTTTTCACCTGAAAGAGCAGCCGAGGATAGTTTTGAAATCGCAGGAGAAAGCATGAAAGAAATAGGATTCGGCTGGCCGGATCTTGCTTCATTAAAAAATCTGCTTAACGGAAGATAAAAAACAACCCCCAGCGGAACGGCCGCTGGGGGTTGTTAGATTAAGCTTTTTCAGTTTTCAGCAAGCGCGGAGCTGTCATGAACAATAAACAAAGGACAATCGCACAGATGATGAATGACGGAACCATATAAGTAGCATTATAAGTTAATGAGTAAATCCATACCGGCGTCCCTTTTGGTGCAAAGCTGCCGAAAAATACAGCCCCTGAAATCACGTGTGCAGCATAACGCAGAAAACTTCCGATAAAAACTGCGCAAATAATTGATACGATCAATTTCCCTTTTGCTTTTGATAAGGCTGATTTGCGGACAGCGGAAGCGAAAAAGCCGCTTATGCCGACAGCAGCGAACGCTGCAATGTAATCAAGCAACAGCTGAACAGGGTGCTGAAGAAATAGATTTCCGATCGCAATTTGAACGAGACCTGTCAATAGACCGGTTGTAAGCCCCGCTTTAACTCCCCAGCGAAAAGAAATCAAAAAAATCGGAATCATCATGATGGATACCGACCCTCCTTGAGGCATACGGAGGAACATTCCGGAAACGATGTCTAAAATGACAGCAGCAGCAGTCATGATTGCAATTTCAATAAGACGTACCAGTTGTCTTGATTGAGCCATAAAAATCCCCTTCCATCGATAGACAATCCAAAAGGACAACAAAAAAGCAGCACGCGGAAGGATGAGGAAAGTTCCACGCACTGCTTTACAATCTGCAATTCATTTGACTTTGCCACATCCCTACGCCAGCGTTAACTAACAGGTTCAAAGGGTCAGAACGAAACCGCTCACTCTCAGCTTTTATGCTCCCCTTGTGGTCATCGGATATTTAGTTCGTTTCTACTATACAAGAAAAAGGTTAAAACAACAAGATGACATTGCCTGTAGTAAATGTTCTTTAATAGATAAATGTTTTATAAAGCATTACAAGTTAGATAGAATAAAGATGATTACAGTTTTATTGTTTTATAGATTTTTTTAAAAAACTATTGCAATAAATAATTATAGGTGTTATATTATTTAACGTCGCTAATGAACAGCAGACAAAACAAGAAGCTTTAAACAACTTTTAAAAAAGTTGTTGACAATTAAGAAGCTGAGTGTTATATTAGTAAAGCTGCTTCATTGAGAGCGGTGATGATCTTTGAAAACTAAACAAGACAAAACGTACCTGTTAATTCAAGTTTTATTATAAATCGCACAGCAATGTGCGTAGTCAGTCAAACTGAGGTCTGCACGATGCAGATCACGCAGATGTTGCCACAGGATGTGGTGAACTTAATCTGCGATCCATTTATCGGAGAGTTTGATCCTGGCTCAGGACGAACGCTGGCGGCGTGCCTAATACATGCAAGTCGAGCGGACAGATGGGAGCTTGCTCCCTGATGTTAGCGGCGGACGGGTGAGTAACACGTGGGTAACCTGCCTGTAAGACTGGGATAACTCCGGGAAACCGGGGCTAATACCGGAT
>NZ_JAHVOC010000009.1:0-236118 GCF_025696525.1 Bacillus sp. XT-2
AGTTTCTCTAATTCGGAAGAATACTCCGGACCTTTTCCGTAAGTGTATTGCTTACCAACAGGCTGTTCAAATCGATGTGTATCCCCAGCTTTATGCCATCTAACCCACGTCTGAACCTGCGTCTTATCCCTGATATTCAATTCCTGCATGATCTCTTTCATAGGCACGCCTGCCAATCTCATTTCTACAGCCTTCTGTTTGACTTCAATCGGATAACTCATTCTTGTTCCCATACAAAAAACACCTCCAAGTCTTATTTAAGGATAACAACTATCCGTTTTCAAACTTGAAGGTGTTTTTTATTTGTCTCATCTTATGGGGTCAGTCCCTTGCGGAGAGGCTTTCTTGTTTACAAAGACGGCAGCTTCATTTCTTTCTCAAACATCAAGTCATCAATGCTTTTAAAGGTGTAGCCTTGTTTTTTCAGGTCGGTAATCGCATCGTCCAGCGCTTCGGCATTGTCCTTGGAGACAGTGTGAAGCAGGTAAATCGCACCCGGATGCGCCTGTTTGATCATGTGATCGTAGGCGTATTTTTTCCCTTTTTGATGTTTGATTTTCCAGTCGACAAAAGCGACGGACCAGAAAACGGTTTGATAGCCCATGCGTTTTGTTTCTTTCAACACATATTCACTGAATACGCCGCGCGGCGGCCGTAAGTACAGGTTGTCCTGCTTTCCCGTGATCTTATAAACTTCCTCGTTGACTGAATCAAGCTCATCCTGAATTTGGTCTGCTGTTTTTGTCGTCAGATCCGGATGGTGAAAGGAGTGGTTGCCGATGATATGCCCTTCATCCGACATCCGTTTGATCAGCTCGGGCTGATCCTTCACGAAATGCCCGGTGACAAAAAACGTTCCTGTCACGTGATGTTTTTTTAAGACATCAAGCACCTTTGGCGTATAGCCATTTTCGTAGCCGTTATCAAATGTTAAATAAATTGTTTTTTCTTTTGTATTGCCTAAATAAAACGCGTCATATTGTTTGATCAGGCTGTTCAGCTGTTTTCCCGCATCTGGCGGCTGATGATTAACGCTTCGCTTAAAGCCCCAATTAATCGGCTCATTCGGTACCGCATCTGCCTGTTTTGCTCCTGCTGCAAGCAGGACGGCGGCGCAGCATATTGCACACATCCACTTCATGGCCAGCGCTCCTTCTGCATTTTTTCTTATTTTACAGAAAGGCGCCCTGTTTTATACTGACGCTTTATGCCAATATAAAAAACCGCGGCATGCGCGGTTTTATTCCCAGTCTTTTTTAAATCGTTCATATTTGGCTTCCAGGTCATCCAGCATGCCGATGAGTCTGTCTATATCTTCAACGTCTGTTGCTTCAGGGTCTAATGAATCGATGACGTTCATAAACATGTCTAGTCTGTTCTTTAAATAATCAAGCTGCTGATCTTTATTGTTTACTGCGTTCCCCATTCTGCGCCTCCATTCATTTTTTATTATGGTAGCTCATTTTTTGCTGTTTTTCAATCGCCCCGCTACTTGCGATCTTGGCAAATCAGGTCTAAAATTAACTGTTGGCAGCGTTAGTATGCCCCATTTATAAAGGAGTTAGATAGTCATGACACAAAACACGAAGCTGCGTCCGATTACACCTGAGTTCGATCCTTGGGAAGCCTATATGGATGTCGACCAGTATGGAGATATACAGCTGACGAACGTTGAATTTACAACGACGACACTGTGCAATATGAGATGCGAGCATTGCGCTGTAGGCTATACATTGCAGCCCAAAGACCCGAATGCTCTGCCAATAGATCTTCTGTTAAAACGGCTGGAGGAAATTCCCCGCCTCAGATCCATCAGTATTACAGGCGGAGAGCCGATGCTTTCATTAAAATCTGTAAAGGAATATGTCGTGCCGTTATTGAAATACGCCCACGAGCGCGGGGTGCGGACCCAAATCAATTCAAACCTGACTCTCGATATCGAGCGATACGAATGGATTATTCCGTATCTTGATGTGTTACATATTTCTCATAACTGGGGAACGGTTGAAGAGTTTGCGGAAATCGGTTTTGCTATGATGGACAGAAAACCGACCTTCGAGCAGCGCGCGCGCTATTTTGATAAAATGATCGAAAACAGCCGCAAGCTAGTGGATGCCGGAGTGATGGTATCAGCGGAAACGATGCTGAACAAACGCACACTTCCGCACATTGAGCATATTCACCGCCAAATCACAGAAGATATGAAATGTCAGCGCCATGAAATCCATCCGATGTATCCGAGTGATTTTGCGAGCGCCCTTGAATCTCTCAGCCTAAAGGACATGAGACAGGCGATTCACCGTTTGCTGGATATTCGTGATGAAAAGACATGGATGCTGTTCGGCACACTGCCGTTTTACGCATGCAGTCCTGATGAAGAGGATCAAGAGCTGCTTCGCCGGCTTCGCACGGCGAAAAACGTGACAGTGAGAAATGACCCTGACGGCCGGTCGCGCCTGAATGTCAATATTTTTGACGGGAATATTATTGTGACCGACTTTGGCGATACACCGCCGCTCGGCAATATACAGACGGACAGCCTGCCTTCCGCCTATCAAAAGTGGAGAGAAACAAAGCTGGCCAAAGAACTGAACTGCCACTGCCCGAATGTCCGGTGCCTCGGACCAAACGTTCTCGTCAAAAACAGCTACTACCAGGATACAGATTTTTCAAAACGTCAAGCCAGGAGTTAGATGCGGATGGAAGAAACACTTACGGAGATTTTTCAGAATAAAATCGTTGATATTCTCCTCGTCGCCGTCATTTTGTGGATCGGTGTTTTTATCATTAACCGATTGGTGCAGTTATTTTTTAAACGGACGGACTTTATTGAAGAAAGAAAAGAGAAAACCATTGAAAGCCTTGTCCGTTCTATCACCCAATATACGGCGACGATCGGTTTTATCTTTTATGTTATTTCTTTATTTGTGCATGATTTCGGCAAGATTTTAGCCGGGGCGGGCGTAGCCGGTATCGTCATCGGTTTTGGCGCCCAATCACTGATTAAGGATGTGCTGGCGGGTGTGTTTTTAATTTATGAACGCCAGCTTCATAAAGGCGATTATGTGACGGTAAACAATTTATTTAACGGCACCGTCGAAGAAATCGGCCTGCGCTCGCTGCAAATCCGTGAATGGAGCGGAAAGCTTCTCACCATCAGCAACGGCGAGGTCAGACAAATAGAAAATTATAATATTGATTTTATGCGGATTACCGAATCTTTTCTCATCAGCTTTAAAGAAGATCCAGATCGTGTATACAGTGTGCTGGAGGAAGCGTGCGACATGCTGAATGAAGAGCTTCGCGATTCACTGAAGCGGGATGAATTCGGAAACCCGACAGAGCCTTTTCAAATACACGGCATCACCGCTTTGAATAAAATCAACCGCGGGGTTGAATTTACCGTAAAAGGCATGGTCCGGGATGAAGATTATTTCAGTGCCAGCCTTGCCGCCAGACGGGTTCTCGTTCGCCAGCTGTACCAAAACAATGTGCAAATGCTTGAGGAAGCTGTAAGAATTGAAAGAACCCAATAAAAAAACTGATTCCATTATAGGAATCAGTTTTTTATTTATCTTGGCTGTGAGGAAAGCTGGAAGCTAAACGTGACATGGTCTTGAACCGGAATCCACGCGCCGATTCCCTGTGACGTGACATTTTTCACAACAAGTTTTCGTTTATTGCCTTTGAGCACTAAATAGACTTCTCCGTAAGTCACTTTCCCTTTTTCATTCACAGCCGGAGCATATGCGTTTAAATAACCGAGTTTTTTCGGAGCGACTTTATAAATTTGGTCTCGTTTTGTTCCCGCTCCGATGACCGTTTCAAATGCAAGCGGAAGATTTGTTTTTTTCATCGCCTTCAGCATCATCATGCTTTTGACATCTTCCGTGTTTGGAACTTTTGCTGTCAGGCCGCCCGTTACTCTATATTGCTGCTCTTGGGCATAATGCATTTCAGCCGTTTGTTTTCCGCCGCGGTTATCCGCGCGGTTTGTATTGATTTTTTTATATTCCCAGTTGGCGACTGTTTCATTCGATTCATATCCAAGCGCCCATTTCCCGAGAAATATTGTGGCCCGGTAGCCGACCGCAAGCGGTGTGCCAGAGACCGTAGACTCGTTCAGCATTTTGATAAGGTGCGGATTTTCGATCTGTACCTCTGATGAACTCAGCAGTTCCTTAGCCAGCTTGCTCGGCTGAAGCATCGGCTGATCCTGTGAAGCATTCGGATACGTGTTTTCTTTCGAAATGCTTGCTACAGAATTTGGCACCTTAAACTGCTTCTTCGCGTGGATGGGCTGAACGCCGAAAAAACTAAAGAATAACAACACAATAAGTGTGGAATGAAATAGCTTTTTCATCATATCACTCTTTCTATCGCATTTTCCCTTAGTCTTTTCATCCCGCTTTGTTGTTATCCATCATTTTTTCAGGTTAAAGAAGGAAAAAGCCGATTGCCATAATGACATAAGCCGCTAGCAGCGTGGCACCTTCAAACCAGTTGGAATCACCATCATTCGAAATGGCAATCATCAAGAGAACGGAAGACACCATCGCGACAAGCTCCGGCAGTGTAAACACAAGCGGCATGCTTACCGGGAAAAAGATGGAACAGATCACAAGAACCGGTGCGACAAACATAGCAATCTGCAGCGTCGAACCGACTGCAATTTCAACTGCAATATCCATTTTATTTTTATAGGCCATAATGATGGCTGACGCGTGTTCCGCCGCATTACCGACAATCGCAACGATGATGACCCCGATAAACAGCTCGCTCCAGCCGAACTGTTCAGCAACCGAGTGGAATGTGTGCACCAGGTTTTCGGATATGTACGCCACGACAATTGTTGCTGCAAACAAAACAATCGTGGCAACCTTCCCTGACCATTCCGGCTGCTCCTCTTCCTCAGGCTGGACAGCATTGTTCGGCTGATATACACCGCGGTGCGTGACAAGCTTAAAGTACAGAGCCGCCACATATAACAGAATCAAAATGATGCTGATCCCGATGCTTAAATTAAGCTTGCTTGTATCCCCCATTCCAACCGAAAACACCTCAGGAATTACGAAAGCCACAATAATGGCGAAAATCAAAAGCCCTGAATTATGGCGTGCATCATGGATATTAAACTCCTGCCGCTTGTATTTTAAACCGCCGACAAAAAACGATAAGCCCGCAACCAGCAGGAGATTTCCCAGCACTGAACCTGTTAAAGAGGCAAGCACGATTCCTGTAAGGCCTTCCTTTAATGCAAATAGCGAAATAATCAGCTCAACCGCATTCCCGAAGGTGGCGTTCAACAAACCGCCGATCCGCGGCCCGGCAATAATGGACAGCGATTCTGTCGCTCTTCCCATATAGCTTGCCAGAGCAATAATTGTTACACAATAGACTGCAAAGAGAATGGCAGAAGGCCAATGCATCAAACTGCCGATAACAGAAAGCGGAACACCAGCCGCCACTAATATAAAAAAGATACGATTCATAGTGAATTGACTCCTTTTGTATGACTTGTTTTATTTTTATTCTTCACAAAAATCATCATGATTACACGAGGTCAAATGTTTGCGCGCGATATAGGCTTTTTTCAGGTTGCCGGCTTTTGGAAATCGATGTACGATCAACATAGATCTCACAAAGGAGAACAGACACGATGTCACGAATGCATTTTTCTATTCTGGTTTTGCTCGTTTCCATATCCGGTTTTTCACAAGGCATGCTGCTGCCCGTCATCTCGATTATCTTTGAAACAAATGGTGAATCAGCGGCGATTAACGGCCTGCATGCGACTGGACTCTACATCGGAGTGCTATTGGCTTCTCCGTTTATGGAGGCCCCGCTTAGAAAACTGGGTTTCAAACCGCTGATCGTCATTGGCGGAAGCATCGTCATTTTAAGCTTGTTCGGGTTCATTTGGCTTCAGTCGGTTTGGATGTGGTTCCTGCTTCGTCTTTTCATCGGGATCGGCGACCATATGCTTCACTTTTCTACGCAAACGTGGGTGACCTCCATGTCGTCAAAGCAAAACCGCGGGAGAAATCTTTCCATTTACGGACTCTCCTTTGGCCTTGGTTTTGCTGCGGGCCCGTTTATGGTCCCGTTTGTTAAGCTGAGTCCGGCACTGCCTTTTATCGTGTCAGGCTGCATCAGTTTGCTTGCGTGGCTTTTTGTTTTCTTGCTACAAAATGCATACCCGGAAACCAGCCCTCACGAAACCAAATCAGACAATAGTTTCAGACGCTTTTACCAGGCTATGCTGTTTGCATGGGTGGCGTTTATGCCTACGTTCGGGTACGGATTTCTGGAGACTGCATTAAACGGCAGCTTTCCTGTGTATGCGCTGCGTCTGGGTTTATCTGTGGACGCCGTCGCTTTGATTCTTCCTGCATTTGCGATCGGAAGCATTATTTTTCAATTCCCGCTCGGCATTCTCAGCGATAAATACGGAAGACGGAATGTGCTGCTTGTGATTTTGCTGACGGGGGCCTTTTGCTTTCTCATCGCAGGCGTGTTCCCTTTTCCTTACGTGATCGGCTGCTGCTTCTTTATTGCGGGCATGGCAGTCGGGTCAACCTTTACACTCGGCATCAGCTTTATGACAGACCTTCTTCCGTCCCACCTGCTTCCGGCGGGGAATTTGCTATGCGGCATTTCATTCAGTCTCGGCAGCATTTTCGGGCCGATTGCAGGCGGCTGGTATATGCAGACCTTCGAAAGCGCTAACTTGTTTTATTTGATTACCCTCATTCTGGCCGCTGTCTGGCTCGCTATCGCTTTAGGCAAACCGAAAATCTGGCCAGCTGCTGAGACCTATTCTTCCTCTTCATAAGAAAAAGCCTCCTGACACAAAGTCAGGAGGCTTTTGTTCTAATGATAGCCGTTTTGTCCGTTGGCACTTCCGCTTGTTTTATGACTCGATTTGCTCTTTGAGTTCTGTTTGTTATGGCTTCCGCCTTTTTTCGTATGCTTTGTCATCACGTTTTGCCCCCCGGATCATTTTTGAACTGAAGTTCCTTTATAGGGTGCGCTAATTGTAGGGATTTTCATCAGGAAGCTTTTTACGTTTATGTAAAAGCGCGTTGATTTCTCCCCCTAAAATAATTAAAATCCCGCTTAAGTAAAACCAGATCATCAGGACGATGATCCCCCCAATGCTTCCGTATGTGGCGCTATAGTTCGCAAATGTACTGACGTAAAACGAAAACAGGGTGCTGACGACAATCCAGCCGATGGCCGCAAACAGCGCACCCGGCATTACAAAGCGAAGCGACAGCTTTTTGTTAGGCGCGATAACGTACAAAGCGGAAAAAACAATCAGCAGCACAAGCGGACTGACTCCCCAGCGGATCGCAGTCCAGATGGATAAAAACAGGTCCGAAGCGCCGACAAAGTCCGCAGCAAGCATTCCGATCTGCCGGCCGAATACCGGCAGAAGCAAGGCAACTAAAATGGTAAACACCATGGCGATCGTCAGAAAAATTGAGGTTAGACGTACAATGATAAAAGAGCGGTTTTCTTCCACTTCATACGCGTGGTTTAACGATCTGACGATGGCATTCATTCCATTAGACGCAGACCATAACGCCGCGATGATCCCGAATGACAGCAATCCGCCGTTTCGGTCATTTAATGTTTGGTGGGTAATGGATTCAACGAGGGACATCGCACTTCCGGGAGCGTATTGTTTTACAACCCCCAGCACGTCATCTGTAGAAATCGGAAGATACGCGGTGAGCGTCAGCATAAAAATCAAAAACGGAAACAGCGATAACAGAAAAAAATACGCCAGCTCCGCAGATTTGCTTTGCCCCTCATGAAGGGTGTATCTGCCGAACAGCTCTTTCAGAAAGTTCATGTCGTCTCACCTCGAATGTTTGATCATTTATCTTTTGTAAAATGTTCCTTTGTTTCCTGTACCAGCTCCATCACTTTCGGCGTTGTTTTCTTCAGCTCTTTGACTTGCTGATTAACGAAGCCGACTTCATCTGACAGCGTCTGGGCCAGCTGTTTTGCTTCATCAATTTTTGTCATGACATTGTTTTTCAATAGTTCAGGATTGTTTTTGTACAGAGACATTTTATGCTTGCACGTCATCCATCTCATGCCGCAGGCCTGTCTCGTCGGCTTATGGAGCAAGGATAGCGCCGCACCTGCCGCAGCTCCGAGAATGACACCTTTCAGCAACCAGCGTTCATTGTTCATGATGAACTCTCCTTTCCCTCACAATTGTTTTTCTTCTTGAATGGATGCAAGCAGATGCTCACAGCCTGATCTGATCAATTGATAGACCTCGTCAAAGTTCCCAGTGTAGTAAGGATCGGGAACGTCCGCGAGATCTGAATCATCAACGTAGTCAAGCAGCCTCTTGATCTGTGCGGCTTTTTTAAAACCCGCCATGCTTCTCAGGCTTCCGATATTTTCTGCATCCATCGCAATGATGTAATCAAAATCGGTTAAATCCTGTTCGCGCACCTGGCGCGCCAGCATGCCTTCAAAGCTGATTCCTTCTCTGCGCAATATCTCCTGCGTTCCTTCATGCGGAGGATTGCCGATGTGCCAGCCGCCGATGCCGGCTGAGTCTGTTCTGATTTTCCCCTCTAATCCTTTTGTTGCTGCCAAGTCCCGAAATATCGCTTCCGCCATTGGAGACCGGCAAATGTTTCCCAAGCAAACAAATAATACGCTGATCATGTTGTGCAACCTCCCTATTCTTTGCCCATATTTCTCTAAAAAGAAACCTTTACCGCTATCTTAGTAGGATGTTCAATCACTTTTCAACTGATGTCACCACTTTTTTGAAATAAATGGACGAAATGAGAATAGGGTTTTTTTCTGATGGAATTCTGTTAGAATAAAACATACCAAATGACGCGAAAGAAAGGATGTAATCATTTGTCCAGCCAAAATACAGAAACATTAACTCAAATGATTGAAGAGATTTCACAAAAACTGAACATGCTGAATGTCGGGGTTATCAAAGCAGAAGACTTCAGCGACGAAAAAATAGAGGACCTCACCTACCTTCATAAAATGGTGATGAAAAAAGAAGCATTCAGCCCGAGCGAAATGCAGGCGATCGCTCAAGAACTTGCATCACTTCGAAAATAATGGGGCTTGCCGGCATCCGGCAAGCCTTTTTTCTTATTGATGAAGATGATTCTTTTTGCTTTCGTTTATTAGGGAGCCGGAAAGACGCTGCAGCAAGGCGCCGGGCTTCCTGAGGCCGGCGAATACAGCAAATGGCCGAATAAGATTTTGAAGGAGTACTAGAATGAAAACGAAATACGTCAAAACAGCAACCGGAATGTACATCAACTACTTCTTGCTCGGAATGGTCAATATCATTCTCGCATCCAACATGTCCTCCTTAACGAAGCAGTGGAATACCGACCCGACAGGCATCAGTTATGTGATTGCGGCTATCGGATTCGGCAAGCTGCTGACATACGGAATATCTGGCGTTTTATCAGATAAAATAGGCAGAAAACCGCTCATTGTGGCTTCCGCCGGAATGATGGCTGTCTTTTTAATCGGTATTCCATTATCACCGAGTTATGAACTTGCGTTTGTGTTTGCTTTATTAGCCGGAGTCGCAAATTCGGCCATGGACGCAGGAACATATCCGGCTTTAACGGAGCTCTTCCCAACTGCTCCCAGCTCGGCGAATGTCTTGGTAAAAGCTTTTATGTCTCTCGGGGCCGCTCTTTTGCCGCTCCTGATTACAGTTTTGGCAGACCATAGCCTATTCTACGGATATGCATTTTATTTGCCGGCAGCTGTCTATGTGCTGAACATCCTTTGCTTATCAGCGGTTTCGCTGCCAAAAAAACAGAAACAGCCCATCAGCACCGGGCAACAGGGATCTCCTGCTTTCTTATCTGAACCCGACATGAAGAAAGAAGGCGCCGCGCTGATTATCATTGGTTTTACATCAACCGCTTTATTCACAGTCTCTCAAATCTGGCTTCCAAGCTTCGCCCAAAAGGCTGCAGGGTTAGCTGAATCAGCTTCCGTACAATTGCTGAGCTACTATAGTATAGGCGCTTTGGTATCTGTTTTATTATTAGCCCTTCTGCTGAACAGATGGGTAAAACCGGTGATGATTACGCTGCTGTACCCCGTTATTACCTTATGTACGCTTGCCGTTATGCTGACAGTTCACGTCCCAGCTGTACTGGACATCACAGCCTTTTTCTTAGGATTTTCAACCGCGGGTGTGTTTCAAATTACCGTTACATTAATGACAGAGCTTTTCTGGAACCGCAAAGGCACTGTCACCGGAATTGTTGCGACAGCTTCAAGTATTGCGTCGATTCTGCTGCCGATTGCCACCGGGCTCATCGCAAAAGCGGGAGGCATAGCCCATATCTTTATGTTCGACTTCGGCATTGCCGTCATCGGAACAGCAGCTGCTGCCTTTTTGTATTACAGATACAATAAACTGACCGCAGGTTCCAAGCTATCATGAAAAAACGGACGTCCCCGCAGGGCGTCCGTTTTTGTTATTTTTCAAGCAGTGCCAAAGATTCGCGGTTAAATGCAGGAATGTCATCCGGCGTGCGGCTGGTGACCAATTGATTTTGGCAAACCACGACTTCCTGGTCAACGACATCGGCCCCAGCGTATTCCATATCTACACGAATGGACGTATAGCCTGTCGCTTTTCTGCCTTCCAGCGCTTTAGCAGTAATCAGCAGCTGCGGGCCGTGACAAATCGCAAATACCGGCTTTTTGTCCGTCATAAACGCTTTTGTAAACTGGACGAAACGCTCATCGGCACGAAGCTGGTCAGGTGAAAAACCTCCCGGAATTAAAAGCGCGTCAAAGTCGGAAGGGTTTACGTCATCAATAGACGCATCGACTGTGACTTGCGCATTTCCCTGCTTGCCTTTTACGGTTTTCCCTTTTTCATTTTCAATAACGGTCAGCTCATGCCCCGCTTCTTTAAATGCTTTTGCTGGTTCAGTATACTCGCTGTCTTCGAAATAATCTGTCAGCACAACTGCGATTTTTTTACCCATGATTGATAACCTCCCCCTTAATATGTCTACATAAAACACTCTACCCCAGCCACAATATAATAAACATTTTGCAGAGCTGACAAACGATAAGCATAATGACCCAATTCACATCACCCAAAGATGATACATAATACTTATTTTTCTCCCTTTTACAATAATCATAAAGAAACATCTACAAATGCTTACAAAATATTCTTACAATAGAACCAGTAACACAAATTTCGTTGAAAGGTGGAGAACTGGTGAGAATACAGAAAAGACGAAAAGACGTCAGTAACATTCTCCGTATTCTGCTGCCCCCAATTATGATACTTAGCCTAATCCTCCCAACACCGCCCGTTCATGCAGAAGAAAACATGGCTCCTCAAGTGAAACTCAGTATTTTGGCTACAACTGATATTCATGCCAACATGATGGATTACGACTACTACAGCGACAAAGAAACGACAGAATTCGGGCTTGCCAGAACGGCACAGCTGATCCAAAAGCACCGCCAGGAGAACCCAAACACCCTGCTCGTGGATAACGGTGACTTGATTCAAGGCAATCCGCTGGGCGAATACGCAGTGAAATACGAAAAAGACAACATTATCTCCGGTGCAAAAACCCACCCGATTATCAGCGTCATGAACGCGCTGAAGTATGACGCAGGAACACTTGGCAATCATGAATTCAATTACGGGCTCGACTTTCTTGACGGTACGATAAAAGGAGCCGATTTCCCGATTGTAAACGCCAATGTTAAAACAACTGGCGGTGAACACCGTTATACGCCGTATGTAATTAACGAGAAAACAGTCACAGATGAAAACGGAAACGAACAGAAGATCAAAGTAGGCTACATAGGCTTTGTCCCGCCGCAAATCATGACCTGGGACAAAAAGAATCTCGAAGGACAGGTTCAGGTGCAGGATATCGTCGAATCTGCCAATGAAACGATTCCGAAAATGAAGGCAGAAGGCGCGGATTTCATTATTGCCCTTGCCCACACTGGTATTGAAAAGCAGGCGCAATCGTCAGGTGCAGAAAACGCTGTTTTTGACCTGGCCACGAAAACAAAGGGCATTGATGCGATTGTCTCGGGCCATCAGCACGGACTCTTCCCTTCCGCAGAATATGCGGGTGCCGCTCAGTTTGATGTTGAAAAAGGAACCATTAACGGCATTCCGGTCGTCATGCCAAGCAGCTGGGGCAAATACTTAGGCGTCATTGACCTCAAGCTTGAAAAAACAGACGGCTCGTGGAAGGTCGCAGATTCCAAGGGCAGCATCGAATCAATTTCCGGCAGCGTCACATCCAGAAACGAAGCCGTCACAAAAGCCATTCAGCAAACACATCAAAACACGCTGGAATATGTCAGAAAGCCTGTCGGAAAAACAGAAGCCGACATTAACAGCTTCTTTGCACAAGTCAAGGACGACCCTTCTATTCAAATTGTGACAGATGCGCAAAAATGGTACGCGGAAAACGAAATGAAGGATACCGAGTATAAAGATCTTCCGATTTTGTCAGCAGGCGCGCCGTTTAAAGCCGGCGGCAGAAACGGAGCCAATTACTATACAAACATTCCGGCCGGGGATCTTGCGATTAAAAACGTCGGTGACTTGTATCTGTACGATAATACCCTCCAGATCGTGAAACTGACCGGCAGCGAGGTGAAGGACTGGCTCGACATGTCAGCGGGCCAATTTAATCAAATCGATCCGTCAAAAGGCGGCGATCAAGCCTTGCTGAATGAGAATTTCCGCTCCTACAACTTTGACGTGATTGACGGCGTTACCTATCAGGTCGATGTCACAAAACCGGCTAAATACAACGAAAACGGAAAAGTGATTAACGCGGATTCAAGCCGGATCATCAACCTTTCCTATGAAGGCAAACCGATCAGCCCGAGCCAGGAATTTCTCGTAGTCACGAATAATTACCGGGCCTCCGGCGGCGGCGGTTTCCCTCATCTGACGAGTGATAAGATTGTCCACGGCTCCGCAGTTGAAAACAGACAGGTACTGATGGATTACATTATTGAACAGAAAACATTAAATCCAAAAGCCGATAACAACTGGTCGATTGCACCGGTTTCCGGCACGAATTTGACGTTTGAATCTTCGCTTTTAGCCAAGCCTTTTGCGGACAAAGCCGATGATGTCGCTTATGTGAGACATTCTTCAAATGAAGGCTATGGCGTGTACAAGCTTCAATTTGACGACGGTTCAGATACCGATCCTCCTGAAGGCGGATTATGGGATCTTACCGTCATGCATACAAATGATACGCATGCGCACCTTGATGACGCAGCCAGACGAATGACGAAAATCAGCGAAGTAAGAAACGAAACAGACCACAACATCCTGCTTGACGCGGGAGATGTGTTTTCCGGCGACCTGTATTTCACGAAATGGAACGGTTTAGCCGACCTGAAACTGATGAACATGATGGGTTATGACGCCATGACCTTCGGAAACCACGAATTTGATAAAGGTCCGTCTGTGCTTTCTGATTTTCTCAGCGGGAACAGCACAACTGTCGATCCGGCGAATCGCTATCACTTTGAAGCGCCTGATTTCCCAATCGTCAGCGCGAATGTGGATGTATCAAATGAACCTAAGCTAAAATCATATGTCAAAAAGCCGCAGACCTTTACTGCGGGAGAAAAGAAAGAGCCGGGCATCCATCCGTACATTCTGTTAGACGTTGACGGCGAGAAAGTGGCCGTGTTCGGACTGACAACAGAAGACACAGCCACAACATCAAGCCCGGGCAAAAGCATTGTATTTAACGACGCATTTAAAACTGCGCAGAACACCGTGAAAACGATTCAGGAAGAAGAAAAAGTAAACAAAATTATCGCGCTCACCCACATTGGGCATAACCGCGATCTTGAGCTAGCCAAAAAAGTGAAAGGCATTGACTTGATCATCGGCGGACACACCCACACTCTCGTGGACAAAATGGAGGTCGTGGAAAACGACGAACCGACTATCGTGGCGCAGGCAAAAGAATACGGCCAATTCTTAGGACGTGTCGATGTCTCATTTGATGATGACGGCGTCGTTCAAACAGACAAATCAAATCTAAGCGCACTGCCGATTGATGAGAATACTGAAGAAAACACGGAAGCAAAAGAAGAGCTCGATCAGTTCAAAAAAGAATTAGAGGACGTCAAAAATGAAAAAGTCGGCTACACGGATGTAGCCCTTGACGGCCAGCGTGAGCATGTGCGCACGAAGGAAACCAATCTCGGAAACTTCATCGCGGACAGCATGCTTGCAAAAGCGAAAGAAGCATCCGGCGCCAACATTGCGATTACAAATGGCGGCGGCATCAGAGCCGGCATTGACAAAGGCAAGATCACACTTGGCGAAGTACTGAACGTAATGCCGTTCGGCAACACGCTTTACGTGGCTGATTTGACCGGAAAACAAATCAAAGAAGCTCTTGAACAAGGCTTAAGCAATGTGGAGAACGGAGGCGGGGCCTTCCCTCAGGTGGCTGGAATTGAATATACCTTTACATTAAACAACGAACCTGGACACCGTGTTTTAGACGTGAAAATCGAATCGCCTAACGGAGACAAAGTTGATCTGAATACAGATGATACCTACCGCGTCGCAACAAATAATTTTGTCGGCGGCGGTGGAGACGGATACTCTGTCTTTACGGAAGCTTCTCATGGTGAAGACCTCGGCTACGTAGATTATGAGATTTTCACCGAGCAGCTGAAAAAGCTTGGTGACAAGGTCTCTCCTAAAATGGAAGGACGGATCAAAGAAGTATTCCTGCCGACAAAGCAGAAGGATGGCAGCTGGACACTCGATGAAGACAAATTTGCGATTTATGCCAAAAACGCCAACAAGCCGTTTGTCTATTATGAAACGTCTGAAGGATCACAAGAGAAACCAATCAATCTAAAAATGAAAAAAGACCAGGTCAAGCTATTGAAGGATAGAGAATTAGATCCTTCCCTGACGGTGTTCAACTACTGGTACAGCATGAAGCTTCCAATGGCGAACATCAAAACCGCGAACACTGAAATCGGAATCAAATCTAAGGGAGAATTAAACGTCTCCCTATCAAATGTATATGACTTTACAGTGAAGCAAAAAGGAAAAGAAGTGAAATCATTCAAGGAACCGGTTGAGCTATCGCTTCGGATGTTTGATATTGAAGAAGCTCACAACCCTGCCATTTACCATGTCGACCGGAAAAAGAAAACTTTTACAAAGACAGAAAAGGGATCAGTTGACGATGATATTGTAACAGGATACACAAACCACTTCAGCGAATACACGATCTTAAATTCCGGTGCTCACGATAAACCGCCGGCGTTCCCGTCCGATCAGCCGACAGGCGGCGATGACGACGGCAAGAATGGCGGAGGGTCCGACAATCCAGGCGGAAAGCAGCCGAATGATGGCAAAGGCGGCGATCAAACACCTCCCGGCACTGAACCAACAAATGGATCGGGCGGATCGGGAACCGATGGACCGGCTGGCGGCTTGCTTCCTGACACAGCCACCTCCATGTATTCCATCCTGCTGGCCGGATTTCTGATCAGCGCACTCGGAACAGCATTATATTTGCATCAGCGAAGAAAACAGAACAGAGCGAATGAAGCATAAAAAAAGCTGCTCGATAACGAGCAGCTTTCGTTTTTATACCCACTTCACAACATCTTCAACAGCAGATCTTGTTTTCGGACGAGGGTCTCTCACTCGGTAGCCGAATGCCACCATCACAGATATATCAAAGCTTCCGTTTTCCAGAAGGCCTTCTTCTTCAAGAATACGGTGAATGTGATCGTACTGGAAGCCTTCGATCGGGCAGGAATCAACACCGATTTGCGCAGCGGCAGTCATCATGTTGCCAAGCGCGATATAGGTTTGTTTTGATGCCCAGTCAAACAATGTTCTGTCACTTTCAAGCAAATGCAAATCGTTTTTCTGGAATTCTTCTGTTTTGCTTAAATAGCCTTCGTACACGTCTTGAGGCATTTGTTTTACTTCTTTTAAATGACGTTTGATGTAGTCCGCATTATATTTGATATCCTTAGCTGTACGCGCAAGAATCAGGACGAAATGGCTTGCGGTCGGCAGCTGCTTTTGCGCGCCCCATGTGTATTCACGAAGCTTCTCACGGAATTCCGGATTTTGGACGACGACAAATTTCCAAGGCTCAAGGCCGAGTGAGCTCGGAGACAGTCTTCCTGTTTCTAAAATAAATTCAAAATCGCTGTCTGACACTTTTTTATTCGGGTCAAATTCCTTAGTCGCATGCCTGAAATTGTATGCATCCAGAATTTGTTTCTTTAGTTCTGTCATGTTAAACACCTCTCCTTTAGGTTACTCTCATCTCTATTGTAGCCATTATGATAAAAAGTAAAAGTACGCACATTTTTGTTGGATAGTATCAATTTTGATACCAAACAAAAAGCGCTCTGCCGCAGGCAGGCGCTCTTTATTTTCCCCGTCGCGCAAAATCGACAAACCTGAATTTGTCCAGACGGTGTCTGCTTTCCGTATATTGAAAGAGACTTGTATCCTCTAAAAAGACATAGTTTCTCACAACCACCATATGGTCATAGCCTCGTAAATCAAGCAATTCCCTGTCCTCATCCGTACACGGCTCAGCCACAATTTCTTTCTGCGCGTAACTGATCGAAAGACCAAGCTCTCCTTCAATATATTCATAAATGGAGTTTTCGCAAATTTCTTTCGTCAGGTGAGGCACATGCTTTCTGAAAAAGTAGTCCTTGTCCAAAATGACATGCTCCCCGTCAATCTTTCTTGACCTGATCACTTCCCATATGTCATCATCCGGCTGTGCCCGAAGCTGTTTTTGGATCAGATCTGACGGGGGCACCAGCCCGAATTTGTGAACGGCTGTTTTCGTTTCTTTTCCCAAAGTTTGCGCCAGTTCCTTGAAGCTGACAAGCCCAGAGACCGGAAACTGCATTTTTTCACGGTTGAGAATCACGGAGCCTTTCCCCCTGATTTTCTGGATATATCCATTTTGAGCCAGCATGTGAAGCGCCTTTCGAACCGTTTCTCTTGATGTGCCGTACTGTGCGGTCAATTCATGTTCAGACGGAAGAATCTCCTCCGCCTTCCATCGGCCGTCTTCAATTTGCTGTGCGATGTCTTTATAGATTGTGATAAATTTATTCACCTTCATTTATGACCACCCAGCTTAGTTTAGCACGGTTTTGTTAAATGATAAACAATGGACTCATACGGGCGGAGCGTCATATTCTTCAGTTCTTCTCTCTCTTCATCGTTTGTCAGAAGCACCTCTGCCTTCCACTCGCCGGGCTTCAGCGTGTCCGGCAGTGTAAAGGCTGCCTCCGTCCCGTAAAAATTATTGATGATGAGCAGCTTCTCATTTTCGCCATGTCTCATATACGCAAAAACGTTCGGATCATCCTTTGCGATCAATTCATACGTTCCCTCTGTGACAATGTCATAGGTTTTTCGGATCTGGATCAGCTTCCGGTAGTGATAAAAGACCGAGTGTTTGTCCTTCAGCGCCGCCTCAGCATTGATCTCCCGGTAATTTCCGGCGGCCGGTATCCATGGCGTGCCTGTTGTAAATCCGGCATTCGGCGTATCATCCCACTGGACGGGTGTTCTGGAATTGTCACGGGATTTTTCCTGTAAAATGGCTAAAATCTCTTTCTCCGCCATGCCTTTTTTCTTGAAGGCGTAATACATGTTCAGCGACTCGACATCCCGATAGGAGCTGATGCCGGTAAACTTCGGATTGGTCATGCCGAGCTCTTCACCCTGATAAATATAAGGCGTGCCCTGCATCATATGAATGGCCGTCGCAAGCATTTTTGCTGATTTCACCCGATATGGACCGTCATTTCCATATCTCGATACAATGCGCGGCTGATCGTGATTGCACCAGAACAAAGCGTTCCAGCCCCCTCCCGCATGCATCTCCGTCTGCCATACAGATAAGATCTCCTTCAGCTTCAGAAAATCGAACGGAGCCAAGGCCCATTTTTCTCCGTTTGGATAATCGACCTTGAGATGATGGAAGTTAAACGTCATATCAAGCTCTTCATTGCCGGGATTTGTATATCGGATGCAATGATCTACAGTTGTTGAAGACATCTCACCGACCGTCATGCTGTCATAATGTGAAAACACCTTTTCGTTCATTTCGTGCAGAAATTCATGCACCCGCGGCCCGTCAGTGTAAAAGGTACGGCCATCATCGTCTTCCGCATTAGGAAAGCGCTGGTCTTTTGAAATCAGATTAATGACATCAAGCCTGAAGCCATCAATTCCTTTTTCAAACCAAAAATCCATCATCTCATAGACATGCTTTCTGACCTCTTCATTTTCCCAATTCAAATCAGCCTGTGTGACATCAAACAGGTGCAGATAATATTGGCCTGAGGCTTCGTCAAGCTTCCATGCCGAGCCGCCGAATTTCGATTCCCAGTTTGTCGGGGCTGTCCCGTCTTCGTTCGGGTTTTTCCATATATAAAAATCACGGTATGGGCTGTCTTTTGAAGAAATCGCCTCTCTAAACCATTTGTGCTCAGTTGACGTATGATTGACTACAAGATCCATGACGACTTTTAAGCCTCTTTTGTGCGCTTCAGCTAATAAGCGTTCAAAATCTTCCATTGTGCCGTACTCTTGATAAATCGTATAGTAATCACGAATATCATACCCATTATCATGCTGCGGCGAGTCGTAAATCGGCGTTAGCCAAAGAACATCCACCTGAAGCGTTTTTAAGTAATCAAGCTTTTCAATAATTCCATTCAAATCGCCAATACCGTTTCCCGTCGTATCTTTAAAGCTTTTCGGGTAAATTTGATAAACCACGGCTTTTTTCCACCATGGTGTTTGTTCTGTTTTCATCTGTCTCCACCACCGTCTTTTTTAATGAAAATGGGAAAAGGGACCGTCAAAAATACGTCCCGCTCCCCTTTGTTATTTACGTTTCAGTCGCGCATAAGCGTATGTTCCGGCAAACGGAACAATCAAGACAATCGCCATCCCGATTGCGAATGCGCCCCAGTACTGGCTCATAATCGAGAAAATGCCGGGCACGCCGCCAACACCGACGGAGCTTGCCAAAACGCCTTGAGATGAGATATACATCCCGGCAAGCCCTGAGCTGATCATCGCAATGATAAACGGAAATCTGTAGCGAAGGTTCACCCCGAATATGGCAGGCTCTGTAATGCCCAGATAAGCGGAAATGCCTGATGTTAAGGAAAGGCCTTTTTGTTTCTCATCCTTTACGATAAACATCATCGCCAGCGCCGCTGACCCTTGAGCGATATTTGAAAGCGCCAGCATCGGCCATAAAAATGTGCCTCCGAGCTTAGAGCCGATCAGCTGCAGATCAACTGCCAAAAACGTATGATGCATTCCGGTAATCACCAGCGCTGAGTATAAGCCGCCGTACAGCAGCCCGCCCAGCGCGGCAAATGAGCCGAACACCGAGATAAGCCCCGAAGTTAACACATTCCCGATCGCAAATGTGACCGGACCGATAATGATAAAGGACGCAAAACCCGTCACGAGCAGGGTAATCGGCGCGACGACTAAAAGCTGTATTCCCTCGGGCGTCCGTTTCGTCAAAAACAATTCAATCTTGGCAAGCAAATACGAAGCGAGCAAAATCGGGAGCACCTGCCCCTGGTAGCCGACCTTCTGCACCTCAAGGCCGAAAAGATTCCATACGGGGATCTCTCCGCTTTGTTCCGCGGCGCCATAGCCCCACGCATTCAGTAAATCAGGATGCACGAGCATAACGCCGAGCACAATGCCGAGGAGCGGATTGCCGCCAAACCGCTTCACCGCCGACCAGCCGATCAGCGCTGGCAGGAACGTAAAGGCCGTGCCTGCGATTAAATTGATCATATTGGCAAGATCCGCCCACTGCGGGTACACCTGCACAATCGATTTTGTACTGAAGAAAATCCCCTGCGCCGTTAAGATATTGTTGATTCCCATTAAGAGACCCGCCGTGACAATCGCCGGCAAAATCGGAATAAAGATATCTGCAAGCGTTTTCACAGCACGCTGCAAAGGATTCATATTTTTTTCTGAGGCCTTCTTCACATCGTCCTTTGTTGACTCGCCAATCCCCGTTTCCTTGACCAGTTCCGCATATACTTTGTTGACTGTTCCCTGGCCGATCACAACCTGAAACTGCCCGTTTGTCGAAAACGATCCCTTTACAACATCGATTTGATCCAGCACCCCTTGGTCAACCTTGCTTTCATCTATTAACGCGAAGCGTAAACGTGTTACACAATGAGTTGCCGCTGCAATATTTTCAGCACCGCCAACTGCTTCAACAATTTGCCGTGCTGATCTGTTCAGTTCCCCCATGCCAACCCCTCCGTTTGATAACTTGTATATACAACTTATGTTTATATTGTATTCCTGTATATACATGTAGTCAACAACTTTTTATAGCGCTTTCATACTATTCGTAAAGTCATAGAATGGCTTAACAGAAAGGTTACTCTAAAAAGCTAGCAAATGTTTTGAGAGGTGAACCCTATGAATAAACACGAGAATGCCCTGCAAGTTCCTCCGTGAGCTCGAGGCCAACAAGGAAGGGCCGATTTCTCCTATCTCAAGGAAAACACTATTAACAGAAAGCTGCTCAGAGATATCGTGTTTAAAGGGTTTGACTTCGGAAATGGACTGTGCGGATTTGTTATATATATCGAAGGAATCGTAAAATCTGAATCTATTCAGGATCACGCCCTCCTTCCTTTTTGCGGCATCTGAAGGATGAAATAGAGAAAGACGAAGAATCTCTGCCAATACGCTGTCTATTTCCAGTGTATTGGCAGAGACGAGTTTGAAACTATTATTTTGTCGACGTCAAAATGCCTGATTGTAAAAATGAAAGGCGGCTAAAGGAGAAGCATTGAAGAACCGATCGCCGAGTCCGCCATCAGAGGTTCCAGAGAGGCTTTACTTACAGAAAGCCTCAGAGTCAATAACGCTCATTAATGTGGTGATGCGATCTTGCTGCCTTTGTTCATCTAATTGATCATCAAGAGTAAGACGATGTTGAGTTCCAAAAACCCTAAGAGTTTTCAGCTTCTTTTGTCTGGTAAACAGCACTCTGTTTCGTTTTTCTTCTATCTTTCAGGTAATACTGTTCAGATGTGAAAAATTCGGTATACAGCGCTTTTACCTTCTTGCTCAATAATAACAGCGCAATCACATTCGGAACGAGGATGAAAACTAACGCTAAGTCCAGAAAGCCCCAGATGGCTTTTGCTCCGCCGGCGGCA
The DNA here is from genome assembly GCF_025696525.1 of Bacillus sp. XT-2. Classification (NCBI taxonomy): domain Bacteria; kingdom Bacillati; phylum Bacillota; class Bacilli; order Caryophanales; family Bacillaceae; genus Bacillus; species Bacillus sp. XT-2. Next base: position 21,313 of record NZ_JAHVOC010000009.1, read on the forward strand.
CCTATGATAATAGCCGCTAAATAGACGAATTTAATGACATGTCCCGACAGCCGTCCGAATAGAAATTCAGCTTGTTTTACGCCGTAAAATATGACAACCATAATGGTCGAGACAACAAAAAAGACGAGAGAAATCGAAACGAAGTACCCTCCGCCAGCTCCGAAATAATGCTGAAAGGCAGCCGTAGTCAGTGCTGCTGGGTCACTTGAGGCGTTCTTCCCTGTCCAGACACCGGATGCAAGGACGACAAACGCCGTGGTGGTGCAGATGATCAAGGTATCAATGACAATGCCGATCACAGACCAGAAGCCTTGTCTTACGGGGTGGTCAGTCATTGCCGCCGAATGTGCAATCGGGGCGGTTCCCATCCCGGCTTCATTAGAATACAGGCCGCGGGCAAACCCCCAGCGGATGGTTTCAGCCAAGGCAGCGCCTGCAAATCCTCCTGCTGCCGAAGAAGAAGTAAACGCATTCGAAAATATGAGAGAGAAAAACGCCGGAACAGATGAAAGATTCATAAGAACAATCAGGAGACCGGCTCCCGCGTATGCACCTGCCATGAGAGGCACGACAAACTCTGTTACTTTTCCGATCCGCTTAACCCCGCCAATTACAACTAAACCAATCAAAAACGCGATGCCGATTCCGGCGTATATTTTATTGAAAGAAAACGTTTCGGCAAGAGAGACTGAAACTGAATTCCCCTGAACCATTATGCTTGGAATCAGCTCTACGATCAGTGCAACAGAAAAAAACACGCCGAGCCATTTCATGCGCAGCCCTTTTGTTATGTAATACATCGGTCCCCCGACAAATTCACCCTGCTCATTTTTTTCCCTGTAATGAACCGCAAGCACACTTTCTGAAAACTTAATTGCCATAGCAAATAAGGCAACCAGCTACATCCAAAAAACAGCCCCGGGACAGCCAAACATGATAGCCGCAGGCACTCCGACAATGTTCGCCGCCCCAATCGTCGAACTGAGGGCTGATGTCAATGCCTGAAGCGGCGTAACTGTCCCCTCTCCCTTTGGCTTTTTTCCTACGCTGCCGATCGTCTGCTTCAAAATATATAAAGGATAGCGAAATTGAAAAAACTTCAGCAAAATGGTGAAGTACAATCCCGTCCCCGTCAGTAAGATAATTAGCGGCGGCCCCCACAGCCAATCAGATATACGCTCTACCCATTCTAATAGTTGTTCCATCCCATCACCCTTTCCCGTTTATGGGTCAATTCCCCACAGATGGAAAAACATAAACCTTTTAGGGCAGACAGAACTAAGTCAAATTGAGGAAGAAAGGAAGCTGGACGGCTAAAAAACATCGCTTGACAAGGAAAACTAAGTGGAAGAAGGTCTGTTTCGCCCCAGCCGCTCATATACTTGATTCTTATAAAACGATGACGCTGGTTTGGAAAACATGCCTTTTTTGTCGGCAAGCTTATCGAGCATCAGCTGCTTTTCTGATTTTTTTCTTACTAATTGCTCACGTTCCTTTTCGTCATAGCACTTGGAGATTAAATGGTTAAGGGTCATAAGCTCTTTTTTCAGTGCACCCTCATCCTCAGCCATCCCTGCATTTTTTAACATTCGGTAGCCCATCCGCAGGGATTCCGGCAAGTGGGCCGCATCATCCTTTGGCAGCGGTTTTCCCATTCCCGGCAGGTTGTCAAATTCTCCGTCTTTGATGGCGCGTTTAATCTTATCTTCAGACACAATATGAGAATAATCCATCGTCCCACCTCTTTTCATTAATGAACATATTTTATCATACAGCTGTCACAAACCATATTATTCCTTTATTTACAGTAAGAAACCTGCTTTTACATCTGGCAAATTCCTAAGAAAACGTTGATTCGACGGCGTTTTTCGCCACTTTTTCCATCGGACGATTTTCACTTTTCTAATCCGCTGATTCGTGTTATATTGGATACGTTCGTTTTTTCTATCGTTTCGCTCGAACTGTGATCGGAAAAAAGGAGTGTAACAATGAAAACATTTATAAAAGAAAGAGGACTGGCCTTCTTCTTAATTGCGGTCGTCCTGTTATGGGTAAAGACGTATGTCGGTTATGTCCTGAACTTCAATTTAGGAATAGACAACACGATCCAGAAAATATTGCTTTTTGTGAATCCGCTCAGCTCAAGCTTATTCTTTCTTGGATTTGGACTTTTGTTCAAGAAAAAATTACAGCAGACAGCCATCATAGTGATTCATTTTTTAATGTCTTTTTTACTGTACGCAAACATTGTGTATTACCGATTCTTCAATGATTTTATTACGATTCCGGTCATTATGCAGGCTAAAACAAACGGCGGCCAACTCGGTGACAGCGCATTTTCGCTGATGAGACCGACTGACGCCTTTTACTTTATCGATACGATCATTCTGATTATCTTAGCGATTAAAGTGAACAAGCCTGCCGATACGTCTAACAAAAAATCATTCCGAATCGTTCTTGCGTCTTCGATTCTCGTTTTCTTAATCAACCTGGCAGTTGCGGAGTCAGACCGTCCTGAATTGCTGACGAGATCATTTGACCGAAACTATCTTGTCAAATATTTAGGAACATACAATTTCACGATTTATGACGCTGTGCAGAATGTCAAATCCAACAGCCAGCGCGCACTTGCCGATTCAAGCGACGTAACGGAAGTTGAGAACTACATGAAAGCCAATTACGATGTGCCGAACAATGTGTATTTCGGCAAAGCGGAAGGAAAAAACGTCATTTACGTTTCACTTGAATCTTTACAGTCCTTTATCATCGACTATAAAATTGATGGCAAAGAAGTGACACCGTTCTTAAATAAACTGGCGCACGATAACGAAACGTTCTACTTTGATAACTTTTTCCACCAAACAGGACAAGGTAAAACATCGGATGCAGAATTTATGATGGAAAACTCTCTGTACCCGCTGGCTCAGGGTTCCGTTTTCGTGAACAAAGCGCAAAACACGCTTCAATCCGTTCCGGCGATTTTGAAGTCTAAAGATTACACATCTGCTACGTTCCACGGGAATACGCAGACGTTCTGGAACCGAAACGAAATGTACAAAGCGGAAGGCATTGATAAGTTCTTCGACTCTGCTTACTATGATATGAACGAAGAAAACACGAAAAACTACGGCATGAAAGATAAACCGTTCTTTAAAGAATCAATGCCGCTGTTAGAAAGCTTGCCGCAGCCGTTCTATACGAAGTTCATTACCCTGTCTAACCACTTCCCATTCGGAATGGATGAGGGGGATACTGACTTCCCGGCTGGAGACTTTGGCGACTCTGTCGTCAACAACTACTTCCAGTCAGCCCATTACCTTGATCAGTCCATTGAACAATTTTTCAATGACCTGAAAAAAGACGGGTTATATGATAAATCGGTTATCGTGATGTACGGAGACCACTACGGCATCTCTGAAAACCACAATAACGCGATGGCGAAAGTGCTTGGCAAAGACGAAATTACCGATTATGACAACGCTCAGCTTCAGCGGGTGCCGCTCTTTATCCACGCTGCCGGCGTGAAGGGCGAAAAAGTTCATAAATATGCCGGAGACGTCGATGTGGCTCCAACCCTTCTGCATTTGCTCGGAGTGGATACGAAAGACTACTTGATGTCCGGTTCTGATATTTTATCTAAAGAACACCGTGAAGTAATTCCGTTCCGCAACGGAGACTTTATATCACCGAAGTACACGAAAATATCCGGCAAGTACTATGACACAAAAACCGGGAAACAGCTTGATGAATCTGAGATCGACAAGTCAGAAGACTCACTCGTCAAGAAGGAACTCGAAATGTCCGATAAAATCATAAACGGAGACCTGCTGCGTTTCTACAACCCGAAAGGTTTTACAAAGGTGAACCCTTCCGATTATGATTACACAAAACACGGCGAGGATTCAGAGACGTCAACAGAAGACGAAGATAAATAAGAAAAAAGCAGAGAGGCTGGCCTCTCTGCTTTTTTTATTTCACTGCAGCACGCAATTCCTCTGCCGCAAACTCTACATTCGGGCCAATAATGACTTGTACTGATTGCCCGCCCGATTTGACGACTCCTTTTGCGCCTGCTTTCTTTAATAACGCTTCATTTACTAAAGACGTATCTTTCACTGTCAATCTCAGCCTTGTCGCACAGTGATCAATCGTCTGAAGGTTTTCTTTTCCGCCAAGCCCCTTCAGCATGATGTTTTCATTGACAGACTGTGCTGTGTTCTCGTCCAGCACTTCATCCAAGTCATCATCCTCACGTCCCGGCGTTTTCAAATTCAACGTCTTAATTAAGACGTAAAACACGACAAAGTATACAGCCGCATAGCATATACCTACCAGAAGCAGCAGCAGCGGCTTTTCTGCAATTCCGTAGCTCAAAAGATAATCGATCGCACCGGCTGAAAAAGAAAATCCAGAGCGTATGCCGAGCAAATTAACGATGAATAACGACAGTCCGGTTAAGACTGCATGCACTGCGTATAACAGCGGAGATAAAAACATAAATGCAAACTCAATTGGCTCCGTAATCCCTGTGATAAACGCAGTCAACGCAAAACCGATCATCATTCCGGCCGTTGCTTTTCGTTTTGACGGCTTGGCAGTCACAATCATTGCCAGACATGCCGCCGGAAGGCCGAACATCATAATCGGGAAGAATCCCGTCATGTATGTGCCCGCTGTCGGGTCTTTAGCGAAAAAGCGCGCCAAATCACCTGTCACTCCGTTATATTCGCCGAATTGGAACCAGAAAATATTATTGAGCACGTGGTGAAGACCGAGCGGAATTAACAGCCTGTTGAATAAGCCGAATATGCCCGCGCCGATTCCTCCAAGCCCAAGCATCCACTCCCCAAACGCGTTAATTCCCGATTGAATCGGCGGCCATATCGAACCGAATATTCCTGCTAAAATGATTGTGAAAATAGCGGTGACAATCGGCACAAGCCGTCTGCCGCTGAAGAACCCGAGATATTCCGGCAGTTTTGTATCCTTAAAGCGGTTATAGGTGTAACCCGCAATTAAACCGGCAATAATTCCCCCAAATACCGCCATGTTGTTTGCTTCATTAATCGATTTTGTTGCCGCGTCGAGCATCAGATACGAAATCGCCCCTGATAAACCCGCGGCCCCATTGCTGTCCTTTGAAATGCCGATGGCAATCCCAATCGCAAATATAAGCGGCAGGTGATCAAAAACAGCAGTTCCCGCTTGATAAACAAACGGGATATCGAATAAATCCTCCCTGCCAAGTGCAAGGATAATCCCGACTGCAGGCAAAACCGCAATCGGGAGCATAAATGACTTTCCAAGCTTTTGTAAAAATGAAAGCATACCCATCCCCCTCTTACCCTTTTTTAAAAATATACCATACAAGATATCTAGTGATCTATACCAATTTTCCCGGCATATTTCTTTTTTCCCAGGTTCGCGTGTTTCCTATTCTAGAGCCAATTGTGGTAAGCTTAAACTAGATTATTTAAAAAGAAAGCGGGAATGACAGATGATTGTAACAAACGATCAAGACTTAGAAGGCCTGAAAAAAATCGGCCGAATCGTAGCGCTGGCGCGTGAAGAAATGAAACGGAAAGCAGAGCCCGGCATGAGTACAAAAGACCTTGACCTTATCGGAAAAGCGGTGCTTGACGAGCATGGCGCTGTTTCGGCTCCGCAAAAAGAATACGGCTTTCCTGGTGTGACATGCATCAGCGTAAATGATGAAGTGGCGCATGGTATTCCAAGCACATCCACTATTTTAAAAGCCGGAGATCTTGTGAACATTGATATCTCTGCTGAATTCGGCGGTTTCTACTCCGATACAGGCATCTCGTTTGTCCTCGGTGAAGGAGAAGAACGTCTTCACAAGCTATGCCAATGCGCAGAGGATGCCTTCCAAAAAGGGCTGCAGCAGGCAAAAGCCGGCAAGCGCCAAAATCAGATCGGGAGAGCCGTTTATCATGAAGCACGTTCTAAAGGATTTACCGTCATTAAAACCCTGACCGGCCACGGAATCGGCAGAAGCCTTCACGAAGCGCCGAACCACATCATGAACTATTATGATCCATTTGATAACGCGCTTTTCAAAAACGGCACAGTGATCGCACTTGAACCATTCATTTCAACAAAAGCGGAAACCATCGTCGAAGCTGGAGACGGCTGGACCTTTAAGACGCCGGATAAAAGCATGGTCGCCCAAGTTGAGCACACCATCGTCATCACCAAAGACGAGCCGATTATCCTGACAAAGCTGTAAAAACACATTTCGTATGTTTAGCCTCCTCCTATTACAGGTAAAGCATCACTATTCTGCAGGAGGAGGCACTGTAATGAACAGAGATCAAGAAAAAATCCAAATTGAAAACGAAATGAATGCAATGCACGGAACAACAAAAGAAGAAATTTTAAAAGACTTTGAAGAATTTAAAGACTACCTGAAAAAACAAGTTGACCGGGGCAAAAAATTAGGATTAGATGACGGCAAGCTTGTCAAAAGCGCTGCGATCCTGGGAGACTACCTCGCAAAGCATGAAGAACCGCAAAACGGTGAAGAAATGCTGCTGCAGGAGCTTTGGAGCGTGGCGGATAATGATGAGAAAAAACATTTGGCACAGCTGTTGGTCAAATTGGTTGAGAAACAATAAAACACCTAAGCCGGGCATATGCCCGGCTTCTTTATATTGTCACAGCCCGGCCCATCCAGATATGCTACACTAGGATTAATGTCTTGAAAGGAGCCTTTGTCCGCATGTGGTTTATTATTTTTGGAATCGTCTTTTTCATTGAAGGCATCATCATGACCGTTTTCGGCGTGAAGAAAAAAAACGGGATGCTTACATATATCGGTATTGTGTTCAGCATCATGACACTTGGCATTGTCGTGCTGAAACTCACCGGGCATTAAATCATATTCAGCGTTTACTCCGCATATACATACAGGAAGAACGTTCGCATCATTAGTGCGAAAGACTCAGTTTTTCCCGCATCTCTTTTCAGCATCTTTTGATAGATGTTACAATGCCAATCGTTTGGTCAATCAGATAGGGAAAGGAGTTTTCTGACATGCATTACGGCAGTAAAGGCTGGTATGTGGCAGAATTAAAAAAGCAGGGCATCACGAAATATGAAGGAAGAAAGCTTCAAAGCTATAAAACCTATTTTCTTGCCAACCTGCTTGAAACAAAGAAAAAACAATCCTGACATGGTGAAGCCGCGCACGTTTAGATGCGCGGCTTTTTTATTGAATCGGAAGCAGCCTGTCCCGTTTTTTGATAAAGGAAGATCTCCAGCTTTCCGACAATGCTTCTTCACTTAATATCCGTTCAATGGCGGCGAGATTTTTTGTGTCATGGTATTTGATATGGTTTGCGAATTGGACGGATATGCCTTTTTCGCCTCTGGACAGCAGGTCGAGCTTGGCGCCCGGAGCAACCCTGCCCTCTTCCAGCACGCGAAAATAAAATCCCGTATATCCGGTTTGCTGAACTTTCAGCACCATATCCTTTACACCAAACTTTTTGGCCAGTTTTATACACGGCTGACGCGGCTGGCTGACCTGAACAACGGCATCATCAAGCTGAAAGACATCCCCTATGCAAACGTCCTCCTCAGTCAGGCCTTGCACCGTAAGATTTTCACCAAACGCGGCGTCCGGGAGCGGTCTTGAGAGAAACTCCGTCCAAAACGGATAGTGCTCCGCGGAATAGACACAGACAGCCTTATCAGGGCCGCCATGATTGACGAGGTCCGCCTGTCCGTCTTCCTCAAAATTCTCCCGATACAGCATCACTGCGGAATCTGCCGGCCGCTTCATAATGCCGGTCTCTATTTTCTTTCCGTCATATTCAAGCGTCTGCGGCTTTCCCAGATTAAGAGAAAGAATGGAATAATGAGCTGATGTCATACGAACACATCTCCTTTACAGGATATAAAATGATTGATTATCATAAAAAGAAAAGGTGGTTTTTACATGCTTCAATATCGAATCGTTGCTGACGGCCGGGTTCAAGGTGTCGGTTTCCGCTACTTTGTTCAAGCGGAAGCCGATAAGCATAAACTCACCGGCTGGGTCAAAAACCGTGATGACGGGCGTGTCGAGATTTTGGCCGAAGGGCCTGAAAACGCCTTGCAATCATTTCTTGAGGCCGTGAAGAAAGGCAGCCCCTTTTCAAAGGTTACCGGCATCTCTGTCACTGAATCCAGCAGCCTTGAAGGCCATCACCGGTTTTCAATAGTCTATTCGTAAGGCTTATCCTGATAAAAGTAATTCGGCTTGACGATTGAATTGTCATAAGATCGGTGAAAAATATGTGTGGAGGCGGGTGAAATCGGCGGTATCAGCCACGTCCAGTCACCCGTCAGCTTTCTGCCCGCTTCTTCCTCCTGTTCTTCAAACCGTTTAAACTGGCTTGCAGCCGTGTGATGATCGACGATGCTGACGCCGTGCTTTTTATACGAGTGCAAGACAGCTTTATTCAATTCAACAAGCGCCTGATCCTTCCATAAATCCGCATTGTAATCAGTGGCAATACCGATAACGGATGCCACTTTTTTGAGCTTATCATACCGCTTTTCATCAGCCAGATTTCTCGCACCGATCTCCGTTCCCATATACCAGCCGTTAAACGGTGCGGCATTATAATGAACGCCGCCGATCTCAAGCCTCATATCCGCAATAATCGGCACGCCGTACCATTGCAGCTTCAGGTCAGAAAACGCTTCGAATTCCGGGTGGGTCAGCGGAACTTCTATCACCAGTGACCGGGGCAGCTCATACCAGACCGGCTGTTGGTCACCCTTCATGCGGAAAATAAGCGGCAGCAAATCAAAATCAGTCCGATCTCCGCGCCAGCCGAGCTGCTCACAGGCTGCGGTGAGAGAACGGGAAGCAGGATCGCCGATTCTTTCTCCGTCGGACTCATATCCCGCGTACCGGATCAGCTGATGATTCCAGATCTCGACTTGCTTTTCGCCCTTCTCTTCCGGAGGGAAAATCGTAATGGTCGGCCTGATTTTCCCGTTATTTGTGGCGGTTTCAATGTGATGAAACAGAGCGTCCCGTACTTCTTCTTTTGTCGTGACGTCACGTCTGTCAATGACATTCAGCGAATTCCAGAACAGTCTGCCGATGCAGCGGTTGCTGTTTCTCCAAGCCATTTTCGCCCCGTGCGCCAGCTCTTCCTTTGTATGTACATAGCTTCCAGTCCGGTCAATCTCACTTTTAATGTCATCGAGACGGTCTTGCGCTTCATCCTCCTTTCCGAGTTCCTGATAGCAATTGGCAATAAACGCTTTCGCTTCGTTCCAGAGTATTTCTTTATCTTCCAACAAACTCTCTCCTCCAAATCGCATTCATGCTTCTCATTGTATCGTTTTTGAGCGGGAAGACAAATGATTTTTCTGCATCTTCTTGGAAAAACAAATAAAAAAACACCCGCGTTTGCGAGTGTCAAAGGGATGATAAATGATGGGCCAATTCCATTAAATCACTGCGAAAGTTTCTGCCTGTCATTGGGATGCCGTGCCCGGTCAGCAGCGCTTCCGGTTCTCGTTCGGCAAGTCTTTGAATCGACTCGGCGGCCATCTCAGTGTCAGGTGTGAAATAAGCCGGCGGGCCGTGAAGCTCCTGTTTTTGAATGAAGACGTCAGCCATTTTTTCCTGTTCAACTGTAATCACCGCATCGCCAGCGACAAGCACACGGCCGTCCTCGCGGAATAATGAAATATGGCCCGGTGTGTGGCCCGGTGTTGCGATCCAGATCCACTCGTCCAAAAACGGAACAGTGCCGTCTTCAGGCAGTGCTTGAACATGAGCGGAAATATCGATCGAATGGCGCGGAAACAGCGGCGACAGCTTGGCAACCAGACCGCTTTTGCTGTCTGGCCTCGCCGGCGGATAATCCTCTTTTCCGGTCACAAAAGGCATTTCCCGCGAATGGACATAAACAGGAACATCCCAATGCTCAAGGATCTCTTCAATGGCCCCGATATGATCAAAGTGCCCGTGTGTCAGAATAATGGCCTTCAAGTGGTAGTCATCACCGAATCTTTGTTTTGCTTCGTTTAAAATCATGCCGGCTGATTGAGGCATGCCGGCATCTATTAAAATAAATGAATGAGGTTCAGAAGGATACTGAATAAAATAGACATTCGCAATTTGCACGGTCAGACCATGTACACCCTCTGCGGCCTCGAACCCAGTCCCGCTTCTGACTGAAGTCAGCGGCATATAAGGATCACTCATGAAGACACCTCCGGTACGTTGTATGCCGTTAGTGTATGTCATTCCGCCTGAATTATCATGCAGAAATCGAAATGGCACCGATCAATAAAGCGGTAACCGTCATGACAATCACGGCGAGAACCGCCCATTTCAAAGCGAATTTTTGATGATCGTCAATTGAGACACCGACAAGCCCGACAAGCAAATGTGTTGATGGCACTAGCGGACTCAGCATATGAATCGGCTGCCCGATAATTGAGGCTCTGGCAATTTCGACTGTATCAACACCGTATGCGACAGCCGTTTCTGATAAAATCGGCAGCACTCCGTAAAAATACGCGTCATTCGGCATGAGAAATGTGAAAATGCCGCTAGTTAATGCTACAATTGCCGGGATCAAGCCGCCCATTTGTTCAGGAATCATCGACACAAGCGAAATCGCCATTTCGTCAACCATTTTGGTGCCTGTTAAAATTCCCGTAAAAACGCCTGCTGCAAAGATCATGGAGCCAATGGCCAGCACGTTGCTTGAATGTGCTGAAATACGCTGTCTCTGATGATCGAGGTTCGGATAATTCACAATGAGTGCAATACAGAATGCGATGACAAACAGCACCGTTAAACTGACTTTGCCTGATACTAAAAATCCTATCAATGAAAGCGTTAACAACAAATTGAACCACCAAAGCTTCGGCCGCTTCCACTCATCTTCAACCGAAGCGGCTGGTTCGTTGACATCGGCCGGCTGGTTCAGCTCAATCACGCCGAGTCGTTTGCGCTCCGCTTTACCCAGCACATACGCAACTGCGACCATACAAAGCATTCCGCTCGCGATCACAGGGATCATCGGCCCGGTCAGCTCAGCCGGATCAACCCCAAGCGCGCTCGCCGCCCGCGGCGTCGCGCCTCCCCACGGGATCGTATTCATAATCCCCATGCCGACTCCGGCAATTCCCGCCAATATAATCGGCCGGATGCCGAGCAGCAAATAGAGCGGAAGCATCGCGCTTGTTGTAATCATATAGGTTGTTGAACCGTCTCCATCCAATGCAACAAGCATCGTAAGAACCGCTGTCCCGACAACGATTTTTAACGGATCGCCTTTGACCATATTTAATATTTTGGCAACCATCGGATCAAAAAGCCCAGTGTCAATCATGATTCCAAAATATAAAATCGCAAACATAATCATAACAGCCGTCGGCGCCACCTGCTGAATCCCCGAGATCATCATATCGCCAACTTCAGTGAACCCGAAACCAGCTATCAGCGCAAACACAATCGGCGTCAAAACCAATGCCGTCAGGACAGAAAGCCGTTTTGTCATGATCAGTACCATAAACACAAGCATCATAAGAAATCCTAAGATTGCTAACACATTCATTCCCCCTTTAAATGAATCCGCTTACATTTTATCCCCTATTCCCCTTTTGCCTTTTTGTCATCGTATGAGAAAAACGGTCTCAAGTAAATAATTTGGTTTTTTTGTATTTTTAATTTTTTAAAACCGTTTTGTTCTTTTTGGTCATTTCTAAACACAAAAAAGCATTCCGCCTACGGCAGAATACTTTTTGCTTAATTGCCTGTCATGATGGTTTGATAAAACGCTGATTGTTCTTCAAGAAACCGTTTCGTTTCCTTGCTGTTTAAATAAAAGCTCTCCCAGTCCTGCTCGTTTATTTTCTGCTTCCATTCGGGCGAGGATGTCACCTTTTTTAATGCTTGGTCCCAGTAAGAAATCTCTTCCTCAGACATGTTTTTCGGCCCCAGCACCCCTCTCCAATGAGAGAAGACAAACGGAATGCCCTGCTCTTTCCACGTCGGCACTTTTGGAAAACCGGGCAGCCTTTTATCTGACGTGACGGCGGCTAATGTAATCTCGCCGTTTCGCTCGTACGGCTTGGCTTCTGAAACAGTCATGGAAGCTGCTTCTATCTCATGCCTGATAAGCGCCTGGATCAATTCTTCACTGCTGTCAAACTGTAAAAACTCAATGTCGAAAGGGTCAATCCCGTACATATCAGCGGCTCTGACGAACGAGAGCTGATCGTCATTGCCAAGCCCCGGAGAAAAACCGATTTTGACTTTGCCAGGATGCTTCTTGATCTCTTTCAGCACATCCTTTCCGCTTTTCAGCGCCGACCCTTTCGGAAGAGCGACAGTCTGCCATTCCTTAGCGAGAATCGCCAGCGGCGTAAAATCATCAGTTTTTAATTTACTTTGTCCGAGCAGGTAATTGCTCAGGATTAAACTGGACATCATACTGATAGTCTTCCTGCCGCTTTGGTTGACATATTTCCAGCCTTTATCGCCTCCGCTTCCAGGTTTATACACAATATGAATCCCGCCTTTCATCAGCTGTTTTTGCCTGAGCACGGATTGAATCGCCTGCGCCGTGACATCCCAGCCCCCGGAAGGCTCGGCAGGCACAACGATCTCAACCGGCCCGTCCGGCAGACGGGGAGCGGCCGCCTTCCGGATGTCACCTTGCATGAAGACCAATAGACAAATGAATAGGATCACACATTTTTTCATCGCTATTCAGCCGCCAAATAATATTTTCTCTCCGGTCTGCCGATAATCCCGTACTCCAGCTCGGCTCGCGCTTCTTCCTTAGACACAAGATACTCGGCATAGCGGCGGGCTGTTGTTCGTGACGCACCCATTGCTTCTCCAAGTTCTTCCGCTGTCATTCCTCTCCCGGCAGTACACAGCGCCTCTTTAATTTTTTTCAGCGTGATCGGATTGATTCCTGTCGGCAAATCCTCCGCAGTGACAGCTCCCTTAGAGCTGCCCCCAAAAATATGGTCAATCATGGATTGGCTGACCTCCGGCTGGGACAGCAGCACCTGCCTTTTTTCTTTATACTGCAGCAGCACCTGTTTGAACTTGTCAGCCGATACAGGCTTTATCAAATAGTTTGCGATCCCCGCCCGCAGCGCTTCCTGTAAGTGGCGGGTTTCCGTTGCGGCTGTGATGATCATAATATCCACTTCCGGAAACCGTCTCCGTATCTCTGGAATCAATGCTGTTCCGAGCTCGTCCGGCATATAAATATCCAATAGCAGCAAATCAGTTTTGTGTGTCTCCAAAAGCAACATTGTCTCTTTTGCATTGCCCGCTTTGCCGATAATGCTGAATCCATCAAGCTGTTGAATCAATCTCTCATGAATTTGCGCAACCCGAAAATCATCCTCCGCAATCACGATGTGAATCAAATGGATTCCCCCTTTGTCTGTTTCTCCTTCGGTATAAAAACAGTAAATACCGCTCCCCCGCTTTTTTGATTTGTCAGCTCGATCCAGCCTCCCAGCTCACGCACTGACTCTTTTACGTTGGCGAGTCCGTAGCCTCTCTTCATCCCCTTTGAAGAGTAGCCCCTTTCAAACACCGCCTCCATTTTATCAGGCGGCACTCCCAGTCCCGTATCGGATACTTCGATAACAATATCCCGTCCGATATCTGTAATAAAACATGAAACCTCCTGTACGCTTTGATCCGCTACAGCTTCGAAAGCGTTATCAATTAAATTGCCGATAATTGTAATGAGATGGGACAAGCCGACATGAGGAGGAAGAGGCCCAAGTGTGCTGTTGTCATCAATCGACAGCTTCACCTTTTTTTCCGACGCTTTGCTCATCTTTCCTAACAAAATCGCCTGCACCTGCTGCGAATGAATATTTTGGAATAAAATATCATGCTGTTCATTTTGGATGGCGTATTCCTCTTTAATCAGTTCAATCGCTTCGTCATATTCACCAAGCTCAAGCAGCCCTAAAATCGCGTATAGCTTATTAGAAAATTCATGAGTCTGGGCGCGCAGGTCCTCTGAGTATTTTCGCACCTCTGTCAGCGTGTCAATCAGCTTTTTCAGTTCTGTTTTTTCTCTGAAGCTGATAACAATTCCATACGCCTGTCCGCCTTGTGTCATGACTTTTGTATTGATAATAAAGACTTGGTCGTTGACGCATACCTCCTGATTCGGCGGCATTTCTTCCTGCTCAAGCACAGACATCAGTTCTGCTCCCGGCATCACGTCATCAACAGGCACGTTCATCACAGGCTCGGGTAGCTTTAGCATTTCAGCCGCCGATACGTTCATCATCGTCACAATGCCTTCACGGTTGGTGGCGATGATCCCTTCCTTAATCGCCCGCAGCATCGCATTCCGCTCCCGATAGAGAGAGGCAATTTCGTGCGGTTCAAGGCCAAGCGTATCCTTTCTGATACTTTTGGCAAGCGCGGCGGCACCGGCAAATCCAAGCAGCAGCACGAGTACAGCCATGAAGCTTAAGTCTCTCAGATGTCTCTTAATGCCTTGCTCTGTCTTCGTCTGCAGAAAATCAACGGACACGCTGCCGATCACTTGGCTGCGCCCCTTTTGTTCCTCGATAATCGGTGCGCTGCCACGAATCACCCTTTGTCCATCCGCTTTTGTCTCTGAGACGTGAGAGCCTCCAAACAGGATTTCTCTGCTTCTCGTCAGATGCTTATTTCCGCTATTTTCCGCGGCGGTTCGGACCATTCCCTTTTCATCAAGTACATAAATCGCATAAGCGCCGGTCTGTTCTTTCATTTGCTCAATGACCTCCTGCGCCTCAGCAGCTTGTCCGCCTTTCGACACGATAAGCTCCTTTGCCGGCGGCATATAGGAAATCGTTCTCGCCGTCTGTACCGCCAGCTGTTCTGCCTGTTTTCGCCCTTCTTTTGTTTGCTGAACGGCAAACGTGACTGTCAGCACGCCAATCACAAAGATCAGCAGCGCCGCAATCAACCCCATTATTTTTGTTTGCAGAGAAAAATGGAATCGCTTTTTCACCACAGCACCAGCCGTCCTTTCTACCTAGATCATACCATTTTTCGCCCGGTCATTTTCTTATTTTTCAAAATCCATTTCTTTGGTGATCAGGATCTATTATTCAGATCAAGATGTTTCCTTGTCACATTACCAGTGTCCAGTTTTGCTGAACAATCCTTTTTTCATGAAGGAATCATTCCGTCTGAACATTTCAATATACATATAGTATCTGAGTGATAAGGTGAAGGGCGGGAGGTTATGGTGAAAACGAGTCTTATTGTGCTGACTTATAATCAATTGGCGTTAACAAAACAATGCTTGGAGAGCATATGGACGCATACCGATGATGACTGTATAGAAGTGATTGTTGTAGATAACGGCTCTCATGACGGGACACAGGACTACCTCAAACAGATCCCTTCAATCAAAACGATTTTTAATGAAACAAACGAAGGGTTTGCGAAAGCCTGCAATCAGGGCCTTGAGGCCGCTTCGGGGGACAATGTTCTTTTTTTAAACAATGATACTGTTATGACAAGTTATTGGCTGGAGCCGATGATCAAGCTGCTTTATCAAGATGATAAAACCGGCATGGTCGGGCCTGTAAGCAATTATGTCAGCGGGCCTCAGCAAATCTCAGTTGATTACAACAGCTTAGAAGGAATCGAAGCTTTTTCACGGCGCCATTGCATGCAGCAGCGGGGCAAATCAAGAAGCGTTTTAAGGCTGGTCGGATTTTGCCTTCTTGTCAAAAAAGAGGTACTGGACAAAATCGGCTGCTTTGACGAGCGTTTTGGAGGCGGTTCATTTGAGGACGATGATTTGTGCCTTCGCGCTCTGCAGGCAGGATATCAGCTGAAAATCGCCCTTGATTCGTTTGTGCATCATCACGGGCATGCCACGTTTTCCGGAAATCCAGATTTAAGCATCAGCCGATTATATCAGGTCAACCGCCAAACCTTTATAGATAAATGGAAGCACGATGTGACGGCTTTTATTGATCCCCAGCCAGAGCTGACAGCCCTTGTGCCTTCAAAAGCCCGCTCCATCCTGCATATCGGCTGCGGCGCGGGAGCTGCGGGTGCAGAGCTATTGAACCGGCAAACCTGTACATTGTACGGCATTGAAGAAGATGCATTGCTACGTACAATGGCAAGCGCCTATTATGAACAAGTCACGTCAGCAGATACGGAAACACGCGGCCTTCCTTACCCTGAGGCTTTTTTCGATACCATTTTGATAGGAGACCTTTTGAGCTGCTCGATGCATCCCCGGCGAACGATTGAGGCTCTTGCCGTTTATCTAAAGCCTTCAGGCTCATTGATTTGCAGTATCCCGAATGCAGCTTATGCAGACACGTTTTTTTCTTTATTATGTGGAACACCGGCACACACACATTTCATCACGCCTCAAAACGTAAACACACTATTTCCCGAACACCTTTATGACATAAAATCAACCTCCCATTTAGCCGTTCCTGAATCGAACATACAGCTGTTTTTACAAGAAGTTGAATATCTTGCCGGGCAATTTGATTTGCCTTTGGATCACTTATCAAAACATGCTCAGATTGATTACATGTTTGTCCATGCAATGAAGAAAAAACCTGAAGCGGAGGTGGCGATATGATTTCGATCAGTCTATGTATGATCGTGAAAAATGAGGAAGCCGTTATCGGCCGCTGCTTAGATTCTGTGCGCAGGATTGCTGATGAAATGAACATTGTGGATACCGGCTCAGTTGATCAGACGAAAGACATCGCTGCCCGTTATACAGACCGTATCTTTGATTTTGAATGGATAGACGATTTTGCGGCCGCCCGAAATTTTTCGTTTCAGCAGGCAACAGCTGACTATATTTTATGGCTTGATGCCGATGATGTGTTTACCGAGAAGGATCAAGAACTGTTCTTGGATTTAAAAAGAACGCTTGATCCGCATATTGACGCGGTATCAATGAACTATCACCTGGCGTTTGATGAAGAAAACAACGTCACATCCAGCTTAAGAAGATACCGGCTCGTAAAACGGGAAAAGGGCTTTAAGTGGATCGGCGCGGTTCATGAATATTTAGAGGTGTACGGAAATCTCCATCATAGTGACACAGCGGTTTCTCACATGCCTCTTAGCCATGACGCTGACCGAAATCTGCGAATTTATGAAAACATGGCCTCGTCAGGAAAGGATTTTTCGCCAAGAGATTTATTTTACTATGCGAACGAGCTGTGTGATCACGGAAAAATAGAAAAAGCGATAGAATACTATTTGCGTTTTTTGAAAACAAAGCAGGGATGGGTTGAGGATAATATCAGAGCCTGCAATAAATTAGCAGATTGCTATCATTCATTGGGACTGAAGGAAAAAGAATTAAACTGGGTGCTCCACACGCTCGTCTACGGACCTCCCAGAGCGGAAACGTGCTGCAGATTGGGATTCTCTTTTTTAGAAAAAAACGATGTCCAAACCGCTGTCTATTGGTATGAAAAAGCAATAGAAGATAGAGGCTCAGAAAGCTTGGCTTTTCAGAACCGCGCCTGCGCCACCTGGCTGCCTCACTTACAATTAGCCGTCTGCTACGATAAGCTTGGCCAGCATCAGCTTGCCTACCAGCATAATGAATCGGCTTTACAATACCGTCCTCATGATTCAAGAATGCTTGCCAACAAAACATACTTTGAAGAGGTCCTGCAGCAGCAGGCTGGCTCCGGAGGTGAACATCATGGAAATCAATAAAAGGTCACTTGCTGATTCTATGAAAGAATATGAGCGAAAAGATAAAGAGTATTACAAAAGCATCAACCGGCAGCTGTTTGACCTGGTAGAACCCCATGCGAAAACCATTCTTGAGGTCGGATGCGCCGAAGGCCTGTTTGGCGCAGCTGTTAAGGAAAAAATGAATTGCTCCTATTTTGGGGTCGAATCATATCCGCCAGCTGCCGAAAAAGCCGCTCATCACATTGACGAAGTGATAACAGGAGACATCGAAACATTGAAGCTTCCTTTTGAAAAAAACACATTTGATCACGTCATCTTCGGCGATGTATTGGAGCACTTAATAGACCCTTGGACAGTGTTAGCTAACATGAAGCCTTACGTAAAAGAAACAGGGAGCATTTTGGCAAGCATTCCGAATATCGGGCATATCTCAATTTTTGAAAGTCTGCTGACCGGCAAATGGACGTATACACAGGCTGGGCTGCTCGATAAAACACACTACCGTTTTTTCACCTTGCAGGAAATGAAGAAGATGTTTCATGAAACAGGTTACAAGGTCAGCCAGATCAATCCTATTTCCTTTACGACTCACTATTATGAAAAAATGATCAGCAAACTGGCACATGTCAAAGCAAACATGGGAATTCACCATGCAAATTTCGAGGAGGAAGCCAGAGCCTATCAATATGTCATAAAGGCGCAAAAAAGATGAAACAGCATCTAAATGAAAATTCCATTTGCTTCATTACATGTGTTAATGATGACACCCTTTATGACCTCTGCCTGAGACATATCCAGTCTCTATCAGTACCGCCGCATATGGAGGTTGAGTTAATTGATATACGAAAGGCTGACAGTATGGCCTCCGGCTACCAGGCGGCAATGCATCAGTCAGACGCAAAATATAAAGTGTATGTCCATCAGGATACATTTATCATCAATCGTTCATTTATTTACGATATCCTGCATGTCTTTCAGCAGAACGATGCGCTTGGCATGATAGGCGTCATAGGAGCTGAAGAAGTGCCGCAAAGCGGGATTTGGTGGGAGGCTTCTAAAAAAGCGGGAAAAGTCATTGAATACCGCAGTACGTATAGCTATTTGTCGTTTGATGAGATAGACGGAATCGTAAAAACAGTTGAAGCATTAGACGGTTTATTGCTGGCCACCCAGTACGATCTCCCGTGGCGGAAAGAGATCTTTGACGGCTGGCATTTTTACGATACTTCTCAATGCTTTGAGTTCAGGAAAAAGGGATATCTTGTCGGTATTCCTCATCAAAAAGAGCCATGGGTCATACATGCTTGCGGCAATGAGTTTGATTCTGACCAGTATTCTGATTACCTTAAAAGATTTTTGGGGGAATATTTCAAAACATGATAAGTCTTTCATTGGGCACAACAAGAAACCTACTTTTTTTATAAAGTAGGTTTCTTGTTTCAAATGCTTGAATTTTAAAAAAGAAGTGACTCTCATTCTCTATTATTAAGGGAACCTAATAGCATTTATATCTAGGTTTAGTGCGGTGCTGCCACTCACATTACTTATTGTGGTAAAGATTATCCTAACCTCATAAGAAGTCGTGCCTGTGACTGTTGTAGTATCTACATACGTTGTAGCAATTGGAAATCTTGACGTAATGGCAGCATTAACATTTCTTTGGACAGAGCGTATATCTACCAATACTCCGTTTCTATAAATTCTGGTTTGGAAAGTAAAGTTCGAGTTAGCTGTCGTTGTCACATCAACAGAAATGGCAAAATCTAATTTTATTAATTGGCCAGCGACTGTTGGCAGACTTAAAGTCCCAATTGACGTTTCAGTACCGTTAACAGCAACTGAAACTGGGCCTGCTACCTCATTGTAAAACAGCTGCGGATTTGCCCCGGTTGGTCCGGTTACTCCTGTTGCTCCGGTTGATCCAGTCGATCCCGTTGCTCCTGTTGGACCTGTTGGTCCCGTGGCTCCGGTTGGTCCGATTGATCCCGTTGGTCCTGTTGATCCCGTTGCTCCGGTTGCTCCCGTTGCTCCGGTTGCTCCCGTTGGTCCTGTTGATCCGGCTGATCCAGTTACTCCCGTTGCTCCGGTTACTCCTGTTGATCCAGTTTCTCCAGTCGCTCCGGTTGATCCGGTTGGTCCTGTTACTCCTGTTGATCCCGTCACACCTGTTACTCCTGTTGATCCCGTCACACCTGTTGCTCCCGTTGATCCTGTTGATCCGGTTGATCCCGTTGATCCAGTTTCTCCTGTCGCTCCGGTTACTCCAGTTACTCCTGTTGCTCCAGTGACTCCGGTTGATCCGGTTACACCAGTTACACCTGTTGGTCCTGTTTCTCCAGTGACTCCGGTTGATCCAGTTTCTCCTGTCGCTCCGGTTGATCCCGTTGGTCCTGTTGGTCCTGTTGGTCCAGTGACTCCGGTTGATCCTGTTACTCCCGTTGCTCCGGTTACTCCTGTTGATCCAGTTTCTCCAGTCGCTCCGGTTGATCCGGTTGGTCCTGTTTCTCCCGTCGCTCCCATTGATCCGGTTGGACCTGTTGGTCCGGTCGCTCCGGTTGATCCTGTTACTCCTGTTGATCCCGTCACACCTGTTGGTCCAGTCGCTCCGGTTGCTCCCGTTGATCCTGTTGATCCTGTCGCTCCGGTTGATCCGGTTACTCCAGTTGATCCGGTTGCACCAGTTTCTCCTGTCGATCCTGTTGATCCCGTTGGTCCTGTTGGTCCAGTGACTCCGGTTACTCCGGTTGCTCCCGTCGCTCCGGTTGATCCGGTTACTCCGGTTGCTCCCGTCGCTCCCGTCACTCCTGTTGCACCAGTTGATCCAGTTTCTCCAGTTGCTCCTGTTACACCAGTTGCACCTGTTGGTCCTGTTGATCCAGTTGATCCGGTTACTCCAGTTTCTCCAGTTACTCCAGTTACTCCGGTTACACCAGTTGCTCCTGTTGATCCTGTTGGTCCTGTTGATCCTGTTGATCCCGTTGCTCCGGTTGGTCCTGTTTCTCCGGTTACTCCTGTTGATCCAGTTGATCCGGTTGCTCCCGTCGCTCCGGTTGATCCGGTTACTCCAGTTGATCCGGTTGCACCAGTTTCTCCTGTCGATCCTGTTGATCCCGTTGGTCCTGTTGGTCCAGTGACTCCGGTTACTCCGGTTGCTCCCGTCGCTCCGGTTGATCCGGTTACTCCGGTTGCTCCCGTCGCTCCCGTCACTCCTGTTGCACCAGTTGATCCAGTTTCTCCAGTTGCTCCTGTTACACCAGTTGCACCTGTTGGTCCTGTTGATCCAGTTGATCCGGTTACTCCAGTTTCTCCAGTTACTCCAGTTACTCCGGTTACACCAGTTGCTCCTGTTGGTCCTGTTGATCCTGTTGATCCCGTTGCTCCGGTTGGTCCTGTTTCTCCGGTTACTCCTGTTGATCCAGTTGATCCGGTTGCTCCAGTTACTCCTGTTGGTCCTGTTTCTCCAGTTACTCCGGTTGATCCTGTCGCTCCGGTTGCACCAGTTGATCCAGTTTCTCCAGTTGCTCCTGTTACACCAGTTGCACCTGTTGGTCCTGTTGATCCAGTTGATCCGGTTACTCCAGTTTCTCCAGTTACTCCAGTTACTCCGGTTACTCCGGTTACACCAGTTGCTCCTGTTGATCCTGTTGGTCCTGTTGATCCTGTTGATCCCGTTGCTCCGGTTGGTCCTGTTTCTCCGGTTACTCCTGTTGATCCAGTTGATCCGGTTGCTCCAGTTACTCCTGTTGGTCCTGTTTCTCCAGTGACTCCGGTTGATCCTGTCGCTCCGGTTGATCCGGTTACTCCTGTTGATCCGGTTACTCCAGTTGATCCGGTTACTCCAGTTGATCCGGTTACTCCAGTTACACCTGTTGTTCCGGTTGATCCGGTTACTCCAGTTGGACCTGTTGGTCCGGTTGATCCGGTTACTCCAGTTGGACCTGTTGGTCCTGTTTCTCCAGTGACTCCGGTTACTCCGGTTGCTCCCGTCGCTCCGGTTGATCCGGTTACTCCAGTTGATCCGGTTGCACCAGTTTCTCCTGTCGATCCTGTTGATCCCGTTGGTCCTGTTGGTCCAGTGACTCCGGTTACTCCGGTTGCTCCCGTCGCTCCGGTTGCTCCCGTCACTCCTGTTGCACCAGTTGATCCAGTTTCTCCAGTTGCTCCTGTTACACCAGTTGCTCCTGTTGGTCCTGTTGATCCAGTTACACCAGTTGCTCCTGTTGGTCCTGTTGATCCGGTTGATCCGGTTACTCCAGTTGCTCCAGTTACTCCAGTTACTCCGGTTACTCCAGTTGCTCCTGTTGATCCTGTTGGTCCTGTTGATCCTGTTGATCCCGTTGCTCCGGTTGGTCCTGTTTCTCCGGTTACTCCGGTTGCTCCAGTTGATCCGGTTGGACCTGTTTCTCCGGTTACTCCGGTTGCTCCAGTTACTCCTGTTGGTCCTGTTTCTCCAGTTACTCCGGTTGATCCTGTCGCTCCGGTTGATCCGGTTACTCCTGTTGATCCGGTTACTCCAGTTGATCCGGTTACTCCAGTTGATCCGGTTACTCCAGTTACACCTGTTGTTCCGGTTGATCCGGTTACTCCAGTTGGACCTGTTGGTCCTGTTTCTCCAGTGACTCCGGTTACTCCGGTTGCTCCCGTCGCTCCGGTTGATCCGGTTACTCCGGTTGCTCCGGTTGCTCCAGTTACTCCTGTTGGTCCTGTTTCTCCAGTTACTCCGGTTGATCCTGTCGCTCCGGTTGATCCGGTTACTCCAGTTGATCCGGTTACTCCAGTTGATCCGGTTACTCCAGTTACTCCAGTTACTCCGGTTACACCAGTTGCTCCTGTTGATCCTGTTGGTCCTGTTGATCCTGTTGATCCTGTTGATCCCGTTGCTCCGGTTGGTCCTGTTTCTCCGGTTACTCCTGTTGATCCGGTTGATCCCGTCGCTCCGGTTGGACCTGTTTCTCCGGTTACTCCGGTTGCTCCAGTTACTCCTGTTGGTCCTGTTTCTCCAGTGACTCCGGTTGATCCTGTCGCTCCGGTTGATCCGGTTACTCCAGTTGATCCGGTTGGACCTGTTTCTCCGGTTACTCCGGTTGCTCCAGTTACTCCTGTTGGTCCTGTTTCTCCAGTGACTCCGGTTGATCCTGTCGCTCCAGTTGATCCGGTTACTCCAGTTGATCCGGTTACTCCAGTTGATCCGGTTACTCCAGTTGATCCGGTTACTCCAGTTACACCTGTTGTTCCGGTTGATCCGGTTACTCCAGTTGGACCTGTTGGTCCTGTTTCTCCAGTGACTCCGGTTACTCCGGTTGCTCCAGTTACTCCTGTTGGTCCTGTTGGTCCTGTTTCTCCAGTGACTCCGGTTGATCCTGTCGCTCCGGTTGATCCGGTTACTCCAGTTACACCTGTTGCTCCGGTTGATCCGGTTACTCCAGTTGGACCTGTTGGTCCTGTTTCTCCTGTTGCACCTGTTACACCAGTTGATCCGGTTGCACCAGTTGGTCCTGTCGATCCTGTTGATCCAGTTGGTCCTGTTGGTCCAGTGACTCCGGTTGATCCGGTTACTCCGGTTGCTCCCGTCGCTCCGGTTGATCCCGTCACTCCTGTTGCACCAGTTGATCCAGTTTCTCCAGTTGGTCCTGTTGATCCAGTTTCTCCAGTTGCTCCTGTTACACCAGTTGATCCGGTTGATCCGGTTACTCCGGTTGATCCCGTCGCTCCTGTTGCTCCGGTTGCACCTGTTGATCCGGTTGCTCCAGTTACACCAGTTGCTCCTGTTGGTCCTGTTGATCCAGTTTCTCCAGTTGCTCCTGTTACACCAGTTGATCCGGTTGATCCCGTTGGTCCTGTTGATCCTGTTGCTCCGGTTGATCCGGTTACTCCGGTTGCTCCCGTCGCTCCTGTTGCTCCGGTTGCACCTGTTGATCCGGTTGCTCCAGTTACACCAGTTGGTCCTGTTGATCCAGTTGATCCGGTTGATCCTGCTACACCAGTTGATCCGGTTGCTCCAGTCGCTCCTGTTGCTCCGGTTGCTCCCGTTGATCCAGTTTCTCCTGTCGATCCTGTTGATCCGGTTACTCCAGTTACTCCTGTTGCTCCAGTTACTCCGGTTACACCAGTTACACCTGTTGGTCCTGTTGGCCCTGTTGCTCCGGTTACTCCAGTTACACCTGTTGCTCCGGTTGATCCGGTTACTCCAGTTGGACCTGTTGGTCCTGTTTCTCCTGTTGCACCTGTTACACCAGTTTCTCCTGTCGATCCTGTTGATCCCGTTGGTCCTGTTGGTCCAGTGACTCCGGTTGCTCCGGTTGGTCCCGTCGCTCCGGTTGATCCTGTTAATCCGGTTGATCCGGTTGGTCCTGTTGGTCCTGTTTCTCCCGTCGCTCCCGTTGATCCGGTTGGTCCTGTTTCTCCCGTCGCTCCCGTTGATCCTGTTGCTCCAGTGACTCCGGTTACTCCTGTTGATCCAGTTTCTCCTGTTGCTCCGGTTGATCCGGTTGGTCCTGTTGCTCCCGTTGATCCAGTTACTCCTGTTGATCCAGTTTCTCCAGTTGCTCCTGTTACACCAGTTGATCCGGTTGCACCAGTTTCTCCTGTCGCTCCGGTTGCTCCGGTTGATCCGGTTACTCCAGTTACTCCTGTTGCTCCGGTTGGACCTGTTTCTCCGGTTGATCCTGTTGATCCTGTTGCTCCCGTTGATCCTGTTGCTCCGGTTACACCAGTTACACCTGTTGGTCCTGTCGCTCCGGTTGGTCCTGTTTCCCCGGTTGATCCTGTTACACCTGTTGGCCCTGTCGCTCCGGTTGGTCCTGTTTCCCCGGTTGATCCTGTTACACCAGTTACACCTGTTGGTCCTGTTGGTCCTGTCGCTCCGATTGATCCAGTTGATCCGGTTACTCCGGTTGGTCCCGTCGCTCCGGTTGATCCTGTTAATCCGGTTGATCCGGTTGGTCCTGTTTCCCCGGTTGATCCTGTTACTCCAGTTTCTCCGGTTGCTCCCGTCGCTCCTGTTGATCCCGTTGATCCAGTTTCTCCGGTTGCTCCCGTCGCTCCCGTTGATCCGGTTACTCCGGTTGATCCTGTTGATCCCGTTGATCCCGTTGCTCCTGTTGCTCCGGTTACACCAGTTGATCCGGTTGGTCCTGTTGCTCCGGTTGGTCCTGTTGGTCCTGTTGCTCCGGTTGGTCCTGTTGGTCCTGTTGATCCAGTAGGTCCGGTTACTCCGGTTGGTCCTGTTGGTCCTGTTGGTCCTGTCGCTCCGGTTGATCCGGTTACACCAGTTACACCAGTTGGTCCTGTTGGTCCGGTTGATCCGGTTGGTCCTGTTGATCCAGTAGGTCCGGTTACTCCGGTTGGTCCTGTTGGTCCTGTTTCCCCGGTTGATCCGGTTACTCCAGTTGGACCTGTTGGTCCCGTCGCTCCGGTTGATCCTGTCGCTCCGGTTGATCCCGTTGATCCGGTTACTCCATTTACTCCTGTTGATCCAGTTACACCTGTTACTCCAGTTGGCCCTGTCGCTCCGGTTGATCCGGTTACTCCAGTTGGCCCTGTTGCTCCGGTTGATCCGGTTACTCCAGTTGGACCTGTTGGTCCTGTTTCTCCTGTTGCACCTGTTACACCAGTTGATCCGGTTGCACCAGTTTCTCCTGTCGATCCTGTTGATCCCGTTGGGCCTGTTACACCAGTTGATCCGGTTGTTCCAGTGACTCCTGTTGATCCTGTGACACCAGTTTCTCCTGTTGCACCAGTTGATCCGGTTGCTCCGGTTGCTCCAGTTGCTCCAGTTGCTCCCGTCGGCCCAGTCGGCCCGGTTGGTCCAATCCCCCCGGTAGACTCTATTAAAGAAACATCATCAATTAGAACAGAACCAAAAGTAGCTTTACTTATTACCACTACTGCATTTACTGCTTCTGAGGGAGGGGCAATTGGTCTATATATTTCATTCCATGTATTAAATGAGACATTTGGCAAATTTCCGGCAGCAATGATCATTTCCTGTCCGCCTTCAATCTGTTCTCCTTCACTGTTAACAAATAGAATTTGTATAGTGACTTGAGGACTTGGATTGTTCCCCGTTTTCCCAAGCGAAACAGTGAATATAAGAGATTGTCCAGAAACGACAGGCACGATCTGCCCTAAAAAAGCATAAGGCTGGCTGCTGATAAACTGTGCGGAATAGCTTCCAGAATGGGCAAAAGTATTAATAACGGACGTATTTGCAAAAGCCCAGCCCGTCAGATTGCCTGTTTCAAAACCTCCATTTACAATCACATTATTCACTCAACTTCATTCCCCGCCCTCTTTGATTAATTCCAGCTATTATATGCAGGAAAATCATCATCGGTCTGTAAGGTGACTAACCAAAATAAAAAAAGGTGATTGTCCCTTCATCACCTTTTGATAACCTGTTGCCTGAAAAATGCGATTTGCCGCATGTAACTGGATATGCTGCTAGTACGCCGGACATTTCTCACTAGATTAAGCAATCACCTGCCAATCATATTTTCCCGCTTTCTTCTCAGTTCTTTGCTTTTTATACCAACTTTTCATATGCCGGCTACTATAACGAGAGGCATAATCCCGTTTTGTTCTTGCGCTGAAACCCATCCATTATAAACCACCTCATACTCTGTTGCTCACGCCCTAAAGTAATGTGATCAAACATAAAAAAAAGGCAGACCGCGTCTGCCTTTTTTCTTTCTACCATATCCCTAATAATTTCCACCATAATCCGCCGATCACAAGCCATGTGACAATATGAACGATCGACAGGATAAATCCGATAGACCACCATTTGCCTTGCGAAATGTAGCCTGCTCCGAAGAAGACCGGAGCCGCTCCAGAACCGTAGTGGGTTGTTGACCCGAACAGATTGCTGAAGAATGCGAGGCTCAGCGCTGCTAAAAGCGGCGGTGCGCCCGCTGCCACAATAACAGCCAAAAATGCTGAATACATCGCACTGATGTGGGCTGTCGCACTTGCAAAGAAGTAGTGAGAGTAATAATACACAACAATTAAAATTAAAAATGCCACAATCCAAGAGAACCCTGATACAGATGATTTCATGGCGTTGCTGAACCAAGAAACCATGCCTAATTCATTCAGGAAGTTGGCCAGCATAACAAGCGCCGCAAACCAAGTGAGCGTATCCCAAGCGCCCTGTTCTTTCTTGATATCATCCCAAGTCAGAACCTGTGATAATAAAAGAACTGACAATCCGATCAGTGCGGTTGTGGTTGCGTCGATGTTGAAGCTGCCGCCAAAAATCCAAAGAGCAAGCACTAAAAGAAACACAATAACCATGGAAAGCTCTGATTTTTTAAATGGTCCCATTTCTTTCAGTTTTTCGGTTGCGATTTTCGCTGCGTCCGGTGTTTCTTTAATTTCCGGCGGATACAGCTTGTAAATCACAAGCGGTGTGATGATTAAGCTTACAAGTCCCGGCACAATCGCGGCAATTGCCCAGCTTGTCCATGTTAAGTCCACCCCTGCGACATCATGGGCCAGCTTGGCAATCAGCGGGTTTGCCGCCATCGCCGTCAGGAACATAGCAGATGTAATCAAGTTTCCCTGAAAACCGGTTTTTAATAAGAAAGCACCGATTTTTCTTTCTGTTCCATCTGCCGGGCTTGATCCGAATGTTTCGGATAATGATCTGATAATAGGAAATATAATGCCTCCTGCACGCGCCGTATTACTTGGAATAGCAGGTGATAATATTAAATCACTGAACAGCAGTGAATAAGAAAGTCCAAGGGTTTTCTTCCCGAATTTCTGAACGAATACATACGAAATTCTCGCACCTAGCCCGGTTTTGATAAATCCCCGGGAAATAAAGAATGCGATGACGATAAGCCAGATGGTCTTATTCCCGAATCCGCTTAATGTATCCTCAATTGATAGTGTTCCAGTTAATGCAGTAACCGCCAATGCAAAAATTGCAATTGCACCCATTGGCAAGGGCTTGGAGATAAAGCCGATAATTGTCGCGACGAAAATCGCAAACAAATGCCATGCTTTAGGTTCAAGTCCGGACGGAGCGGGAATAAACCAGATGATTAGTCCCACAGCGACAGTAATAAGCAATGGAACAAGCTTTACTGCTGACTGTTTTCCTGCGTCTTTTTCTGAAGCCATAAATAGGTCTCCTCCTATATACTTGTTTTCCGATCCCCTTTTTCATTCTACTCCTTAACTAAGTTAATAAACATTTTAATTAATTAAAAAACACAAAGGTGAGCAGCCCTTTGTGTTTTTTTCATTTCTTAATTTAGTTTACCCGCGCCCGCTTGAGATATAACATTTGACTTCACATTCGCGGAAGCATCAATTGATCCGTGCAGAGATGGTGTCCATCCGACAGAAGAGCTCAGCCCGTTTGCAGCCGATGCGTTGATCTGCGTACCGTTCAGCAATGTGCCGGAATCATATAAAGCCGTTCCCCCGCTGAATACGCTGATCGTTTTAGCAGCAGTCAATCCCGGAACGTCAATGGCATTGTTTTGTGCATAAATTTTTGATGATTTTCCGATTCCCCACGCATAGCTAAAGGCATAATCTGATGAGTTTTTATTGCCTTCATAATAGTTGTTGTAAACGTGTACCTGTCCAAAACGGACTCTCGGTGCGCGCTGAACGATATTTTTGTAGCGGTTATGATGCAGTGTGATTTTTAATTTGCCGTCGTCGGAAGTTTTGCTGTCGCTTGATCCGAAAATGGAGCTTTTATCATGATCGTGATAGAAGTTATAAGACATTGTAATGTAGTTAGCGCCGTTAGAGGCATCAGTTTGGCCGTCATGGTGCTGATATTCTCTTCCAAAATACTTTGGAGAGGTACTGTCTGGACGCGAACCGTCATTAAACGTACAGTGATCGATCCATACATGTGTACCGCCGTTTATTGTGATGTTGTCATATTGAGAATTCCAGTTTCCTGAACTTCCGTCAGTCGGGTCCCATTGAGGGAAATAGTCATATGCGTCTTGGAATTCGATATTGCGGATAATGACGTTATCACTCTTGATCTGGAAGTTTCCGCCCAGAACTTTAGCATTTGACCCTGAACCGACGATCGTCGTATTTGCAGGGATATCCACCATCACGCGTGCCTTTTGATTTTTCTGTGAGCGTGCTCTGGCCTCTTCCTGTGTTCCGGATGGCTCTTTTTTGCCCCATGTGCTTGGGTCATAGGCTTTCAAATATTTGTTCAAATCGTACTCTGGATCTTTATAATCATTCAGACCAAGCGGCTTCAGATTGTCATCGACATTCATGTCAATCGTTCCCTTGATATAAATGATTTTTGGCGTTGTGTTGGTGTCCTTGCCCAAAGCCGAAACGAGCTGATTTCTGTTGCTGACTGTATACACGTGGGATGACGAGGCTTTTGATCCGCCTGTCGTGCCGGTCGAGTACGCTCCCCAGCCATCATTTGACCCTAACGTCTGATGGCCCAAATCCGCTGCGTTCGCCCCAACCGGAGTCAAGCCTAATAACAAAGCCGTGGCTAACATCACTTTTTTCATTCAGTATGAACCCCCATTTTCTATTTTGTGAGAATTTGTTCCATATTCTCACAAAAAACATAATAGCAAATTCATGGGCATCCATAACCGAAAATGTACGGCTTTTTATTGCGGCATCCTGCAAAAAAACACCGCAAAAACCGCAAATATAAAAAACCCCAAAAGGACGATAATCGCCTTTTGGGGTTACATTCCTGCATTATGCCCAAGATTTTACTTTTTCGTTGTCTGTCACAAAGAGAAGCACTTTCCCTTCATCGAGCCGTTTTTCAAACTGAGCCGCTTCGTCTTCTGAAAAACCGATTTCGTGGATTTTATTGCGAAGCTCGTCTCCTTTTTTATTAAATATGTTCCCTACCGCATGTTTGAAACCTGTTTCTTTGGCTCCGATCGTGTTGGCATTCGTGTTGTCTGCCAGTCGTTCCGTTCTGTCATCGTCGTGAGCTAAGACGTATACATCCTCTTTTGCGACACCCATTTGCTGTAATTCTTCTACATCCTTCATGAGCTGTTCATCGTTTGTATACTCTCTTACAACTGGTTTCATATCCAATTCCTCCTTCATCATGTCTATGTTATATTCATACCCGATCCTTTTTCTATGAAACAGCATCCAGAGCATTGGGCACAAAAACAGGAAGAATGGTAGTAGATATTTCATTTCTAACCATGGTAAAGTGATAGAACGAGAGTATTTTCAGAATAGTCAAAATCAAAACCGCTGCACGGAGCGCCCGAACATGAATCGCCATTTTTATCCGTACAAGCAGGAGGTATGTCCAATGCAATACTTTTCACCAGAACAGCAATACAATGCGTGGGTTGTGAGTGATTTAGTAAAACAGGTCTTCCATCAGCGTGTCGGCTATTCAGCCGGCATTCACCAGCTTGCCATCTTTGCCGAAGAAACATTTCACATCGATATTGACTTTGTTTTCTCTATTGTCATGAATATCGGAGACATTGAATTTGCGCTCTCTGAAGAAATCGAAAAAAAATTGTCCGGCTATCTCAGCGTTCTTCTTCCCCATGTCAGCAGAGATATGCTTGAAGCCTCTAAAGCCAACGCCAGTTCGTTTTTATCCCACAGACACGGCGATGCTGTGTACGATTTATTTGTGCCATATGACCCATACATCAAAAAAACATAAAGCAGCCGCTTCTGTTTCTTTATTTAAAAAATATTGACATAGGAAGCCATGCTATTATAGTGTTTATTTGTGATAATGATTCTCATTATTAAATTCAGAAAAAAGGAAGAAAACAATGCGCACCTATCCTAACAAGTTTATTGCCATCATCAGTGTTTTATTAATCGCTTGTTTCATTATATCCGGCTGTTCATCAAGTCAGGATAACAGCGGCAGCAAAGCCGGAAGCAAATCTAAGGATTCAAGAGTCATTCAGCACGAAGACGGGAAAACAACAGTGACCGGCACACCTAAAAAAGTCGTTGTGCTTGAGCTTTCATTCCTGGATGCTGTTTACAACCTCGGCATCACGCCGGTAGGCATCGCCGATGACAACAAAAAAGACATGATTCAAAAGCTGGTCGGCAGCTCGATTGATTATACATCAGTAGGCACGCGAAGCGAACCGAATCTTGAGGTCATCAGCTCCTTGAAGCCTGATTTAATCATCGCTGACGCTGAACGCCATAAAAACATTTACAAACAGCTGAAACGAATCGCACCGACCATTGAATTGAAAAGCCGGGAAGCGACTTATGATGAAACAATCGACAGCTTCAATACCATTTCTAAAGCATTAAATAAAGAAAAAGAAGGAAAAGAAAAGCTCGCCGACCATACAAAGGTCATTGACGATCTGAAAGCGGAGCTTCCGAAAGATGAAGACCGCAGCATCGTTCTCGGCGTGGCAAGAGCCGATTCCTTCCAGCTTCATACGTCATCTTCTTATGACGGAGAAATCTTCAGCATGCTCGGCTTTACGCACGCCGTGAAGTCAGATAACGCGTATCAAGAGGTCAGCCTCGAGCAGTTAAGCAAAATCGATCCTGATATTTTGTTTATTTCAGCCAACGAGGGTAAAACAATCGTAGATGAGTGGAAAAAGAATCCGCTTTGGAAAAACCTAAAAGCGGTGAAAAACGGACAAATCTACGATGCAGACCGCGACATTTGGACAAGATTCAGAGGAATCAAGTCCAGTGAAACAAGCGCCAAAGACGTGCTCAAAAAAGTGTATAATAAGTAGGACAAAAGAGAAGCGAGGAGAATCCTTGCTTCTTCGTTTTTGCAAACAGACGCAGCAAGGAAGTGAGACTGTTGTATTACTCAGCCAAACGGCGCTCATCATCAAGATTGATGGTTTTTATCATTGCACTGATCATCCTTATTTTCGGGCTTGGGCTGAATCTCTCAGTAGGCGCCTCAGACATCGGCATCATTGATGCTTTGACATATCTTTTTGTATGGGACGGTTCAAAAGAACAGCTTATCATCTCTACTCTTCGCCTCCCCCGCACATTAATCGGCGTTTTCGTCGGCGCCAGCCTGGCTGTAGCAGGGGCGCTGATGCAGGCCATGACAAGAAACCCTCTGGCTTCACCTCAAATTTTCGGTGTGAATGCGGGTGCATCGCTGTTTGTCGTTGCTTCTCTCGTCATTCTGCCGGCGTCGTCCTACTCTTCGGTTGTGTTCGCTTTTGCAGGTGCGGCGGCAGGCGGCGCAATTGTGTATATGATTGCCTCTTCCGGCGGAATGACACCTGTCAAACTGGCGCTGTCAGGAATGGCGGTGCATTTGTTCCTGTCCTCCATGACACAGGCGATTATTATTTTAAATGAGTCGGGAGAGGATGTGCTGTATTGGATGACGGGTGCGATTGACGGCAGCAATTGGCAGGACGTCATGACCATTGCCCCGTTTTCTGTCATCGGCATTGGACTTGCCCTTGTGTTTTCAGGTCCCGTTTCTGTTCTCGGTCTCGGTGATGAAACCGCAAAAGGACTCGGGCAAAACATGAACGGCATGCGGATTCTGATCAGCTTTATCATTTTAATTCTATCGGGCGCTTCTGTGGCGGTTGCCGGCCCAATCGGCTTTGTCGGGCTGCTCATCCCGCATATCGTCCGCAAGCTGATCGGAGAAAATTACAAGTATGTGCTGCCTTTTTCAGCGCTGTTCGGCGCCATCTTATTGGTGTACGCAGATGTCCTGGCCAGATGGATTGCATTCCCTTATGAATCCCCGGTCGGCATTGTCACCGCCATTATCGGCACACCATTTTTCTTATATTTAGCAAGGAAAGGGCGAAATCTGAAATGAAGAAATCAACCAGAAAACAAAAACGCCCCTTGCTGGCCATCCTTATATTGGCTGTCATCTTGCTAGTGCTGTCCGTGATCAGCATCGGCTTCGGGGCATTGTATATTTCACCTGATGCGGTGGTTACGAATCTGTTAGGGATGGATCATTCCTTCGAGTTTATTATTCAGCAGTACCGGCTCCCCCGCATTATACTGGCGATTCTGGCAGGCGCCGGGCTTGCCGCTGCCGGAGCCATTTTGCAGGGTGTCATCCGAAATCCCCTTGCGTCTCCGGACGTTGTCGGAATTTCAAAAGGGTCCGGACTGGCCGCCATGGCCGTTATTCTCATTTTTCCTGAGTCTCCGGTCTACGTGCTGCCGTTCTCCGCATTTGCCGGAGCAGCCATTATTGCTGTAGTATTATTAATGATAGCCCGCAAAAAAAGCATTCAGCCCTCATCATTGGCTTTATCAGGCATTGCCTTAGGCGCGGTCTGCCACGCCGGCATGCAATATATGATGGTCAAATTTCCGGGGGACGTTAATGCAGCGCTCATTTGGCTGACAGGCAGCCTCTGGGGGAGAAACTGGGAAGAAGTCAAGCTCCTTGCGCCATGGCTGCTTGTCCTTTTGCCGATTGTCTGCATCCTCATTCCGAAGCTGGATCTGATGTCACTCGGAGATGAGCTAGCGCAGGGTCTCGGCGAAAACGCAAACCGGCTGAGATTCATCCTGATTTTCACCGCAGTTGCACTGGCGGGGAGCTGTGTAGCCGTCGTCGGATCAATCGGTTTTATCGGGCTGCTTGCTCCGCATATCGCCAGAAGGCTTGCCGGAGAAAAAGCTAAATATTTACTGCCTGCATCGGCATTAATCGGTGCTATTATATTACTAATCGCAGATACATTAGGACGCGGCATCATGCCTCCGGTTGAGATACCCGCCGGAATATTGACAGCTGTGATCGGCGCGCCTTATTTTTTATATTTATTGAAATTCGAAGCGAGGAAACAGTAGGGAGAGGATACCATGGGAAAACTGGCTGCAGACCAGCTCACTCTTTCATATGACAGCACAGTGATTATTGACGGAGTCGATTTAAAGATTGAAGAAGGAAAAATCACTGTGCTCATCGGCGCCAACGGCTGCGGAAAATCAACAATCCTCAAATCGCTGGCCAGGCTGATGGCCCCAAAAAGCGGCACGGTCCTATTAGAAGGAAAAGATATTCATCGCCAGCCGTCCAAAGAAGTAGCTAAAAAGCTGGCGATTCTTCCTCAGTCTCCTCAAGCGCCTGAAGGATTGACGGTACAGGAACTATGCTATTTCGGCAGACATCCTCATAAAAAACTGTTATCCAAGCATACGCAAGAGGATCACGATATGGTAGAGTGGGCGCTTGACGCAACCGGGATGAATGAGCTGAAGGACCGGACACTTGATGCCCTTTCAGGCGGTCAAAGACAAAGAGCCTGGATTTCCATGGCGCTTGCACAAGGCACTGATTTGCTTTTGCTCGATGAACCGACCACTTACTTGGACATTTCTCACCAAATTGAGGTGCTGGAGCTGCTGAAAAAACTGAACCGGGATCATGGACGCACAGTTGTCATGGTGCTTCACGACTTAAACCAAGCCGCTCAATATGCTGACTATCTGATCAGCGTACTGGACGGAAAAATCTACAATGCCGGAACGCCGGAAGACGTCTTTACCCAGCCGTTTTTCCGGGAAGTCTTCGGCTTGGAATGCTGCATCATGAGAAGCCCGATCGACCAGAAGCCGATGTGCCTGCCGATGGGACTATGCCCAAAATTACGGACGTGATGAAAAAGGAGAGGAAACCCTAGGCTGTCGAGAAACTTGACAGCCTTCATTTTCCCTTATAATATTTCATTCTCACATTTAATTGATGTTTAACTAAAAAAACATGTTATTCTTCTCATGTTCCACACGAGAAACTCTTAATATAAAGTTAAATTTGTTCTTATTGACCAACTTGTTAAAGTTGTATATCTCTTCGATTCTCAACAAGACATAAACTTTATCTCATACATAGAAAAGACCGAAAGAATTATAGTAAGTCATCCCTCGAAATGTGTGGAAAGACCAAAAAAAGTGACAAAATTAGATTGTGTATCAGAAAAAGAAAGAATCAAAACAGTGGTAAGGGGCTTTGCTATTGCAGGTTCAATTAAAAATCGAAATGTAAATTGACAGAATAATATATATTTATCACAAAAATATATTGAAGATTTAAATATTCAACGGAGCTTGGGCTTAATGTCTCTTTTTCTGATTCTCAATCCTGATAATTATTAAAAACATTTAAAATAAAAGCTTGCAGAAAAAACATTGTTTTTTGTACAAGCCGAACATTATCACACAATGTTAGTATACTTTTATCAAGTCTCTAATCTAGAATGATTAATAAATTGCTTTATTAGTAATTGGCCCATTAATTGATTCTCTAATTTTATATACTGGAATATTCTTTACGCACCTAATTCCCATTTCATTGTGTCGACAGAAAGGAATATCTTTTGCTCTAAAGGAAGGGAACATTAAGCCTGGATGAGAGAAGAATGATCCTCCTTTAAGAACGGCAAATGAGTTAACACTATTAAATGGTACATTCTCAAAAATAGGGTGGAAAGCTCTCTTTGTTTTAAGCTCACTTCTAGTCCACTCCCATGTTCCGCCGATCATACCGCATACTCCATAGGGACTTTCACCATTTTGTTCAAAAATATAACTTGTTAAATGATTTAATTCTTTATCAGCATGAGCTTTTAATAAATTTTCTCTCCAGGACTTTAAAGAAGTAATGGGTTCATTATAAAGACTTCCAGCATATTGAACCTTTGCAGGATCAAATTTATCTCCCCAAGGCCATATATTACCTTTTTCGCCTCGAGCAGCTTTTTCCCATTGAAACTCGGTTGGCAATTCTTTCCCCTTATATCTTGCGTAAGCAAATGCATCATAAAAATCTATACCTGTAACGGGATGATTATCTAAATACCTATCATCCCAATATGTATTTCTTCTATGTTGTTTATTCTGTGGTTCATTAGGATGACAGAATATATGCCCATTTTCCTCTGTGAACTCGGTAAAGATATCATAATCTTTATTTGTAACAGGATACTTATCAATAAAAAAGGGAGGTAACCATACTTTTTGTCTAGGAACAGCATCTTTCCAATTAAATGTTTTGTCAGGAATTTCATTTTCATTTAAACCGAATTCAAAAAAGCCACCCGGAATTAAAATCATCCCATCTTCTTCTGTTTTTTCGAATTCCTCTATTAGACTTTGAGGAATTTTTTCTTCAAAGTCAAAGTTATTAGGAAGGATACCATTTTGATCAAAATAATTTTTTAGCATTACTAGCTCTTCATATTTTTCAACACCGAATATATCTAATAATGTACTTAATACTTTTTGGCCCCTAATCCCACAGGTTTTTTAGGGTAGCTTATACTCTCCCGGACATCATCAATGATTGAAGACAAATATGCTAACGATTCTTCAATTTTATGATTTGCACACACATCCATAGCTTTAAAAGAAACTAAATCATCAGGATCCTGGGTTAGATTGATTATAGTTTCTACAGCAGAGAAATAAGGTACCCATTTTTCAACGAAATCAATTAATCTATACCTTATGTAAGTATTCGGGTAAGCAATACACATACCAAACACATTTTCAGCTGCTACAGGGTGTTGAATTTTATTTAGTAGAGTCATAATTCTATTATCGATTAAACTCTTAAAATCATTTTTTTTATTTTCTGGAACAGAAGTAATAAGTTCTTCAACTTCAATTAATATTTCTATATCTTTATTGTAAATTGATTTATGATCTTGCATTAATAGTGTCAATTTACGATAACCTCCCGATTTGTTTGTTGAAATAAGGAATAGCATTTAAATGCTATTCCCTAAGTGTTTACCATTTTTCATTAGTATAAAGAACCGGGCTAACAATCGATTTTCTCCAGTTTTTTCTTAATTTTTTCATGGTATCCCCCCCTTTAATAAGATATGTGGTTCCCCACCCTATTGATAGAATAGTCAGAGAACTTAAATAAACAATAACAATAAATAGAATAAAAGTAAATAGTTTACAAGGAAATTTTTTCTTTACTTTTGTTGTTTTAAGGTGTTTAAATATGTTTAAGCTCTTTACCGAGAAAAGTTATTCCAAGGGAGGATACATATGAGTAAAGGTTATTATTCTATTTTATTTAGCCAGACCACTACAAATTTAGGTTTTTCTCTATATACTATGGTAGTGATTTCGTTTTTGTTTAAAATGACCAATTCGACAACCATCGCCTCTATGGTGACATTAATAAGTATTATTTTTCGTATTTTTGGAAGTGCTATATTACCGTTAATAACAATTCGATTAAAACTGCATCTTACAATAATTATTTCTCAATTGATACAAATGCTGTTGTTAATATGTTTGTTCTTTTCTTTATTAAGAACTTACTCTAATCAAACTCTCATTTTAGTCTTTATTATTATTAGCTGTATTTCCTTTTTTAATGGATGGTTCTCACCTTTAAAAAGTGCAATTATAGGGGAAATAATCTCTCCTGATAAAAGAGTAAAGGCAAATGGATTATTATCTACAGTGGACCAAACTTTTCAATTTGTAGGCTGGTCTTTAGGTGGTCTCATAATTGCATTTTTAGGTAAGGGATATAC
Organism: Bacillus sp. XT-2; assembly: GCF_025696525.1. NCBI lineage: Bacteria > Bacillati > Bacillota > Bacilli > Caryophanales > Bacillaceae > Bacillus > Bacillus sp. XT-2. The sequence continues at coordinate 58,552 of NZ_JAHVOC010000009.1, forward strand.
CATTATACTTACTACCTTTTTGTTGTTTACATCTCTTATTTCTCTTTTATTTTGTCTACCACACGGCCACGCTAATTCTGTCATACGTGAAAAAAATTCTCCCAATAAGAGTATAGTAAGTGATTGGCGGTATTTATTTAGCCAAAAGAAACTTAGAACAATTATTATTATGGATTTAATTGAGTCATGGGCAGGAATGATTTGGATAGGGTCTGTCTCTTTAGCTTTCGTTAACGAAGTCTTGCATAAAGGAGAATCATGGTGGGGATTTATTAATGGAGCATACTATTTAGGTTCGATGATAGGGGGATTTATAATATATAAGCTGTCGGAGAGATTCCAAAATAAGTTAATTAATTTTATGTTAATTGGTGCTGTCTCATATGGAAGTTTAACTTTAATATATGGATTTATAAGTAATTCGTACTTAGCTCTAATATTGGTTCTCTTTATGGGGCCGGCTTATATATTAAGAGATCTTACACAAGAAACATTTATTCAGAACATGACAACCGAGCAAACTCGAATTAATATAATGTCTGCAAGGTCTTCTTTAGTACAGTTCATTTTTATGTTTTCAATTCTGGCTATAGGGGCTATTTCAGATTTCCTTGGAGTTCGTTTAGTTTATGTTTCAGCAGGTATTCTTTTATTAGTGTCCGCAATATATGGATTTTCTCAATTGCAATTCAAGAAAAAGGTAAATAAACATATAAGCTTTTAATAAATATCTAAAATTTAATTATGTTTTCGTTTGCTTTTTCGCGGTTTTATTAAAAAGTAAACATTACTTAATTGACCAAAAGAAAATGGTCGATTACAATCGATTGTCTGTTTCAGAAAGACACAGTATAAAAGTGAAAAAATTGAGAAAAGCTTTGCAGATGCAAAACAATTGCATAGACTTTGCTATGGCAGATTGATGGGAAAGCAAAATGTGAACGACTAAGCTCCCCCCTCGCAGATGCTTGCAAGAATATGAAGAAGAATCGACATACACACTAGCTAATCTTAGCTAGGTGTACACAAGCTCTTTTTCTGTTCTGTTTTCTAATAATGATAAATGACTAAAGACAACTTTTTAAAAACAAAAGAGCTTGTAGAAAGCATAAGTTCCTCTATAACCTTTTTTGTATGCCAGCATACCTTTTGTAATTCCTCTTCTGTCCATGTTACAGTGGTGTCAACCAAGTGATAGGAGGATGAAAATGAAAGCATCTCAGCAGCAAATTCAATTAGCAAGACGTCCGCAAGGTGTTCCCGTTCATGAAGACTTTCGCTTTGAAACCATTCCGGTTCCTGAACCGAAGCAAGGGGAAGTGCTTGTCAAAACGCTTTATGTATCGGTTGACCCTTATATGCGCGGCCGTATGCAGGATACGAAGTCATATGTTGAGCCATTCGCCTTGAATGAAGCGCTTTCTGGCGGGGTCATCGCTGAAGTTGTATCAGACGGGAATCATCTGAAAAAAGGCGATATCGTCATCGGAAACCTCAGCTGGCAAGAATTCTCCGCGGTAAGCGAGTCTGCCTTACGAAAAATTGATACAAGCCTTGCTCCCGCTTCGGCCTATCTCGGCATTTTGGGAATGACCGGCTTGACGGCATACTTTGGATTGCTGGATATCGGGCGTCCGAAAGAAGGCGAAACCGTGGTGGTCTCCGGAGCTGCGGGAGCTGTCGGTTCAACAGTCGGGCAGATTGCCAAAATCAAAGGCGCGCGAGTTGTCGGCATCGCGGGCTCTGATGAAAAAGTCTCCTATTTAAAGCAGAAGCTGCAGTTTGATGAAGCCATCAATTACAAAACCGCAGATGATATTCAAAAAGCGCTCGCTGATGCTTGTCCGAACGGTGTCGATGTGTATTTTGACAATGTCGGCGGGCCGATTTCAGATGCGGTCATGAACCTCCTTAATGAGTTTGCCCGCATTCCGGTGTGCGGCGCCATTTCTTCCTATAATGCAGAAAGCGAAGCAGATGACATGGGCCCTCGTGTTCAATCAAAACTCATTAAAACGAAGTCGCTGATGCAAGGGTTTATCGTAAGCGACTACTCCGACCGTTTTCCTGAAGGCGCAAAACAGCTGGCGGAATGGCTGAGAGATGGAAAGCTTCATTATGAGGAAACCATCACTGAAGGCTTCGAAAACATTCCGGATGCGTTTCTTGGCTTATTTAAAGGAGAAAATAAAGGAAAACAGCTGATCAAAGTCAGCGATCCGAGCTGAAGATGAAAATGGGAGGGCTTTTTGCCCTCCTTTTGGGTTTATATGAGGTCAGCTACGAAGAATCAGCGTAAGAAAACCATCTTCATCTGGTTCCGTATCCTCCAAAGTGAAACCTGCTGCTTGAAAGCAAGCTAAACTGATTTGATTGTCTTCTTCAATGCATGCCACCCATTCCCGCACGCTAGTAAAATCAGGTTCGGTCAGCAGTTTTTGCAATATCCGTTTTCCGTACCCTTGAAGCCGGTACATAGGATTAACGATCAATCCAATATACGTCCGCTCCTCCCCGAACTCAATAACGGCCATCCCTGCTGGCAGCTGTCCATCATATGCCATGATGACAGTATCCTGTTCATCTTTATTTACTCGTGCATACCACTCATCTAATGGCAGCATGCCATCCATTCTCCGCCTGGTATCTTCATGTTCAAACCAGTGTTCAAGGATTTTCAGCTCTGGCTCCTTCACTACTTGAAATCTGTCTATTGAAACCATCTTCCCACCCCCGCGCGAAACCTTTTCTATTATTTTACAACAAAAAAGAAGGGCTTTTGCCCTCCTTTTTATTTCGTCTTCAATTTTCCGCCGGCATACACAGCTTCACTCAGCTCCACGCCAAGTTTCTTCGCCATTTTCTTCAGCTTTGATTCTTCCATACGTGTGACAAGACTCAGCACGTTCCCTTCTTTTCCAGCCCGTCCTGTTCGTCCTGATCTGTGAACATAGCTGTCTTCATCAGGAATATCGGCGTGGATCACATATGGCAGGTTTTCAATATCCAAACCGCGCGCGGCAATGTCAGTTGCCAAAAGCAGCGGGAACTCGCCCTGCTCAAACGCTTTAATGATCTTCGCCCGCTCCATCTTCTTCGCCTCACTGTGAAGGATGCCAAGGTCGACATGATGGTACGCCAGCTTTTCCGCGTACACACTAAGGTTGCCGATATCTCTCACAAACACAAGCGCCTGCATGCCATGAAGTCTTGAAAGCTTTTGCAGCAGCTTCACTTTGTCGCGCTGGTCACAGATGATGTATTGATGCTTCACTTTTCCCGCTTCCGCCTTGCTGCGTTCTACCTTCAGAACCTCAGGCTCTTTCGTCATGTCGCGGAGCACATCTTCTGTTTCTTTCTTCAGTGTGGCAGAAAAACAAAGAAGCTGGCGGTCTCTTAATGTCGTTTTAATGATTTGCTTGATCGTTTCACGATGCTCCGGCAGGACAAGCTGATCGGTTTCATCAAGTACGATCGTTTTTACTTCATGCATCTTGAGTTTTTTCGCTTGAATCAGCTCAAACACCCTGCCCGGCGTCCCGACGATAATATGCGGATGATTCTTTTTCAGCTTTTCGACCTGCTTTTTCACATTCGCCCCGCCGATTAAGGAAACTGCCCGTAGTTCTGATCCCGTTTTCCAGTCCTGGATCACCTGAAAAATCTGCATCACCAGCTCACGTGAAGGTGCTAAAATCACCGCCAGCGGATGCTTCTGATCAGGTTTGATGCGCTCCAATACCGGCAGTGCGTAGGCAAGCGTCTTACCTGTTCCTGTCGGCGATTCTGCGATGACATCCTTACCTTCCATGATGAGTTGGGCCGCCTGCTCCTGTACAGGAGTCGGCTTTTCAAAGCCTGAAGCGTTCCAATTTTCTTTGATAAATGATTGTGCATTATGTAAAAATGGCCAAGTTTGCGTCATTTTGTTCTCCTCGATTCCTGAAATCTATTCCATAGTATCTCAAAACAGCGCGCGGAACGCAATTTTTCTTTTTCTTTCCTATGCCTTTCAACAATCGTATTCCTCCTTTATAATCAAAAGGTGAGAAATACACGCCATACAGCGTGTTCGATAAACGATAGAGGTGTAAACATGAGTATTTTATCTGTAAAGGACTTAAGCCACGGCTTCGGTGACCGGGCCATTTTTAATAATGTATCTTTCCGTCTTTTAAAAGGCGAGCACGTCGGTCTGATCGGCGCGAACGGTGAAGGAAAATCAACCTTCATGAATATTATTACCGGAAAGCTTGAGCCTGATGAAGGAAAAGTCGAATGGTCAAAAAACGTCCGTGTCGGCTATCTGGATCAGCATACTGTGCTTGAAAAAGGAAAATCCATCCGTGATGTGCTGAAAGACGCATTCCATTATTTATTTGCAATGGAAGAAGAAATGAATGAGATTTATAACAAAATGGGTGAAGCTGATCCTGACGAGCTTGAAAAGCTTCTTGAAGACGTCGGTGTGATTCAAGACGCGCTGACAAACAATGATTTTTATGTGATTGATTCCAAGGTAGAAGAAATCGCCCGCGGCCTCGGCTTGAGTGATATCGGACTGGACCGTGACGTTACTGATCTGAGCGGGGGTCAGCGCACCAAAGTGCTTCTCGCCAAGCTGCTTCTGGAAAAACCGGAAATCCTGCTTCTCGATGAGCCGACCAACTACCTTGATGAGCAGCATATCGAATGGCTGAAACGCTACCTGCAGGAGTACGAGAATGCATTCATCTTGATTTCCCATGACATTCCGTTCTTAAACAGTGTCATCAACCTGATTTATCATGTAGAAAATCAAGAGCTGACACGCTATGTCGGCGACTACCATCAGTTTATGGAAGTCTACGAGGTGAAGAAACAGCAGCTTGAAGCGGCCTACAAAAAACAGCAGCAGGAAGTCGCGGAGCTGAAGGATTTCGTTGCCCGCAACAAAGCCCGGGTCAGCACGCGAAACATGGCGATGTCCCGCCAAAAGAAACTCGACAAGATGGATATGATCGAGCTGGCGGCGGAAAAACCGAAGCCCGAATTTCACTTCAAGCCGGCCAGAACATCAGGAAAGCTGGTTTTCGAAACGAAGGATCTCGTGATCGGTTACGATTCCCCGCTCTCACGTCCGCTGAACCTCCGTATGGAGCGCGGCCAAAAAATCGCCCTTTACGGCGCCAACGGGATCGGGAAAACGACATTGCTGAAAAGCCTGCTTGGCGAAATCCAGCCGCTCGAAGGCTCTGTTGAACGAGGCGAGCACCTCTTTACCGGCTATTTCGAGCAAGAGGTCAAGGAAACAAACAACAATACGTGTATTGAAGAAGTTTGGAGCGAATTCCCTTCGTATACACAGTATGAAATCCGCGCCGCTCTGGCAAAATGCGGACTGACGACAAAACATATCGAAAGCCGCGTCTCCGTATTAAGCGGTGGCGAAAAAGCGAAGGTCAGATTATGCAAGCTGATCAATTCGGAAACCAACCTGCTGGTGCTCGATGAGCCGACAAACCACTTGGATGTCGACGCCAAGGAAGAGCTCAAGCGCGCCCTCAAAGAATACAAAGGCTCCATTCTTCTTATTTCTCACGAGCCTGATTTCTATATGGACATCGCGACAGAAACATGGAACTGCGAGTCTTGGACGACAAAAGTGCTTTAATGTTACGAAAAAACCCGCCTGGTGAAGGGCGGGTTTTTTACTGCCATTTTTTCTGAACGATTCTCAAAAGCTCTCTGTCTTTTAAAATGAGCTGCAATGGCGATATGAATTCATCAAGTATCAGCTCTTTTTTGGCAGACAGTTCAAGGTCTTCCTCATCAGCCCATGCGGTGAACCACTCGACAGAAAAGCTGTTTTTCATGACGCTGTGTATGTATTGATAGAGCGTCTGTAAACACTTCAAGTCATATGCGTCAGGCTTTGCCTTATGCATGGCAAATGATCCCTCTTCAGCATGAACTATTATTTGATAAGGCAACCGTAAATGCACAGACACATTCTCGGCTTCCTCAAGATAAATGCCCGCCGCGTCAATACCTGACCGGAGCGGATGCCCTTTCCGGGAGTAGCCGGAGGGCTGACTGAAAAAACCGGTTTCTAAAGGCGTTTTAGCAGCTAAATAGTAAAATTGTGTCATCTGGATGTCCTTTCTCGCGTCGATTCCATTATGATTAGATTATAACCGATTGCAAATGGTGAGCCGATTCAATCGAGACTAAAAACCTATCCTTGCATGCCATTTCACTTCATAATAGAAGGGGTTAAAAAAATGATAAATGGCTTTCTGACGGGAAATACGATCATACCATTATGAGGGGAAGATTAAGCAAATAAAAAAGACACTGCACCTTAGCAGTGTCTTTCCTTATTAATGTCCTGCCTTAATTCCGGCAAGATGTTTACGACCCAGCAGAAGCACAAGCATACCGACGAGAACAACAATTCCGCCAACTGTATACGGCGCGCTTGCTGTGAAGTGTTCTGACAGCATTCCCGCAATCCACGGAGCGATCGCGCCGCCGATGAAGCGGACTGAGCTGTAGGCTGAAGAAGCGATTGAACGTTCAACCGGTGCAGAGCCCATGACAGCTGTTGTCATGATCGTGTTGACCATACCAAGGACAGCACCGGCCACAACGATACATGTAATAATCAACGCCTGATGCTCTGTCCAGATGCCCATGATGATCAGAATGACCGCAAAGGCGATAAAGAGAACAACCAAGGAACGCACTGTACCCAGCGCTTTGTGCACGATCGGCGCCGTAAAGACTGACGTAATCGCCAGCAGAAGTCCCCAGCCAAAGAAAACATATCCAAGGCCGTGTTCATCTAAATCCAGAACGAACGGAGAATAAGCGAGCAAAATAAAAAATCCAAAGTTGTATAAGAAAGCCGATACCGCCATTGTCAAAAGGCCTTTATATTTGAGTGCCTTCATGGCGTCAAATACCCCAACGCGCTTCGCCGGTTTAGGCAATGTCGGCAGCATCAAGGAAATGGCGATTAACGCAATAAACATCAGGACAGATACCCCGAAGAACGGCGCACGCCATGAAATGCTTCCAAGCTCTCCGCCTGCAAGCGGTCCGACGGAAATCCCGAGTCCGAGCGCCGCCTCATACAAAATAATCGCTTGAGCGCTGCCGCCGACAGACACGCCGACAATGACCGCAAGCGCTGTTGAAATAAATAACGCATTACCTAGTCCCCAGCCGCCGCGATAGCCGACAAGCTGAGCAATTGAGCTTGAACTTCCGCCAAGCGCTGCAAAGATAATAATAAAAATAAGTCCGAGAATTAATGTCCATTTTGCACCGATCCTGCTGGAAATGGCTCCTGAGAAAAACATCATAAATCCGGTAACGAGCAAATAACTTGTAAATAAGAGTGATACTTCACTAGGTGAAGCATGTAATTGTGCGGCAATCGCCGGAAGAATAGGATCGACCAGCCCGATTCCCATAAAGGAAATCACACAGGCAAACGCGACAGCCCATACAGCTTTCGGCTGATTCAGCAAACCTGTCTTCTGATTCACTTGTTTTGTATTGTCCATTTGATCTGACCTCCATCTTTATTCCATTAAAAGAAACGCTACAAAAATAGCGTTTACCAAACGTTTTATTCGATTGATTGAATGGCATGCTCCGCTTTGTCTTTCATCCCGTGCAGACGTTCCTTAAAGCTTTGGAATGTGCGGATTTTTTCATCAATCAAATCCAGCTGGTGATTCAGCGTTTCCTGAATTTCCTCCAGCTTCTCTTTCCGTTCCTTTGGATCCAGTGACAACAAATACCCCTCTTTGTTTAACTCAAGCTGGCGGCTGGTTTCCATGAAATGCTGAAGCTCCTGAAGGGAAAAACCAAGCACTTCCTTTGTGCTGATCACTTTCTCAAGCTCTTCCATATCATCCTCTGAATAAAGTCTAACGCCGCCTTCCGTCCGTTTCGGCGCTGGAATCAAGCCGATTTCTTCATAAAACCGAATGGTCCGCTTTGTCAGCCCGCTTCTTTTGGCAACTTGATCAATCTTCATCCATTCCATGGTAAATCCCCCTTCGCCTGTTCTGTTATTATTATACACCTTTTGGACCTTAACGTAAACGTTAAGTTTTGAAATATAATAAAAAAGACGAGTACATAAAGCACCCGTCTTTCATTATCCTATTTTAAGCTAGGCTCCCTGTCACTGACAAAGACTGCTTTTGCATGCTTTCAGAAAGCAGTCGATACGCGATAACCTTCTTCTTGTACTGTTTCACGACATCGATATGGTCATCGTAGCTGTACACAAACAGCTTTACATCTTTTTTGCCTTTTTTCGTATCTATCACGAGCGGTGTTCCGCCGTTTTCAGGGTATAAATAACGCTCTTCGTCGCCTGGGTAAATATAATATTTCTCCAGGAAGACAGCTTCGTTAAATTGATCGATCATGTGCCTTTTCTCATCACCCTCGAGCCGTTTTCCATCTAGAGAGAGAACAGCATCTTCGTCGTTCAGCTTGGCGTGAACCTCGAATTTGCTGAGCAGCCATTCTATGACGCCTGTTGGCAGGCAGGTTAATACGATTTTCACCAGACTCATGAGGATTAACATCACGATAGCCCATGTCATACTTCATCATCTCCGTTAGTTTTCCGTGTGCTGCTGACACACAATTCCATCCTATCATAAGCTGGCCGTTTCGTTTTTGTACATTATGTGAAAAAAAGTGCGGCCTGCTGCGGCCGCACTTTTTTAGCTTTCCAGCTCTTCTATCATGAGGGACAATTCCGTCCAGCGATCCATCGCTGTCTCAAGCTCTTCCGCTGTTTTTGCCTGCTCGGCCATCAGGTCTTGAATTTTCCCGAAATCACTGCCCGCCGCGGCGATATCCGCTTCGAGCTGTTCATGCTTTTCTTCAAGCTCGGCAATTTTATCTTCAATGCCGTCCCATTCAAGCTGATCTTTGTAAGAAAGCTTTTTCCGTTTTTTCTTCGGTTCCGCTTCAGCCGGTTTAATTTCAGCTGCGGGTTTCTCAGCCGTTTTTTTTGCTTTGGCCTGCTCCATATAGTCGCTGTAGGAGCCTTGGAACCGTGAAATCACGCCATTTCCTTCAAATACAATCAAACGGTCTACGACGCGGTCAAGGAAGTAGCGGTCATGGGATACGGTGATGACAACGCCAGGGAACTGATCAATATAATCCTCAAGCACGCTTAACGTTTCTGTATCCAAGTCGTTCGTCGGCTCATCGAGAAACAGCACATTCGGCTCCTGCATCAGAACCTGAAGCAAATATAAGCGCCGTTTTTCTCCGCCGGACAGCTTGCGGATATAGGTTTGCTGCATGGAGCGCGGGAAGAGAAAGCGCTCAAGCATTTGTTCAGCGGTGACGATATCGCCGTCCTCTGTTTTCACGACTTCCGCTGTTTCTTTAATGTATTCAATCACCTTCAGCTCACCGTTCATTTCACTGTGATCCTGGGTATAGTAGCCGATTCTTACTGTTTGACCGATCGTAATATGCCCGCCGTCAGGAGTGATTCGTCCGGCAAGGCTGTTTAACAGTGTTGTTTTTCCAATGCCGTTCGGCCCGATGATCCCGATTCGTTCACCTGGTATAACCAGTTCATTGAATCGATCGACAAGCACGTTTCCTCCATAAGCGATCATCACGTTCTCCGCTTCGATTACTTGCTTTCCAAGACGGTGGGAGCCGATCGCAAAGTCGAGCGAGCCGGCTGACTGAGGGCCTTTCTGCTCCTTAAGCGACTCCACCCTGCCGATTCTCGCCTTTTGTTTTGTGGAGCGTGCTTTCGCTCCGCGTCTGAGCCAGGCCAGTTCACGGCGCAGCAGATTTTGCCGCTTCGTTTCTTTTTGCTCGGCCTGCGCTTCCCGTTCCGCGCGCTTTTCCAAAAAGACTTCATAGTTGCCTTTGTAGGTATAGAGACTGCCTCGTTCAAGCTCATAAATGCGGTTTGTCACGCGGTTTAAGAAGTACCTGTCGTGCGTAACCAGCATGACGGCGCCTGGATATTGCGCCAAGTACCCTTCAAGCCATTCAATGGTTTCATTATCCAAATGGTTCGTCGGCTCGTCTAAGATCAGGAGGTCGGCGGGCTGGATTAAGTTTTTCGCAATCGCCACCCGTTTTTTCTGTCCGCCTGAGAGCTCGTTGACAGGCTTTGTCACGTCAGTTACTCCCAGCTTCGATAACACCGTTTTCGCCAAGGTATTCGCATCCCACGCATTGTTCGCATCCATTTTTGCCTGCGCAGCCAGCAGGTGTTTCTGGCGTTTTTCATCTTCCGGGTCTTCTCCCAGTTCATAGAGCGCCTTTTCATATTCACGGAGCGTTCTCATGACAGCCGATTCACCGGAATAAATATGCTCCAGTACAGTTTGTCCGGCAGGCAGCTGCGGGTCCTGATGAAGAAATTCAACATGCACGCTGCCGGATTTGGCGATGTCGCCTTCTTCAACAGACTCCAAGCCGGCAATCACTTTCAGCAGCGTTGATTTTCCGGTGCCGTTCGGCCCGATTAATCCGATTCTCTCATTCTCTTCAATATGAAAGGAGATATGGTCAAATAACGTCTTATCTCCGTATGTTTTGTAAAGGTTCTCCGCTTTTAGTATGCTCATGGTTCCTATCAATCCTCACGTAAGTTCATGTGTACATTTTAAATCAGCCGCTGGAATAAAACTAGTAAAAGAGCAGACAAATTTCATGGAAATACCGGACAGAAAAAAAGACCGGGGACTCTGTCCCCAGTCTCTTACTCTTCTTCAAGCGCTTTTTCTGCCATTTTAGCGAGATGCTGCGCACTGCCTGAGATCTCCTGCATCGTGGCGGAAATCTGTTCAACAGCCGCGGCTTGTCCGTCAGTATGCTGATTAATCGATTCAATCGATTCTTCTAGCCCTTTTAACAGGCTGTGGATTTTTTTCGTGATCTGATCGATCTGGCCGACATTTTCTTTCGAATGCGTCGCAAGCTTTCTGATTTCATCCGCTACGACAGAAAATCCTTTTCCGGACTCCCCTGCCCGTGCGGCTTCAATCGCAGCATTTAAACCGAGCAGATTGCTCTGGTCAGAAATGCCTTTAACGGTTACTGAAATATCAGCGATTTCTCCCGCGCTTTCGCTTACCTTTTTCGCTTGTGAGGAAATGCCCGACATTTGCGATGAGAATCCGTTAATTGATTCAGAAATATCGGAAATGGCCGCAGCCGTTTGTTCAACAACTGCCGATAAGCTTTCCGCTACATCATGAAGCTTAGAGGACTCCTCAAGACTCGTGCCGAGGCCCACTCCCCCAATCACTCTTCCGTTCTGGTCATGAAGCGGGATGGCGCGTGCGATTAATGGAAAGCCGAACAATTCCTTCGGCACCATGCTCGTTTTTTTCTGATTGCTGCGGATCGCGTCTGTGATGATATCCCCTTCCTGCAGCGGATCTCCGGCTTTTACGTTAAGGGAAAAGGTTTTTGCCGGAATATTGACCAGCAATTTCTCCGTATCATAAATGCCGATTGTAATATCATCCTGAACCAGGCTGTTTAAATAAGGGGCTACTTTCACAAATGCGTCTAGAAGATCTGCTGTTTCATTTTCCGTTCTTATGCTCAATTCCAATCACTCCTTTTATTAGTAAGGGAAGCTGCGTTTTTCATGCTGAACCGAAATCCATTTCAGCGTCGTAAATTCTTCAAGACTCCATTCGCCATTTAATCGGCCGAGGCCAGATTGCTTTTCGCCGCCGAAGGCCACATTCGGTTCATCATTAATCGTCGTGTCATTAACATGGATCATGCCCGTTTCTATGCGTTTCGCAAAAGCCACGCCGCGTTCAAGATTTGAGGTATGTACGGCTCCGCTTAAGCCAAATGGGGTATCGTTCGCGATATCCACCGCTTCGTCTTCTGAATCAAACTTCATGAAGGAGACGACTGGCCCGAACAGCTCTTCCTTGGCAATGCTCATAAACGGTTTCACGTCTTTTAAGATGGTCGGCTCCACGATCGTCCCGTTAAATCCGCCAAGCTTCACTGGAACAGCCCCTTCTTCAATTGCTTTCTCAACAGATTTCATTAACCCGTCAGTCTGCCTGCTGTTGATTAAAGGCCCGATAATCGTATCAGGGTCCATCGGGTCGCCAACTTTCAGCGATTCCACTTTTGCCTGATACAGCTCAAGGAATTGATCATAAATTGATGAGTGAACCAGTACGCGATTGGCTGACATACAAATCTGGCCTTGATGGGTAAATCTGCTGAACACTGCCGCATTGACTGCATGTTCGATATCCGCATCTTCAAGCACGATAAAGGCGCTGTTTCCGCCAAGCTCAAGAAGCGGCTTTTTAAAGTGCTTCATCGCGAGCTGGCCGATGTAGCTCCCCACTTTCGTAGATCCTGTAAATGAGATGATCCGCGGCACCGGATGTTCGACAAAGCTGTCACCGATTTCTGCAATGTCAGTGACAACAACATTCAGCAGTCCTTCCGGAACGCCCGCGCTTTCAAAAATCTTCGCAATCAGCGTACCGCCGCAAATCGGTGTTTCTTCGTGCGGCTTCAAAACGACGCCATTGCCTGCTCCGAGTGCCGGCGCTACTGATTTCATAGATAAAAAGAATGGGAAGTTAAAAGGACTGATGACACCGACAACACCTGCCGGCACGCGATATAATCTGTTTTCCTTGCCGTCTATTGTAGAAGGAAGAATTTTCCCTTCCATGCGGACAGGGAACGTCGCCGCTTCTTTCATGATATTTTTCACGAGTCCGATTTCAAAAGCTGCTTTCAGCCTTGTGCCGCCCAGCTCTTCCATAATCAAATAAATGATGGCTTCTTCATTCTCTTCGATATACGTTACGGCTTTTTCTAAGATTGCTCTTTTCTCGAATGGGTTGACCGCATCCCATTTTTTCTTCGCCAAAGCCGCTGCCCGGTACGCTTCATCTACATCATCAGCAGTCGCTTTTTGAAAGGATGTGATTGTTTTTTGAGTATAAGGATTTTTGTTTTCCAATACATTTGGGCTGCTGCCCTCCTGCCATTTTCCGCCAATAAATTGTTTGTTTAATTCTTCATATTGAAACATAGTCAGCATCTCCTTTTTAACAGCAAATCAAAATATGGCCAATCTATCATTTCTATCGGTTCACCATCAGCAAAATTCAATATCCTGTTTGTAAAAATTACTATATTATGATACGCCAACGCTTTTTAGCTTCTATCGTTTAAAGCAGAAAAATATATGATTGACGCCGTCAAATTTCGACAATATAATACAACGAGAAATGTATATAATGATTAGAATATTTTGAATTTTCCAGGAGGAACTTTTTATGAGTTCATTATTTAGAAAAAAACCGCTTGAAACATTAAATGCGCAGAGCCAGTCAAAAAGCCTCGCCCGTACTTTAAGCGCATTTGATTTAACACTTCTCGGTATCGGGTGTGTCATCGGCACTGGGATTTTCGTTATTACAGGAACTGTGGCCGCGACCGGTGCCGGTCCTGCCCTGATCTTATCGTTCATTTTAGCGGGTCTCGCCTGTGCGCTTGCCGCCTTCTGTTATGCTGAGTTTTCGTCTTCGATTCCGATTTCAGGAAGCGTGTACTCATACTCCTATATCACACTTGGAGAGCTGCTCGCCTTTTTAATCGGATGGGATCTCATGCTTGAATATGTCATTGCGCTGTCGGCGGTTGCCACGGGCTGGTCTTCATACTTTCAATCGCTGCTCGCCGGCTTTAACTTTCATATTCCGGCTGCGCTGACAGGAGCTCCGGGAAGCTCGCCGGGCGCCGTGTTTAACCTTCCGGCTGCGGTCATTATTCTCATCATCACTGCAATTGTCAGCAGAGGTGTCAAAGAAAGTACACGCTTCAACAACGTGATCGTGCTGATGAAAATCGGAATTATTTTATTGTTCATTATTGTCGGCTTCGGTTATGTCAAACCGGATAACTGGACTCCTTTTATGCCGTTTGGAATGAAAGGCGTCATTGTCAGCGCGGCAACGGTTTTCTTCGCGTATCTCGGATTTGACGCAGTTTCCAACGCTTCAGAAGAAGTGAAGCACCCGCAAAAAAATATGCCGATCGGCATCATTTCAGCTCTGGCCGTCTGCACCATTTTGTACATCACGGTATCTCTTGTTTTGACAGGTATGATGCCTTATGCCAAATTAAATGTCGGTGATCCGGTATCCTTTGCGCTTAAATTCGTCGGCCAGGATGCGGTTGCGGGAATTATTTCTGTCGGCGCTATCATCGGAATCACAACAGTGATGCTCGCATTGCTGTATGCCCAGGTCCGTTTAACCTTTGCCATGAGCAGAGACGGTCTTTTGCCGGGATTGTTCGCAAAGATTCATCCGTCATTCAAAACGCCGTTCCGCAACACATGGCTGACAGGAATCGTCGCGGCGGGGATCGCAGGATTTATTAATCTCGGCACACTTGCGCACCTTGTAAACATGGGAACGCTTGCGGCATTTACAGTCATTTCGATCGCTGTGATTGTGTTAAGAAAAAAACACCCGGAAATCAAAGCTTCCTTCAGGGTGCCGTTCGTTCCGGTTGTGCCAATCATCAGCGCTGGAATATGCCTTTGGTTTATGTACAGCCTTCCAGGCATCACATGGCTTTCATTTGTCATCTGGATCGCCGTCGGAACGATCGTTTATTTCCTTTATGCAAAAAAACACAGCTTATTAAACAAATAATTGTAAGCCGTCGGTGCGGACATTTCAAACGTCCAATCCGCCGGCTTTTTTCGTTTTCGCGTGTGCTATACTTTGAGTACACATACAGAAAGGAAGACCAGCCTTGAAACCATACCGCACTTTATTATTTGATGTAGATAATACCATTTTGGATTTTACAGCGGCAGAAAAATTAGCGCTGCGCCTGCTGTTTGAAGATCAAAACATTCCGCTTACCGATGAAATGGAATCCCGTTATCAAACAATTAATCAAGGACTATGGAGAGCCTTTGAAGGCGGAAACATGACTCGCGATGAAGTGATGACCACCCGCTTTTCCGCTTTGTTCAAGGAATATGGCTATGAAGCAGACGGAGTGCTGCTAGACCAGAAATATCGCAGTTTTCTTGAAGAAGGGCACCAGCTTATGGACGGAGCTTTTGATCTCATCGCAAAACTGGAACAGCATTTTGATTTGTATATCGTGACAAACGGCGTTTCCAGTACTCAGTATAAGCGTCTCAGAGATTCAGGATTATTTCCGTTCTTCAAGGACATTTTCGTTTCTGAAGACACAGGTTTTCAAAAGCCGATGAAAGAGTACTTCGACTATGTGTTTGAACGGATTCCCCATTTTTCAGCGGAGCACACCTTAATCATCGGCGATTCGCTGACAGCGGACATCAAAGGCGGACAGCTCGCCGGAATTGATACGTGCTGGCTTAGCCCTGACATGAATCTCACTGAAACAGAGGTTGTGCCAACGTACCACATTCGTAAGCTTGAAGAGCTATATCATATTCTGAAAATCGAAAACACAATCATCAACTGTTAATGTTTTTTGGCCGGCGGGCGCTGCTTCTTTCCAGAAGGAGTCTTTTTTCCTCTTGATAAATCCTTCACCTTATGAATAATATGGTGGTATGCATTGGTGATATATGTTAGGAGGAGAATCATTTGGCTATTGCCGCCCCGCTGAAGGAAAAACCTGTTCAAAAACCCGGCACCACCGTGTATCCGATTTTGTTTATCATCGGAATCTGCCACATGCTGAACGATTCGCTTCAGGCTGTGATTCCGGCCATGTTCCCGATTTTGGAACGCTCCATGAGTTTGACGTTCACACAGCTTGGCATCATCGCTTTTACGTTAAACATGGTGTCATCCGTCATGCAGCCTGTCGTCGGCTGGTATACGGATAAACGGCCGCGGCCGTACGCCCTGCCGATCGGGCTGACTGCCAGCATGCTCGGCATATTGGGCCTTGCATTTGCCCCGTCATTTGTGACGATCTTGTGCTGTGTGTTTTTCATCGGATTAGGTTCCGCTATTTTTCATCCGGAAGGCTCCCGTGTGGCTTATATGGCCGCCGGCACAAAACGCGGGCTTGCCCAGTCCATTTATCAGGTCGGAGGAAACTCAGGCCAAGCGATGGCGCCCCTGATTACCGCGCTGATCCTTGTTCCGCTCGGACAATTCGGTGCTGTCTGGTTTACACTTGTAGCCGCGCTCGCCGTTATGTTTCTGCTTTATATTGCAAAATGGTACGCCGCTCGGCTCGGCAGTCTTGCACAGAAGCAGGGCACCCAAAAGAAAGCCGCTGAACAAAACTCGTCTGTCACCAAGTCCGTTATAACCGCTCTTATTATTATTATCTTTTTGATTTTCGCGCGTTCTTGGTATACGAGTGCGATCGGCAACTTTTACACGTTTTACGCGATGGATACATATCACGTAAGCATTCAGCAGGCTCAGAGCTATATTTTCGTCTTTTTGCTGTTTGGCGCTGTCGGAACCTTTCTCGGCGGCCCGCTCGCAGACCGTTTTGGAAAACGAGTTGTCATTCTCGGCTCGCTGCTGTGCTCAGCGCCGCTGGCGATTCTGCTTCCATTTGCCGGACCGGTTCTGGCCTATGGCGTACTCGCTTTGATCGGCTTGGTTCTCATGTCGAGCTTTTCCGTAACAGTTGTGTATGCACAGGAGCTTGTCCCCGGAAAGATCGGCACGATGTCCGGTTTAACCGTCGGCCTCGCCTTCGGTATGGGAGCAATCGGCGCTGTGGCGCTTGGCGCTCTCATTGATGCTGCGGGACTGACCCCGACCATGATTGCCATTGCGTTTCTCCCGATTCTTGGCATTCTTGCGTTTCTTTTGCCGAGTGATCAGAAACTGAGAGAATGGCATAGCTGAAAAAACCCCTGCCGCCTGGCAGGGGTTTTTTAATCAAGCTGTATAAAATGAGTGTCCGGCACCGCGTGCTTCGGGATAAAGCCGTCCGCAAAGTCCGGAAATGCCGCCTGTATTTCGTCAATCCATCTTTTCAGGTTTAACACATACGGCATATAAATCATTTCAATTGTCGCTTCGTCTTCAATGCGGTAATACCAGCAAAGATTAAATTCGTTCTCCGTCACCAATGTGAATCCGGAGAAATGATAGAAAATCAGCGGCGTTTCATCTAGATAAACGCGGCCGTCCTTTTGAGTCACCTTATAGTTTTCTATATTCCAAAGCGCCGTATTGGCTCCGGTTGATTTGACAACATGCACACCCTGATACTGCGCCGGCCACTTCTCCACATACCTTTGATCGCCGTACGTCTTTCTTTTCGTATTCATTTCCACCGTGCAATATTCAATGCAATCCTGTCTCCACTGCCACACCGCTTTATAGGCTTCTTCCGTATTCCGGGCGCCGACAAAGCCTGTGTTAAAACGCCCGGTCCGCTCATAATAAGACATGAACCGCGGCGAGTTGCGGTGATCAGTCAAATACAGTGAAGCCGCCGGATTTTCGGCAAAAATACGCGCTGGATCAGAAAAGAAAAACAGATCGGTATCCATATGGGCATAATATTCGGCGTCATCCCACTGGCTCATGACATGGAACAAAAATGCGGGCTTCAGTGTCCAGCAATACTCATGGAACGTTCTATTGCTTTTCGCTTCCAACAGCTCCGGATCTTCCATTTCATGAAGCTGCACAAAGGTGACATGCTCCCATGGCACGTGCTGTAGCAATTCATATGCCTTCTGATCAACACACAGCACATATAAATGAAAATCATCGCAATACTCATGGAGGGAATGAATCATAGGCATCAGTTTAAAGATGTGCGTCCTTGACACTATTGTTGAAAAATGAAATTGACTCACCATACCACATCCATTTATCTAAGATCCACGTGCAGTAAATCATTGACAAGCGCATACAGTGCATTGGCAAAATCGTTCACGCCAAGCTTCTTCTTCGCTTTTGGCAGAAGCTTTTGAACGGCTTGCAAATCAAAGCTTTTCGCAGTCACCCGCGGTGTTTTTTTCTGCCAATCCGGGTCCAGATTGCGATCCTTCACGACATGGAGCAGCTCAAGAAACAGATGCAGCAGCATGTCGTATTTCTTCGAGTCCAGCAGCTTATGAATATCAGCCATGATCCTGTTGGTCATGTCCGGAGGGAATGGGCCGTTAAAGGCAAGATGAACGTCTAATGACTGAATGTTGTTATATTTGTCGCACATATAGGCAATGTTTGCTCTGATATCGTCTACTGACTGACAATTGCTCGGGTGCTCCTGATGAACGCTGACAATATCGCGGTGCAGCCTGAACGTGAGTCCGGCCTGATGGAGCCTGATCCCAAGATCATAATCCTCAAACCCGTACCGCACAATGCCTTCGTCAAACAAACCGAGATCAGCCACATGCTTTCGTTTTACTGATGAATTGTTTGTGATAAAAAAACGCCACGGCATATGGTAGCCCTTTAAGTCATCGCCGTATTCATCCAGTATCCGCTTCAGCACGTCAATAAAATCGGTATCAAGGTCAAAGCTTTGATCCAGAAAGCTTTCGTTTTTGATATCCGCTTCCGCCAGAAGCTTTTGTTTGTCTTTTTTCGGCATTTCATCATATAATTTTGCGAGCTGCTTCTTATGTTCATCTTCAAAGCGCTCATAATAATAGCTGTAGATCCTTTTCCAAAATAAACCGCACACGACAAGATTCTCTTCGTTTTCATGCGCTTTGATATGCTTTGCCACAAGATCCTTGGCAGCAAGCATATCGCTGTCATGGAATATCAGAATATCTCCTCTGGCATTGCGGACCGCCTGATTTCTTCCGTATGCAATGCCCCTGTTTTCTTTAATCCGTACAAAAATCAGCGGAAAGTCCGCTTGAAACGATTTGAGCATCGAGAGCGTCCCGTCCTCAGAGCCATTATCTGCTACGATGACCTCAAACTCTTCATCGCACTCCTGCTGGTTTAAAGACAGAAGGCTGTTATAGAGGCGCTCCTTTGAATTATATGCAGGAATAATAACGCTTGCTTTCACTTCATTTTCACTTCCTGTATTTAATCATTTATTTGTTATCATCTTTTGAAGCAAAACCGTTAAATTCAGGGTCAAGCGCTTTGATATGCTGAATGATATGCGGCAGGGTCTGCTGGTACAGCTCATGCACAAACGGCAGGTCTGTGCGTGTTGTTTCGTGAATCTGTTTGATTTCATTGATGCTGACGATTCGATATCCGCTGAAATGATAGAAGATCAGCGGGTTTCCATCTTCCAGCACAATTCGGCCATCCTTCCAGGAAAACGTATGCTGTCCGTAATTCCAATGGCCGATGTTCACACCTGGTGTCGTAATGTCACACACATTCGGAAACAGCTCAGACATATAATCCAAATAGCCCTGATCCCCGAATTTCCCTTCACCCGGCGCATTTTTACACTCCTCAAGACAGCGCTCCTTCCACCACTCCAGACAGTCCGTTCCTGCTTTATCATGTTTAAAGCTGATAAAGCCCGAGTTATATCTGCCTAACAGACGCTGCAGCATATCAATTTGCTCTCTCTCAAAGGAAGGGATGATAATATCGCCCCGGGAAAGCAGCACCGAGCAGTCCGGCTGGTTCGCAAATATCGGTGACGGGTCGGTGTAGAAAAATAAATCTCCGTCAATATACGTCACCCGTTCCAGCTCGGGATTGCTGTTCAGCACAGCTTGCAGAAAGATCGGCTTCATCGTCCAGCAGTATTCGCTTTGATCCCGTGTATCCTTCAGGTTCAGGAGCGTTTCATTTTCAAGCGCTGCCACCGGTACAAGTGTCAGCTGCTTCAGATTCAATTTCTGCAATACGCGGTGCGTGTCATCATCCATACAAAGCGTAAAAATGGGGCTGTCTTGATCGACTTGCGCTAAAGACTTAAATAAGGCGACTGCCTGATATAATCTTCCTTTTGATAAAACGGTGCAATAGGCGCTCGTCACGGTATGTTCACCTCATTTCGCGTTACTTTTTGAAGAATTCTGTATACCACGCAATGGTTTTTTCAAGTCCTTCATCAATGGTGTAAGCAGGTGTCCAATTCAGCAGCTTTCTCGCTTTTTCCGCAGATAAATATTGGTGCTTGATTTCATTGCTTCCCTGATTCAGCACCTTCGGCTTTAGATTGCTGTTCATTTTCTTTAATATTTTCTCGACTAACTCAAGTACAGTCAGCTGAATCTCATTGCTGAAGTTAAAGGCTTCCCCGGCGAGATTGTGTTCCTCCATTTTCTCCGCCAGAAGCAGATAAGCCTGAACGGCATCTTCAATATAGAAATAGTCGCGGACAAAGGTGCCGTCGCTGCGGATTTCAGGAGCTTCCCCGTTCAGCACAAGCTGAATCGTCTGCGGAATGATACGGTTGAAGTTCAAATCTCCGCCGCCGTACAGATTTCCGCAGCGTGTAATACAGACCGGCAGGCCATAGGTGTGAAAATACGTATGGCTGATCAGATCCGCGCAGCTTTTCGATACGTCGTACGGATGCTTGCCTTGCAGCGGCATATCTTCATCGTACGGAAGGTTTTCTTGATCACCGTATGCTTTATCGCTTGACGCGACAATGACACGCTTGATTAACGGATGCTTCCGGCAGGCCTCAAGAACATTCCACGTGCCGAGAATATTCGCTTCAAAGGTTGAAACCGGGTTGCGGTTCGCTACGCCGACAATCGCTTGTGCAGCGAGGTGAAACACCGTGTCGATTTCATACTCGCCAAGCGCGCGTTCAATCACGGGCAAATCTTCAAGAGCGCCCTGCACGATGTTCATTTTCTTCACATGTTCTCCCTGATAAAGATTGGACTGAGGCACATGATCTCTGACAAGCCCCGTCACGTTTGCGCCCTGTTCGATCAGCTCTTTCACCAAATAGCTTCCTAAAAGACCTGTACAACCCGTGACAAATACGTTTTTATTTTTCCAGAAACTCAAATCAGTTCACCATACCTTCCATACATGTTGTCCTTGATCCCACAGCTTGTTGACTTCCAAAAGATTTTTATACGTATCGATTGCCGTCCAAAATCCGTAATGGCGATACACGGCAAGTTCACCGTCTTTCGCAAGGTTCTTCAGCGGTTCATCTTCGAACATGGCGTTTCCGTCCTCCGGCAAATAATCGAAAACCTTTGGATTGAGAACGAAAAATCCGCCATTGATGATGCCGTCACTCGATGTCTTTTCAGAAAATGTTTTCGCTATGCCATCCTCAACCGTCAAGGTGCCGAACTGCGAGACTTTATCAATGCCGGTGACAGTCGCGGCAGCACCCTTTGTCTGATGATAGCTGATGAGATGAAAAAGATTGATATTGGCCAGCCCGTCCCCATAGGTGAGCATAAACGTTTCATCGCCGATGTAGTCCTTCGCCTGCAAGATTCTTCCGGCTGTCAGCGTGTCTTCCCCTGTCTCCAAAAATGTGATTTTCCACGTTTCAGGCTGTCCCAGCATCTGCACCTCTCCTGTAGAACTGTCGAGCGTGAGGCTGTTGTGCTTCCATTCGTAGTTCAGAAAATATTCTTTGATTTTTTCTCCTTTGTAGCCTAAAAGCAGAATAAACTCGTTCACTCCGTAGTACTGATAGATTTTCATAATATGCCATAGAATCGGTTTTCCGCCTATCATGGCGAGCGGTTTAGGAAGTTCATTCGTGACCTCACTCATTCTCGTTCCTTTTCCGCCGCAGAGAATGACCGCTTTCATCTCTACCCCTCATCTCTATGAATATTGAGTTCGAAACCTTGGTACCTCCTTACAATCTATCAAGGCATTTCCCCGATAATTTGTCCGATTCCAATACCGGTTTCAAAATCTACTGTAATGATATGAGAGAGAGGCGGCCTTGGTGACCAAATGGAATCTATTTTTTCAACTTGGTTATGTAACCACACAAAAAAAGAGCCCTGAGCGCGGCAATGCGCCCGCTCAAGGCTCTTCTTTGTCTTATTCGATATCTTTTTCCTTGCCGTAATGATAATCAGAAGGATCAACGGCTTTAAAGTCACTGAGTTTGTGGAATCTCAGCAAATCTTTGTAAAGGACACTGTCTGAAAGCTTCAGCTGCTGTGTCACTCTCGTTTTCAGGTTCTTCGTATCTTCATTCGCTTTTACTTCTTTACCTGTCTTCGTATCATAGATGATATTGTCGACAGATGTGTACTTCGGCGTTACAAAGTCGCCGTTTCTAAACGCCACTGTGTCGTCGTGGTCTTTAGAGAATAAATCGGTACCGAAGTTGATATATTTCTCAGAATCAATACCTTGCAAGTGAAGAAGTGTCGGCATGACGTCAATTTCGCCGCCATACGTATGGTTCACTCCGCCTTTTTTGCCAGGAATGCGGATCATCAGAGGCACACGCTGGTTTTGTGCGTTTTGATAATCTGTGATCTCTTTTCCGAGAATTTCTTTCATCGCGCGGTTATGGTTTTCAGAAATCCCATTGTGGTCACCGTAAATCATGATGACTGAGTTGTCATACAGACCTGCTTCCTTCAGTTCCTTGAAGAATTGCTCAAGGGACTCGTCAAGGTAACGGGCAGTCTGGAAGTAGCTGTCGACTGTATTATCGCCAGTCGTCGCTTTCTTAATCGTCGCGTCTTTTTCATCCAAGTTAAACGGATAATGGTTTGTCAAGGTAATCAAATGCGCGTAAAACGGCTTTTTCAGAGATTCAAGTTTTGGAATCGATTCTGTAAAGAACGGCTTATCCTTGAGCCCCATATTAATGATGTTTTCTTCTGACATGTCATACGTGCTTGCGTCGAAAAATTTGTCATAGCCGATATGTTTGTAAATCTGATCGCGGTTCCAGAACGATTTGTAGTCACCGTGCAGGACGGCGCTTGTATAGCCTTCCTTCTGATCCAAAATCGCAGGAAGCGACTGGTATGTGTTTTCGCCTTTTGTTACAAATGCGGAGCCTTCCGGAAGACCGAAGATCGAGTTATCCATTGTCAGCTCGGCATCAGATGTTTTACCCTGACCTGTCTGATGGAAGAAGTTATCGAAGTACGTGACGTCTTCGCCGCCGTGGGCCAGTTTATTTAAGAATGGCGTAACTTCTTCACCGTTCAGCTTGTAATCAATCAGGAACGACTGGAAGCTTTCCAGGTGAATCTTAATGATGTTTTTGCCTTTGGCAGAACCAAAGTACTCAGCGTTCGGCTTCGCGTAATGTGACGTCGTGTAATTCTCGACACTTGTCAGATCATCGCTGCTTGCATACGCTCTTTGCGTTTCTGTTTGAGCCGTCTGCACACCGTCATAAATGGTGTAATTGTAAAGACCTAAGTATTTTACGATATAATTGCGGTCAAATGTTCTTGTCAGCAGCTGCGGGCGGTCTTTTTCCGCAAAATGCAGGTTGATGAAAAACAGTGCGACCCCGGAAAGGATCACCAAAGACGCAAAACGTTTTTTCATTTTGAATCCTTTGAATTCAGGTCTCCAGATCAGTACCGCAATCAAGATGATAATATCTAAGAAATAGAAAATATCATGACCGGCCATGATGCTGAAAATACCGTCTCCCATGTTTCCGACGTTACCGGACTGTTTAATGTTCGGGAACGTTAAGAAATCATCAAAGAAACGATAGAATAAAATATTTGCATATAAAATGAACGTCATCACAAAATCAATAATCAGCATGATAATAGCCGATTTTCGCCCTTTCGCAAGCAAAGCCAGTCCTAAAAAGAAGACGGCGCTTGAGAACGGGTTAAACACCAAAAGGATTTCTTGGGTTGTGCCTTTTACCCCAAGGTTAAACTCTGTTTTGTAGGATAAATACGTTTTTGCCCAAAACAGTATAACAGCCAACACAAAAAAGCTAAGTTTGTAAGAAAAAAGTTTCTTCATGGCAACCTCTACTTTCTTAAACACTTTAAGTCTTTATTTACTTTTACCTTCTCTTTTATCCTGTCTTTCAATTCCTTCTTTCCAAACAAAATCAAGGCATCACACAACAAATAAATATACCGCGCTATACCGGGATATTTACGTTTTGCACCATACCATTTCTATTACACCTATTTCAAACCAAACACTGGACGAAAGAAGCCCTCAATTCGTTTCACTTTTTTTCTCGTAAATAAAAAAGGTTTCTTTTGTCATGCCCGCTTTTGGAAAAAAAGAAATAGATACCGAGTATAAGAATAACATAAACTAGCAAAAACGAGAAATAGGTCTTAAGGACAGCCCGCCCATCAGGCGGACTGTGGTTATTGTATGCACAGACGTTTAGCGAGATCACATTTTTTTAAAAAGGACATAACAAAAGGACTGGATCTTTCCAGTCCTTTGTAAAAACAATCAAATCCCTGACCAGACATCCTTTGCATACATGCCTGTTTCCTGCAGATGTTTGAGCCAGTTTTGCGCTTCTTCTTCACTGGTGCCATGAACAGACTGATATGCGTTTTGCAGCGCGGCCTCCACATCAGGCGCCATCCTGCTGCCGTCACCGCATACATAAAGCCGGCCGCCGCGGTCGAGGATCGAAATTAAGGTTTCCGCATGTTCCGCCATGAGGTGCTGAACGTACGTTTTCGGTATGCCTTCTTTACGGGAATAAGCCGTGTGCACAGTAACAATTCCGTCTTGTTCAAACTGCTTAAGCTCATCCCGGTAAATAAAATCGCGGTCATTTCTGCAGCCAAAATAAAGGTGGGCTTCGCCGAGCGTTTTTCCCTCGCGTTTTAAAGCTGACCGAGCTTGCAGGAATCCGCGGAATGGCGCAACCCCTGTTCCCGGCCCCACCATGATGATTGGTGTTTCAGGGTCTTCCGGGAGCTGAAATCGGGATTCCGGTGTGCGGACAAACATCACGACATCATCTCCCGCCTTCCGCTCCGCCAAGTCATTCGATGCCACTCCGCGATATTCGCCGCGGCCGCTCCAAGCCGGCCCGCGCACAACGCCTACAGTTATCGAGGCTTGTTCCGGATTCACCCGCGGAGAGCTTGAAATCGAATAATACCGCGGTTTTAACGGGCGTAAAAGCTCTAAAAACCGTTCAAACGGCATTTCACATGCTTCATATTGTTCGAGCAGATCCAGCATGGAAATCCGTTTTTTCAAAATTTGTTCCTGATAAACGCCCTCTTCCGTCATATCTTCCAATTCACGTTTATGAGGCGGACAGACGGTAAATGCGGCCAGCTCGCGTATTTGCGCCCTAGTTGCCGCTTCCTGCACCTCGACGCTGTAGCTGAGCAGATCATGCAGGCTGACAGGCCGATCCAAAGGCAGATGCCCGGAGCTGCGCCCGCTTGCCGTCAGTGTAACTTGGTCAGTTCCTTTTAAGCCGAATCTGTGAAGAATCCGGCTGACATTTGTCCGGCTGTTCCTTGGCAGAACGCCAAGGTGATCACCTTCCCGGTATTCGACGCCAGAAGGCAGCGCAATTTCAATATGGCGGGTGCTGCGCCCACTGTCTGCGGACTGGAGTTCACGATTTTCCGCAATGGATGCGTGAACCGCTTCATACGACCGGGCTAATGGGGATTCTCCCAGCCCCATGACAAACTGAAGGCTCAGCGTACTTCTCTCCTTATCAGCGTTTTCATTAAGCTCGAGTCCGAAGGCTTTGATGGCGTCCGACCACATGCTTTTTTTCCACTGATCAAGCTGTCCTTCAAAATCACCGCTCACATCGCCCTCTCCGCGTGCAGAAAAACGGGTCGCCCCTTTTTCCGCTAGCTGCTCGTCAATCGTTCGGGGTACGTACTGATACGTGCTTGCCCAGTTATGATCTCCGCAGCCAAACACCGCATAATGGACACCCTCAAGCTCACCCGGCTGTATTTCTTCAAGCCACTGCACAAACTGCCCCGCATTGCTTGGCGGTTTTCCATTGTAGGAAGAGGTGACGATCACAACGGCTCCCTCTTTCGGCAGTTTTCCAATCTGATCGTTCAAGGGCGCAACCTCAGTCCTTACGCCGTGAAGACTGGCTGTATCTGCAAGTTCCCGGGCGACGCCTTCCGCAGTGCCGGTATCAGAGCCGTACAGTACGAGAAGCGGCCGGTTGTTGAGACCGATAACCGATGCACTTTTCATTTCCTGTTTGCCCTTTTGTTCATCGTTGTGCTCCGCTTTTTCCTCAGACGGGACGCCGGCATGAATCGCTTCCTGATTTCGCGTTTGAACCCGGATGTGAAAATCACCGGGCTTAAGTGTCAGCGTTTGTTTGATATCAAGCTCATAATTCTCATGATCAATCAAAGTGAAATATTTTAACATCATGCCCAGCACAAGTGTAGCCTCATGCAGGGCGAACTGCATGCCAATACAGGCTCTCTGTCCATTCCCGAACGGCTTGTAAGCATGATGAGGCACTTGGTCCTGATGTTCGAACCGTTCTGGACGGAATTCCTCAGCATCCTCTCCCCATGCGTCTTGATCGCGGTGAAGCTGCGGAATCAAGACAGAAATTCTGTCCTTGGTTGTGATCGGATATTTTCCGCCAATGACCGTATCTTCCTTCGGATAAAGGCTGAAAGCCGGAGCCGTCGGCCATAGACGCAATGATTCATTTAAAATCATCCGGATGTATTTCAGGTCAAGCACTTGTTTATAGGTCGGCGCTGCATCCGTCAGCACCCGGTCGACCTCTTCATACGCCTTTTTCAATTTGTCGGGATGCTTCAATAAAAAGTAGATCGCAAACGAAAGCAGACCGCTCGTTGTTTCATGGCCGGCAATTAAAAATGTAATGATCTGAAAACGGATGTTTTCATCATCAAGCTTTTCCCCGGTCTCCGGATCTTCCACCTTCAGCATCCGGGCGAGCAAGTCTTTTTCATCCTGGTCCCCATCCGCCTTGCGCTCTGCAATAATGCTGTCGACTAACGAAAACATCGTTTGAATATCGTGGTGGAATTGGCGCTTTGTTCTGACCATGAGTTTATCCTGAACATCAAGCCGCTGCATCTGGTGCATCGCTTCATCCAGCGCGCGCACCATGCTGTTGATAAACGGATGAGGCGTTTCTCTGTAGTAGCTGTTAAAACGATAGTTAAATCCGCATAACCCGATCGTGTCCAGCGTCAGCCGGGTCATATCCGCAGGGACGTCGACTGCTTCATTCGGATTGAGCCTGGCCCACTTTTGAATCAGCTGAACAGCGATATCGACCATTTTTTCATGATAATCCTTCATGGCCCGCTGGCTGAACGTCGGCATCAGAATGTTGTGCGCTTTTCTCCAGTTGGGCTCATGCGTCCAGCTTGTAAACAATCCGTCACCGGAAAACGCGCGAACTTTTTCCAAAGCGCCTTCAATGCTTTTATCGAAACGCTCTTCATCACAAACTTCTTTCACGAGTTCATGGCCGGACACCACAATTGTCGTGCCCGCCGGTGTGTGAATTTGAAAAATGGGGCCTTGCTCTTCCGCCAATTTGATCAGTGACAGGGTCGGTTTATCTTTATCAATTAAAGGAAGATTGCCGAGCGGTCCAAACGTCTTCGGCTGAGGAATCGGGCTTGTTTCCTTCATCGAACCATTCCTTTCGTATGTAATGCTTTCTATCTGACTACATTTCCCTTTCATGGTGATGATTATTCCATTTCTCTGATTGACGCCTGATCATTGTTTTTTCTATACTTGAGAAGCTGTACAATACGCAAATAAGGTGAGTTCATATATGGATTTTGAAATTCGATTTTTATCCTTTTATGTCATACAGGTGGAGGGCAAGGATGAGCAGGCAAACAAGCAATTCAAGCACTTCCAGACCCTTGATACAGAGGAATTTGAAGAAAGCGAACTGAAGGACTTTCTTGACGGAGAGCTGAAAAAAATCGTCAAACGGAAAGCGGATCGCCATCCCCAATCCGAGCAGGTGCCGACGAAAATCGGCCATTTTATCGTCGAACCCGGCCACGAGCTGGATTCCAACCCGAACTACAACATGTTCAACCGTGCGCGCCTGGCGGAAACAAAAGAGGACTTTAACGAGCTGAGCGAACAGTTCGTCCGCACGTACCTAGATACAAGCGCGGTCCGCGGCGGTGTGTTCTTAGTCGCTTCGGCTGTGCCGAGAAAGTACTTCGACGAGTCATTTGTCTTCATCATGAAATGTGATTTTGAGCCGAAGGTCGCCCGCATCTCAGACGCGTCTTCCCTCATTAAAAAAGTCGAAATGGCCATCACGACAAAAAACATGAAGAGTATCCAATACCCGTTCATGCCGGAGGAAGGAATGGTCGAGGAAGGCGAGCTGAAAATCCACCAAGCCTCGCACGCCCGCTATTTCGAGGATTTCCTGAAATTCGTTGAGTACGGCGAATCAATGCCGGAAATCATGAAAACCCAGGTCATGAACATGGTGCAGGAGCACGTCTATGAGACATTTGAGGACAACAGTGAAGAGCTCAAGCAGTTTGAACAAGACATCGAAATCTGGGAAGCGAGCGAAAAACGGGAAATCCAAGAACGCCTCGACACGCATCAAGTGATCGAAGCCTCCGCCCAGATCATCGAGCACACGCCGGAAGCCGAGCTGAAAATGAAAGTCGGAGAAACCGAGATTAAGGGATTGCTAGCTGATTTTGGCGAATCGATTCATCTTGCGAAGGTGAACGGGCGCTATGTCGCGCTGATTGAAGCGGAGACGATTTCGTTTGAGAAGGGCAGTTCGCCGGTGGAGTTTTATAAACCGGAGGGGCTGCATGAGGTGATTGAGCGGATACGGAATAAAACAGAGCAAGAATAAAAAGTCCAGAATTCAATTCTGGACTTTTCCTATTTAATATCCTTCTCTCAACACCGCATAACACTCCCCGATCAGCTCTTCCGCTCCCGGCTCTCCTTTCAGCCCGCGGCGGACGATTTCTGAGGATAAATCCTGCACTTTGAGCGCTCTTGGCGCTCTTCTTTCGTAGTATGCACGAAATGCGGTTTTGATGCCGTCGTGGTTTTTGAGTTCTTCGGCGAGGACCATGGCATCCTCGATGGCCATTGCCGCTCCTTGTGCCAAGGTCGGCGCTCCGGCATGGGCGGCGTCTCCCCCGATGACGACGCGGCCTTTGTACCATGGCTCCTGCACGGCGACTTGCTCCAGTTTATTAAAAATGACGGGGTGTTCTTTTGACATATGCTTTGTGACAAAATCAAGCCCCGGGAAGCCTGAGAGGATCTCTTTGACTCTATCAAACCGGGTCTCTTCCTCATCCCAGTAATCGCTTGTGCAAGGCTGGAGGACGAAGACATAGCCGGCGTGTTCCGCCAATGGCACGACGCCAATTTGTGTCTCTCCACTTCTGTACATCAATGTCGCGTCCTCAAATGTGTAATCGGGAAGTTCAATATAAAAGCGCCACGCCCCCATGCCGAGAAACTCTTTTTCTATTTCTTTTTGCAGTATGGCATCCCGCACAATGGAATGAATGCCGTCAAAGCCCGCCAGAATGTCGGCCTGCATCTTTTCTCTATCATCAAATATGGCAGTAACCGCTTCAGGCGTTTCTTCATAAGCCACAATCTTTTTCCCCCACAAAATCCTTGCGCCCGAAGCTTCGGCATGCTTGATGAGAATATCATTTAACATTTTTCGCAGGATATTATTGCGGCCCGGAAGCTTATCATCTAAGAAAGACTCACTGACTTTGAATAATAGATTCCCCTGCTTATCGAAGGTTTTAAACCATGCTGTTTGAAATCCATGCTCGCAGCACTCTTCAAATACGCCCAGCTCCTTTAACACCGCCAGTGCGTTTTGCGGCTGGAGAATCCCTGCGCCGGTCTTGCGGTTTTCTGCAGCCGCTTCACATAAGGTGACGGAAAAACCTGCTTTACTGAGAGAAATGGCTGCCGACAGCCCGCCGATTCCGCCCCCCGCAATCAGTATATGTTTCATGTTGATAACCACCTTTTCAGTTCTCTGTATATAGTTAGGTACCTAACTATATTACCTTACTATGTGCGGCAAACAGCTGTCAATCATCTCCAACACGGGTTGCGTTCTGATTTTCCCTCCATTATAATCGTGTCACGACAAACGTACGGGAGCTTATTGTGATGGAATTAAAACATTTACCGAAATACAAGCATATAACAGAACATGCCGAGACGTATTCCAATGTGGACACCGGTTCTCTTGAATTATTTTTATCTTTGTTTGATATTTCGAAAAAAATGAATCATGTGATGGAGCATTATTTCGCCAGACGCGGACTGTCTGAAGGAAAATTTAAAATCCTGATGCTTTTGTTCGACGCAAAGGACCACACGTTAAGCCCGACGGAGCTCGCCAAGCAATCGAGCGTCACAAAAGCAACGATTACCGGGCTGCTTGACGGACTGGCGAGGGACGGATTTGTCCGTCGCAGGCATCATAACGAGGATAAACGAAAAATCAGCATTGAGCTGACAATGGAAGGTAAAGAACGGCTGAAGCAATTTCTGCCCGGCCATTTCAGCAAGATTTCCGCTGTTATGGAAAACTACAGCGATGAGGAAAAAGACATGTTCGTGAATATGCTGGGCGATCTTTTTGAAAAGCTAAGCGTGTTTAAAGACTAAAAAACCCCGTCCGATCTGGACAGGCTACAGCACTTTTTTTAAGCACGGTGACAAATATCGCTGATTACAAACACAATGCCGATCAGAACAGATGTAAAAATGCCGGACACCTTTGTCAATCCACTGTACATAAAAAAACGCCAACCGTTACAAAAAGCGCCTATCTTAATGACAGGCGCTTTCTGATTAATCATCACTGCTTAAAATGCCAAAGAAGCGAAGCAGGTTGATGAACAAGTTGATAAAGTCAAGGTACAGCGATAATGCCATAACCGGAATTAAGTCCTCCGTAATATCGCGGTGTTTGATTTGGTTCAAATCATACAAGATGTAAAGGGAAAAGACGATGGTTCCAATAACGGAATACGCCATCATCGCCGCGGAATTCAGCGGGCTGAAGATGCTGAAAATGCCAACCGCAATTAGTGCGATGAGCGCTACGAGCAGAAACGACGACAGGAACGATAAATCCTTCTTCATTTTTGCGCCGATTGTGCCGAGCACAGCAAAAATTAAAAATGTAGATCCGAACGCTTCAAGTACCACATAGGCGCCGGCTATTGAAGCGTAGTGGCTGACAATCGGAAATAGGGTAATGCCGGAAACGAAGGCGAATGTATAAACAAACGCATACCCGACCGCTTTTCTTCTGCGCATCCAGAAGGCGATAATAATCATCGCCACTTCAAGGATTGAAAGCGGCAGCATCAAAGCGACAGGAATAAACTGGCCGATGTACAGCCCGACGGTTGCGATCAGCAGTGTAAAGATAAACACTGTCAAAATGCGCTGCATGATCGAATGCTTACTCTCATGAACTGTAGCTTGCATGTCAATAATCCTCCTAAGAAATGATCTTAAAGGTCTATTATATAAAAAATGGATGAAATATGTATATGTTTTAAGGAGAATTTAATGTCGAACAAAAACCTTTTAAACACCTCTTTTACTTCGATTCTTTGCTTTTCAGTGAGAAACGGTGCTTTTCGACCTTCTCAATCTGTGTGACCTGGGAATCGTGTACGGTGATTTGAACGGTGCCGAAATCCAGTGTTTCCAACGAGCTGATAATTTTTTCAATCACTTTCGGATCAACGGTTGTTTTTGAAACCAATGACCTTCCCCCCTGTTCGGTTTTAATTCATAGTATTCTTATAAGAATTATAATATTATGTTTTTTCCAATAAATCAATGGTGATTTCTATTCACATCAAAAAGGCATATGATCACCTCATCAAGGGGCGGTCATATGCCTAATCAGATTTCATCTTAGTTTTGTTCCAATTCCTCAACAATACAGCGGACGCCCATGTTTTCAAGCGCCTGCTTCAGCGTGCCGTATGTTTCATATTCACTGAAATCAAGCCCTAATTGAATGGATGTTTGGGCGACATCCGGCCGAATGCCTGAAAATACGGCTTTGACGCCAAGTAAGAAAAGTGTTTTTGACAGGTTGTACAATTGCTGTGCAACCATTGTATCCACAATCGGGACGCCGGAAAGATCGACAACAAGACTTGTGATTTTTCTCTCAATGCATCGGACCGGCACTGTCTCTAAAATCACCTGCGCACGTTTTGTGTCTACAGAGCCAATCAGCGGCAATATGCCGATTCCATCCGCAATGGAAATCACCGGACAGCCTAATTCACTGATCAATTCCTGCTGAGAAGTGAGCCTCATCAGCATAAATTTTTGATACTGCTCGGAAAACTCAATAATCAGCTTATCGAAAGACTGATTCACAATACGGTTCCAGCGGTCAGCATCCTCATTTGTGACGATATCCCGATGCTCTTTTATAAACGTAACGACAGCATCCCAGAATGCGATTCTTGAATTTGATATGGCTTCGACGACCTCATGCACCGGAACATCTTGCTCTACTCTTTTTTTCGCAACATTCAGCGCCCATTTTGCCATATTGTCTTGAAATTCGGTTTGTTCCTCCAGGAATGCACTTGCGATTGTTATATTCGTAAACGTATGCTGCTCTGTCAAAAGCTTTTTGGTTTCTTCACTTAAATGCTCGGCGGAATATAATTCGCCTTGCAGCTGACTTCGTAAACTGAACCATTTCTCAGTAATGTCAGCCGTATGGTCTATGATATATTGATATAGTTTTTGATCGATATTCACGGTCTGTCTCCTTTTTCATAATAGAAGCTCTTATATTATAAAATTATAAATCGGAATTGTGAATGGGACTAGGGAAAAATGGATTGATTCTGCACAATGAGCGCATGCCAATTCTATCCATAGGCAGATTCACTAATATAAGCCCACTCTCATATCCTGTCAAATGTACAGTTTACTATGAGAAAGGACGTTATGATATGTATTATGATCCATATATGTATGATGGGCCGATCTATGATCCATGGACTCCAGTAGAATATGATTACCGCTACCCAGTTGGATATCCAGGGCCTGGTATCGGCGGAGGCGCCGTACCTGGTATTGGCGGGGGTGCCGTGCCTGGTATTGGCGGAGGCGCTGGGCCTGGTATTGGCGGAGGCGCCGTGCCCGGTGTTGGAGGCGGGGCGCCGCAAGGTCCTCCCCCGCATAAAAAGCCGGCAAAACCGACAAAGCCTCAGGGCTTGCACGGGGCAGCTTATTTAGTTGAACCCGTTCTCATTCAGCCTTGCCTCTTCCGTTTTACCTATGTTTGGTTAACCAACGGCAGCTCATTTTGGTTCTATCCAGTCATTCTTGGCAGAGAATCCGTCGGCGGCTTTTATTGGGATGCCTCACACCACCGCTGGTTTTATTACGCCTTGGACACAAAACATATAGATGTCGTAAGCTGCTCATTTTAATGGTAAATCAGCCGGTTCTCCCGGCTGATTTTTCTGTGTTACTTCAGCTTTATAAAGGTTATGATATACATATCTATTGAATTGGAGGTTTCCCTATGATCAAACAAATCGGCACTGTGGCTGTATATGTTGAGGATCAGCAGAAAGCGAAGCAATTTTGGTCGGAGAAGGTGGGTTTTGACATTGTGGCGGACCATCCGATGGGGCCAAACGCAAGCTGGCTGGAGGTCGCGCCCACGGGGGCACAGACTCGTTTAGTCATTTATCCGAAAGCGATAATGAAAGGCGCCGAACACATGAAGGCTTCTATTGTCTTTGAGTGTGAAGACATCTTTGGTACATATGAAAGAATGAAGGCAAACGGCGTAGAATTTCTCAGTGAGCCGAACCAGATGGAGTGGGGCACCTTTGTTCAATTTCAGGACGAGGACGGCAATGAGTTTTTATTGAAAGCATAAGTGTGACGGCGGAGAAAATGCTCCGCCGTGCTCTTTTTTTGACATTGAGAATGAATTTCATTTACAATAACGGATATATGAGCGTGATTGGAGAGAGATAAATGTTTGTTCAGTTAAGAAAAATGACGGTAAAAGAAGGCCATGCTGATAAAGTAATCGAACGTTTCAGCGCTGAAGGAATCATTGAAAAACAGGAAGGCTTAATTGATGTGACCGTGCTTGAGAAAAACGTCCGCCGCGGCGATGAGGAAGTCGTTGTCATGATCCGCTGGCAATCCGAGGATCACTGGAAACAGTGGGAAAAAAGCGATGCGCATATCGCCGGGCATAAAGCGAACAAAGGCAAGCCAAAGCCTGACTATATGATCAGCACTGAAGTGAGCATGTATCACGTGAGAGCTGTTAAACAAGGGACTCATCAATAACGAAAAAGAGCTTGGGCTATGCCGCAAGCTCTTTTTTCATGAGGATCTGCTTTCTTCAAATGTGATAGCGTACAGCGGTTTATTAGGATGCCATTCAGCAAATAAAACATCCTCAGTCTTTTCAATCCCCTGCTTTTTCAGCGTTTGCTTCAGCCACTGTTCGTCTACCCCTGCTTCTCGCAGGTTGTCATACACAATCTCCCCATCAAGAATTAACGTGGTGGGCAAAGACACATTTTGCTGCGGAAGATTCATATCTTTTCTCGTCGGATTGCCAAAATCGGATTTCTGAAGAACGCTGACCATCCCGTTTGTTTCTAATATGGCATATTCCACTTCCTGTATGGAAAAGCAGCCGGCCTGCCTTAAAAGGCTCTGCAGCTGATTAATGTCGAGCTTGTTTTTCTTCAGCATTTCATATTTGAGCTTTCCATTATGGATGACGATATTCGGTTCACCTTCCAGAAACTTTCTGGACCCTTTTACTTTTTGGGTAATGAATTCAATCATATAAATCAGCAGCCCCCACAGCAGCGAAGCGAAAATAATCTCTTTGATCTTAATTTCATGATCGTACACTGCATTTCCGACCAGTTCCCCTAAAATCAATGCAGAAATAAAGTCAAACGGCGTGATTTGAGAGAATTGGGTTTTTCCGAGAAACTTCAAAATGACAAATAAAATACCCAAACCGCAAACTAATTCTACCGCTACATTGAGATAATCTCCCATGTTGATAGCACCTACTTCTTAAGAGCTACTATCATTATGGTCAACTGCACGTTTTCTAAACGGTCACTGCTCCTATTATAATATCGGCTGGTGCTTTGAAAGCATGTCGTCAAAAAGCTGCTCCGCATCACGGCGGTCGAGCGTGACAAGCGGGTCATTGAGAAACGCTTGAAAAGCGAGACCGCGGTCCTTTGTTAGCCCCGCTTCCGCCACTGCCTCCTGATTGGATACTTGTCGTGCCGCCAGCATTTCCACACCCTTCGGCAGCGCTCCGGAAACAATCGGCTGGACACGGTTGCGGGTAATGAATGCGTTTGTTTCCACGATCGCATCTAATGGGAGATGAGCGACCTGGCCTTGATTCGGCAGATTCACATTTGTTACAAGTTCGCCCAGTCCGAGGAGTGCCGCAATGATATTCACGCCCTCTTCTCCTGATGCTTTCCTCTCAACACCCTGTTTTTGCTGTGCCATGTGATCCGTTTCTTTTTGTTTCCGGTCTCTGTCCTGTTTTCTGAAGGATATGGGTGTCAGGTGAAACTTCCATGTCTCAGGCTGTTTGAGATAACAACCGGGGAGAAACTCAGCCAGGTGCCTGTCACCGGCAGCGGGGATGGCACCGTACGTTTCAAATAAATCGAATGCAATACGGTGTGCAGAGCGAAATACACTGTCCTTCCAGCTTTCCCCCTCCAGCTCATAGCCGGATTCGGCATAATGCGCACAGAAATCATGGAAAACTGGCAGCAGATCAATATGCCGGTAAGAAGCTGCTGTGACCCATGTAAAATGGTTAATGCCCAGCACATGAACATGGACGTCTTCACGCCGCTTTACCTCTAGTCCAAGCCTATCTGTAACCATCTCCGCCAGCAGTTTTTGCGTGCCGAATACTTCGTGGCAGCAGCCGAACGCTTTTATGCCGGAAAACACTTTATACAGCGTTCTCGTGCACACAGACATTGGGTTTGTATAATTGATGACCCATGATTCGGGGGCGTAGTCTCTTATTGCCCGGGCAATTTCTGCAAATATCGGAACGGCCCGCAAACCTCTCATAATTCCCCCCGGTCCGACAGTATCACCAACTGATTGATAGATGCCGTATCGCTCAGGCAGATGAACGTCCGTTTCCATGTCATCCAGAGTGCCCGGCAAAATCGAAATAATCACGATATCCGCACCGGATAATACCTTTTTCAAAGTAGAAACCGCCTCGTACCGCCATCTGCCGTCTCCGCTGTTATTGCCGATGATTTCATTTTTCTGCGCCGCTTCAAAATTCAGATCATAGAGCGCCACCGTGCCTGACATTCGGTCATCAAGGGACAAATCGCTCATCAAGCTTCGGGCCCAGCCTTGGGACCCCCCGCCGATATAGGCGATTTTGATCTGATCTAACGTACTGATATGAAACACTCCCTTTCTCAGCCTTTCACAGAACCGATCAGCATTCCTTTGGCAAAATGTTTTTGTAAAAATGGATAAACCGCCAAAATCGGTATGGTCGCGATGACGATGACAGCAAGCTTAATCCCCTGCTCCGGCGGAATGGTATTTTGCATCGTATCGCCATTGGTCGCCGTTAAGTCCGATAAAATCGTGACCTGGCGGAGCACCATTTGCAGCGGCCATTTTGCACTGTCATTGATATATAAGAGAGCATGGAAGAAATCATTCCAAATTCCGACCGCATAAAACAGCGCAAAGGTGGCAATGACCGGCTTTGACAGCGGCAAGGCGATCCGCCAAAAGACGCCGATTTCTGAACAGCCGTCAATTTTTGCTGATTCCTCAAGCTCCTGCGGCAGCTGCTGAAAGAAGTTTTTGATAATAATGAGGTTAAACGGATTGATCGCCATTGGCAGGATCAACGCCCAATAGGAATCCAGCAATCCAAGTGATTTGACAACAAGATACGTCGGAATCATTCCCCCGGAAAACAGCATCGAGAAAATCACAAGATTTAAAAGCAGATTCCGTCCCTTCACATGCCGCTTCGCCAGCGGATACGCCATCGTAAAGGTGAAAAACAATTGCACGGCTGTCCCGACTACGGTAATGAAGATGGATACGCCCATACTTCTGATAAACGTCGGTGTCGAAAACACGTACCGATAAGCGTCAAGGGTAAAGGTTTTCGGGAAAATAAAGAAGCTGCGCTGAGCAAGCTCAGCTTCTGTCGCAAAGGAACCGGCGATAATATACAAAAACGGCAAAATGGTAATCGCGCCGACGCCGCCAAGAAACAAAATGTTGCAGACGTCAAATACCCGTCCGGCTTTTGTGTTGTGCATCGTGTGAATGTCAGCCATACCTCTCCCTCCTTTAAAACAATCCTTCTTGATCGAACTTTTTCGCGATGTAATTGGCACCGAAAATTAAGACAATCCCGACAACCGATTTAAACAAACCGACAGCTGTGCTGTAGCTGTACGCGCCTTGGGTAATCCCCATCATGTAAACGTACGTGTCGAAGATGTCAGCCACGCTGCGGTTAAGCGAGTTTGTCATCAAATACACCTGTTCAAAACCGATATTTAAAAAGCTTCCGATCCTTAAAATCAAAAGAACAATGATGGTGCTTCTGATTGCCGGAAGCGTAATATGCCACATCCGCCTAAACCGGCCGGCCCCATCCATAATCGCCGCCTCATATTGCTCCTGATCCACCGTTGCCAAAGCGGCGAGAAATAAAATCGTTCCCCAGCCTGTCTCCTTCCAGATGCTTTGCATGACAATCATCGGCCGGAACCAGTCAGCGTCTGATAAGAAAGAGATCTGATTCCCTGTCAGGCTCATGACCATTTTGTTGATGACACCTGTATCGACTGTAAAGAAAACAAAGGTGATGCTGACCACGATTGTCCATGAGACAAAATGGGGCACGTAAATAAGGGTCTGAATGCATCTTTTATACACAGCCTTCCTCAGCTCATTCAACAGCAAAGCCAAAATGAGCGGCGCGGGAAAGGCAAAGAGCAGATCAAGGCTTGCCAGCATGAGCGTGTTGCGCAGCAGCCGGAAAAAATCCGGATTCATAAAAAAATCTTTAAAATAATCAAGACCGACCCATTCGCTTTTCCAGAAGCCGAGATATGGCGAATAATCCTTAAACGCGATAAGCACGCCCCACATCGGCAGGTATTTGAAAATCAGAAAATAAAGCAGACCGGGAATAAGAAGAAGATAAAGCCATTTGTCTCTTTTGAGCGCAGCCATCCAGCTGATGCCTTTTCCAGCAGTGAGAACTGGTGCGTTTCCCTTCTTCGGCACCGTTTCCATATCTGTTCTCCTTTCGTGATACCGGTGCGCCCGCTGAACGGCAGGCGCATCGGTTTATTTTGACGATTGATACAATTTGTTTAAATCCTTCATCAGTTCATTTCCGCCGCTGTTTTCCCAAAGCTTCACCGCATCCTTGAAGCCTTTTTCATCGATTTCTCCGATAATAAATTGTGTTCTTGCATCGAGAATGATGTTGTCCAGCTGGGCTCCTTTTTGGGTATATACATCGGATACAAGCGACTCAGCCGGGTTAAAGACGGCTATTTTTTCTCCTTCAGTGATGATGTCCTTGCGATGCTGGAAGAGCTTTGTTTTCTGATCTTCGATGTAGTACTCGCTTTTCGGGATGGACATGCTGAACTGTGCTAAGCCTTCATGCTCATACAGAAGGGATTTGTTGTTTTTTTCAAGAGAAGTGAATACGCCGTCCTTCAGCTCATAATTACGGTCCTCGACTCCGTTGTTGGTCAGAATCTGTGCTTCCTTATCGTTCAGCTTATCGAGGAAGGACAGCACCTCTTTCAGCTCTTTTTCCGTTTTCACACTTGATTTTGGTATCGCGATCATGCCTGAATATCCTGATGTCGGGAAAGTGCGCTTGCCTTTCGGTCCTTCTACTGTGCCGACGATATCAATGATATCCTTGTTCGACTCATCCGCTTCTTCCATGGCGCTTTGAATTTGCGACGCTCTGGAGCCTGTATCAACGATGACACCCGCTTTTCCTTTTACAACCGGGTCATTCCACTTCGCCGAATCCATAACAGCGAAATCCTTGTTGATCAAGCCTTCATCATACAGCTTCTTAAAGAAGGTGAGCGCCTCCATATATTCCTTCGTTGTAAAATCAGGCACCAGCTTCCCGTTTTCAACGCCGTAGCGATTCGGGGCGCCGAACCAGATTTGCAGAACATCCCACGGGCTTCCGTTGCCAAGCCCCATCCATTTCGGCACGACCATGCCGTACGTATCGTCCTTGCCGTTTCCGTCAGGATCTTTTTCCTTAAAGGCTTTCAGCACTTCATAAAAATCATCAAGCGTTTCCGGCATTTCGAGCCCGACGTTTTTGAGCCAGTCGGTTCTGATGATCATACAGGCTCTGATCAAGTCTCTCGATCTGTAGACCCCGTACACCTCGCCATTTACCGAGCTGTTCTTGAGTATCTTTTCATCAGCCTGGCTTACATTCTTGTAGTCTTTTAAATAAGGAGACAGCTCCCAAAAAGCGCCCGCTTTGACAGACTTAATAAAGCCGGCTGACTTATCTTTAATCACAATCGCATGCGGCATCTCCCCAGAGGCCATGACGATGTTAAATTTATCGTTGTAGGATGAATCAGGCACCCATGTGACCTTAATATCTTTGCCTGTGTATTTCTCTAACGCTTTTAATGATGGGCTTTTATCACTCGGGCTTTCCGGTGACAGCAGCGGCGCCATGATGTTGATCGTGTTTTTTGAATCGCTCGCTGAATTGGATGTTTCTGAATTGCTGCACCCGGCTATCATCATGGCAGCGAGCGGTAAAGCGAGCCATTTTTTTCGTATTCTTTTTTTCATGATGCGTAAGTCCCCCTTTTTCTCCTTTTTCATTTCTCCTTTGCCACCCCTAATATAAAGCGCTTACATAAATTCTTGCAATCTTCATTTTTTGCATCATTTCTCCTATGAATTGACGGCTGTTATCCTTTTTTGCCGGATGTATCTTTTTTTGCGGGGAGGTATTCACCAATTAATTCAAGTGCCGCAATGACATTTAAACACCATTGGGAGACAGTGTTTGTCGTTACCCACGGAAGCTCTTCAAGCTGAGTCCACGTCTCGATTTGCGCGGGGTTGATCGGAAGCGGCGTATGGCTCAGTTTATGGTCGAGCAAAAGATTCCACGCTTTTTCGGCGAGGTTATGGTCTTGTTTTTTTCTCGCAGCATAGGCTGTCATACCAGCCGCAAACATCGGCCAGTGAAAATGCCCGTCATGGAGCGCCCCTCCGCTTTTTTTGCGTTTTTCTTCATCACTGAATGTGTAAAACTCGCCGAATTCACTCAGCATTTCCTCCCATTCACGGTCATCGAGAAGCTCTGCCAGCTCCATCCACACTTGCGGCGCGCCAAACGCAATGATCATATGATAGCCGCCCGCGATGCCGTCTCCCATGTGATGAAGCATAGATGTCGCCGGATCATATTCAAACGTCGGACCTGATAATAAGCGAAGGGGCAGGCGTTTCAGGCAGCTGATGCCAGTTTGGATTTTCCTGAGATATTCAGGATTCTCAGTCCGCTCCCATTCCGCCAGCCAGTTCGAGCAAAACGCCGCCCAGTCCGGCCCCGTTCTGACGTGAGTCGGGTGCTCTCCTTTCTCGTAGAAAGCACGCATCGGATCGGTGTTCACTAGGGCGGCATCGGCGTCCTTCACTTCTGTCAAAAGATCTCCCGTGCGCTCATCGCCCGTCAGATAATAGTAGAATTTATAAAGACCGGCCATGCTGATTCTCGCTTCCTTGCAGCCGCATCCCCAGTGCACCACGTTATGCCGGGAGCCAAGCCCCGCATATTCTCCGAGATGAAAACAGTCGGTTTCACTTGTATGGCGGGTCATTGCTTCAGCCATTCGGAATAAGTCTTCTCTGCCGGAGCGGAAAAACGCCTGCCACAGCCACAAGGTCGGAACGAGCTCATTATTTTGCCACGCGTACCCGCCGAGATCATACCGCCACATATGCCGGACCGGGTCATACGTATGCATGACGTCCCCATAGTTCCAGAACCCGTACCATCTGCGCTGCTCCACTTCTTTTTGATAAAACAAGAAGGCGGCGTCCAGCTGTTCTTCCAGCTCTTTTTTGACCGGATCGGCCGTATCGATTACACTCCAAACGCCAAGCGCTTTTGACTCGTAATAAACGTCCGGCTCACAAATAAGCAATGGCGGCGCCTGCCATTTGTCCGCTAACGCATTCAGCACGTCATCAGACGGCATCTGAGAAAAGCATGACAGGCTGATGTCGTTTGTGTTGGCAATGCCTGTCGGATCAGAGCGCATCTCATCAAACCCTTCGTACGCGCTGACGACATGGGTGTTCCCTGTATAATGCCTGAAATCCATTGCTTCCGCGTCTGGCGGCCAGAGCCATACGGTCAAGTTCGGTTGATCACCGGCAAGACCTGTTATCTCAAGTGACGACGGATATTTTTCAAAAAAATACCGCAGACCGAGCGCTAAGCCTCCATTTTCGCCGCCCGCATAGCAAAGCCCTTTCGCCCGCGTACCATGCAGCATGTCAACCCACGAATATTCCTTGCCGGTCCGTTTTGCCAGTCGGTAATGATCGCTGGAGTCCTGAACGAGTTTCATATCATTCCAAACTGCGTTCTGTACGCCGTGTGCGAACCAATCCTTGTGCTCTTCACTTGGAGAAATCGGTTCCCCGTTGATGTGCCGCTGATAAAGAGGATGCCGTTCATTCCATTTGCGGGTGCCAAACAGCTGGGCGGGTTCTTTATAAACGCCTTTGTCCCCCGCAAAACGGAAATGGCGGTTGTACGGCTCTCCCTGTAAAAAGAGGTCAAACTGCATGCCAAGCCCTTTGATGAACTCTCGTTTGAAATTCCTGTCGATCAGCTGAGTGTGCATGATATTCATCTCTGAAAGCCCGGCATAAAACGTCAATCTGATAATGAAGGGCAGACATTCTTCATTTGTCTTTTGGAGTACATGAACCCCCTCAATCTTGATGACAGCTTTTACAGGACCTCTCTGTTCAATGACCGCACGTTTGATAAGACTGACCGATGTTTCATGTGAGAAAACCTTTTCCGCCGCCTTCTCCTTTCTCGTTTCCTTTATTGCGATCAGCCGCCCGCCTGCGGCGATCGGCTTTCCGTTGATCACCAGAGATTGAATGATGTCGGAGCCTGTTTTATTCACAGTGCAGACAAGCGCCCCGGTATCCACTTGGATTGCATCCTTTAACTCGTGGATCATGAGCTTTTTCGCTGGCAGCTGGTTTTCATCTTTTTGAAGGGTAAAGCTTGTATCGGTTTGTTCACTGAACACAGCCGCGTGCTTCGTCCATTTGATGCTCCCGTCCGGCCAATAGGCCGACGGATCGCTTTGCACATAGAGGCTTTCACCCTTTGCATTTACAAGCGCCAGACAGTCTCCCTTTTTCAATTCTCCTCTTTTCCAAGGCACACCCCACGTTACGCCGCTTGTCAGCTTAGGTTGCTCTGATAGCCATTTGATCTTTTTCATCGGTTCTCTCCTTCCATATAAAAAAGCTGATTCAATGCAAAGAATCAGCTGCGATTACCAAACTGAATCACACGGTATTCGTGTTGGCCGACTGACAGTCTCCCCGCTCCGACTGAACGGTTTGCCAAAAGATCGGTCCCCTCTTCCGGAAGCGTCACACTCCCGCCTTTTCCATTCATATTAACGATAACCCATACAAGGCCGTTTTCTCCTTTTCTCGGGGCAACAATCGTACCGGGGGTGACATCGGACCTGACAGAAACGGCTGCTTCCCCCGCATAGTGCCTGACGAGTGCTTCCAGCATTGCATTCCCTTTTTCGCCTGATGGAAGCGAGCCGAGCATGACCATTTTCCCTTCGCCGTGCTCTCGTTCTGACAGAAATGCATGGCCGGCACCTGGCCCGGATTCAACTGTGCCGAGAGTGTTTCCGCTCTCTATATCAAACACCGCGCTCCACAGCCCGAGCGGCGCCGTCATGCCAAACGCTTTTCCTGTATTGG
The DNA here is from genome assembly GCF_025696525.1 of Bacillus sp. XT-2. NCBI lineage: Bacteria > Bacillati > Bacillota > Bacilli > Caryophanales > Bacillaceae > Bacillus > Bacillus sp. XT-2. The sequence continues at coordinate 101,598 of NZ_JAHVOC010000009.1, forward strand.
CATCCTCGTTCATCGGGAACGTGAACAGTGTTTTGATTCCGGCTGTTTTCTCCAGTTCTCCAAGGCCATAATCGGTATGAACCGTATGCTCGCCCGTACGCCCTCCCGTCAGCGGCCCGGCAATCCATATGCCGCCCGCTTCAGCAAATGCGGAAGCTTTTTTGATAAAAGCAGAAGACAGATAAGGCACAAAAGGCGTAAACAGCACACGATAGCCCTCCAGCGGAAAGCCTTCCGGAACGAGATCACGATGAATACCCGTGTTGAGGATGCGCTCGTAAAAGTGTGTGATAAGCGTTCGGTGTTGGAGCCCCCGGTGAGGTTCTGTTTTCAGAAACGCTTTCGCCCTGTCGGAATAGGTCATTGCAACCTCAGCCTGAACGGGCACAGTAGAAAGAATGATCGGTTCGATTTCCTTTCTTGCCCGCTCAACCGCCAAAACGTTTTGATAACCAATCGTCGGCTCTCCCCAGGCACTAAGGACGGAACCGTGTGAAATCTCGCTGCCTGAACGCTGCTGGCGCCACAGCCAGTAGCAAAATCCCTCGCTCCCCAAGGCGTAAGAAGACACGGCTTCAGCTTGTAAATACCCATCGGCGTGCGGCATGGCACAGCTTTCGAGCGAGGCTGCATATGACGGACTTGTTTCCAGAATCCAGAACGGGCGGTCTTTTTTGAAATGCCTCCAAATATCACAATTTAATAAAAATGCAGATGCATTTTCTTGGGAAGCGTACGTATCATAGGAAGCAAAATCGAGATTCTGAAACATCCGTTCATTGTCTGTGCTGAACATGACCGAGCCGTTATGAGTGATTGGCGCATCTGAATAACAGCGGATGATTTTCGCTTGTTCATCCGCAAATTGAGCGATCATCTCCATCGAAAACAGCTGATACATCGTGCGCAATGAAGCGTGATGCAAAAACGGGGCCGGACCCGGCTGCGGCACCTGCTCAAAGGTTTGATAGGTTTCACTCCACACATCGGTTCCCCACGCTTCATTTAACCGTTCAATCACACCGTAACGGTTTCTAAGCCAGTCATGCCATAAGCTTAAGCACGTCTCACACATGCATTCAGCCACATGGCATTTAAATTCATTATCGAGCTGCCAGCCGATCAGCCCCGGCAAGTGTCCCAGCTCTTTGGCGATGCTTGTGGTGATGATGGCGGCTCTTTTTCGGAAATACGGGTTATTTGTACACGCATGCTGACGGGAGCCGTGTCCCATCACCTCTCTTTTTTCGTTGGTGTGCATTCGCTCAGGCCGGCCGTGCGACAGCCAAATAGGCGGTGTCGGTGTCGGTGTGCACATGATTGTTTCGATGCCGTTTTCATACATCCGGCTGATTATTTCCTTAAAAAAGCTCACGTCAATTTTTCCTTCTTCCGGCTCGATCACAGACCAGGCGAACTCACCAATTCGCACGACATTGATGCCGACCTCCCGCATCCTGTCAATGTCCTGCTGAATCGTCTTTTCATCCCATAGTTCCGGATAATAGCAAGCGCCGTGATATAATTTTCTCCCCAAGTCCTTCACCCTTCTTTGACGATAGATTCTGTTAGTGGCAGGCCCAGCTCTTTCATGCCTTTCGCTACGAGTTTTGCCATTTCATTTGCGCCTTTTTTTGTAAAGTGCGTGTAATCGTCAATCCCTTCTGAAACCATAAAATAGGTGTATACTTTTTCTTCGCCCTTCTCAGTAAAGAAAGCGAGGCTTTTTTCCATTAGATCAATGAGCTGGACATTCTCCTCAGCGGCTGTCTGCTTCATGGCAATGCAATAATCAGGAAAGTCGTTCAAAAACACGCCGTTTTCATAATGAAAGCGGGCTACTGGGGTAATGAGAAGCGGATGCGCGCCTTTTTCTCTAGCGCCTGCGATATACTGCTTTAAATATTGTTTATAGGTGGTATAGGGCTCGGTGTAGCGCTCCGGCTTATTTTTTGACGCGTCATTATGGCCCATCTGCACAAACAGCCAATCATCCGGCTCAATCACATCAAGGATCGCCTGAAGCCTGCCTTCCTCCACAAAGGTTTTTGAGCTTCTGCCGCCGATCGCTTTATTGATCACCTGAATATGCTCCGGCAGATGCGAACCGAGAAACTGCCCCCAGCCCCCTTGATTTGTACTTTCTCCATACGTTTGGACAGTCGAATCACCAGCAAGATAAATATGATGTGCCATGTCTCATTCCCCCTCGTTTTTTTCACTTAATATAAACTCAATGGCAGAAAGCTCCTTGTTTGAAAAATACGCTGATTGCAAGGCTTGAACGTTTTCCTCTATTTGTTGCGCCCGGCTTGCTCCAATTAAAACGGAGGTCATCCGGGCATCCTTCAAAAGCCATGAGAGCGCCATTTGCGGGAGCGATTGTCCCCGTTCTTTCGCAATATTATTCAGCCTTTGCGCCTTACTGACCGCCCTTTCGGTTATGTGCTCCGTCTGCAGGAATGGACTGTTCGCATCCTTTGCTCTTGAGGTTTCCGGGATGCCTGAAACGTACTTTGTCGTGAGAAGCCCTTGAGCGAGCGGCGCAAACGCGATGCAGCCGGCTCCCTTTTTGTCCAGCACATCAAGCAGCCCTTTTTCCGGATCTCGGTGAAACATCGAATATCGCGTCTGATGGATGGCGAGCCGGACTCCGAGCTGTTGTAAAAGATCGGCGGCGCGCTCTGTCTCTTCAGGGCTGTAGTTTGACAGTCCGACATACAAAGCTTTTCCTTGACGCACAAAGCCCGCCAGCGTCTCCATCGTTTCCTCAAGCGGCGTTTCAGGATCAGGACGGTGCGAATAGAAGAGATCCACATAATCAAGCCCCAGCCGCTTTAAACTTTGATTCAAGCTGGCAGTCAAATGTTTTTTCGAGCCGCCATTGCCATACGGCCCCTTCCACATGTCATAGCCGGCTTTAGTGCTGATGACGAGTTCATCACGGTAAGGCGCAAAATCCGTTTTCAGCATGCGCCCGAACATCTCCTCAGCGGAGCCGGGCGGCGGGCCGTAATTGTTGGCCAGATCAAAATGGACGATGCCTGCATCAAATGCGGCTCTCAGCGTGGACCGCGCGTTCTCCGGAGAATAGGCAGCGCCGAACTGATACCAGAGGCCGAGAGAAATAGCGGGAAGCCTTAATCCGGTTCGCCCGGCTTTGTGATAGGTCATTTTGTCATAGCGTTCAGTCTTTGCTTCGTATCCCATACATTCCTCCTAAAGCGGCGTCTCCGCTTTGTTTCCCGCTATGTACAGAGCGGGCTTCGGCGGTTTTTTCATTCCTGTTCCGAGATAAAAGCTTGTGTGCGGCGGCTGGTTGTACGCGGTGTTCTGCCAAGCGATTCCAAGCCTGTAAACCGGATCGTGCATCAGTGTGTAAAAACGATGTCGGGTAAGGTGTGTCGTTGTATAGATACGGAGCGCACTGCTGTCTTCGGTTCTCCAAATGACCTCTTCCCGCCAGTCTCCGAACAGGTTGGCCTGAAGAACCGGGTTTCCTTTTGTCCCGTTGTTGGACAGCACACCTTCCGGCTGAAAAATCGTATTTAAACAGCGGTTTTCAGCATCCCACTTTTCAATCTTTGGTTTGCCGATCGTTCCATTCCATTCATGATCCAACAGCTCCCTGACCAAGTCCCCGTCCCACCAAATGGAGAAATTGGCGGAAGCAGGCGCTTTGTCGCTGATTTTTTCTCCTTTGCTCGTATAGAACCCATATGACATTCCTTCATTGCCCGGCGGATCGATTCCCCAGACGAGCGATCCCTTGTACCGAGGGTCAATGTGAGCCGCCATTCCTCTGCCGACATCTGTTCCGGCATGGACGCCCCATAACACCTCGCCCGTTCCGGCATCACGCAGCGACAACCCATACGGCTTGCTTGCGTCCTCATGAACCTGAAACACTTCAAGCCCTTTGCGTGACGGATCTAGATCGCCGACGTGCATGGCGTCTCCGTGTCCGAGTTCCGTCGTGTACAGACCGGTTCCGTCATGATCAACCGCCATGGCGCCGTAAATAATTTCATCCTTTCCATCTCCATCAACATCGGCAACGCTCAAGCTGTGGTTGCCCTGTCCCGCGTATGCTTCATGCCCCGGCTGATTGGAATCAAACGTCCAGCGTTTCTTCAGCCTGCCATTCCGGAAATCATAAGCGACGAGTACTGTTCTCGTATAATAGCCCCGTGCCATCACCAGGCTCGGCCGCTCTCCATCCAAATAAGCGATTCCGGCGAGAAAACGGTCCATGCGGTTTCCGTAGCCATCTCCCCAATCCTCCAGTTTTCCCCGAGGCGGTTCATAATCGACAGTCGTGAGCGCTTCACCGGTTTCCCCTTTAAACACTGTCAAATATTCCGGACCTGACAGAATACGGCCCTGCTCATTCCTGAAATCGGCACGCGCTTCACCGATGATGTTTCCTTTGCCGTCTATTGTGCCGTCGGCTGTTTTCATAGCGATTTCTGCTTTTCCGTCACCGTCTAGGTCATAGACCATAAACTGCGTGTAATGGGCGCCTGCTCTGATATTTCTGCCGAGGTTGATCCGCCACAGAAAAGTGCCATTCAGTTTATAGGCGTCAATGAGGACGTCTCCGGTATATCCGTCGTGGGCGTTATCTTTTGAGTTGGACGGGTCCCATTTCAGGATGATTTCATATTCTCCGTCCCCATCCACATCTCCGACGCTCGCATCATTGGCGCTGTAGGTATACGGTTTTCCGTCCGGCGTCACGCCGCCTTCGGGTTTGTTAAGCGGGAGCTCGAGAACGTTTTCCCGCCAAACGGGAGCTTCTTTCGAAAGCCTTTCTTCCCGGCCTTTATAGACAGCCGCCACTTGATAGAGAGAGTCCTCCGTTCCCTTTTCATCCAGAAAATTGGTGCTATCCGAAATCGGTTTGCCAGTGATCCGATCTCCGTTCCGATAAATGTGAAAAGTAACAGTCTCATGATCGGTTCCGAGAAAACGCCAGCTCACAAATACGCCTTGCTCCGTTTTGACCGCGATTAGGCCTCTGGTCAGGTATTCCATTTGCCTCTTTTTCGGTTTCATTTTAAATGGGAACGGGCCAAGCGTGCGGCCCGTTCCTTCCCCCCTTCTGTTAAGGCGTATACATATTCGGTTTAGACTGTGCCGCCATGCCGTCTCCTAAAAAGAAGCTTGTATGCGGCGGCTGGTTATACGCGACATTTTGCCAGGCAATGCCGAGCCGGCACACAGGATCATGCATCAGCGTATACAGCCTGTGCTCGGTCGGAATTGTGGTGGTGTAGATGCGGAGCGCACTGCTGTCCTCGGTTCTCCACACAGCTTCCTCCCGCCAGTCACCGAGCAGATCAGCCTGAAGAGCCGGTGTTGCTTTTGTAGAGTTATTGGAGGCAGCACCTGATGCAGTCAGCAGGTTTTTAGAAACGCCGTTTTGATAATCCCATTTATCGATCCTGTTGCTGTCCAGCTGTTCCCGCAGCAGGTCACCGTCCCACCAGATGCCGAAATTGGTTGACGATGGCACACTGCTACCGATTTTGGCGCCTTTCGATGTGTAAAGGGAACCGTTCGCCCAAACCTCCTGTCCCGGATAGCGCGGATCAATATCAGCGGCCATGCCCCGGCCTACGTCCTTGCCGGCGTGAACACCCCAAATGATTTTTCCTGTTGCGGCATCCCGGAAAGATAAGCCGTATTGCGCGTTTTTGTCCTCATGAACCTGAAATACTTCAAGCCCCGGACGGCTCGGATCAAGATCTCCGGCATGCAGCGCGTCTCCGTGGCCTAAGCCTGTCGAGTACATGCCTTTGCCGTCATGGTCAACAGCCATTGAGCCGAAGATGATTTCATCCTTACCGTCTCCGTCCACATCTGCAATGCTTAAGTTGTGATTGCCTTGTCCGGCGAAAGCTTGATTACCCGACTTAGAGGAATCCAGCGTCCAGAGCTTTGACAGTTTTCCGTCTCTGAAGTTATACGCAACAAGCATGGTTTTGGCGTAATAGCCTCTAGTCATAATCAGGCTCGGACGCTGTCCGTCGAGATACGCAATGCCCGCAAGAAAACGATCGACCCGGTTGCCGTAGCTGTCACCCCAATCCGATACGTTCCCTCGTGCCGGTTCAAAGTTTGAAGTGACAAGCTCTTTTCCCGTTTCACCTTGAAAGACAGTCAGGTACTCAGGACCAGAAAGCACACGCCCCTGCTCATTTCTGTAATCGGCATTCGCATTTCCGATCACTTTTCCCTTGCCGTCTTTTGTTCCGTCAGCGGTCTTCATCGCCACTTCCGCTTTTCCGTCACCATCCAGGTCATACACCATAAACTGAGTGTAGTGTGCGCCCGCTCTGATGTTTTTGCCGAGACCGATTCGCCATAATCTTGTTCCGTCCAGCTTATACGCATCAATAAACACTTCACCCGTATAGCCGTCCTGTGAATTGTCCTTTGAATTGGACGGATCCCATTTGAGGATCAGCTCATACTGCCCATCGCCATCCACATCGCCCGTACTGGCATCATTGGCACTGTAGGTATAGGCTTCGCCCTTTGGTGTCGTGCCGCCAGCCGGTTTATCAAGCGGAACGGAATGATACGGCTGTGCCCATACAGAGGCTTTTTCAGAAGCGGCCTGCTCGGTTCCGTTTACAACAGCCCGAATGGAATACGATGAGCCAGCTGTTCCGTTTTTATCGATATAATTCGTGGATTTGACAGGCGAAGCATTCAGCTTTTGTCCGTCTCTGTACACATTAAACGTCACAGATGCGTTTTCTGTCCCAAGAAACCGCCAGCTGACAAAAATGCCGCCATCCGTTTTGACTGCCACAAGGCCCCGGTTCAGCGCTTCCATCTGCCGCGCCGCTCCTTCTGCTTTGACAGGAAACACAGAAGCCCCCATCATCAACAACACCAACAATGTGAGAGTGGTAAACATGCTTTTTCTTCGTCTAATCATCAGACAGCTCCTTATCATTTATCTGTAAGCGCTTACTTAAATTGGATTTTATGCGCTTGAGGAGCTGTCTTCAATGTCACTTTTTTGCATAAACGTTTTTGATTGGCTGCACTTTTTTGCCCGTTTGTCATTTTTTTGTTTATCCGGCCTGATGGCGGTGCTGCGCCTCTGTTTTTTGAAACCCTCTGAAAGCAAAAAACATCGACACGAGCCCAAATAAACTTGGGCCGTAAAATGGGATCAGGCCTGGAAGCGTATACAGCAAATAAAGCACAAATCCGCAGCCGATCAGCATGCAGCCGGTGGTCAGCGGCCGCATGGCGCCAAACAGCAGCGCTTGGGGAATATATTGGCGAAGCGGAAGCTCGTAATGCACATAAAGAGGAAACACATACATGAGCGCGACGGTATACAAAAGCCCCGCCAAGAGGGTGCAGCTCGTCACGGTAAAGGACAGCCAATCCGCACTTGCCGAAAAATAATAATAATTAGCCGACAAAATAAGCAAAAGGGCAAAAAACGCAAGTCCAATCGCATTGACCTTCAGAAACTCTTTTTTGTAGGTCTCCAGAAATAACGCAAATACCGGGACATCTTTTTGTCCCATCAGCCATTTCCGTATGACGGCACACATCGCGGCTGTGCTCGGCGCCCATCCGAAAAGAACGCCGCCCAAAAGTGTAAACAACAGCCACAGCCCGTTCAGCCACGCGATTTTCACAACCGCTTCACAGCCTGCATAAAGCGCATCCGTCACAGTCGTCTTCATCTTCTCACCGCTTGGTGCACAGACAAATCACGATAAGCGGCTTTCATCGGCGCCATTTGCCTCAGCCCGATTTTTCCTTTTGTTAACACAGGTCCGAATGTGCTTCCGTCATCCTGCCACTCCAGAATGGGCAGATCATTGATCGAAAAATGCACATACCCTTTATCCTTAATAAGCTTCATATGATACGGGGAATCAGCGTCGTCCGGAGAAGGCAGCGGATCAGCTCCCATTGCAGCGAGGTGGAAACCGCGGCTTTTTCTTAAATTGCAGGTGCGGAACGCTCTTTCCTCCGGGTATTTTCTGCGGAAATACGACAGATGGAGCGCATTGATGTCTCCGGAATGGTATTCGGGGTACTTTCCTGTTCTTTTCTTGAGTCGCGGGTCAAATAAGTCCTCGCCTCCGATGCCGGCAGCCGCGAAAAACAGCATACACAGCCCCGGCTGTTCAATCGGGTAAAAATCCCACTTCACAATGATGCCGTCGGGAAATGTTTCCGGGCACCAATAAACAAAGTGCGCTTCGTCCTGTACATGTGACAGGTGCATACGGTGATCTTCGAATGAAACCTGCCCGCCTCCCTCCATCCGCCAGTCCTTCACATCGCTTGCTGAACGGAGCGGATTGCGGTACAGGCATGCGCCTTCTTTATACATGTTCTTTCCCCTCCCGGCTCACGAGATGGTCCTTCAGCGGAAAGCCGATTTCTTCGATGCCTTCAGCAACGAGCTTCGCAACCTCCATGGCCCCTTCTTCTGAAAAATGCGTATTATCCTCAATGCCATCTGGATAATTCGGATGTTCATTCGGCTGGAGCCACACGAACAAACACTTTGACTCCTCCGGTCCGTATGCTTCATAAAGCGCCTTTGTTTTCGTTAACAAATCAATGACCGGCACATCAAGCTCCTTCGCTAACGCTTTCATCGCATCCGGATACTCACCGAGCGTGTGCTCAATCCTTCCGTTTTCATCAAAGCGGCGGCGCTGCACCGATGTAACAAACACAGGCTGTGCTCCTTTTTCTCGTGCTGTTTCCGCAAACAAAGTGAGAAATTGCTGATACGTCGAGTACGGCTTCGTCCCCCGCGGTTTCTGGTCATTGTGGCCGAATTGGATAAACAAATAATCGCCTTGTGCTATGCACTCAGCAATCGCCTGAAGCCTTCCTTCCTCCACAAAAGAGTTGGTGCTCGCTCCCCCTTTGGCGTGATTGCGCACTTTCACCTGTTCAGTGAACAATTGACCGAAAACCTGCCCCCAGCCTGCCATCGGCGCTTCATGCGGCGGGCAGTCGCTTACGGTGGAATCCCCTGCTAAAAACACCTGAATCGGTTTTTCCATCACATGTCCTCTCCTTTCACGGCGTTTCCTGATACATTTGCCTGAAAACTCCCGGCGGCATGCCGACCTGCTTTTTAAAAATCCGGTTGAAATAATTGTGGCGATAGCCGACTTCTTCTGACACATCATGAATTTTTTTATTTGTATTTACCAGCAGTTCTTTTGCTTTTTCAATTCTGATGCGGGTCACATAATCAATAAAATTAACGCCCGTCACTTGTTTAAAGGCCTTGCTCAAGGTATAAGAATTCATGCCCAGCGCATCCGCGCAGCTTTCAAGAGAAAGATCCGCCATATACTGCTCATGAATCATCGCAATCACACGTTCTGCCACCTGTTTTTGCTGTCTGTTTTTCCTGCCTTCAAGCTTGGCGAGGTACGGGGTGACAACCGCATCCATCAGCCAGGCAGCCGCCTGGACAGGCTCATGCAGCTCGGATATTTCCCGAAGCATATCCCTGTTGCCAAACAGCTCGCTCGGATGAAGGCTGGAATGCAGAATATCCTCCTGGATGCGGGAGAACAGCTGAATCAGCGCAGAATGCACTTGTCTGTCGCTGACCGCCTTTTCGGCCAGTTCATCCATACATAAGCGAATCAGCTCTTCTGCTTCCTCTTTTCTTTCCAGCCGAATGGCCTGAACGATTTGCTTTTCAAGTTCAAAAGGATAGCAGGGTGCGGATGGCTCAGCCTGAAAAACATCATCCTGCAAATCTATGATCTGATGGCAATTGGCAAAACACCTGCGGGACTTGCCGCTTTTCACATCCTTAAACAGAGATGGGATATCCATAATACGGGCCGATTGCCTGCTCATTGTTCCGGTCAGGCTTAGTCCCGTGACAGCACCAAATATGCGGGCCAGCTCTGAAACATATCCCCTCAGATCCGAGCCGCTCGTTTTCATCACAAGCACGGTGACGGAAAGGCGGCCAATATCAAGAATTGAAGGGTGAAAACGGCGGTTTGCCGCAAGTTCCTCATGTAAATTGGTCAGTGTAAACACAGCAAGCTGTTCATCATCGGCATAGAACATGCTCTTATCACCACGAAGCCCTGTCACCTGAAGATCAAGCACGTGAAACACGTGTTCTCCGATGTCCCAGCCCGCATCCTCCATCCGCGATCTGAGACTGTCCTCTGTGTCATAATAAAAATCACCCTGAAGCAGATGCTGCAAAAAACTCTTTTTCATATGGGGCGTCTGCCGGAGCAGTTGCTCTTGAAGCTTTCGGCTCTCAAGGGAAAGATCATGCCATCTCTTTTCTATCCACTTAAATTCATCCTGACCTGACGCCTGCCATGTTTTTCTCTCTCCTCCCGTAAACAGTCCGAGCAGATGCTGAATCGGTCGATAGATTTTCTTTGAAGCGTACCACGTCATGCACACAGCCAAGCCGATACAAATGACAAGCATCACAATAATCACCTTTGATAAAAACACCATCGGCGCTGTAATGGCTGAAAGAGGCGCTGCAGAAACAAAGGTCCACTTCTGATGCATTCGCTTCATTTCTCCATAGGAGACGGAATACACCGTGCCGTCCCAATCCATCTGAAAATGGCCTTTCTTGTGAGGCTGTTTTTTCACCTCATTCATTAAAGCATTTTCAAAATCCTTTTCTCCTCTATGGAAAAGCACCTCTCGCTTTTGATCCAGAAGAAGCGCGCTGCCTTCAGGGTAAGGAGACAAACTTTGCAGGAGCGCCTCCATTTCTTTCGGATCTACCGTCAGCATGATCGCGCCAAACGGTTTCTCAGCCGCACCCGGAATGAGCTGAATCAGCGCGGCGTCTTTTCCCGATCGGCTCCAATAAATACTCCGATCGGAGTCGAGAAGCGAGCGGTATTTGCGAAGCATATCCTGTTCTGTCAGTGCGCTGTATTCGGGGCTCAGCACAAGAGGCCGGGGGCTGTTCAGAAAGATAGAAGCCTGCTGAATCAGCGGCTGCTGGTCCCGCAATAGAAACAGCTTTTTCGTTATTTGATAGGAGAATGTAAAGTCTTTCTCCAAATCCTTCTCGGCCAATCCGTTCATCAGCGAGGAATCGTATGCCATTTGGGCAAGTGTCAGCTCAAGGTCTTCCAGCTTCTCATCCATCCGGCTGACTTCACGCGCCACCTGTGTTTCATGCGACTTTTGCAGCTCTTTCTCCACCTTATCGATAGACAAAAAGTAGATGGCCCCGCCTGTCAGCAGTCCGGGAATACAGGCAATCAGCAAAATGAAAACAAAGTTTCTTTTGAAATACGTTCCCTTCCAGTGTGAAACCCGTTCTTTCTGTTGAGGCTGTTTTTTCATCCCTTTCCCCCCGCCGCCGTCTTTACTGATATACGCGTTTTTTCGTTCTCAGCACATCAGCGAGAAATGTGAGTGCAAGCCCCTGACCCCAGCCTTGTATTCGTTTGTAAGGCACTTGTTTGTATCCTTCCGCATTTTTCATGACGGCTGTGCCCGCGGATACTTTGCTGACACGTCCGTCCTCTTCCACCGCATCCAAAATGGCGGCAAGTGATTTCTGCGCGTATTTTGTATAGAGCTTCCCGCTCGACAGCAAAGCAGAAGCAATGCCCGCCGATGCCGAAACCTCCAAATACGAATCCTGATCATCCAAAATGGTATGCCACAGCCCTGAATCGTCCTGCAGCCGGACAAGCGCGCTCAGCTGGTCTCTGAGCGATCCGTCAATGATCATAAAAGAAGGATGCGTCACCTCAATGAGCGGGAGCGCTTTTGCCATCGTGAGCGCAGCCCAGCCATTCGCCCGCCCCCAATAAATCCCCGACAGGTGGTTTTGCGCTTTGTTGTCCCAGGCATGGTAATACAGATTGGTTACGGGGTCCTGCAGCACGTCCTCATGTCCATGAAACTGGCGCAGGCCGTCCTCGAAGTAATCCTCCCGCTCCATCACACGGCCGATTCTCAGCATAAACAGCCCCGCCATCATCAGCGTGTCCGCCCACGCCTGCTCAGGAAACACATAATCCGCCGAGTTCACCGTATGCTGAAGAATACCTTCTCCAAAGCGCGGCGCATGATGAAGCACATATTCCGCCATCTCGCCAGCCGTTTCCAAATAGACGTGATCTCCCGTCACCTGATGCAGAAACAAAAGCGTATGGCCGATTGATACACCGTTGATCGACAGCGGCGGCAGCCCATCCTCAAGCTGTTCATCCACCCACGTTTTTAACAGTTTGATATACTCCTCGTTTTCCGTCGCTTCATACGCCTCCGCCACGCCGTAAAATGCGACGCCGCCTGGCCAATCCCACGCAAAATCCATTTGAAATGTCCGTTTCACGATTCGGTCAATAACGGCTGTGACCTTTTCTTCATCAAAGATAAGCTGTGCCATCTGCAACACTCCTTTTTATTTTAATCCGGTCGTACTGATGCCCTGAACGATATATTTTTGAAACAGAAAGAATACGAGAATCACAGGCAGCAAAGAGACGGCCGACATGGCAAACATCGCGCCCCAGTTCGAAGCGGATTCCGTATCGAGGAAAAGCTTCAGCGCAAGTGAAACAGGATAAAGCTCCGGCTTATTCAAATATAAGAGCGGCTGAATCAGCTCCTCCCACTTCCAATAGAAAGAAAAAATCGCAGACGTCGCAAGCGCCGGTGCAATGAGCGGCAGAATGATCCGCCAAAAACAGGCAAAGCGCCCGCACCCGTCGATTCTCGCTGCTTCATCCAGCTCCTCAGGGATCGTCCGGATAAACTGGATCATCAGAAAGATAAAAAACGCATGCCCGAAAAATTGCGGAACAACAATCGGTTTAAATGAATTCAGCCAGTCTAATTTCGCAAACATAATGTACTGCGGAATCATCAGCACTTCATGCGGCAGCATTAACGTCCCCATCATACAGGCGAACCAAAATGCTTTTCCTTTAAACGGGATGCGCGCAAAGCCGTAGGCAATGACAGCCGATGACAGAACGGCGCCGATTGTAGACAGCCCGACAATGATCGCCGAGTTTTTAATAAAGGCCCAAAACGGCTGACCCGCAATGCCCTTCCACCCTTCAGCATAGTTGCTGAGAATAAAAGGATCTGGAATGAGAGAATGAGAGGTTGTGAAAATACTGGAGCTTTCTTTAAAAGAACTGACAAACAGCCAAATGACGGGATACAGCAATAACACCGCCAGTGACGCCGTAAAAACATGGAACAGAATGCGTTTTGGCCTGATGCGCCCGGCTTTTTTCCCTTCAAACACCGGGGCTTGCCTGACAGGCTGGTTGACCGGCTCCATCCGTTATTCCTCCTTTGATTCGTAGTGAACCCAATATGATGATGTTTTAAATAAAATCAGCGTAATCAGCCCGACAATGATCAGCATGATCCACGCCATCGCCGAGGCGTAGCCCATTTGAAAATAGTTAAACGCCCGCTGGAACAAATAGAGTGAATACAATAGCGTCCCGTCAAGCGGACCGCCCTCGCCTTTTGAGATGATATAGGCTGGGGTAAAGGTCATAAAAGCAGAAATCGTCTGCATGACCAGGTTAAAGAAAATAATCGGCGTCAGCATCGGAAGCGTGATCCTAAAGAAGCGCTGCACGCGGTTTGCGCCGTCCACGCTGGCCGCCTCTAAGTACGATGCCGGAATGTTTTTCAGCCCGGCCAGAAAAATCAGCATGGATGACCCAAACTGCCAGACGGACAGCAGAATCAGCGTCCATAACGCGCTTGTCGGGTCTTGGTACCAGAGAATTTTTTGATCGATCCCGACAAAAAACAGCAGCGCATTGATGACCCCGTCATTGCCGAAAATATTGCGCCACATAATGGCAACAGCCACACTTCCGCCGATGATAGAAGGCAGATAAAACAGCGTCCTGTAGATAGCCGTCCCCTTTGCCGCATTGTTTAAAATGACGGCAATAAAAAGCGCGAAGCCGAGGCGGAGCGGAACCCCGGCAAGCACATACGTGAAAGTGACCTTCAGCGACTGCCAATACTTTTCGTCACCCGTAAACATTTCCTTATAGTTATCGAGCCCGATCCATTTCGGCGCCGTAAACAAGTCGTAGCTTGTAAAGGACAGAAACAGGGACGCGCCCATCGGAATCACCGTAAAACAGAAGAAGCCGATAATAAACGGAGAAATAAAAGCATATCCCGCCAGATTGTCTTTTCTCATACTCCGGCTTATTTTCATTCTGTCAGCCCCATTTCCCGTCAATTATTCCTCTCTAAAATGTCATTGGCCTGCTTCCGGAATGTTTTGGCGGCTTTTTCCGGCGATACCTTCTGATACAGAATCTGATCAGACGTATCCTTCAGCAGCTTAATAACCTCCGCGCTTCCCACCGGCTCTGGCGGATCGGCTTTGCTGATATTTTTCGACGCGGCTTCCACATATTCCACAATGTTGGCCTCTTCCTCATTCAGCTCCGGTTTAATCGCATCTGCCACCTTGTCGGATACCGGAACGCCCCGCTCGCCTTTAATCAGCTGGTTCGCTTCTTCATTATTCACGAAGAAATCAATAAACTTCGCGGCCTCTTTTTTATGCTCTGAGCTTTTCGGAATAGAAAACAGCATACTCGGCTTCAGCGTCAGCGCTTTGTCCTTCATTTGCTGCGGCGGCAGATAGAGAGAAAGCGGCGAGTCTGTCAGCCGGGCAAAGCCTAAATATTGATTCGAGTAGTTCCATGTAATGGCTGATTTGCCTTTGACAATAAAGTCATCTTCCATCCCCTTAATTTGGGCGCTTTCGTCCGGTGTTGGCGATGTTTTTGCTTTGACCAGTCTCAGCTGCCGCTCAAAATAGTCAACAAACAGCTTGTCATCCTGATACGCAAGGCCCGTGCCGTCCTCTTTATAAAAACGCTCACCCTTTGTGCGCAAATAATACGGGAAGAAAATATCAGGCGGGTGCATTCCGTTAGATCCGTATACGCCGGCTTTTTCCTGCAGCTCATACGCCAGCTTCTCATAATCCTTCCACGTCCAGTTTTCCTGATGAATTGAAACACCGGCTTTCTTCAGCAGATCATCATTGGCAATCACAGAAAGCACGTTGACCCCAAGTGTAAATCCGTAAAGCTTTTCGTCAATTTTTCCGCCGGACAGCATATTTTCATCGATTGAACTGACATCAATTGTTCCGTCCTTCATATATGGCGTTAAATCCTCAAGCTGATTTTTCTTTCCGTATTGCGCCAAATATGCCGTATCCATTTGAATGACATCAGGCAGCTGGCCCGCGGCAGACATTGGCGCAAGCTTCTTCCAATAGTCATCCCAGTTCGCAAATTCCGCTTCAATATGGACGTGCGGATTCTTTTTCTCATATAATTCAATGACCTTTGTTGTATAGTCATGCCGCGGCTGTCCGCCCCACCATGCGATTCTGAGCGTAATGTCTTCCTTTTTCCCTGATGCTTCTTCACCCGCAGAACATCCGCTGAAAAACAAGACGCACACAAGTGACAGCAGCACGTAATAAACCTTCTTCACATCAATCCCCCCTTTAATGTAAGTGCTTACATTTTATTTTAAAGGGTTGTGACGGGGCGAAACACTCAAAAAACAGTGGCGAAAGTTAAAAAAACAGAGATGGCTACCCTGCGGAAGCGCCTCCCTGTTTTCTTCTGAATTCTGACGGTGTCAGACCAGTATATTTTTTAAAGACGAGACTGAAATACTTCGGATTATCACCGAATCCGATTTCTTCCGCGATTTCTGATACACTCACATCCCGCCTCAGCTTCATCTGCTTCATCGCATGCTCAAGACGCACCCGCGTAACATATTGGGAAAACTTTTCGCCTGTCTCCTGCTTAAAGATTTTCCCCAAATAATCAGGGTTCATAAACAGCATATCTTTTGCTGCCCATTTCAGAGAGAGATTCGGATTGCCAAGCTCGTCGGCGACAAGCCTGGTGATTTTAGAAATCAATTCACTCCGCTTTTGGTCACCGGCCGTTTCAGTTGCTTCCCGGAACAGCTGTCCTGCGTCTTGCAGCTCCCCCGTCCGGCTGATGATTACCCGGCAGCCTGCAAAGCCGTCCGCCGCCTTTTTCTCCAGATCAGGCGTGCCCTCCTCCACGGCAAACACCGCACGTCCTCCGCTGCAGCAAAAAGCTGTCAGCGAGGAACCAAACGCCTCTCTGGCGGCAGAATCTTCAGGCTGAGTGTTCTCCGCGATGATAAGGCGAATCTTCTTACCTGCAAGCGAAGGCGGCGGAGACAGATGGGTGACACCGGCAATCAAGCCTTCCAGGTATTGATCAGCCGCAAAGGAACGGATATGATTCAGCTCATGTTTCAGGTGGGCGGCTTTCTTCTTCCGCACATCATGCAGCTTCAGCTCGGCGATGATTTCCTCTAATGAACGGATAATCTGCTGTTCATTGCAGGGCTTCAGCAAATAATGCCTTACCCCGTATTTCATCGCTTCCTTCGCGTACTCAAACTCCCCAAAACCAGACAGGACGATAAATTGCACGGACGGGCAGACGGCTGACACCTTTTTGATCAGCTCAAGCCCGTCCATACCGGGCATTTTTACATCAGTGACGACGATATGCGGCTGCTTGTTTACGATCTTCTCATACGCTTCAATTCCGTTCTGCGCTTTTCCGACTAAAGAAGCGCCAAGCGTCTCCCACTCAATGATCCCTGCCATTCCGTCAAGAATGATTCTCTCATCATCAGCAAGCAGTATTTTGTACATCACACCACCTCATTTCGGCACGGTATTGTCAGCAAAATCGTCGTTCCCTTCCCTTTCTCGCTTTGAATGCGTAAGCCATACGGCTCCCCGAACATCAGTCGGATGCGTTCATGAATATTCCAGAGCCCGATCCCTCTTCCGCCCGTTTTTTCAAGAATACGTTCGTCCATGCCGGGCCCGTTATCTTCGACAGTAATACAGACGCAGTCCTCCGTTTTTTTCGCTTGAAGGCGGATGGCGCATGGCCGAGTAAAAGGCTCAAGCGCGTATTGAATCGCATTCTCCGCCAGCGGCTGGAGTGTCAGCTTCGGAATTCGGCAATGCTTCACCTCATCGGCGATGTCCAGTGTGAAGTTCAAGCGCTCCTCAAACCGGAACCGCTGAATCGTCATATAGTGAAGCACAATATCCGCCTCCTCCTGAAGGGTCACTGTATCTTCTTTGATGTGAATGCTGTTTCGCAGGAGAAAACCGAGCGATTCCACCATTTGAGAAATTTGCTTCTGCTGATTCGCTTTCGCCAGCCAATTGATGGACTCAAGCGTGTTATACAAAAAATGCGGGTTGATCTGGGCTTGCAGCGCCTTCAACTCTGTTTCTTTAATAATAAGCTGCTTTTCCACATTTTCTTCCATCAGCTCATTGATCCGCTTCATCATCACGGTAAAATGGCGGTTCAGCGTTCCGGCCTCATCTTGTGTATGTTCCGGCAATGACAGCGACACGCCCGCCTCAATCCCGCCGTGCTGCACCGATTTCATTGCGGATACAAGCTGCTCGATCGGCTCTGTGATGCTGTTGGCAATCTTCCGCCCGAAAAGCAAAACCACACTGAAAAACAAAAGAAAACACGTACCGATTACCGTTTTCATAAAGGAAATTTTCGCGAACATCTGATCAAAGGGGATGACATTGTAGTAGCTCCAGTTTTGATAGGATGATTGAAGGAAAGAAATAAAATAACGTTTGCCATTCTTTTTTACCAAGTCATAACCAGGATGCCGCAGCGTCTGCTTTGTCATCTCAGGCGTAAGCACCGATGCATGTGCCGAATACACCAGATTGCCGTCCTTGTCTGCGATCATCATGTCTCCGACCGAATCGCCCCAATCCTTCGGCAAGTCACGAATCATCTGTTTCACATTCACTTGAATCAGCACCATTCCCAAGCCATTTAAACTCAGCTGATGAAACGATCTGATTTGCCGCGCTGAAATCAGTACAGGATCTGAACTGCCTAGGGTCATCCAAAGATTTCTGCCTTTTTGCGCTTTCGCCCGTTCAAATGCCTCTTCCTGCTGCTGCTTCATAAGGTCCGATGAACTGCTTCCGGCGGAATACTCTGAGCCGCGGGCATCAATCAAATGAATCGAATCAATGTACTTTTCATCGCCGGCATATTGCGCAAGCTGATCCCACAGCTCCTGCTTCATTTGATACTGGTCATACGTATCATCACGGTTTTGCATGCTGAGAATGCGCTGAATTTGTTCATCGGTAATGATTTCATATGATACATCTTCAATTTTCTTCAGCTCGTCTTCAATCCGTTCAGAAGACATCCGCAGCACTTCCGAGGATTTGCGGTAAATCTGCTCATCATAGACATGAAAAGCGTACTGCACCCCGCTGTATACAAACAGAAAGGACACGGCCATGATCAATGACAGAAACACAAACAGCTTATCCTTAATCTTCATTCGCCTGTACCAGCCCGCGACTCTTCCTTTCATGCCGCCTTTTCTTTCTCCTGACGCTGATCTATTGACATAAATGCTGTAAAGGACAGCTTCGTTAACAACAAGCTCAGCGCGCTGCCGCTGAAAAACAGCAAAAACGTCACATGAAACAGCACTAGAAACAACATTCCGACCGCACCCGCTGCCATCATCAGCGTCACCAATGGCCGGCTGAAGGCAATCAAAAAGCTGATGCTCAGCACCTGTCTGAGCTTTACATCAAAATGAGAAAAGACCGGAAACACATATAACAGCACAAACACGAAAATCAATCCGATGCTCATAAACACATTCACCAGCACAGGCTGATTCATCTGAGCGGCAATCCGTATATCCGCAAACAAAAACAAGCCGGCCGTCACAAGAATGAGCCCCAACAGCTGAGCTGCACCCCACTCCTTCTTAAACGTCCGGATAAACAAAGAAAACACCGGGACATCCGTGTTCCCCTTCGTCCACTCTCTCGCCACTGAAAACATCGCGGCCGTAGCAGGCATCAACCCAAACACGACGAGCCCGGCAAGAGAAAACAAGATCCACAGCACATTTACATAAGCCAGTCTCATCACCCATGTACAAAAACGATTCAGCCCATTTGTCAGGCTATGTATCATCGACATCACCTTCCCACTACAGAAAACGCTTTCATTGTAAAGTAATATGTATTTCTCCACTCGAAAGAAAATTCCTGCCGGCCCGTAAAAAATTCGACATCATTTGAGACGGCAAATGTCTTACCTTCTCCTGATTTGCCTTTTCAACAGCCGGAACACCGTCTCGATCAAGTACCCGGCAAACGCTCCGACTATCACATGAATCCCAAGCATGCCCAGCGCCATGCCATCCCAGCCGCCGACAAAAAAGATGCTGCACCAAATTGTGATCACACCGAGAACAAGCAGCCCACCCAGTATCCATTCCGGCCATTTATTTTGCGGCATCCTCAACCGCAGAAAAATGAAGACACAAGCGGAAATACAAGCCGTCGCAATGGCCATCACATAAAAAAAGATCATCCGCCCCGTCCTCCCTTTTCAAAAAGGCAAAAAAGCCCCCTAAAAAGGACGCTTATTCTGACTTGTTCAGTTCTTTCTCAAACAAATGAAACCCCGAGGCATCTGATCCCTTGAATTCATATCCCATTCTCCGGTAGAAGGAATGCAAGGCGTCGTTATCAGCAACACAATCAAGACGGATCCGCTTCTTCCCCGGATACTCAACACCCGTCTCCGTCCATGTGAGAATCTCGGCCCCAAGCCCATTCCCCGCAAACCGGCGGCTGACCGCCAGACGATGCAAATAAATGGACTCTTCGTGCCCCTCGTCTCCCCAAAGCGTTCTGTCCCACTCGCTCGGCTCAGGCAGAAGCATCACTACACCGGCCAGCTCTTGATCTTTCTGGAACACAAACACATGTCCGCTTTCAATTGAGCCAACAATATCATGTGAGTCATGCCCCTCCAGCAGCCCGCTCCATTGGTCAGAGCCCTGGTCCCGCAGCCATTCAGCCGTACGGACGAGCAGTCCCGTTATTTGCTCTGCATCCTCACGATCTGCCAGGCCGGCGTAAAAATCATTTGCGACAGTTTCTTTCGTAATCTTAAAAGATGTCATAAAGGCCCCCCGATCAAAACTAAACTTACATGCATACCTTCATTATAATGCAAGCAAACGACAAAAAAACAGAATATTTTGTCTGTATGTAAAAGGACGCATGAAGGGAGCCCCCGCTGCCTGTTAAAAGAGTTTCTTCTTATCCCGTTCTTCTTTTAAAATCTCAACCGCTTCCCTGAAGCGCATAGAATGCACAATTTCACGTTCACGCAAAAACCGCAGAGAATCGTTCAAATCAGGATCATCCGAAATATCAATCAGCCACTGATACGTCGCACGCGCTTTTTCTTCTGCTGCGATATCTTCATACAAATCCGCAATCGGATCGCCTTTCGCCTGAATATAGCTTGCCGTAAAAGGCACTCCCGCCGCATTGTGATAAAAAAGCGCGCCGTCATGATTCGCGTAATGATCGCCAAGCCCGGCTTCACGCAGCTGCTCCGGCGTCGCATCTTTCGTCAGCTTATACACCATCGTCGCAATCATTTCCAGATGAGCAAACTCCTCCGTGCCGATATCTGTTAAAAGGCCGATGACCTTATCAGGAATGGTATAACGCTGGTTCAAATACCGGAGAGCCGCGGCCAGCTCGCCGTCCGCTCCGCCATATTGCTCAATCAAATACTTTGCCAGCGTCGGATTGCACGTGCTGACCTTGACGGGATATTGCAGCTTCTTTTCATACACCCACATTCAAGCATTCCTCCTTATACTTGCCACGGCCATGGCCCTCGATTCCAATCCCAATCCTCACCCGCGGGGCTGTTGCCGTACTGCAAAAGCGGTCCGTAAGATGATTCGAACTGTCTTTTTAAGTGCCTCGAATAACCGGAATATTGATTAAATTGCTTTAGCGCGTCTTCATCATCAGGATGTGTATCTAAATACAGACTCAGCTCAACAAGCACAAAATCCGCTGCTTGAATCTGCTCAAGCTGGCGGTAATATTCCGCATCAACCTTTTTTGTCATGTGTGTCTCCCCCTCGATAAGGATTTTCATAAAAATCATAGAGATCCTTCCAAAGGGTGCCTTTCCTTAAAGCCTCCATCGGCGAAAACTGCTCCATATGCTCAGGCTGAAAGGTCATATAGAGGTTAGGCGGCGTTCTGTAATATTTCTTCCCTATGGGCGGACAGGGATCAAAACGGCTGTGAAAGGGCGTGTATGATTTAACAGGTGTAAACGGCTGCATATCCTTCATTCTGGCTCCTCCTTTCTCAAAAACAATGACCTTAATAGGTATGAGGCAGGAGGCGTCATTATGACAAAAATCTTAATAAGGAAGCTTGATTTGTTTTTCTATACCCGCAATTCGGAGAGGTCCCAAAAGCGTTAAACGTGTTAATTGATTTGCCATAAATAAAGGACTGTACTTCATGCCGCTTTCCAGCCAGGAACAAATCACCCCGATATGGGCGGAGGTGATATAGCTGACCAGTATCTCTTTCGGAATCTGAAGCTGTTTCTCAGATTCTTCAATGGATGAAAGCAATTCCTCGTAAATTCGTTTCTGAACGAATTCCGCCATCAGACTTCTGAATTGTGGAAGCCCTCTGTCGCTCAGCATTACTTGAAAGTACTCGGCGTGTTCATGGATGTACTCAAAGAGTTTCACAAATGAAACAGGCGGATGATCCTCATCCATACTGACCGGTTCCACCGGCGTCTCAGGCTTAACCTGTCGGATCAAATCATCGAGAACCTCCGTCATGCTTTGAAACAGAAAATCCTGTTTATCCCGATAGTGCAAATAAAAAGTGCCGCGGGTCAGATCCGCTTTTTCAGTAATTTCCTGAATCGTAATCGAATTGGCTTCTTTTTCTTTCAGCAATGCGATCAAAGCGTCTCTTAAATATTTGTTCGTTCTTTTGACTCTCGGATCTACTTTATGCTTTTTAGACATTTTTTACCTCCTTGTCTAACTTTTATTTTCTTCTGGACAAATCATCAGCTGATGTCTTCTTCTAAACGTTTGCACGTTCTCTGTTTATTGACCTTTTCCCAAAATCTACTGTACCATGAACTTACATCTTGTACATGATGTAAAGTAATAAACACGATGTTCATTACCTATTGAAACGAAGCTTCGTGACGTAAAATGAGTGCACTCCATCTGATCTACACCAGCCATGATAAAGAGAGGAGCCTTCGACATGAATGGAAAAATCGCATTAGAAGAGCACTGGGAATCTCCTGATTTTCCGGCAACGGGAAGTCACAATTTTACTGACGATGAATATTTCAGCGCTGTCCAAAAACGATTGCAGGAATTCGAGAAACGGATTGAAGACATGGATAAAAACGGCATCCAAACGTCGATTCTCTCATTAACACAGCCGGGGATTGAAGGAATCACCGATCCTGACAGAGCTGTGAAACTCGCCAAGCAAATGAACGATCACGCTGCGGAATTCTTCGTTTCCAAACATCCAGACCGTTTTAAAGCATTTGCGGCGGTTCCGCTTCAAGATCCTGAAGAAGCAGCGAAGGAGCTGGAGCGGGCAGTAAACGAACTCGGTTTTGTCGGCGCCTTGGTCAACGGCTACAGTAATATCGGAGACGAAAATACCGCTCAATATTTAGACGAGCCACAGGTACGCCCTTTCTGGGAGAAAGCTGCACAGCTTCAGGTTCCCGTCTATCTGCATCCGCGTATCCCGCTGCCAAATCAGCAGCGTATCTATGAAGGCTACGAAGGCCTCCTCGGCTCAGCGTGGGGCTTTGGGGTTGAAACAGCAACACACGCCATCCGCCTGATTCTGAGCGGCCTGTTTGACGAATATCCTGATTTGACCGTAATTCTCGGACACTTAGGCGAGGGTCTGCCGTTTACGCTGCCGCGTGTCGAGCACAGACTGCGCCATCAGCGCCCTGAGACCCATGGAAACCATCAAAAAGCGCCGACTGAATACCTCCGCAAAAACTTTTATCTCACAACAAGCGGAGTATTCAGAACACAGGCATTAATTGATACATTGTTAGAGGTCGGCTCTGACCGCATCTTATTCTCGGTGGACTATCCGTATGAAACGATGGAAGAAATCTCTTCCTGGTTTGACCAGTGTCCAATCAGTGAAACAGACCGATTCAAAATCGGCACCGAAAACGCGGCCAGCCTTTTTAAACTCAATAGCTAAAAAGAAGACCTTCGGCAGAGCCGAAGGTCTTTCTAGACTATTCAGTCCAAAATAAGGTCAGCGCGTCCAGTACGAAACGTGATCAGCCGCAAACTCATCCAGCGAGCGGGGCTCTTTTCCCGTGACACGCTTCACTGTATCCGTCACCCGGTGTTCGGCACCATGGCGAATCGCTTCTTCTAATTCCGCCATAAAGCGCGCGTAATCCGCAGGCAAACCTGCTGTTTCCATCCTGTTTTGCAGTTCGGAAGAAGAAATGCTGACATGCGTCACCGGACGTCCCGCCGCGGCTCCGATGATCTCCGCCGCCTCAGCGTAGCTAAGCGCCTCAGGTCCCGTCAGAATATGATGAGTATTATGAGGCGCAATGTCAATCAAAGCACGCACTCCTGTTTCCGCAATATCATCAGCATCAATAAAACCAAGTTTCCCTTCACCCGCCGCCGTGATGATTTGCCCCTCAGTTTGAATGGACATGCGATGCTGGACATTGATGAAGTTTTGCATGAAGTATGACGGCCGCAGCACCGCCCATTCCGGAAACCCGCGTACTGCACGATGCAATGCACCAAATACAGGACCATCCTCAGGAACAGCGGACGCGCTGAGCATCACCACACGTTCAGCACCGAGCCGCTTTGCTTCCTTTAAAAATGGAAGCACATAAGGAGACGGATCAAACACACCAACCGGCGCAACGAGATAAATCCGTTTCACCCGCTCCAAAGCAGGCGTAAAGCTGTACTCATCCTTCCAATCAAAATATACATACTCCGCATTGCTAATCTCGCCCTTTTTCCTGCTCGCGATGCGAACGCTGTAACCCTGCTCAATTAACCGTTTAGCAATCCGGCTCCCTGTCGTGCCGGTTCCTCCCGTAATCAGAATCTGATCGTGATTCATCATTTTTCATCCTCCTCTGTTTGTACAAATGTTTCTCCAAACGTCTCATTGACGACAAGCGGATTCCAATAATCCTTATAATGCAAAATGCTGCCGTCCTTCGTTTCAATCACACTGATATAGGTTTGCCGGTAAGGCAGCCCAGTCGCGATCGCATAGCCTTCACATTGAAACTCCGCAATGATCGTGTTTGTATCAGCCGAGCGATACACTGTCGGAGCAGTAAACGCAGAAATATGGATTTTATCAGGAAAATCCTTAATATAATCGTAAATTACCGCCTTCCCTTCAATTCTTTCCGGAAATCCCTCTGGCGCATAGGGAAACTCCAATACGGCATGTTCATCCCACAGCTCTGTCCAGCTCTCCATATCCTTTTCAAGCATATATTGCATAAATTGATTCAGTGTGTCACATGCTTTTTCGTATTCCGTCATCATCATGGATCATCACCTCGTATTTTATTCTAGACCATTCAGTCCAAAAAATGCGTCAAAGGGCTAAGCACCCTTTATCAAAAAAAGTCAATCAAGGACAGATAAACTCACTTCAACATAATCCTGAAGATGGTCAAAATCAGCAGAAACCTTAGCGATAAACGTCAGAGACAGCCTGCTCTGGTTTAAATAACGGGCAAGCGCCGATATATCAAGATGCTTCTTCAATTCTCCTTCAGTCTGTGCCCTTCTCAGCGCCTGATAAAAGGCCGTCTCAAGCTGTTTCGTCTGCCCTTCAAAGTACCTGGCAAGGTCCGAATCATGCGGGATTTGTTCAATAGCGCTGTTGATGATAAAACACGCCTTTGAACGTTCAGGATCTTTCAGGACATTCACACCCTCCTGAAAAATATCACGAATGGCTTCCTTGACAGAGCCCGGTGCCTCAAGCCTTTCCACAACAGCCGCGTTTTTTCCCTCAAGATACGTTTTCACAGCGGACAAAAACAGATCCCGCTTCGTTCCATACGTATCGTACAAACTCTGGCGCGCAATGCCTAAATGAGAGAGCAGCTCCTGAAGAGACGTGCCTTCGTAGCCATACTCTCCAAAAACCTCTATCGCTCTGCGTAAAACAAGCGCGGTATCGAATTCTTTATTCCTACCCAAACGAATATCACCTCCTGCAAGATGATATTACCTTTTCCAGACTGAACAGTCAAGAAAAAGAAAAAAACACCCTTGATCAGCAAGAGTGTCCGTTCTCCACGCTTTTTATTTATGGCCGTCTTTTCCCCAGTGCCCCATTTGGTGGTGATGGTGCCCGTAGTTACCATCATGATGCCCATAATTTCCGTCCTCATGATGGCCGTAATTTCCATCCTGATGGTGTCCGTAATTTCCATCCTGATGGTGTCCGTAATTTCCATCAGGGTAATGCTGGTGATGTCCATCATTATCATAATGCATTCCGTAGCTCGGATAACTCATTGAGCTCGGATAGCCTCCGCTTGGGTAGCCGCCGAATCCTCCAGACATGTCATAACCCGGGTAGCCTGCGCCTCCATAACCTGGTTGGCCCATCCCCGTATACATGCCATGGCCCGGATAGCCCGCGCCTCCGTACATGCCGAGCCCCGGACCGCCTGCACCATAACCTGGGTAAGCGCCAAAACCGGGTCCGCAGCAGAAGTGTCTTGTATCAGTCATATCCAATCTCTCCTTCACATAGGTTACAGTCCAGCGTATGAGAAGGTCTTACAGCGCGTATAGACACCCGCCTAAAAAGGAGAAAATAATTTTTGGAACACAAAAAGCAGAATGAATTTAGTCTGCTTTTAATTTATCTCTCGTATTGTGTTGTGATGTATGACCCTTTATAACATATAACTTTTATTAGAGTGATTCTATTAATACATTTCCTTTAACAACAAAGGATACTTCTTCATTTTTCTCCTCATTATACAGACTTACCTGGAATGCCTCTAGCCTTTTATAGGCTTTCATAAATGCATTAAATCCTCTTTTTTTATTATTTCCATTTGTATAGCCATTTATTATACAACCATTAAAATCAAGTTGTATGTAAACTCTATCTATTTCTTCTTTAACATATAGTTTAGTTTGATTATAAAAATCTATACTCTGCCCCTTAGATGGGAAATCTCGAATTAAATCTAACTTTTCGCTCATACTTTTAATTACATTATTAAAATCCTTATTCTTGCAATAAATTTTCCCGACTAACGGGATTCCCCACTTTTCTTTAGTATTTTTCTGTACACCTATAAAAATTTTATCGTACTCGTTTGGTAAATTTAATAAAACCTCTTGTTCTTTTCCTAGTTCTACTTTGATTTGATTTTTTTTATGTAGTGTAATCCTCAAAGCGAAACTATTTTCCCTTCCTAAATAAGCTAAAACTATGCCATTGTTTTTATTCAGTTTTTTTCTTTGATAAAGCCCCATCCATTTCCCTATATAAA
Organism: Bacillus sp. XT-2; assembly: GCF_025696525.1. Lineage (NCBI taxonomy): Bacteria > Bacillati > Bacillota > Bacilli > Caryophanales > Bacillaceae > Bacillus > Bacillus sp. XT-2. Next base: position 128,180 of record NZ_JAHVOC010000009.1, read on the forward strand.
TCAATCCTTTATCATGTTGATTATTTGCTAATAAAGACACCCCTAAACCAATTAATCCTAACTCATTAGTAGGTTCGATATCCAAACATTGAAGATAATATTTTGAAGCTAACTCATACATACCTTGATTTTTATAATTGTCCCCTATTAAAGCAAGGGCTTGTGCATTTTTTGAATTGATTTTCAACACCTTTTCCAAATAATACAATGCATTTGGATAATCAAATAATGCCGTATATATATTGCCAATGATTAATAATGCCCACTCATTTTCTATATCAAGATCGAGAACTTTTTTTATCCAATTAATTGCTTTCGAATAATTACCAAGAGCAAAATGCAATATTCCATATTGGATATAACCCTCAGGAGTTTCCTTAATAGATAACGATTTTTGTATTGATTTTATTGCTTGTTCATAATTTTTCAACTCAATATAAGCTGAAGCCTTTATTAGATAAATCAGATAATTATTCTCATTAATTTTTAGTGATCTATTACAAAATCTAACCGTCTTTTTATACTTTTTAGACAACATAGATAAGACTGAACATTTAATAAACACTTCTTCCTCTTCAACAAAATTCGCCATATTGCTACAGAGTTTTAAAGCCTTTTCAAACTCTTTTTTCTGGATCCAATTCTCTATTTCTTGATTTTTTTGATCAAATGAGCTTAATAGTTTCTCCTTTCTTAATAGAATATTTTGATTGCTTTCTAATATGATTTTTTGGAACTTCTTTATGTTATCACCAATTTGAATCATCCTTTCATATATTCTGTTGATATTTTCTTTATTTAACTCTTTATAAAACCTATAAGTTAATCCTTTTTGAGATGTTGAATTCAAATTTATATTTTTTTCCAATGCATACTTTTGTATTTCATTTGCCCATTCCCAAACAAAAATTTCTTCATCCTCCAAATAAATCATAAATATAGAAGAAGGATTATTTAATAGATAATTTAGGCTTTTTATTTTCACCTCATAACTATAAGTTCCATCCATATTCTTAATAGAAGCACTATTTAACTTATCCTTAAGTTGAATTTGACAAAGGTAATTACTTGCATATTTTTTATTTCCACCTATTAGTTTAGCCTCTATATTCAGATCAACACCATAATCATTTTGCCTTATGTCCCTTATAATAAAATTTGAACGACCTATAACTAATCTAAAGGCAGTTATACTATTTTCTTCCTGTTCATGCTGATTTGTTGTTTCTGGTAGATTCACTTCCATATTACACACTCCTTAATTCGAAAAAATTATTGTTAACATCTGAAATTTACGAATCATCAGTTTTAATAATCCAATTACATATAATAAATTCTTTAATATACATATTTAAAAATTTCTTTTACGAAATTAAAACTTCGCATAATCAATGTTTTAGAAAATAAATTTAATGTTACAAATATATATTTTAAGCCATATTAAATAATATTTACAAAATAATTATTAAAAGGAATTTAACATCTATAAATAAATATAGGCTTAAGAAGGAAAACTCATCCTTGAGACCGTTGCGAGAGACTCTGAACTTTTTGCTCTGTATAAATTAAAATTCTTTCTTCATCAATGAACTCAGATTTGTTATTGTGAATTCCTACCATATTCTGATTTAGTTTATCCATTTTATTTATTGTAGCCTTTAATTTTCTGTGTATTGATATATACTATAGAATCAACTTATTCTTTGATATTAAAAGAGCTCACCTCTTCTATGAATGATTTTCATAAAAAAAGTGAGCTTAAATGTGCAAGTGTATGTTAATTTAACACGTTTGCTTTATTCTCCTAAATCAACGTTATGATACACCTGCTGAACGTCTTCCAAGTCCTCTAACGCGTCAATCAGCTTTTCGAACTGTTCCTTTGCATCCTCAGGAAGTGTCACTTCACTCTGCGCAAGCATGGTCAGCTCCGCTACCGTAAATTCCTCGACACCCGCGTTTTTAAACGCCTCCTGCACCGCATGGAATTGATCCGGCTCCGCATAGACGATCACGCTGTCATCCTCTTCTAAAATATCGCGGACATCGACATCCGCTTCCATGAGAATTTCAAGCGCTTCATCAGCCGTTTTGCCTTCCACACCGATAACAGCCGTCGCGTCAAACATGTAAGCGACAGATCCGCTCACACCCATGTTTCCGCCATTTTTCCCGAACGCCGCACGCACTTCCGGCGCCGTACGGTTCACATTATTCGTCAGCGCATCAACGATAATCATTGATCCGTTCGGCCCGAAGCCCTCATAACGAAGCTCATCATAATTTTCTTCCGCTCCGCCCTTCGCCTTCTCAATCGCACGTTCAATGATATTTTTCGGCACGCTGTAAGTCTTCGCGCGCTCAAGCACAACCTTCAGCGCCTGGTTGGATTCCGGATCAGGCTCGCCCTGCTTCGCCGCCACATAAATCTCACGGCCAAACTTTGCGTAAACCCGACTCGTATTTGCGTCCTTAGACGCCTTCTTTTCTTTAATATTGTTCCACTTACGGCCCATGATGCTCCACTCTCTTTCATATATATCAATCTAAATACTGTTATTCACTTTAACCATTATACCTCAAATGGTTTGGTTGTTTCGAGTGTCTTGCGTTAGAAATAGAAGGAAGGCGGCTGTTTAAAAGTACGAGACGATACAAACTTCCAATAAAGCAAGAAAAAAAGCCCTAACTAAGGGCTTTCTTATCCTGATCAGTCATGACATGATGAGGGGAATGATCGATATACGTCGTGTTTCGATCCGTTGATTCCTTAAAACCGCCGGACTGTGTCAAGAAAGGAACAGCAATGCTTCCGCAAATAAGGGGAACAGCAAGACACATCATCACTTTTTTCTTAATAAGCATATAAACACTCTCCTTTTTGAATATCTTCTTGCGCTTTCAGCACTTTCCGATAAAACGCAGCAGCGTGCTCAAAATGACAGCGGCTTTCAAAAACAGCGGCAGCGCTGCGGGCACATGCTTCAATGTAAGCGTGCAAGTTCTTTTTTTCAAAATAGCTTAAAAGATCATGAATTTTGCGTTCGTCAACAATCTCTTTGTACACTGCCTGCAAGAACAGATACAATTCTTTATAAAATTTGTGGGCCCCCGCATTTGGATGGGTTGTGATATGTTCTAATCCTTCTTCTATTAGCTGAAACGCCTGCTGTTTTTGTCCAGCTTTACATAATGTCCAGCTTAACCCAAACAAGACTTTCGGCAGCAAATCAGGGACCGTTTCTCTGCTTACTTTCGCCGCTTTTTGGAAGTGCTCAATTGCCAAATCATATCTTCCTGACCTGTCATAACTGTTGGCGATGTTCAATAAAGAGATGCCAATGAACCTGTCGTTTTGAATGTCCATTGCCAGCTCCAGCGCCTTTCTTAAATGCGGGAGCGCTTTATCATAACATCTGAAGTCATCATAATTTCCCGCTACGATAAACAAGCTTTGTATTCTTCTCATGCTATATAACGGATGATCTTGATAAATGTCTAAGGCTTGAAGGATATGATGCATCGACACATGAGTTTGTTTCATATTGTAATATGCTTCTGCCACTTTAATATGAAATTCCGCTTTCTCGATTTCATCTGTTACAAACGGAAGCTCCTTCTCCGCCTCACGGTAAGATCCAATCGCTTCAACATATTCTTTCTGATCAAATTCATACATGCCGCGGAAAAACAAAGAGTAGTATTTCAAAAGACCTGTGAGTTTTTTCTGAGGGGCTTCAATCGTTTCTAAAAGCTCTGTCACTGTAGGGCGATTCCCGTATGTTTGTCCCGGCTCCAAATAATCCAGCATCAGCTGGTGCCGAAAACACATCAGAGAATAATAGATCAGCAAATCCTGATCCTCTTCCATCTGCTGAATGTCCTGCTCCACTTCCGCTTTCAGAACCTCAGCATCCGGAACACTGAACTGGCGAATCATCTTGTACCATTCATTAATCTTAACACCAACACGCGAAGATGGTATCGCTTGCTTCACTCGCTTCCCTCCCTCTCTGTAAGATATGTCATATTCTATCAATCCCAAATTTCGAAAACAAGACAACAGGAAGAAATTGTTTTTTCATCCTGTCAATTTGTTTTTCTCCGCTAAAAAGGACCCCATGGAAGGGTCCCGTGTCATTCTTTTTTCATATACGTTTTCACTGATCGTACACCACAACAAAATCCTGAACCTTCACTTGTTCCTCAGGCAAATCAAACTGATAAAGCATCTTCTTAGAATGGATATCAAACACACCCACGTACCCGCCAATGCCCTTTTTATGCTCTTCCTGGGCAACAACATACAGTTGATTCCCCTTAAACTTTGCATCCATATAAGGGAATTTTAAGCCGTATGTGCGAAAAGAAAAGTCCTTCCCATACTCAAGCAGGTTCGCTTCCCCCTCTTTGTCTTCGTACGTCACATAAAAACTGCCGCTTTCTTTGTCATAGTACACGGTATCAGCATACTCAAGATCATCAGGATACGGAATATATTTTGTCTTCCATGTTCCTTTTTCAATCACAGTCAGTTCATGCTCCGAGCTCGCGACAATAAATTCCTCCGAGTCTGCGAATTTATCAGCGTATGAGGCTAAGCTCAGGGTCTCTATGATTTCCTCTGTGTTTCTGTCAATCACGTAAATTGCCATGCCTTGAATGACATAAATATAATTCTCGTCACTCGACCCCATCGTGACAAGCGAAGGCAAGGTGAGGCTATATTCCTTTTTCGTTTTTTTGTCGTTTATATGGACGTCATTCCCCGTCGTATCAACGTTATAGGCCTTAACAGAAACATCCTTCCCCTTATACCAAAACGAAAATGGATTTGATAGCGGATGCTTTTTTATAGCATCCTTCTCCAGCGTGTAATAAAAGGACTCATGTTCCGCTAATAATACAATGTCTGTTGATGCGTAAGACTTCGTTTGGATGTACGGCACATCCGCCACCTTGAACGTGCGCCTATTAAATCTTTCGCCTGTTGAGGTTGAGAGCAGCGTGCTTTCTTTTATGAGAGGGTTGGAATAGATAAAAAAGATGCGGTCTTCTTCGGGATGGATAGAGGAAGTTGTGACCGGATATGTGTTCTTATTTTGAGAGTAAATATATGCAGCCAACATTAAAACACTTGCGAATAAGCCCAATAGTATAAAACGCTTTTTCATATAAACAACTCCCAGTATATGGTTCAAAACTCTATATCATTTTCAACATGCTCTGCACATTTCCCTTGTAACCCAATAAAAAAAGAACTTCTCAATGGAAGTTCTCACTTATTTTTCTCGTAGGATTGTTTGATCAATCCCATGATATATTCAATGTCTTCGTCATCTTTTATAAAAATCTCATAGTCGCCATTTCCCCAGTGGCCGGTCTCAGAGACATCTCGCATTCTCTCTTCGGGATCATCCAATTCTCCCTTTTTCATATTCACCCACACCTTAAGTCCGCTTTTTAAAAGAGAAATATCCACGAAGTTCCGCTTATTTGACGTAAACGCAATATAAATCTTCGTCGGTTTGATTGAAATATGATCGTCCAAATTTAAAATGAATTCCTTTAGCTGCTGATAAAGCTCTATGATGTCAAACGGCTTATCTGCAAGGTGATCCTCTTCAGAAAACACTTTAATTTCTTTACTGACCTCTTGAATGGTCTCACTTTGCCGTGAAATGGTCTTAATCGACTCGGATACGCCCTCAGCTTTCATTTGATTCATATGAATCAGACCATTTTCATATCTTTTCATCTCCCACAATTCAATTGGAAGATCTTTAAAATGGATGGATTGCTTTTGATACACTGTAAAAACAGGTGAAATAAAAATGACCTTAGACTGCGACCAGTCCACATCATCCCGCTTTAACGGACGTTCATGATTCTCATTGTACTCTAGAATAAAATCAGCTTTATGATTGAGCATTGCTGCTAAATAGGCGTAGCCCTGATCAACAACACTGAAGTTCTTCGTATTTTTATACTCGATAATCACGAAAGCACTTGTCTCATCATCAAACGCTAACGTATCAATGCGGAAATTATTAATCCTGAATTCGGATTTTACAAACCTGAGACCTAACATCTGCTGAAGATTTGTTTCACATAAATCCTGAATCTCTTTTTCTTTTTTAAAAGGTTTCTCGCGAATATCTTCTATCTGATTTTGGTTGTTCACTTTATAGAGATACATGCTAGGCTCCTTTTACTAGTTCCATTAAGGTTTCTAAAGATAGACTTGAAACCGGATTTTGCGTTTTCGTTTTCAGCGTACTGCCAATCAAATAAGAATAGTCACGGCACTCTGCCAATTGAAGCCGGACTCTATTATTCGTTTTAGTGATCTTGGCGGGTTCATCAGATTCCCAAGCGTCAACGATTTTGTAAACATTTAAAATCACACCGCTCCGAACAACAATTGCCCGTTTACATTCCTTTGCCCTAGATAATTTCATATCCCAGTTCCCGCAGGCGCGGTTTGTTAGCGTGTCGCCTTTTTGAATATCCTTGATCTTTATGATTAAGAAATCTTTATCCAAATGAGCTCTTCCCCTTTTTATTGATCTATCGTCATCATATCAAATCTGTGCATATATACACATGCCAAATGACTCATTTTTCCATCGAAACAAGTTTCCACAGCCATTCTCATCCCGCGCCGTGGTAAAATTTTGATATTGAGCTAACAAAAGAAGGGAAATGGTCATGAAAGTACTTGAAGCGAAAACACTGCTTTCTGAAGCGACAGACCGCGCGAAAGAGTATAAAGAACTAAGAACCCAAATGGTCAACTTGAGAAAAGCATTAAAAAGCGTCGCTGATCTCAGTGACAGCGAATTCTCAGGAAAAGGCGCCAGCAACATCAAAGCCTTCTATCACGACCACGTCGGAGTCACCGACCAATGGATCGACTACATCGACATGAAAATCGCATTTTTCAACAGCATCGCCGGAGCCGTCGAGGATAAAGCCCTCTCTGACGCATACATCGAAGAATCCTTTCTGGAGCACGAACTGGCAAATGCCCATAAAAAATCGAAGTCCATCATGTCCGAACAGAAAAAAGCGATGAAAGACATCCTGCACGATATCAACGACATCCTCCCGCTCGACCTGTTTTCAACAGAAACCTTCAAAGACGAGCTGGCTGATGCCAACGACAAACGCAAAAAAACACTGGAAAAATTGGACGGCTTGGACGAAGACCTGCAGACAGAATACGCCCTGTCTGAACCGAACGAACAATTCATCAAGTCCGACTTCCAAAAGCTCCAAGAAGCAACGGACAAAGGCAAAAACGCCACACCCATCCACTACAACGCCAAGGCGTACCGTGAGAGTGACATACATAAGAAAAAAGGCGACATTGAAAAGCGGACGGATGCTTATTTGAAGATTAAGAAAGAGGAAGCGAAGGAACGTGAGATTGAAAAACTGAAAGAAAGACTGAAAAACTACGATTATGCGGATGCCGATGAATTTTACTCAATGGCAAAAACGATCGGCTATGAAAATCTGACAGCAGAACAACAGAGATACTTCACCCAAATTGAAAACACGCGTGAGTTTGAAGCAGGCTTCAAAGGGGTCGCCGTCGGCCTTTACGATTCAGGAAAAGACGCGGTCACAGGCCTGTGGGATATGGTCACAGATCCGGGTGGAACCGTTGAAGCCATTACAGGAGCGGTGGCTCACCCGATCAAAACGTATGAAGCCATTTCAGCGGCAATCGAAGAATCGTATCAAAAAGACATGGTGAATGGTGACACCTACTCACGAGCAAGATGGGTGTCATATGCGGTTGGCACTGTTGTCACATCAGTTGTCGGCACAAAAGGCGTAGGCGCCGTCTCAAAAACTGGCACAGCCGCCAAAGTGACGACCAAAGTCAAAACAGCAGCAAGCAAATCAGCAACAGCCCAAAAAGCCATAACGGTCTCAAAACAAACCGTTGATCACGTCAAACAAAAAGTAAACAAAGGCATAGAAGTATCAAAAAAACACGTCAAAACCAAGTTAAATCAAATCGGAGATCTCACACTTGCAGACATTCTCCCCTATCATCCCCGTCACGATTTAGTGCCGGCAGGCGTCCCTTACAACGCAGTCAATGGGGTCACACTTAAAGAGGGACTGCAGAAATTCGCCAAGGTCATCCTGCCGAAACCGTACGGAACTTCTTCAAGCGGAAGACGAACACCAGCGCCAGTTGTGCCGCCGGTAACCGTCAAATACGGCGAGCATTATGCAAAATGGAGCAGAAAGAAAGTGCTGAAGCCTAATGTTGTCTATAAAACAAAAGAAGGCTACACGTACACCACTGACAACTATGGTAGAATTACAAGTGTCAAAGCAGACTTGCAGCTAGGAGAAGCAAAACGAAACCAATATGCACAGTCGAATGCTGGAAAGCCTCAAGACCGAAAGCCTGACGATGATGGCGGGCATTTAATCGCCACCCAATTCAAAGGCTCAGGCCAGTTTGACAATATCGTGCCGATGAATTCCCAGATTAATAGGAGCGGCGGGAAATGGTACAAGTTAGAACAGGCATGGTCGCAGGCGCTTAAAGAAGAGCCTCCAAAAAAGGTTACTGTCACAATTGAAAATGTGTATGAGAGCGATTCGTTAAGACCCACTTTATTTGATATAACATATAAAATTGGAGAAGAAAGAACAAAGAGCATAACAATTAGAAACCAATTTGGAGGCTGATGAAAATGGAAACTGCTAAAATGGAACAACTATATCAAAAGATTGCTGAAAAAATAAATGATATGATTCCCTCCGAATGGATGAGGGTTACTCTATATGCCGAAATTTTGGATGACTCCAGAGAAGTTTATTTTTTCTTTAACACACAAGAAGACGAAGAATATATTTATTCACACGATATTCCAGAAAATTTCCAAGTAAGTAATCGAATTTACAAAAATATGCTACTAGACCTTCAAGATTTATTTGATGAATTAAGGGATGAATTTAAAAAGCAATCCTCAGATATTTGGACTAACCTCACACTAAATTTAGAAAGAAATGGGGAGTTCTCAATTGATTATGATTATGAAGATGTACTGGCTTCAAAATATACTGATACTGAGCGACAAGTAATTTGGGAATATAAGCACTTGGGAATTACGCCAATGAGCGAGAGCAGCAGAAAGTTCCTTGAACAATATCTAAATGAACAATCGGATAATTAAATGAAACAATGTAGTTTTTTATTTACAGATGGTTAAGGATTATTTAAATATTAAATAATGCCCTCAACAATTCAAAGTTAAAGGTTAATCTAATGGAAACTCAAAAAATGGGTGAACTATATCAAAAGATTGCTGAACATCTAAATGAAATGATTCCATCGCAATGGGAAAAGATCATTTTATATGCTGAAATACTTGATGACTCAGCAGATATATACTATTATTTTACAACACCAAATAATAGTGATTACTTATATTCTCATTATATACCTGGAGAATTTAATGTAAGCGAAGAAATTTACGATCAACTGCTGATTGAACTTCAAGAGCTATTTGAAGAACTAAAAGAAGAATTTAAACTAGGCAACCAAGATATTTGGACTAATCTCACTTTAAAATTAGAAAACACCGGAAAGTTTTCAATTGATTATAATTATGATGATGTTTTATCGTCTGAACTTAATGACCTTCAAAGACGAGATGTTTGGAAATATCAAAATTTAGGGATATTTCCTGAAGATGAGAACGATAAAGAATTTGTAATAAGCTACTTCGGTCTATAAATCAATAATGGCTCAGCGCTTCTCTGCTGGGCTATTTTTGATAACTAAGATTTCTCGACGATTGAAGGTGAAAAGATTGGAAACTAAAAAAATGGGTGAATTATATCAAAAGATAGCTGAGCAAATAAATGAAATTATCCCCTCTGAGTGGGAGAAGGTTACTCTTTATGCCGAAATTTTAAATGATTCTTCAGAAGTTTACTTCTTCTTTACTACTCCACAAAATCAGGAATATATATATTCACACGATATTCCTGAACATTTTAATGTTGATGAAGATATATATGACGAACTTCTATATGAATTGCATGATTATTTCGAAGAGTTACAAAATGAATTTAAAACAAACAATGAAGACTTATGGACAAACCTCACTTTACATTTAGAAAGAAGCGGGAAATTCTCAATAGATTATGATTACACCGATGTCATTGCCTCAGATTTAAACGGTACTCTACGCCAAGTAGTATGGGAATATAAAAATTTAGGAATATTGCCTGAAGATGAGGATGATAAACAGTTTGTAATAAGCTACTTCGGTCTATAAATCAAAAATAGCTCAGCTTTTTACTGCTGGGCTATTTTATATTCTCAGGTTGGCTTTTATGGAAACCGAAAAAACAAACCTATTATAAAATTTGTTAACCGAGCAACTAATAAATTGATTGCTTCTGAATGGGTTAAAGTTTTCTATACGACGAGATTTTAGATGATTCTAGACTTTTCTTTAATACAGAGGATATTAAGGTTTTATATTTATCTCATATCTCTTTATAAAAGGAGCAACATTTTGACAGTAAGAAGAGAATTAATAAAACAAATTAATTTAACAATCACAGCAATAAAAACAAACAATCAAAAGTATCCAACTCCAATGGTCAAAAACATATTGAAAAGATACGAAGAAGCAAAAGTCTTTATCCAACATTTATCTGAGGAACAATTCGAAGAAGACCTCTCTAAAGTTAGAAATAAACTAGACACTCTGACAAGAGCATATCTAGAATCAGCTAACGACTACATGAATCCTATGCTCAGAGAAATGCATAATACAGAAAAGCTGCTAAAAAAGTATGATGAAACTGGTAAGTCATAATCACCGCAATCTAAAATTCGAAAATTGAGATTGCACTAACCCACACAAAACCAAATATAACGCAAAACACCCAAACAGCCATTTGCGGACAGCACCGAAAACTTTTTTTGCGGTCGCTCAACCCCTTCCTATTAAATTTCAGTATTGATAAAATTTACATAATTAGTGAGAAGAGGAAGGGTGAGCAGTTTGGGCACAATTTCGTCTCCGCACGTTGGGATGAAAATTAATGAGTGGAACCGGCATATTCAAAAGTTTAATGTGACTGACGCTGAAATGCTTAAAGCTGAGATCGAGCGGGACATTGACGTCATGGAAGAAGACCAAGACCTCTTGATTTACTATCAGCTCATTGCATTTCGTCATCAGCTTATGATCGACTATGTGATTCCATCTGAAGGAATCCAAATGGAGTTATCAGAATATTTAAAGAGAATTGAAGGCAGCAACAGGAAGATGGAGAAACTCGTTGAATACTACTATTACTTTTTTCAAGGGATGTATGAATTCAAAGAGGGCAATTTCTTAAGTGCTATTACATTCTATCAAAAAGCGGAAAACACCATTCCCTATATTTCAGATGAAATTGAGCGGGCGGAATTTTATTTTAAAATGGCTGAAGTGTTTTATCATATGAAACAAACCCACGTATCCATGCACTATTCTTCTCAGGCGTATAACATTTATAAAACGCACGACCTTTACTCAGTCCGCCGCATACAATGCCATTTTGTGATCGCAGGAAACTACGATGACCTAGAAAGTCATGAAAAGGCGCTCCCTCACCTCGAACAAGCACTAAAAGGCGCACGGCTGCTTGAAAGCAAAAACAAGCGGATTTACGGTCAAGCTTTATTCAATATCGGTAATTGTTATCTTAAAATGGGTGAATTGACGAAAGCAGCAAAATACATGGAGCAATCGATACTCCAATTCAAAAAATCAAATTTCAACAACTTGACACAAGCTTACCACGATTTAGCCTTAATTTATTTTCTTCAACATAAACAAGAACAAGCAATGGATTGTTTCAGAAAGGGCATACGCTTCGCATGTAAATTCGACAATGATCTTTTTAAAATCATGTTTGAAGGATTACAGGCACTGTTTATCAAAAAAGGAGAAGCGTCCATTTTATTAAATGTTTTCAATAAATTAGAGACATCCCAAGGATATCCTTATATGGAAGAGTTGGCATTATTAGCCGCAAAGTTTTATACTGAAATTGGGCAGATGGATGATTCTGTTATCTGTTTCAAAAAGATGGTTCATGCCCGCAAACAAATTCAGAGAGGGGATTGTTTGTATGAAATTTAAACTGACTTTGTGCGCTGTAATTGCTTTGATCGGTGTAAGCTTTATCAGTTCTTCCTTAGGAAATGAAGTAAATGTGGCATCCAGAAACATGACAAGCAAAGCTGCAAACGATTCAACGAACTCCCTGGCAGACAAAGCCATCTTTGACAAAGAAATGACGATTGCAGAAAACGGTACGCTTGGTTAAGGACAAGACGCAGCTTAGGCTGCGTCTCTTTTTCTAAAGAAATAGGTGACAAGGCGATAGAATGTTTATGTTCAAGATGCTGATCAACTTCTGCTTGAAATCCACAAAACGATGACCTCACTTGAGTGGCATATATCTAAAATTAGTGATCTAACTATAAAATTATTCAAGAAAAACAATGAAGTTTAGCCTTTCCAGTTATAACAATCAAAAAAGGCAACAACCCCCAAGGGTTAGTTGCCTTCTCTAAGTTCAAGCACAACCACACACTCCACATGATTCGTATGCGGAAACATATCCACAGGCTGCACTTCGCGCGTCTGATACCCGCCATCCTCAAGCACCCGCAGGTCTCTCGCAAGCGTACCCGGATTACAGGACACATACACCACCCGCTTCGGTTTCATCTCCACAATCGTCCGCAGGAGTGCTTCGTCGCAGCCTTTTCTTGGCGGATCGACGACTAGCGTATCAGCCGTGATGCCTTCTTCATACCATTTTGGAATCACGGTTTCCGCTTCTCCGACCGCGAACTCTGCGTTTGTGATGCCGTTTAATTCAGCGTTTCGCTTGGCGTCCTCAATCGCTTCCGGCACAATTTCAACGCCGTACACTTTTTTCGCTTGCTTTGCCAGGAAGAGAGAAATCGTTCCGATGCCGCAGTAAGCGTCAATGACGGTTTCTTCCCCTTGAAGCTCTGCGTACTCCAGCGCTTTGTCGTAGAGCACTTTGGTTTGCTCCGGGTTGACCTGGTAGAACGATCTGGCGGAGATGGCGAATTTGACGTCTCCGATGAGATCGTAGATGTATTCTTCACCCCAGATGACGTTTGTTTCGTTGCCGAAGATGACGTTTGTTTTGTTTGGGTTGATGTTTTGCACGATGGATTTGACGTGCGGGAATTGCGCTGTGATGTCTTCAATGATCTTCGCTTTGTGCGGGAAGTCGTTTGTTTTTGTGATGAAGACGATCATCATTTCACCCGTAACGACGCCGTATCTGACCATAATGTGGCGGAGCCAGCCTTTGTGGCGTTCTTCGTTGTAGGCTTTGACACCGTAGTTTGCGCAAATGTCTTTGACGGCTTGAACAGCTTCGTCGTTTTTGGATTGCTGGATCAGGCAGGCGCTCATGTCGATGATATCATGGCTTCTTTGCTGATAGAATCCGGCGACGAGTCCGCCTTCCCGTTCTCCTACCGGCACCTGTGCTTTGTTTCTGTAGTTCCATGGGTCTTGCATGCCGAGTGTCGGGTGCACGGTGACGTTGGACAGGTCCAGCTTGCCGATCCGTTCTAAGACATCTTTGACTTGTTTTTGTTTAAACAAGAGCTGTCCTTCGTAGGTCATGTGCTGAAGCTGGCAACCGCCGCATTGCTTGTAAATTGGGCATGGAGCGTCGGTTCTGTGCGGGCTTTCTTCTTTTAGCTCAATCAGGCGGCCGAAGGCAAAGCCTTTTTTGACACGTGTGACTTTGATTTGGGCTTTTTCCTCCGGCAGGGCGTTCGGCACGAAGATCGGGAAGCCCTGCACCTTCGCGACACCCGCTCCTTCATGAGTCAAATCCTCAAATGTCACGTCGTAGTATTCGTTTTTTTCTACTGGGGGGTTCATTTTCATGTATGTTCACCTCTTGTTTTAAGCGAAAGAAAAACTTGGCTCATTAAAGCCAAGTTTTTAGTCATCCAGCTGTTCCGCTTTCTCTTTCGGCATGACGACGTGAATGTGTCGATACAGATTCACGAATTCGCCCGGCAGCATGCCGCCGTACTCGCCGTCCAGGTTCAGCTGCATCTTTTCTGATACATTGACTTTCACGCGGTTCGCTTTTGTATAAATAATGTGCTGGTCGTTGATGTGTTCGCCGCGGAGCGCCATCGATGCGACTCTGATAAATTCAGCAAGGTTTGCTTTCTTTAATATCATCAAATCAAACATGCCGTCATTCAGGCTGGAATCCGGCGCGAGTTTTTCGAACCCGCCGACGGAATTTGTCAGCGTGACCAAAAACAGCATGATTTCACCTTGAAACAGCTTGCCGTCATATTCAATCTCGACTTCTGTCGGACGAAGTGAAGGCAGCATTTCCATACCCTTTAAATAATAAGCAAGCTGGCCGAGCATCGTTTTGAGTTTGCTTGGGACGTCGTACGTCAGCTCCGTCAGGCGGCCTCCGCCGGCGATATTGATAAAATACTGACCGTTGACCTGTCCGATGTCAATCGGGCGGGCAACGCCGTTAATCACCGTATCCGCCGCTTTTAAAATATCCTCTCGCGGAATGCCGAGCGCTCTGGCAAAGTCATTTGTTGTGCCGACAGGAATCACGCCGAGTGTCGGACGATTGTCTAATGGGGCAAGCCCGTTGACGACCTCGTTGATCGTTCCGTCTCCGCCTGCCGCAATGATTAGGTCAAACTCACGCAATGCCGCTTCCTTGGCAGCGTGCGTTGCGTCTCCCGCGCATGTTGTGGCATGGGTAGAGGTTTCATAGCCGGCTTGTTCAAATTTTTGCAGGACCTGGGCAAGATGCTTTTTAAAGACCTCCCGTCCCGAAGTCGGATTGTATATTATGCGTGCACGTTTCATTATCTCATCATCCTACTTAAGAGTATCCGATCCATTTTTACACTAACAACCTTTAATTATACTATGAGTTAAAAAAATCGCAACAAAATGTACATAATCTTACAGAAGGAAACACAGAAAAGCCCCAGCATAGCTGAGGCTTTTTGTCATTTTTACTCTTCTTCTGTTCCCGGTTTTTTCTTGCGGAACTTCGCCAATACTTCGTATACGATTGGCACGATCAAGAGCGTCAGAAGCGTCGAACTGATTAAACCGCCGATAACCGTTACGCCGAGTCCTTTTGAAATGACCTGGCTTCCGCCTTCGAAGCCGAGAGCTAATGGAATCAAGGCGCCGATTGTCGCGATGGCTGTCATCAGGATCGGACGGAGTCGTGTGGAGCCGGCTTCTAAGAGCGCTTCTCTCGTAGACAGTCCTTCCGCTTCCTTATGAATCACGCGGTCAATTAAGACAATGGCGTTTGTAACAACGATACCGATTAGCATCAGCATACCGATCATCGCGTTCAGACTGATTGTCTCACCTGATACGTAAAGTCCGACCAGGGCACCGATGATTGTAAACGGCAATGAGAACAGAATCGCAAATGGCGCTAATGCTCCGCCGAATGTAATCACAAGCACGAGGTAGACGATCGCAATCGCTGCTAGCATCGCTAATCCAAGCTTCGTAAAGGAATCCGCGATATCTGCGGAAACACCGCCTGTATCGATCGTTACATTGTCAGGCATGTCAAGCTTATCAATTTTCTTCTGGACATCAACGGATACAGCTGTGACGTTGTCTGATGTAACCTCACCTGTGACATCAGCATACACTTTTCCGTCACGTTTAGACACCGTATCAGATGTTGTGCCTTCTTTTACTTTTGCCACATCACCGATTTTGACTTCTTTGCCGGTCGCTGATGTGATCTTTTTGTTCTCTAAATCTTTGACACTCTTATACTCGTCTTTTTCGGTTTTAATGTTAACGTCAAGCTCTTTGCCGTCTTTTTTCACGGTTGTGAGCGGGTCCTGTGCTGTCTCTGACATTAGGGCCTTAGAAATTTGAGAAGCTGTTAAACCGAGTTTGCTCAGCTTTTCTTGGTCAGCCACAAATGTGTACTCATCATATGTGCTGGAAAGGCCTGAGTTTACGTTCTTCAGATCCTTTTCATCCTTCATGACCTTCTCAATATCTTTGACAGTGTCTTTAATGTCATTTTCTGAATCGCCATACACATAGTATGTCAATTCATTATTATTGCCTGAAGAGCTGAAGTCCTGTGACTTCCATTCTCCCCGGTCAGACTGCTTTTTGATTTCTTTCAGCACGTTGTCTTTTTCTTTATCAAAATTCGGCGTGTCGCTGTCATATTTGATATAGAACAATGCGCCGTTTGAGTCTCCTCCGGCAAGCGGGCTGCCAGAGCCTAATGAATACTGAACCGTATCGACATGCTTGCGGTCAAGCAGGATTTTTTCTGCTTTTTCAGCTTCATCTTCCGCTTCTTTTTTCGTTTCACCCGGTTCAGGGCTGTATGTGATCTGCATCGTTTTTTCTTCCTCTGACGGAAGGTAGCTGGCACCGATTAACGGTACAAGGAACAAGCTTCCGAGCAGCATCAGAACGGCGATGATAGACGTGATCCATTTGTGGCTCAGCGCCCAGTTCAATACTTTTTTATAGATGTTTGCGAGTCTGCCAGGTTTGTGTTCTTTCGCTTTTACAGGCGCTCCCGTTAATGATTTTTTGAACAGGCTGTGTGCGAGCATTGGCACGAGCGTGATCGAAATCAACAGGGATGCGGCAAGCGCAAATACAATTGTTAAGGCGAAAGGAATAAACAATTCACCAATTTGTCCGCCTACCAGTGCGAGCGGCAGGAATACCGCGATCGTCACAATAGTGGATGACATGATCGGTTTAAACATTTCCTTCGTTGCTTCACGGACCAGAGCTTTTCCGCGCAGCGGTTCATCTTTCAGCCTCATGCGGCGGTAAATGTTTTCGATCACAACAATGGAGTCATCAACAACCCGTCCGATGGCAACGGTCATTGCACCGAGCGTCATGATATTCAGTGTGATATCAAGCTGCTGCAGCACGAAAAGTGCGATCAGCAATGATAATGGAATAGAAATAATTGAAATTAATGTTGATTTGATATCTCTTAAGAATAAGAGAATAATCACAATCGCAAAAATAGCACCGAAGATGGCTTTGCTTAACATTGTTTCAACTGACTGTGTGATCGGCTCTGCCATGTCGAGTGTTGCGCTGTAGTTGAAGCCTTTATGGTCTTCTTTGAACTGCTTCAGCTCATCTTTGACATTGTCGGCAACCTCTACCGTGTTGGCATCGTTTGCTTTGATGATGTTGATGCCGATGCTGTCTTTTCCATTTGTGCGGGAAATTGATTCAGCTTTTTTGACATCTTTAATCGTTGCAATGTCAGATAGCTTGACCGTCGGCACGTCTGTGCTTACGCTTTGCTGCGCCTGCGCTGCTGCCTGCGGGCTTTGAGCCGCTTGTGCGCTTTGTGCTGCTGCGGCGCTGCTGCCTGCACTAGATGCAGATGCCGTTGGAATTCTCATATTCTTCAAATCTTTAATGGTTTCAATATCGCCGCTGACGACGACAGATTTTTCTTTATTTCCGAATGTGTACAATCCAAGCGGCGTTGTCACATCTGACCCCTGAATCACTTGCTTAACTGTATCTTCATCAAGGCCATATTCTTTCAGTTTGTCTTCTTTGAAAGAGAATTCAACCTCTTCCACCTGCTGGCCTGATACTTGGACTGAAGCAACGCCTTCTATGCCTTCAAGCTTAGAAACGAGGCTGTCCTCCACTTGTTTTGTCAGCTTTTGCAGATTATCTGAATCACTGGACACGCTCAGCGTCAGAATTGGGAAGGAGTTCAAACTGTAGCGTGAAATGTCCGGGTCTTTCGCGTCATCAGGCAGGCTGACGTTTTCTAATGCTTCAGCCGCTTCTGTTTTCGCTTTGTCCATATCTTTCTCATAATCATATTCAATCATGACCGACGATGCATTTTCATAGGACGTCGACGTAACAACGCTCACGCCGTCCAAATTCTGCACCGCTTGTTCAACCGGTTTCGTTACTTCATCAGCGACTTGGCTAGGCGTCGCTCCCGGATATGTCGTGCTGATTGTCAGGTAGGGCATGTTTACATCAGGAATGGATTCTTGCTTCATATTCATACCCGCGTACAAGCCGGCTGCCGTTACAATAATCGTCATCAGCCATACGGCGAATTTGTTTTTCAGAACGAAATTAATAACGTGATTCATCATATCCTCCATTGTGTTTTTATTGACTGACTGGTCATTCTATATAATACTAAACGGTATAACGCAACATCGTCAACTCATATACCAGAAAATTTTTCTAAATTTTTCAAGGATTAAGGGGAAGCACGTCATGAATGAGAAAAAAGAGAGAATCATAAAAACAAGCATTCGTTTATTTGCGAAAAAAGGATACGCTTCGACGACCATCCAGGAAATCGCCAGCGAATGCGGTATCTCAAAAGGCGCTTTTTATCTGCATTTCAAATCAAAAGAAGCGCTGCTATTGTCTGCCTGTGAATATTACATTGGCATGTCTATGAAAAAAATGCAACAAATAGAAGAGAATCTCGCCGGACAGCCGCCTAAGGATGTGCTGAAAAAACAAATCAGCGCCCAGTTTGAGGATTTTCGCGATCATAAGGATTTTATTGTTCTGTTGCTAACTGAAAATATCATTCCGGAAAATCAAGAAGTAAAGCAATACTTTTACAAAGTCACAGCCGAGACAGATAAGCTGTATCGGAACGCTTTGCTTGCGACTTATGGCAAGGAAACTGAGAACTACCTCTCAGACCTCTCCATCATGGCAAGAGGCATTGTGCACTCCTATATGAATGTGATGGTATTTAATGAAGAAATCAAAATTGATGCAGACAACATATCTGAATTTATCATGGAGAGACTGGATGATCTTGTACAGGGGCTAAGCCGTTCCAGCCTGAATCCGCTCATGCCAAAAGACATTTACAGCCTGGTGCCGGCGGATAAAGGCCAGATCCTTCAGGACATTCAAAAAGTGAAAGAAAACAGCGCATTGCCTGAGGACATCATCGTTTCGCTCGATGTGATCGAGGAAGAGCTGTCGCAGGAAAAGCCGCGCAAGCCGATTATCAAAGGCCTGCTGTCAAATTTGACCGGAAGTGATTTCGAAGAAGTTGAAAAGCTTCGCGCTTTAATCTCTATCTTTATTTCTATTTGATCATAAAAAAGCAGCTCTCCTCATTGCAGAGGGAGCTGCTTTTTTATTAGCGTTTTTTGATTTCTTCAAGCAGGATTTTGTTAACCATCGGCGGGTTGGCTTGTCCTTTGGACGCTTTCATAATTTGTCCGACAAGGAAGCCGATCGCGCGGTCTTTCCCGTTTTTAAAGTCTTCAATCGACTGAGGATTGTTGTCAAGCGCCTCTGTGACAAGCTTCAGAAGCACGCCTTCATCAGAAATCTGCACAAGGCCTTTTTCTTTCACAATCTTCTCAGCGTCGCCGCCTTTTTCAATTAATTCCTTGAACACTTTCTTCGCGATTTTAGAAGAAATTGTTCCTTTTTCAATCAATTGAATCATGCCGGCAAGGCCTTCCGGTGTCAGCGCAACATCAGAAAGCTCTTTTTGCTCAGCGTTCAGATAAGCTGACACTTCACCCATGAGCCAGTTTGATGCTTGTTTTGCTTCAGCGCCTTTTTGAACTGTTTCTTCGAAGAAGTCTGCCATTTCTTTTGTCAGTGTCAGAACCATCGCATCATATGCAGGCAAGCCAAGCTCATCGATATAACGCTTGCGGCGTTCATCCGGAAGCTCAGGAATGCTTGCTTTTACGCGCTGCTTCCATTCATCGTCAATGTAAAGCTCGACAAGGTCAGGCTCAGGGAAATAACGATAATCGTCAGAACCCTCTTTGACACGCATAAGAATGGTTTTCTTCGTTGCTTCATCGTAACGGCGAGTTTCCTGCTGGATCACACCGCCGGACAGAAGAACCTGCTCCTGGCGTTTTTCTTCATGCTCAAGGCCTTTTTGAACAAACGCAAAGGAGTTCAAGTTTTTCAATTCCGTTTTTGTGCCGAATTCCTCTTGGCCGATCGGACGAAGAGAGATATTGGCGTCACAGCGAAGTGAACCTTCTTCCATTTTACAGTCAGACACGCCTGTATATTGGATGATGGACTTCAGCTTTTCAAGATACGCATATGCTTCTTCCGGCGTGCGGATATCCGGCTCAGATACGATCTCGACAAGCGGCGTTCCCTGGCGGTTGAAGTCAACAAGAGAATAGCCGTCGCCTGTATGCGTCAGTTTTCCGGCATCTTCTTCAAGGTGAAGACGTGTGATGCCGATACGTTTCGTTTTTCCGCCGATTTCAATCTCGATCCAGCCGTTTTCGCCGATCGGCTTATCAAATTGAGAAATCTGATACGCTTTCGGGTTGTCCGGATAGAAATAGTTTTTGCGGTCAAACTTTGTATCCGTTGCGATTTCACAGTTCAGCGCCATTGCCGCTTTCATTGCGAATTCCACTGCTTCTTTGTTTAGTACAGGCAGGACACCCGGATACCCGAGGTCGATGACACTTGTCTGTGTATTCGCCTCCGCGCCGAATGGCGTCGGAGAGCTTGAGAAAATTTTTGAATTTGTTTTTAATTCAACGTGGACTTCAAGTCCGATTACCGTTTCAAAGTTCAATTCATTTCACCCCTTACAGTTCAGGTTTTGCTTTATGATGGTCTGTCGCTTGTTCGAATGCATGAGCGACGCGGTATACAGTGCTCTCGTCAAAGTGTTTTCCGATGATTTGCAGGCCGAGCGGAAGTCCGTCAGCAAATCCGCATGGCACGCTGATTCCCGGAACGCCGGCAAGGTTGACCGGAATCGTTAAGATATCGTTAGCGTACATTGTGAGCGGGTCCTTCGTGTTTTCACCGATTTTAAACGCAGGTGTCGGTGTAGTTGGTCCAACAATGACATCATATTTCTCAAATACGTCTTCGAAGTCTTTCTTAATCAAAGTACGCACTTTTTGCGCCTTTTTGTAGTACGCATCATAGTAACCTGAGCTTAAAGCGAACGTTCCAAGCATGATACGGCGTTTCACTTCATTTCCGAAGCCTTCAGCGCGCGTTTGCTTGTAAAGGTCGATCAGGTTTTCCGCATTGTCCGTGCGGTATCCGTAGCGGATGCCATCAAAACGTGCAAGGTTGGCAGACGCTTCAGAAGAAGACAGCAGGTAATACGTCGCAAGCGCGTATTTACTGTGCGGAAGAGATACTTCTTCCCATGTAGCGCCAAGGCCTTCTAGAACTTTGAGCGCTGCAAGAACAGATTCTCTCGCTTCTTTGCCGACGCCTTCGCCAAGATATTCTTTCGGAACCGCGATTTTCAATCCTTTGATATCGCCAGTTAATGAAGAAAGAAAATCCGGAACGTCTACATTTGCGCTTGTAGAGTCCATTTTATCAACACCTGAAATGGCTTGCAGCAAGAATGCGTTGTCCTCAACCGTACGTGTAATCGGCCCGATCTGGTCTAATGAAGACGCAAATGCGACCAATCCGTAACGGGACACGCGTCCGTATGTAGGCTTTAATCCGACAACGCCGCAGAAAGAGGCCGGCTGGCGGATGGAGCCGCCTGTATCAGAGCCAAGAGAAAACGGAACTTCTCCCGCAGCAACTGCAGCCGCAGATCCGCCGCTTGAACCGCCGGGAACCGTATCTAAGTTCCAAGGATTTTTCGTCAGCTTGTAAGCTGAGTTTTCTGTTGATGACCCCATGGCGAATTCGTCCATGTTCAGTTTTCCGATTGTGACCGCTTCAGCTTCTTGAAGGCGCTGAACGACAGTTGCGTCGTAGATCGGGTCAAAGTTTTCAAGAATTTTGCTGGAGCAAGTCGTGCGCAGCCCTTTTGTTACGATATTATCTTTTACGCCGATCGGCATCCCAAAGAGAAGACCATGCTCAGAACGGCTGTCAACCGCCTCATCGAGCTCCTTCGCATACGCGCGCGCTTTTTCTTCATCTAATGCCAAAAAGGCTTGTACCTTATCATCTACCGCTTGAATGCGTTTATAAGATTCATCGACCAGGTCAGAAATCTTAATCTCTTTTTTATGTATGAGCTGTTTTAATTCTGTGATTTTGTGATCAAATAATGACATTCTTGTGTCCCTCCTTTAGTCCAGAATTGATGGCACACGAATATAGCCGTCTTTGTGGTCAGGCGCATTTTTCATGACATCCTCAACCGGAAGACCTTTACCCGCTTCATCTTCTCTCATGACATTTTTCATTTTCAGCACGTGAGTTGTAGGCTCAACATGGTCTGTGTTGACTTCATTCAGCTCCTCGGCAAATGAAATGATGCTGTCAAGCTGTTCAGTGAACATTTTTGCTTCTTCTTCAGTAATCGCAAGTCTTGCAAGATGCGCAACGTGCTTTACTTCTTCTATTGAAATTCGTGACATATGATCCACCTCCACATATTTCTCCGTTAAGTCATATAATACTGATCATATCAAAAACAAGCCCTCTAAAGCAACAAAACGCCTTGGGGCGGGCCTGTGTTTTCGAGACAATACCCTATATATTTTATACTAAAAAGAGGCGAAGGAGAAACGAAATATTTTTCTGAAAATTTTTACTTTAATTATTTTTGAAAGCGTTTTAATCTTTATTCCCTTCTAGGTTTGCCCCGGTATTTCCCGCTGACCGTCTATGTTTCATCGCTTGAATGGGTGGGAATACTTTGTTAGGTTAAGTTACCAAGTGCACCTGCAAAAGAATGTCTTTTGTGTCGCACTTGCGCCAGGCTGCTTAACTGGCACCATCAATTTGAGAGGTGATGCAAAATTATTAGAATTGAAGAGAGGGTAAAACGTGAGTATTGAAATTATTATTTCTTTAGGAATTTACTTTATTGCCATGCTGTTAATCGGCTGGTATGCATTTAAGAAAACAACTGATATCAACGATTACATGCTTGGAGGAAGAGGTCTCGGACCGTTTGTTACTGCTTTGTCTGCCGGAGCGGCGGATATGAGCGGATGGATGCTGATGGGTGTTCCCGGCGCGATGTTTGCGACAGGGCTGTCAACCTTATGGCTTGCTTTAGGTCTTACAATCGGGGCGTACTCAAACTACTTGCTGCTGGCTCCAAGGCTGCGTGCTTATACGGAAGCGGCGGATGACGCGATTACGATTCCTGATTTCTTTGATAAACGATTCCAGCATTCTTCATCACTGCTGAAAATCGTATCTGCTTTGGTCATTATGATCTTTTTCACATTGTATACCTCTTCCGGTATGGTATCTGGCGGACGGCTGTTTGAATCTGCTTTTGGCGCGGATTACAAATTAGGCTTGCTTCTGACTACCGGTGTTGTCGTATTGTACACACTATTTGGCGGTTTCCTTGCTGTCAGTCTGACTGACTTCGTGCAGGGTGCGATCATGTTTGCAGCACTAGTGCTTGTGCCGATCGTTGCTTTTACCCATGTGGGCGGCGTTGCTCCGACTTTCCATGAAATCAGCGCTGTTAACCCGAATTTATTGGATATCTTTAAAGGCGCGAGCGTCATTAGCATTATTTCCTATTTAGCCTGGGGCTTGGGCTACTACGGCCAGCCTCATATTATCGTCCGGTTTATGGCCATTAAAAACATTAAAGATTTAAAGCCTGCGCGCCGAATCGGCATGAGCTGGATGATCATTTCAGTTCTCGGTTCCGTGCTGACGGGTTTAATCGGTGTTGCTTATGCCCATAAATTCGGTGTTGCTGTAAAAGATCCGGAGATGATATTCATTATCTTCTCTAAAATATTGTTCCACCCTTTAATTACAGGATTCTTATTGTCAGCTATTTTGGCTGCGATCATGAGTTCCATCTCCTCACAGCTCTTGGTAACAGCAAGTGCTGTGACAGAGGATTTATACCGGACGTTTTTCAGACGAAAAGCTTCCGATAAAGAATTAGTAATGGTCGGGCGTCTGTCCGTCTTAGTGATTGCCGTTATTGCGGTGCTCTTATCCTTGAATCCGAGCAGCTCCATTCTTGATTTGGTCGGATACGCGTGGGCCGGCTTCGGTTCAGCTTTCGGGCCTGCGATTCTGCTCAGCCTGTATTGGAAGCGGATGAACGAATGGGGCGCGCTTGCTGCGATGATTGTCGGGGCTGCGACCGTGTTGATCTGGATTACAACCGGCCTGGCAAAATCAACCGGTGTGTACGAAATCATCCCTGGGTTTATCCTCAGTATGATTGCCGGCATTATCGTCAGCATGATCACGAAGCGGCCTGCAAAAGCCTCTTACCGATTATTCGGTGTCATGGAAAAACTGTTAAAACGCAAAAAATAATCAAAAAGCCATCAAGCGCTGCTTGGTGGCTTTTGTGCCCTTGTTTTGCGATAAATACTGTGAGAAAATCATATTTATTTAAAAACACCATAGATAAGGGGGAAGTTGCTGTTGAGCTGGTATATTGATCCTGACATTTTATTAAAATTAGGCATTGCCACTTTGATTGGCATGGTCATCGGGCTGGAGCGCGAGCTGAAGAATAAGCCGCTCGGATTAAAAACCTGTATCGTTATCGCCGTCAGCTCATGCATGCTGACGATCGTCAGTATTAACGCGGCATATCATTTCCCTAAATACTACCGCATCATGATGGACCCGCTGCGTCTGCCGGCGCAAATCATCTCCGGCGTCGGGTTTATCGGCGCAGGTGTCATTTTGCGGAAAAGCAACGACGTCATTTCCGGCTTAACCACATCGGCTATGATTTGGGGTGCGGCAGGACTCGGGCTTGCTACCGGAGCGGGATTTTATAAAGAAGCCTTTGCCAGCCTTCTGTTCATCCTGATCAGCGTTGAATTTCTTCCGTGGGCGGTCAGAAAAATCGGTCCAGACCGTCTGCAGGAAAAAGACATCCGCATCAGAATGTCACTTTCTGATAAAGACAAAATGACAGAGATCTTAAAAGAAATGAAAAGAAGAAACATTAAGACACACTCCGTCCGAATCGATGACCTTCATGAAAAAGAATTTCCGATCATGGAAGTAAAAGTCCGTGTTCATAAAAACAGATATACGACCGATGTCTACTATGATATAAAAGACATTGAAGGTGTCGTCGGCGTGAAGTGCGATACATTATAAAAGCCAATGGGGCATTATATCCCATTGGCTTTTTTCGTTCTAGACGAGCTTAGAAAAATCAAATTCTGTGATCGGCGTGCGGTTTTCTATATCCCTTCTGAAACCGGCCAGCATTTCTTTTTCTTCTGCGCCTATTGAGTTAAGATCAAACATTTGATGCAGCAGTCCGTATATCAGCATGTGACGCAGGCGGAGAAAATCAGGTATTCTTTTCAGCCACGAAGCATCAAGATTATTTTCCTCTCTGTATCCGTTCATAAAGTGCGTCATAAATTCCTCTGTAAACACGGCTTTATTTTCATATGGAACGACCGGATACCACAGCACATTATAAAGGAGAATGCTGATATCATTGACAAACCAATTGTATCCGATGTCATCAAAATCAAATGTTGTGATTTTCCCTTGGTCCCAGTTAAAATTGCCATGGTGGAGGTCTGCATGAACCAAGCCGTAACTGTCCCTACTTTTTGGTAATTGGCGCAGTTCATTCATTAGCTCATCCGCCTGCTGAAACACCTGAGTCTGGTCTTCCGGCACGTATTTTCTAAGCATCAGCTGCTCTTCTTCATCCCACTCCTGTCTTTTAAAAGCAGGATTTTTGAGCTTGTAGCTTTTTGTCAAGCTGTGCATTTTCCCTGTGTATCTGCCAAGCTCAAAAAATAGGGTTTCATTCCAGTCGGATTCGTCCACTTTGTGCCCCGGCGCCTTCTCATAGGCTCGCAATAAAAATGCTCCGCCGTTTCCGTCAGGGACTTCTTCAATCTCTGTGCCATTTAGCGACGAAATCGGTTTTGCGACTGAAAGCCCGCCTTCATCCAGATGACGGAGCCATTCCATTTCACCCATCATATAATCAGCCGACCTGCGAATTGTATGGGTAACCTTTAAAATATAAGGTTCATTATCTTTTATAAACTCATATACATAGTTTTCGGCATCAGCCAGAAAACGCACCTGATTTCTTGAAAAACCGTATCTCCCCGCAGCCTCTGCCAAAACCTTCTCCTCACGAAATACTTTCTTGATTTCTTTATGCACGTTTATCTCCCTTTCTATGCCTTTGATTTCTTCTATTGTTTTTACACGATTTCCAGCATCAACATACCCCCATTTGGTTTTTGTTTCGACAGAAGCGGAAATGATTGCGGTTTCCTTATACTGTTAATTGTAACACAAAAAAACCCTCGAGCCTTAATTGGCACAAGGGTTTTGCATGTTTATCAGTCATAAATGTGAACAGTCGGCTCTTTATCGCCAGCATCGCGGAGAATGACCGCTTCCTGTCCGTCTGAGGATGTAATATCCACTTCGAGATCTAGTGAGCTCTTTGAGTAGTAGTCCATGACTTCACCCGTTAAGAACTGGGTAAACGCGACGACTTCACTCTTTCCGTAGAATTGCATCGGAATTTCAATTTTCATTTTCTTCATTTCATCGTTTTCATACAGGGCCGTTCCGACAACACCTGTGTAGTTCGGGAAGTAGTTGTCAATTGAGTTTTTGAACCGTTTAAAAACTTCAGTATCATCAGGATATTTCTCTGCAGTGCTCGTATCGGCCGGATAAAAGACGTATTTTTCATTTACATCGTCCCAGTTTGAAATATCAGAGGAGCCTGCTTTGACTTCTGTTTTGGCGATAAAATTGCCGGGAACGATTGATGTTTTGGACGCCTGTTTGTAAAGCGCAATCGTAATCGGCACATTTTTCAGGTTGTCTTTTTTGCGAAGGCGGTTAATGACCTCCTGCGCGATTTTTTCTCCCTGTTTACGGAGTGTGCTGTTGTCAATCTCCACTTCTTTTTGAGGGTCGCCTGTTTTTTCACGGTAGTAATACACTGAATTTAACGCCAAGCCGATCATAACGCCGCCAAGCTGGATGGAATTCTTGTCTTTTCTGACTAAGTAATCATGTTCCAGCATAGAAGCTAAATAAACCGGACTGCTTTCGTTTTTCTCTTCTGTTGAGCCAGAGCTAGGGAGCGCTGGGTTCAGACCTTCGTTTTTAAAGTTTTTATCTTCTTTTTGGGCTTTTTTCAGATCAGAGCCTGTTTTTTTCCGAGCAAGCCAGCTTAATACTGTATCTTCATCTAAGTATTGTCCTTCTTGGAACAGATAATCGTCTGTCGAGAAAGAGTCCTGGGCAAGGCGCATCAGCCCCGTTTCAAACTCATCAATATCAAGTCTTGTATTCAGCTGTTCCGTTGTCAGGCCGCGTGCTTTCCCCGCTTTAAACGGAAGCACCATTTTGTAATAGGAGTCAGAGATATTGTATTTCGGGATAATCGCTTTTTCTGACGATTTCGCCGTTTTTTGCGTAATCTCTTCCTCCTTCTTCCCCCCAAAACCTGACGAACAGGCAGACAGCATTAACACTGCCGCCGTTGCCGCCATTACCAACGTCTTTTTCAATAGAAAACACTCCTCTTATTTCTTTAGCTCTCCCATTAACTGTTCTTCATTCCACACTTCAATGTTCAGCTCTTGCGCTTTTGTCAGCTTGCTTCCCGCCGCTTCTCCGGCGATGACCAAGTCTGTGTTTTTGCTGACGCTTCCAGTCATCTTTCCGCCGAGCGCTTCAATTTGCGCTTTCGCTTCGCTTCTTGACAGCTCTTCCAGCTTTCCTGTCAGAACGATGGTTTTGCCTGCAAAATAGGAATCGCTGTCCTCTGCTTTTACTTTTTTCGGACCTTTATAAAGTGTGTTTACGCCCAGCTCCTCAAGCTCTGCCAAAAGCTCGAGCATTTCTTCTTTATGGAAATAGGTGATGACTGCGTCAGCCATTTTTTCACCGATTTCATCTATTGCGAGAAGCTCCTCTATGGTGGCTTTTTTCAGATTATCCAGGCTTTCAAAGTGCATGGCGAGCGTCTTTGCAGCCTTCGAGCCGATAAAGCGGATGCCGAGGCCGAATAACAGGCGCTCTAATGAATTTTCCTTCGATTTCTGTATAGAGCTGATCAGGTTTTCAGTTGATTTTTCGCCCATGCGTTCGAGCTGAATCACCTGTTCCTTCGTCAGCTTATACAGATCTGCCACATTTCGGACGAGATTCTCCTGAAACAGCTGTGTGATGACTCGTTCGCCAAGCCCGTCAATGTTCATGGCATTGCGGGAGACAAAATGAATCAGCCCTTCTCTGATTTGTGCAGGGCATTCGGGATTGATGCAGCGAAGTGCCACTTCTCCTTCAATCCGGACGAGTTCACTGCCGCATTCAGGGCATTCTGTCGGCATGCTGAATTCCTTTTCTTCCCCTGTCCGCTGTTCAACGAGAACGTTCACGACTTCAGGAATGATATCTCCCGCTTTTTTGACGACTACCTTATCCAAAATCCGGATATCCTTCTCTCTAATTAAATCTTCGTTATGAAGGGATGCTCTTGAGACCGTTGTCCCGGCTACTTTTACCGGCTCAAGAATCGCGGTCGGCGTAATCACACCCGTTCTTCCGACATTTAATTCGATATCGAGAAGCTTTGTCACGACTTCTTCTGCAGGAAACTTATACGCTATGGCCCAGCGCGGGCTTTTCGCCGTAAAACCAAGCTCCTCCTGCTGATCAAGGGAATCCACTTTGATGACGATGCCGTCAATTTCATACGGGAGATCGGCTCGTTTCGCCTGAATGTCATCGATCATCGCAATGACTTCTTCTATGCTGCCGCATTTTTTCCGTTCCTGGTTCGTTTTAAAGCCGATGTCGTCGAGAAAATCAAGTCCTTGGCTTTGTGTCTCCACACCCATTTCGTCAAGCTCCGCTATACTGTAGACGAAGATATCGAGATTTCGTTTCGCCGCAATTTTAGGGTCGAGCTGTCTGAGTGATCCCGCAGCGGCATTGCGTGGATTTGCGAAGGGTTCTTCCTCGTTTTTGATCCGTTCTTCATTGAGCGCTTCAAACGAACGCTTCGGCATATACGCCTCTCCTCGCACTTCAATCGAAAGGCTGCGTTTCATTTTGAGCGGAATAGTGCGGATCGTCTTCAGATTTTCCGTAATATCCTCTCCCGTCGTCCCATCGCCTCTTGTGGCGCCTCTGACAAAATAGCCGTCTTCATAACGGAGAGAAACAGCAAGACCGTCTATCTTCAGCTCCACATTATACGCCACATCATCACCCACGGCCTGTCGCACACGGCGGTCAAAGTCGCGGAGATCGTCAGCATTAAACGCGTTGCCCAGACTGAGCATCGGCGTGCCGTGAGTGACTTTTTGAAACGCATCAAGCACAGCGCCGCCGACACGCTGTGTAGGAGAATCAGGCGTTCTGAGGTCTGGATGCTCCTCCTCAATCGCAATCAGCTCCTGCATCAATCTGTCGTATTCGGCATCCGGGACGCTCGGTTCATCTAAGGTGTAATATTCATAGCTATACTTGTTGATGGTGCGGCGCAGTTCTTCTGCCCGCTGCTTCGCTGTTTCTTTGTCCATCTGCTTCTTCCTTTCCTCTTCAATTACTGCTTTTCAATTGGCGCGAATGCCGCTAACAGGCGTTTCACACCGATCGGGCTTGGGAAGGCAATATCGAGTTCGGTCCCTTCTCCTTCGCCTTTCACGCTGACAACGGTTCCTGTGCCCCATTTTTTATGCCCGGCTTTATCTCCGACAGCCCAGCTTAGGGTATCGCCGCCTGTTTTGCTTGCGTAGGACACCGGACGGGAAACAGGGCCGCGTCTCGGCTGCATTTTTCTCGCAGACGGCGCTCTCGTTTCTTTTTTCTCATTTAGGTTTTCCAATAAATCATCTGGAATTTCACCGATAAAGCGTGATTCCGGGTTCATGTTTGTTCTGCCAAACAACGTGCGCATTTTTGCGTTGGTCAGATAAAGCTCCTGCTCCGCTCTTGTAATGCCCACGTAAGCGAGACGGCGTTCTTCTTCCATCTCTGCTTCTTCCATCAGTGAACGGCTGTGCGGGAAGACGCCTTCCTCGAGTCCCATAAGGAAAACAACCGGGAATTCCAATCCTTTTGCGGCGTGCAGCGTCATCAGCGTGATCGCATCCGTGCCGCCGGATTCTTCCTCTTTCTGGTCGAGCTGGTCGATATCAGCGATCAGTGCCAAATCAGTCAGGAACGCAACGAGTGTTTTGTCTTCGCTTTTCTGTTCAAAGTTTTTCGTTACAGACAGGAACTCGTCGATGTTTTCTAAACGGCTTTGGGCTTCAATTGATTTTTCAGCCTTCAGCATTTCTCTGTATTCGGTTTTATCGAGAATTTCTTCGGTCAGCTCGGTAATTGATAAATAGTCCTGCATGTTTGTCAGGTTCTCAATCATCTGTCTGAAGCTGTCGAGCGCGTTTGCTGCCTTGGCGCTGACGCCAATGAAATCAACCTGCTGAATCGCTTGGAATAGTGACAAGTCGTTCATCGCGGCATATGAAGCGATTTTTTCAAGCGATGTGGCGCCGACCCCGCGCTTCGGCACATTGACAATACGCGTGAAGCTGATGTCATCATCCGGATTGGATACGAGACGCAGGTACGCGAGGATGTCTTTGATTTCTTTTCTGTCATAGAACTTTGTACCGCCGACAATGTTATAGTTCAGGCCCGCTTTGAGAAGCGTTTCCTCAATCACACGGGACTGGGCGTTTGTCCGGTACAAGATGGCGATATCCGACAGCTTCCGTTTGCCGGAGTTATGAAGCTCATAAATCTTCCCGGCAACAAATTGTCCTTCACCGAATTCATTGTCTCCGCGGTAATAGGAAATTTTAATTCCTTCATCGTTTTCCGTCCATAGATTTTTCGGCTTTCGGTTTGTATTGTTTTGGATCACTTCGTTGGCCGCGCGCAAAATCCGTTTTGTCGAACGGTAGTTTTGTTCAAGCAAAATGACGCTGGCATTCGGATAATCCTTTTCAAAGGAAAGAATGTTGGCAATGTCCGCCCCGCGCCATCTGTAGATGGACTGGTCGGAGTCGCCGACAACACAAAGGTTTTGGAAACGCTCAGCCAGCTGCTTCACGAGCATGTATTGCGCTCTGTTCGTATCCTGATACTCATCGACGTGGATGTATTGGAATTTGCGCTGATAAAACTCAAGCACTTCCGGAATACGGTCAAACAGTTTAATGGTCGTCATAATTAAGTCGTCGAAATCAAGCGACTGGTTTTTCAGCAGTTTTTTCTGATAATCAGTGTATACATCGCTGACGACCTGATCATAGTAGCCGCCGGCAACCTTAGAAAATTCCTCAGGTTCGGTTAATTCGTTTTTCGCACTGCTGATCGTGCCGAGGATGCTCCTCGGATCAAATTTTTTCGGATCGAGGTTGCGTTCCTTCAAAATTCCCTTGATGACTGAAAGCTGGTCAGCCGTATCAAGGATTGAGAAATTGCGGTTGATCCCGATGCGGTCGATATCTCGGCGCAAAATCCGCACACACATGCTGTGGAACGTGGAAATCCAGATATCATCCGCCCCGGGCCCGAGAATGCTTTCCACACGTTCTTTCATTTCTCTGGCCGCTTTATTTGTAAATGTGATCGCCAGAATGTTCCACGGCGCCACATGCTTTTCCGCCATTAAGTAAGCGATTCTGTGCGTCAGGACACGCGTCTTTCCGCTTCCCGCTCCCGCCATCAGCAGCAAAGGCCCGTCCGTTGTTTTGACAGCTTCCTGCTGAACGGGGTTTAATCCGCTTAATAGTTGATTGCTAATGTAATTCAAAATTCGTCACCCGCCTATACAAACATATGTTCTATCATAAACCAAATCCGTACATTTCGCTACTCGCCTTTGACAGCCGCTACTGTCTTCAGCGCTTCATCAAAATCCTCATACACAGCGTTGCCTACCACAATGACATCCGCGTGCTCGGCATACTGTTTCGCCGTCTCCGCATCTTTAATGCCGCCTCCGTAAAACAGGGTGGACGTTTCCAATACAGCCTTCGTTTTCTTCACGGCTTCTATGTCCCCAAGAGCGCCGCTGTATTCCAGATAAAAAATCGGAAGCTGCAGCAGTTCAGACACGCGCGCATAGGCGATGATATCGTCATGATTCAAATTGGTGTCCGCCTCCGTTAAAGCCGCGGCTTTGCAATCAGGATTTACGATACAGTAGCCCTCCGCCACGATTTCTTCCATCGCCATCAGTTCTCCATATTCCTTCATGGCTTTCTGATGCATTCCGACAATCCAATCCGGATTTTTGCTGTTTAATACACTCGGAATAAAATATAAGTCAAAGCCAGGGACAATCGCTTCAATCGCAGACACCTCAAGGACACACGGCACCAAAAACCGTCTCACCTGAGACAGCATCCGCAGGACATTATCCTCCGTTACACCGTCGCTTCCTCCGATAATAACCGCATCAGTCCCTGACTCACAAAGCATCTCCAGCTGTTCATCAGGCAAATCTTTATTTGGATCGAGTTTAAAGACATGCTTCCACTCCGTTACATCGTACACGTCATCCGTTCCTCCATTCGTTTCTTACCATTTAAACATTATAACAAATTCACATAGCGCGGAAAAACGGAAAAAGCCGTCATTCTCTTTATTCACTGAAAAAGGTGTTTTGATTCTATTTCCGCAGAAAAAAAGCGGCTGTTCCGCTCTCTTTTTATAGAAAAAACACAGAAATATTTTCTATTGTTTGGAAACGCCCCAACAGTGGAAATGGTTACATAAAAAAGGGAGGCTGACAGATGGAATACATCATTATTGCACTTATTGCATTTATCATCGGGATCATCGTTATCCCCATCGCATTGTTTGTCTGGATCTACATAAAGGACGAAAAACAGCAGGAGCATGCAATCCTCCGCAATTATCCTGTCATCGGAAGGTTTCGCTATATTTTTGAAAAAATCGGACCGGAGCTGCGGCAGTATTTATTCAGCAATGACAATGAGGAACAGCCTTTTTCACGAAAAGAATATGAGCAAACAGTCATATCAGGAAAATACAAAAGCAGAATGATGGGGTTCGGATCGGTAAGAGATTTTGATCAACCGGGCTATTATATCCGAAACGCCCTTTTCCCAAAGCAAAAAGAAGAATTGCGTATGGACCAGTCTCCGAAAATCGAAACCCACATCTATAAAATCGATTCGGACAATCTGTTCAGACGCAGCGAACATGCCGAACGTATCAAGGCTGATCCGTATTTTCTCCATCCTGATGATGTTCAAGTCATCGGCGGGAGTACATGCGAAAAGCCTTTTTATGTGAAGGGATTAGTCGGTCAATCCGCCATGAGCTACGGTTCACTTGGAGAGCGCGCCATTACGGCGCTGTCAAAAGGGCTGCACCAGGCGGGCGGCACTTGGATGAATACCGGTGAAGGCGGATTGTCTGAGTATCACTTAAAGGGAGGTGCTGATATCATCTGCCAAATCGGCCCCGGTCTATTTGGCGTACGCAATAGAAAAGGGGAATTTTCGTGGGAGGAATTTAAAAAGAAAAGCCGGCTGGATCAAATTAAAGCGTTTGAGCTGAAGCTCGCACAAGGAGCCAAAACCCGCGGCGGACATGTGGATGGCGCTAAAGTATCAGAAGAGGTGGCAGACATCCGGAATGTCGAACCCGGAAAGTCAATCGACAGCCCAAACCGCTTTCATGAATTTTCAAGCGCGCCTGAAATGCTGGATTTTATTGAAAAGCTGCGAAACGTCGGTCAAAAGCCGGTCGGCATTAAAATTGTTGCAGGCCAGCCTGATGACTTGCATGAGCTTTTTTCTTATATGCAGAAAAGCGGAAAACATCCTGATTTTATTACGGTAGACGGTAGTGAAGGCGGTACCGGCGCTTCCTTCTATGAGCTTGCCGACACAGTCGGCCTCCCGATTATGACGGCGCTCCCTATCGTTGATACGCTGCTCAGACAATACGGCTTGCGTGACCGTATGAAACTTTTTGCTTCCGGAAAGCTGCTGACCCCTGACAAAATCGCGGTCGCTTTAGCTCTGGGCGCTGATTTTGTCAACATTGCACGCGGCATGATGTTTTCAGTCGGATGCATCCGCGCCCTCGTATGCCACACCAACACATGCCCGGCAGGCGTTGCGACAACAGATCCAAAGCTGCAAAAAGCGCTGAGCGTTGAGGAAAAACAGCACCGCGTCTGCAACTACGTCATTTCGCTGCGTGAGGGGCTGTTTAATCTGGCCGCAGCAGCCGGGATCGATTCGCCGGTTCATTTTTCCAAGGAGCATGTTGTCTATCGAAAAGAGGATGGCAGCACAGTTGACATCGACAATCTGATTGAGAAAATTGTTTCATAAAAAAAACGCCCCTTGCCAGACGGCAGGGCGGTTTTTTATTTGGAAGAAGACTCTGTTTCATTCTCCTTCACACGGTCAAGCGCCATTTCATATGCGTCATTTCCATAATTTAAGCATCGTTTCACTCGGGAAATGGTCGCTGTAGAAGCGCCTGTTTCTGTTTCAATTTTATGATACGTGTTTCCTTCGCGGAGCATACGCGCCACTTCAAGGCGCTGAGCCAGCGATTGAATTTCGTTAATTGTGCAAAGATCATCGAAGAACCGATAACATTCCTCCAGGTCTTTCAGCGATAAGATCGAGTTAAATAACTGGTCCAGTTCTTTGCCGCGTAATTTATCGATTTGCATCGTTACACACCTTCTCCTTTACTAATGGAAGCCGCATCGAGATCAGGCACGATATTTATCCATGTCTTTCCTGGCACAAACGGCAGCCATTTGCCGTCTTTTACCGGCACAATTCTTCCGTTTACATTTTTCCAGTCTGCTTCAATGACGTTTCCGTGCTGAAACAGCAGACCTTTACCCCCTGATTCTATGTCGATGTCACGCCTTCCATCTTGGTCAATAGTATGATGGCTGGCTTCAACAATGAAAATATTTTGCATTGCAACCGGCTTTCCGGTCTCCCGGTCTGTCGTCATGACACCATCAGAGCTTCTCGTATAAGCTTCAGTTTTTTTATCATAGTTGTATTCGACAAGATTTGTAACGTTTTTTGTTCCATAATCTACCCGAACATTATAAGATTCATTTACAGGTTTTGCATCTGATGTTTGAAACAGCATTGGATCTGTTTCCTGCTTCAGCTCATATCCCTTTTGTTCAGCCGCCTTTTTTATGTACTGATAAGACGTGTAAGAATTGTGGGGCGGTTCGCTGAAATCAGCTCTCCAAAATAAGCTTCCGTCAAAATCCAATCCATTAATATAATCGGCAGCTCCGGATTCCAGCTGCTCCTTGGCGCCGGGACTCCAGCCGTGATGGACAAATATGCTGTCAAAACCGTTGCTGAGAGTGACGAAATATTCCCGCGCACTCCGCACAGGTCCGACAGTTTCAGGCATCTGGCTTTGAAAAATGGCCAGAAACCTTGTGATTTGGCCTTCGGCAAGCGCTTCTATGACAATGTCGGCTTTAGACAGTCCTGATTGCGGCCTCGCCTTCGGGTGATTGTTCACCATGACAGCAACAGGCCTGCGTTCAGTCACCTTCTGTTCAGTCTCCAGTCCCGTCAAAGGAGCTTTCAGCTTCTTTGTGTGATCAGGGACAGCGTCCTTCTGCTGGCAGGATACTAGCAGGAAAAACGCGAAACACAGTACGCAAACTGTCATCCATTTTTTCATATGTCGGCTCCCCGCTCTTTTATATTTTAACGCATTATCGATGGAAAGAGTACAGTTTTTTTCATCACGTCGAAGATTCCTCTTGGCGTAATGCGTATATACGGGAGGTGCGTGCTTTGCAAAAAGAGCAGCGTATAAACCGGATCACAATACTCATAGCCTCTTTCAGTCAAAAGATCTCTCAGCTTCTGTTCCTTTTCCAGCACGATGTCATACGATTCCGAAGAAGCGCATCCGCACAGTGAAAGCGGAATTTCGTGAAGGATTTTTCCGTTTTCCGCAAGCACAATTCCCCCGCCGATTTCTTTCATGCGGGAGAAAGCAAGCAGCATATCCGCTTTGTTTTTTCCAATCGCGACAATATCCCCCGTCGTCGTAAAGGAGCTCACAAATCCCTGCACACTTGAGGCAAATCCTTTTATCATCGTATTCACGCGCCATTTCCCATGTCTGTCAAGCATCGTTAAATAACTTTCATCATGGTCAAATGAAAGCTGTTCGACCGAGTTGTCGATCTCAATCATATACGGCTCCATAATCACCGCGTTCCGCATTTTTACGCCCATCGGCATGGAAAACTGCAAATCATCCATCGTCATATCATATGAAAGCTCAAGCGGGACAAGACCGCCTTTGTTCCAGTTCGTATGTGGAAACGCATTCATATCACGGCCGTCTTCACGCAGAATTTTGCCTTTTGACAGAACGGTTACCGGATTCGGCTGCAACGGGTCCTCAAGGATATTCAGTGACGCAAGTCTTCCCGGTCCGACAACGCCTAAATAATCATCCATTTGGTAATACTTTGCGATGTTAAAGGATGCCATATTGTACGCATCGATTGCCGGAACCCCTTCTTCCAGGGCAATCCGGATGAGCTCGTTTGTCATGCCGCCTTTATAGAAATTAGGCGTAGCGCCGTCTGTTGTGTAAAAAAAGTGGTCGTAGTAGCGGAAGCCCTTTTCATGAAGCTCCTGCAATATGTTTCTTAAATCAGGGCGAATGGACGAATTGCGAAGTGATACATAATAGCCCAGTTCCAGCCTTCTCATCACTTCATCACCTGTCATGGCTTCATGATCACAATCCGCTCCGAACAGCTTCATTTTTGTAAGCGTTTTATCTGATGCGCCGGGAAAATGCCCTTCTATGCGTTTCCGCTGTTTTTTTGTGGCCTGCATACAGTGAAGCATTAAATCATCGCCATCTACAAGACGCGGCCAGCCAGTCATTTCTCCGCCTTGAATGACATCCGGATGTTCAATCCACTGCTTTCTGACGTCAAACGGAAGAACGTGATCCTCGTTCAGCACCTCGGTTTGCAGGTCATACCGTGACCACCAAAAATACTGAACCGGAAGCTTTTTGAGTTCATTCAAAATAGTAAGCGCTTTCTTTTTTCCGCTTTGCAAAAGCAAAAATAAGTTATCATTTACGAATGTCGTTGTACCGTACTGAGACACATATTCCGCCAGCGTTTGGGGATTATATATTTGAAAAGGATGTGCGTGCGGTTCGATATAGCCAGGCACAATGTATTTTCCTTCACAATCAATCGTATGAATTTCTTCGGTTCTATCCGGAAGTTCATGACCAACATAAACAATACGGTCCTGATAAATCCAAATGTTTTTTTTCAGCCATTGTTTTACATATGGATTTAAGACGAGAGCATTCCGTAAAAGGAGCGTTGGAAGCAGCTTAGAGTCTACAACATCAACCTGTGCCCTGATGTCTTTGTTTTTCCAGTTAAAGGTGCGTTCGGACATTCACATACTCTCCTTTACATGTATTAGACTCATGTTATCACATCCTTCTCCATCACGCACGATAAAAACGTTACAAATTTTTGAAGGTTCAATTAAAAAACTTTTTTAATTAAAAGGAGCAGATTTCATGAAACCAAACATCAGTCTCATCAATGCCGTCTTCCGTATCGCCTGCGGACTGACAATTATGTCAGCTGCCAGCGCCAAGTATACGAAAAAACCTTGGTGCAGAATGCATCTGTTCTGCATCTTTATGGGCGCCATGAAGGCAGGTTCAGGCATACTGCGTTTCTGCCCTGTGACCTATATGTTTCAAAACAGCACTGGTGAAAACCATGGACAGGATCATCAAGAATCGTAAGCAAAAAAGCTTGATCATAAAACGTGATCAAGCTTTTTCTCAGTATATCCCTTTGTCTTCATATAGAAAAAACCAACAGCCGCAAACGCAGCCGGATACAAGAGAGCCCAGCCGCTAAATAAGTAGATCACTGTACAAAGAAGAAGCGCCCCCAAAGCCATCCACCAGCCTGAATCCTTCCAGTTCAGCAGTTTCAGCGCTGCCGCCATTGTGCATATGTAAGATGCGATGAATGCTGAGCTTGGTCCTTTCAGGAGCGTTGTCAGATCAATTTGAAATATGCCGTTTGCCATAAGAACGAAACCAAACACGAAAGCCAGCGCTGTTAATACACAGACAGGTGTATGTTTTGTATGACTGAGCTTCCCGAAATACCCAGGAATATGACCTTCTCTTGCCAACGCATAGACCATCCTTGAAAACCCTGCAATGTTGGCATGAATGGTGGCGAATGTAATAAAAAGAGCTAAACAAGTCGTTACATATACCCCAATATCCCCTGTACCTTTTGATATGAGCATCGTCAGAGATGCGATTTCTCCTTTTTCTCCATATGCATGAGTGCCTACAGTGACAAATGATAGCATGATATAAAGCACCGCCACACAAGCTGCCGCCAAGAATAAACTGATTGGAACATCCTTTTCCGGATGTGTAAACTCTTCAGCTAATGGGGTAATCATTTCCCAGCCTACAAAAGAAAAAAAGATGATGACAGAAACAGAACCCGCGGCAAACCAGCCATGCGGCAGAAAAGGCTTAAATTCAGCTGCTTTAACGTGAGGCAGTGAAACAGCAACAGAAATGACAAGCAGCAGAAGAATGACACAGATGACGAGTATGCTGATGTTTGCTGATAATTGAATGCCCCTGATATGAAGCAAAATGGAGATCGCCAGCATACTTGCTGCAATGCAAGCAATCTGCCAATCTGAAGCCTGTGTGACGTAGCTGACATAATGTGCGCCAGTCAAAGCGATCACTGGCACACCGATCGGAACCGATCCCAGCATGATCCAGCCCAACATGGCTCCGGCTTTTGGCCGAAAAGCAAGCTGTACATAAGCCGTGATCCCTCCCGCGCTTGGCGCCATTCTGACAAGGCGCGCCAGTGTGCCTACGAGCAGAAATGATAAGAAAGACATAAATCCCCAAACCAATACAGAAGCGGGACCAGCGGCATCAGCCGTGACAGACGGAAGGATTAAGATCCCGCAGCCTAATACGGCCCCGATCGTTAATGCCGCTCCTTGAACCCAAGTAATCGAACGCTGTAATTCCGGCAAAATGATTGCCTCCTTTCATGTTAATGGCTTTATTATAGAAAAAAACAAACGGCACCCATATGCTACAATTAAGCTAAATCAACAACATTTCCTCATAATAAAAGGAATTCTCACCAATTCACCTAAACATATAAAGGAGCAATACCAATGGACGATACAGACCTTCAAATTCTTTCGCATTTGCAGCAAAATGCCAGATTAACGATGGTTGAATTAGGAAAGCTTGTCGGACTCAGCTCTCCGAGTGCGGCGGAACGTGTCAGAAAGCTTGAGGACAAAGGGGTCATTACCGGGTACAGCGCTGATATCTGTTATGAAAAGCTAAACAAACATGTCACTGCTTTTATCCTGATGGAGCCGAAAAGCTGCAAGCACTACGCAGCCTTTGCCGCAGCTCACCCCGATGTGGCAGAGAACCACCGGATTACAGGTATGTACAGCTATGTGACAAAAGTGGTGACGGAATCTGTGCATAATCTAGAAGATTTTATAGACGCTTCAATGGCCCACGGAAAACCGACCACGCTTGTTGTGCTTTCTTCTTCCGCTTTCCGGCATGCTTTTGTATAACAAAAAACCCGCAGCACAATCTGCGGGTTTTTCTTCACTTTATTTTTTGGCAGCCTTCAGAGCTCGTGCTCCGATATCTTTTCTGAAAAACAGGCCGGGTTTGATGATCTCATCAACGGCTTTGTACACTCTGTCTCGTGCCGCTTCAAACGTTTCATCAAAAGCGGTCACATTGGCGACACGGCCGCCGTTTGTGACGAACTCTTCACCTTCTGCTTTCGTTCCGGCATGGAAGACGACAACTTGATCAGCATTTGCTGTCAGGCTGCCAATCGGCGTGCCTTTTGCATAGCTTTCAGGATAGCCTTCTGAAGCAAGCACGACACTGACTGCCGCCGTATCCTTCCATCTCAAGTCAACGTCCTTATCATCTAAAAGATCTAGAAGCACTTGTACCAGATCAGAATCCATACGAGGCAGCACAACCTGCGTTTCCGGGTCGCCGAAGCGGGCATTAAATTCAATGACCTTCGATCCATTCGCAGTGAGCATCAGCCCCGCGTACAAAACGCCTGTGAAGGAGCGACCTTCTTGAAACATTGCTTTTGCGGCTGGCTTGACGATCGTTTCTACAGCATGACGCACGGTGTCTTCCGAAATTTGCGGAACAGGAGAGTAAGCGCCCATTCCTCCTGTATTCGGCCCTTTGTCTCCATCAAAAGCACGCTTATGATCCTGGGCAATGACCATCGGATATACCTTTTCTCCTTTGACAAACGCCATGAGGGAAAACTCTTCGCCAGAAAGAAATTCTTCAATTACGACAGATGCGCTCGCATCACCGAATTTTTCATCCTCAAGAAAATCATGCAGACACGCGATGGCTTCTTCTTCCGTCATCGCAACAGTTACGCCTTTTCCAGCCGCAAGTCCGTCAGCTTTAATGACAATCGGAGCGCCTTTTTCCTGCACATAAGCCTTCGCTTCTTCAAAGGATGTAAACGTGTCGTATTCTGCGGTCGGTATGTCGTATTTCTTCATTAAATCCTTTGCGAACTGTTTGCTTCCTTCGATGATTGCAGCGGCTTTTGACGGACCGAACACACGAAGACCGGCTTTTTCGAACTCGTCAACAAGGCCTTCAATTAAAGGAACCTCAGGCCCGACAATGGTCAGCCCGACCTGATTTTCTTTTGCAAATGAGACAAGCCCGGCGTGGTCGCTTTCCTCAATGTTTACAAGCTGTGCAGAAGATGCCATGCCGTCATTTCCCGGAGCGGCAAATACCGTATCAACAAGGCTGCTTTGCGCCACCTTCCATGCCAGCGTATGCTCTCTTCCGCCTTTACCGATAATTAATACATTCACGTCGTTTTCATCCCCTTAATGTTTGAAGTGTCTGATGCCGGTGAATACCATGGCAATGCCGTACTCGTCCGCTTTTTTAATGGAATCCCCGTCACGGATAGATCCGCCTGGCTGGATGATAGCTGTAACGCCCGCTTTTGCCGCTTCTTCGACTGTATCAGGCATTGGGAAATATGCATCTGATCCGAGTGCGCTGCCTTTCGCTTTTTCTCCTGCCTGCTCGATTGCGATTTTCGCTGATCCGACGCGGTTCATTTGTCCGGCTCCTACACCTACTGTCATGTTATCTTTTGCGAGAACGATCGCATTGGATTTCACATGTTTCACGACTTTCCAAGCAAGCTTCAAATCTTCCCACTCTTGCTCGTTCGGCTCTCTTTTTGTCGGAATGCTGATCTCAGCATCAGCAAAGCCGTGCATATCTAAATCTTGAATCAGCAAACCGCCTTGTACAGATGTCAGCTGTTTTTCTTTTTGGACGGCAGCTGTCACATCAAGTGTCAGCAGACGGAGATTTTTCTTCGCTGTCAGGATATCAAGCGCTTCTTGGCTGAATGAAGGCGCAATGATGATTTCTAAGAAAATATGATGAAGCGCTTCGGCTGTTGCCTTGTCCACTTCATGGTTCAACGCGATAATGCCGCCGAAGATCGATGTTTTATCTGCTTCGAACGCTCTGTCAAACGCTTCTGCGATCGTTTCGCCAGTTCCCACCCCGCACGGATTCATATGCTTCACTGCGACCGCAGCAGGCTCAGTGAATTCACGAACAATTTGAACAGCTGCGTCCGCATCTTTAATGTTGTTGTAAGAAAGCTCTTTGCCGTGCAGCTGTTCTGCTTGCGCAATAGATCCTTTGACAGGAAGCGCGCTTTGGTAGAATGTTGCTTCTTGATGAGGATTTTCCCCATAGCGAAGCGATTGTTTTTTCTCAAACGTAACGGTGAATTGCTCTGGTTCTTTTTCACCGACAACATGTGTCAG
This sequence comes from Bacillus sp. XT-2, assembly GCF_025696525.1. Classification (NCBI taxonomy): domain Bacteria; kingdom Bacillati; phylum Bacillota; class Bacilli; order Caryophanales; family Bacillaceae; genus Bacillus; species Bacillus sp. XT-2. The sequence goes on from NZ_JAHVOC010000009.1 coordinate 170,238, forward strand.
ATAGTCAGCGATCAGCGCGTCATATGCCGCAGTGTGTCGGAATACTTTTGCCGCCAGCTCGCGTTTTTTCTGAAGCGAAACATCGCCTTCTTCTTTGATTTGATTCAGAACAGGGCTGTAATCCGCTGGGTCAACGATAACCGTAACATCCTGATGGTTTTTCGATGCTGCGCGCAGCATGCCAGGTCCGCCGATATCAATGTTTTCAATAGCCTCTTCGTACGTCACATTCTCTTTAGAAATCGTTTCTTTAAATGGATAGAGGTTGACGACAACCAGGTCAATTGGCGCAATGCCGTGTTCATTGATCTGCGCCATATGCTCTTCATTGCCGCGAACTGCGAGAAGACCGCCGTGAATATTCGGATGAAGCGTTTTTAAGCGCCCGTCCATAATTTCCGGAAAACCTGTCACTTCAGAAATTCCGATGACATCAACACCGTTTTCTTGAAGAAGCTTTTTTGTGCCGCCGGTTGAAATCACTTCAACGCCAAGCTCTGTCAGTTCTTTTACGAAAGGAACAAGATTTGTTTTATCTGAAACACTGATTAGTGCGCGTTTAATGGTCATGCCTTTTCACCTCTGTTATTTAATCCTAATAGCTCTTTGATCACACTCGGATACCATTTGTGCTCAAGCTTGTGAATGTGATGTTCAATGGTTTCTAATGTATCTTCTTCGGTAATTTCAATTGCCTTTTGAGCGATGATCGGCCCTGTATCCATTCCTTCATCGACATAATGAACGGTAATCCCGGCAACCTTCACACCCGCCCGGTATGCCTGTCCGACTGCGTCTATTCCAGGGAAAGCGGGAAGAAGGGAAGGATGGATGTTGATGATTTTTCCTCCGTATGCCTGAAGCAGCGTATCACCGATCAGTCTCATATACCCGGCGAGAACGATCAATTCTGCTTCATGAAGATGAAGCTGTTCAATAATGGCCCGTTCAAATGCGGCCTTGTTTTCATAAGACTTCGGCTCAAATGCAAAGGATGGAATCTGGAATCTTTCCGCCCGCTCGATGACTTTCGCCTGCGGCTTATCGCAAACGAGGAGCGAAACGGCTGCATCCCAGTTCTCCTCTTTCAAACGCGTGACGATGGCTTCAAAGTTTGAGCCGTTTCCGGATGCAAATACCGCAAACTTTTTCATGAAAGTGCAGCACCGCCGAATGTAACGCCTTCACCATGTTTTACTCGCCCGATCAAATAGGCTTTTTCGCCGTGACTTTCAAGCGTTCCGATGACTTCGGTGAGATGTTCTTCTTTTACCGCGAGAACAAATCCGATGCCCATATTAAAGACGTTAAACATGTCTCCTTCTTTCAGCTTGCCATGCTCCTGCAAGAAAGAGAAGATCGGCGGGATCGGCCAAGAGCCGTGATCGATTTCCGCACTTAAGCCTTCAGGAAGCATACGCGGAAGATTTTCAATAAATCCGCCGCCTGTTACATGCGCCATACCATCAATGAGTCCGCTTTTCACAGCCGCAAGCACAGGCTTCACGTAAATTCTTGTCGGCTCAAGCAGTTCTTCGCCGAGCGGGCGTTCAAACGGCTCATACGTCTCGTCGAGATCAAGCTCTGCATCGTCCAGAAGCACCTTTCTCACAAGGGAAAATCCGTTGCTGTGAAGACCGCTGGAGCTTAGTCCGATTAAAAGGTGGCCTTCCTTGATGTTTTCGCCGGTCACGATTTCATCCTTTTCCGCTACACCAACTGAGAAACCTGCAATATCGTATTCATCAGCTGTATATAATCCAGGCATTTCAGCGGTTTCTCCGCCGACCAAGGCTGAACCTGATTGCTCACAGCCATCCGCAACGCCTTGTACGATCTGCTCGATTTTCACAGGGTCCGCTTTGCCGACCGCTAAATAGTCGAGAAAAAAGAGCGGCTCTGCACCTTGCGCAAGCACGTCATTGACACACATTGCAACAGCGTCTACACCGATCGTGTCATGTTTATTCATGGAAAAAGCCAGCTTTAATTTTGTGCCGACACCGTCTGTTCCCGAAATTAAAACGGGTTTCTGATAAGAAAGCTCCGACAGATCAAACATGCCGCCAAAGCCGCCAAGGCTGCCCATAACGCCAAGCCTTTTCGTGCGCTCCACATGTTTTTTCATCCGTTTTACAGCTTCATATCCGGCTTCGATGTCAACTCCTGCGTTTTTATATGCTTCAGACATCCTATTCACTCCTTTAAGGCGCTTTTCAAAATATCTCTCCGAACAAGGGCAGAAAGAGAAAGGCAGCCAAACTGCGCTGCCTTTATGTCATTTTCAAGTTTTATTTGGTTAACACCGCTTCTTTTACATGAGGAAGCACAGTGTCCTGATAAATTTCAGTCGGATATTTCCCTGTAAAGCAAGCAAGACATTGCCCGCAATTCGAGTCTTCGTATTTTCTGCCGATTCCTTTCAGCAGCCCTTCGACACTCAAAAATGAGAGAGTGTCGGCTCCGATTTCCTGACGGATTTCTTCAACCGAGTGAGAAGACGCGATCAGCTCTTCATGTGTGGACGTATCAATGCCGTAAAAGCACGGATGAGCGATCGGCGGCGAACTGATTTTCACATGCACTTCTGTCGCACCCGCTTCTCTGAGCATTGTTACGATCCGGCGGCTTGTTGTTCCGCGCACGATGGAGTCATCCACCATAACGACGCGTTTCCCTTCTACAACACCGCGCACCGCAGAAAGCTTCATTCTGACGCCCTGCTCACGAAGAGCCTGAGACGGCTGAATAAACGTTCTGCCCACATAACGGTTTTTGATTAATCCAAGCTCGTACGGGATGCCTGTTGCTTCCGCGTAGCCGATAGCCGCTGAAATACTGGAATCCGGAACCCCTGTCACGACATCAGCTTCAACCGCTGATTCCTGAGCGAGCATTTTTCCAAGGCTTTTACGCGCACTGTGCACGTTAATGCCGTCAATATTGCTGTCAGGTCTTGAGAAATAAATGTACTCCATGCTGCAAATGGAACGGTTGATATTCATGGAGAAGCGCTCTGATTTCATGCCATCATCATTGATAATCAGCATTTCTCCCGGCTCCACCTCGCGAAGGTACGTCGCACCGACGACATCAAATGCGCATGTTTCTGAAGCGACGACATAAGCGTCTCCCATCATGCCGATTGACAGCGGTCTAAGCCCGTTCGGGTCAAGCGCTACGATCATTTCTGTTTCAGTCATGATCAGGAACGCGTAGGCGCCTTTCAGCATAGAAAGCGAGTTTTTAATCTGATCCTTCAGCGTGAAGTGGCCGCTTCTTTTGATCAGGTGAGCCAAAACCTCTGTATCCGAAGAAGTCTGGAAGATGCTCCCTTGATTTTCAAGCTGCTGCTTCAGCTGAGTGGCATTCACCAAGTTTCCGTTATGGGCAAGCGCCAGGCTGCCGTTGTTTTGAGAGCGGAAGAGGAGCGGCTGAACATTTTCATATCCGCCGCCGCCAGCCGTTGCGTACCGAACGTGTCCGATTGCGCCTTTCCCCTTTACTTTGCTGAGCTCACCGTTTTGAAATACTTCAGTGATCAGTCCTTGGCCTTTATGCGCCGTCAGCTTTTCACCGTCAGTCGCCACAATGCCCGCGCCCTCCTGTCCTCTGTGCTGGAGGCTGTGAAGGCCGTAATACGTGATTTGCGGGGCTTCTTCATGCCCCCAAATCCCAAAAACGCCGCATTCTTCATTTAAGCCTTTGATTTCAGCAAGCATGGGATAGCTCCTTTCCACGCGCGTTCAAGCTCTTTTGTCTGCGCGTGAATCAATTGTTGTCCGTCTTGGTTTTGAACGCTCAGAAGTCCGTCAGCTGTTACCTCACCGATAAGAACCGCATCTTGTACAGCTGCTTCAAACGCTGCTTGATGTTCTTTTTTCACAGAAACAACGAAGCGGGATTGAGATTCAGAGAATAATAATGCTGCTTCCCCTTCAACAGTCACGTTAGCGCCAAGGTTTTCCGTCGTCATGACACTTTCAGCAATCGCTACGCCTAAGCCGCCTTCAGATACATCGTGCGCTGATTGAACAAAGCCTTGTTTAATCGCGTCAAGCAGTGCCTTTTGGCGTGCCTGTTCTACATCTAGATCGATTTGCGGCGCTTTGCCGTAAATGCGGCCTTCTGTCATTTTTTGCAGCTCGCTTCCGGCAAACTCAGGTTTTGTTTCGCCGATGACGTACACGAGGTCGCCCGCTTGTTTGAAATACTGCGTTGTGATGTGTGCTGTATCTTCAATTAAACCGACCATGCCGATCACAGGTGTCGGGTAGATCGCCGTTCCGTTTGATTCGTTGTAAAGCGATACGTTTCCGCCGATCACAGGTGTGCTGAGAACGTTGCACGCCTCACTGATGCCGTCAGCCGCTTTTTCAATCTGCCAGAAAATTTCCGGTTTTTCCGGATTTCCGAAGTTCAGGTTATCTGTAACCGCAAGCGGTTCTGCACCTGAGCAAACGATGTTGCGCGCCGCTTCAGCGACAGCGATTTTTCCGCCGACCTCTGGATCAAGGTAGAGATAACGGGCGTTACAGTCAGTTGTCATCGCCAGCGCCTTTTTCGTTCCGCGGATTCTGAGAACACCCGCATCAGACCCAGGAGCGACAACTGTATTCGTCCGCACCATGTAGTCATACTGGTCGTAAACCCACTCTTTGCTTGCGATCGTGGGCTGCTGCAGGAGCGCCTTCAGTGTTTCATTCGCATCGTCAATTTGAGGAGCCGGGACATCCGTCTCTAAAAATTCACGGTAGTAAGCAGGCTCTTGAGAAGGCTTGTGATAAACCGGTGCCTCTTCTGCCAAGGCATCAACAGGGAGCTCGCATACAACCTCACCTTTATGTGTCAGGCGCAGCAGTTTATCATCTGTTACACGTCCGACAGAAACCGCTTCAAGATCATACTTGTCAAAAATATCGATGATTTCCTGCTCACGTCCGCGCTCGATAACAAGCAGCATCCGTTCCTGTGATTCAGAAAGCATCATTTCATAAGCAGTCATGCCTGTTTCACGCTGCGGAATCAAGTCAAGGTTCATTTCAATGCCTGAACCCGCTTTACTTGCCATTTCCGCGCTTGAGCTGGTCAGACCGGCAGCTCCCATGTCCTGAATGCCGACTAGGGCGTCACATTGAATGACTTCCAGACATGCTTCAAGCAAAAGCTTCTCCATAAACGGATCGCCGACTTGAACCGCGGAGCGCTTTTCTTCAGAAGCATCAGACATTTCTTCAGATGCAAACGTAGCGCCGTGAATTCCGTCACGCCCTGTTTTAGCGCCGACGTACATGACCGTGTTGCCGACACCCTTTGCCTGGCCTTTTTTGATGTCTTCATGATTGATTAATCCGACGCACATTGCGTTGACAAGCGGATTCCCTTCATAGCTGCTGTCAAATTGCACTTCGCCGCCGACTGTCGGGATACCGATGCAGTTCCCGTATCCGGCGATACCTGCTACTACTTCTTCAAACAAGTACTTCACGCGCGGTGAAGTCAGTTCACCAAATCGAAGAGAGTTTAATACAGCGATAGGACGCGCACCCATAGAAAAGACATCACGGATTATGCCGCCTACGCCAGTCGCAGCGCCTTGGTACGGTTCGATGGCTGATGGATGGTTATGCGATTCAATTTTGAACACAACCGCTTGGTTGTCACCGATATCAACGATTCCGGCGCCTTCACCCGGACCTTGCAGCACGCGTTCGCCGCTCGTCGGGAATTTACGCAAAATCGGCTTTGAGTTCTTGTAGCTGCAATGCTCTGACCACATGACAGAAAAAATTCCGATTTCTGTGTAGTTCGGCAATCTGCCAAGAATGGATTCAATCAATGCAAACTCATCATCACTGACACCCATTTGCTGATAGATTTTCTCTTCTTTAATTTGTTCTTTACTTGGTTCAAGCAGTAGTGACATGAGTTTCCCTCCAATTTTTCACGATAGACTGAAACAATTTAAGACCGTCGGCGCTTCCAAGCAGTTCATCGACCGCGCGCTCCGGATGAGGCATCATGCCTAATACATTTCCTTTTTCATTTACAACACCGGCAATATCGCTGACACTTCCGTTAATATCGGAACCGTATGTGAAAGCAATTTGATTGTTTTCTTTTAATGAAGCAAGCGTTTCATCATCACAGTAGAAGTTCCCTTCACCGTGGGCAACCGGAACCGTAATCGCTTGGCCCTTTTCATAGGAAGAGGTGAATAATGTTTCGTCGTTCTGCACGATTAATTCAACCGGACGGCAAATGAACTTCAAGTCTTTGTTGCGTCTCATTGCACCTGGCAGAAGGCCAAGCTCCTGTAAAATCTGAAATCCGTTGCAGACGCCGAGAACAGGTTTTCCTTCAGCCGCTGCCTGTTTTACAGCTGGCATAATATTCGCAAAACGGGCGATGGCGCCGCATCTCAAGTAATCTCCGTAAGAAAAACCTCCCGGAATTAACACCCCGTCAAAGCCGTCAAGGCTTGTTTCCTCGTGCCAGACGTATTCCACATCATGACCGAGTTCATCCTTTACAGCGTGAAACATATCGATATCACAGTTAGAGCCAGGTAACACAATCACCGCAAATTTCACTGTGCGACTACCTCCTCAACCTCGTATCTGTAATCTTCAATCACTGTATTCGCAAGAAGTTTTTCGCACATTTCTTTGACTAGCACGTCAAGATCACGGTCAGACTTTTCGATTGTTAGCTCCATGTATTTCCCGATGCGCACGTCTGCGACTTCCTTGTAAGACATACTGTGCAAGGCATGCTGGACAGCGCTCCCTTGTGGATCTAGTACACTTTCTTTTAAGCTGACATAAACTTTTACTTTATACATGATGAATGCCTCCCAGTCTTTTGAAAATCTCTTCGTATGCGTCGGTTAAGCTTCCCAGATTGCGTCTGAATAAATCTTTGTCCAGCTTTTCGTTCGTGTCTTTATCCCACAAGCGGCATGTGTCAGGTGAAATTTCATCCGCCAAAAGCACTTTCCCGTCTGCATCTAAACCGAATTCAAGCTTGAAATCTATTAATCTGACGTGACAATCGTCAAAAATGCTTTGAAGCTCTTCATTTACTGTTTTTGTAATGGACTTAATGGTTTCTACCTGTTCAGGAGTCGCCGCTTTCAGCAGCCAAATATGATCTTCTGTGATGAGCGGATCACCCAGCGCGTCATCCTTGTAGTAAAACTCGATAATCGGCTGTTCAAGCTTCGTGCCTTCTGGAATGCCGAGACGTTTGGACATGCTTCCTGCCACCACATTTCTGACAACGACTTCCAGCGGCACAATCGTTACCTTTTTAATGAGCTGCTCTGTTTCCGAAATGCGCTCGATAAAGTGGTTGTTAACCCCTTTTTCGTGAAGGTGTTTGAAAATCAGGCTTGAGATCTCATTGTTTAAGCGCCCTTTGCCGCTGATTTCCGCCTTTTTTTCTCCGTTAAAGGCAGTTGCAGAATCTTTATACACCACATACAGCGTGTTTTCGTCGTCGGTTTTGTAAATCTTTTTCGCTTTTCCTTCATATAAAAGTTCATTCTTCACAATATTCACGGAAGGCCTCCTAACCCGAATGTTGGGAATTTTCAAACTAAGGCGGCAGGGAAGAAGCCGCCTAAAAGCTTCTTCTATGCTAAACCTAAACGTTCAAAGATCAGATCTACATTTTTCAGATGGTAATGATAATCAAAGCAGTCAGCAATTTTTTCCGAAGAAAGACGGGAAGTGATTTTCTCTTCCGCTTCCACAAGCTCACGGAACGGTACTTGCTTTTCCCATGCCTCCATTGCTTTCGGCTGCACTGTGTCATAAGCTTCTTCACGAGTCAGGCCTGTGTCAATCAATGCCAGCAGCACGCGCTGAGAGTAGATCAGCCCCAATGTGCGGTCCATGTTGCGCTTCATGTTTTCCGGGAAGACCGTTAAGTTCTTCACGATGTTGGAGAAGCGGTTCAGCATGTAATTCAGCGCGATGGTCGCATCCGGAAGAATAATCCGCTCCGCTGAAGAATGAGAAATATCGCGCTCATGCCATAACGGAACATTTTCGTAAGCTGTCATCATGTAGCCGCGAATGACACGCGCTATACCTGTCATGTTTTCAGAACCGATCGGATTCCGTTTATGCGGCATAGCTGATGAACCTTTTTGCCCTTTCGCAAAAAATTCCTCGACCTCGCGTGTTTCACTCTTTTGCAGTCCGCGAATTTCAACCGCGAATTTCTCAATGCTTGTCGCAATCAAAGCAAGTGTCGCCATATAATCAGCATGGCGGTCACGCTGAAGCGTTTGTGTTGAAATCGGTGCGGCTTTCAGGCCAAGTTTCTCACAAACATACTGCTCTACAAACGGATCAATGTTCGCATATGTGCCGACAGCACCGGAAATCTTACCAACCTCGATGCCTTCCTTCGCTTGTTTAAAGCGTTCCAGGTTGCGTTTCATTTCTTCGTGCCAAAGCGCCAGTTTTAAACCAAATGTTGTAGGCTCTGCGTGTACGCCGTGTGTACGGCCCATCATGACGGTGTATTTATGTTCTTTCGCTTTTTCTTTTATAATGTCAACAAATCTCTCAAGGTCCTTGAGCAGAATGTCATTTGCCTGTTTTAATAAGTAAGAAAGAGCGGTATCTACGACGTCAGTTGACGTTAAGCCGTAATGCACCCATTTTCTTTCTTCGCCCAGTGATTCGGATACAGCGCGCGTAAAAGCAACTACGTCATGGCGCGTGTCCTGTTCGATTTCTAATATGCGGTTGATATCAAATGACGCATTTTCGCGCATCAGCTTTACGTCTTCTTTTGGAATAACGCCAAGCTCCGCCCACGCTTCACAGGCAAGAATTTCAACCTCTAACCATGCTTGAAATCTGTTTTCATCCGTCCAAATCGCGGACATTTCAGGTCTTGAATAACGTTCGATCATTCTGCTTGTCCTCCGTCTCTATTTCTCCATTTATTTGTGATCTCCTGAATCCATTCGTCTTCAGGCTGCTTCATAAAAGTAATATGCCCCATTTTGCGGCCTTTTTTGATTTCATGTTTTCCGTATACATAAAGCTTTGCTTCTTTTAAAAGCTCTGGCTCTTCCTCTGGGATCTTCACTTCATCGCCGAGAAGATTCACCATCATGCCAGGCTTCAGCAGCTCCGTTTTTCCAAGCGGAAGGCCGCAGACCGCTCTGATATGCTGTTCAAACTGGCTTGTTTCGCAAAGATCCAGCGTGTAATGTCCTGAATTGTGCGGTCTTGGCGCCAGTTCATTAACCAAAAGCTCATCGCCCTCTGTCAGGAACATTTCAACAGCAAGCGGTCCGACAAGGTTCAGCTCATCTGCGAGCTTAACGGCCAGCTCATCAGCCTTTTCCTGAATCCTTTCTTCAACCCGTGCAGGCACGATGCTTTGGAACAGAATATTATTGTGGTGAATGTTTTCTGCGGCCGGGAACGTCGAAATCTCTCCGTTTACCGATCTGACAACAATCACGGACAGTTCCATTTTAAAAGAAACCCAGCTTTCGAGAATGCAGGTTCCGTGCTCTAAAAGAGCTGAAGCCTCTTCTATTTGTGACGTTTCCTTGATGACAAATTGGCCTTTGCCGTCATATCCGCCGCGGCATGTTTTCAGCACTGCGGGAAGCCCCAGCGACTGAACCGCCTCTTTCAGCTCATCCATTGTTTTGACGATGCGGTAAGGTGCAACTTCACAGCCCGCGGATTGAATCGCTTTTTTCTCTGCTTCACGGTTTTGGGTAATGAGCAGCAGCTCACTTCCTTGCGGGAGATACGCATGACCTTTCAGCCAATGCAGCGCATCATAATCAATGTTTTCAAACTCATACGTGATAATATCACTGATCTCAGCCAATTTCCGAATCGCTTCGCGGTCGTTGTATGAAGCGGTGATTTCAATATCCGCCACCTGCCCGCACGGCGAGTCTTTTACCGGATCGACGACCGCGACTTTATACCCCATTTGTTTTGCGGAGACAGCCATCATTTTTCCAAGCTGTCCGCCGCCGATAATGCCGATGACGGCTCCCGGATAGATGATTTGATTAGACAAGCTGATCACTGCTTTCTAACACTGTTTGTTTTGTATTTTCTCTTCTTTCATCTAACTTTCTGGCCAGATCCTCGTCAAAAGCTGACAAAATTTGCGCCGCTAACAGACCTGCGTTCACAGCGCCCGCTTTTCCGATGGCTGTTGTGGCAACCGGCACGCCTCCAGGCATTTGCACGATGGAAAGAAGTGAATCGAGTCCGTTCAGCGCCTTGGATTGAACCGGAACACCGATGACCGGCAGCGTCGTTTTAGCAGCTGTCATCCCCGGCAGGTGCGCCGCTCCTCCAGCACCGGCGATAATCACCTTGATGCCTCTTTCTCTGGCTGTTTCAGCGTACTCAAACATGAAATCAGGCGTCCGGTGAGCGGAAACCACCTTCTTTTCGTACGGCACTTCAAGTTCTTCAAGTATGTCGCATGCGTTTTTCATTGTCTCCCAATCGGAAGTGCTTCCCATGATGATCCCTACTAGCGGCTGCATTCTGTTCCCACCTTCTAATGCTTTAGTTTTCAGAAAATAAAAAATACCCGGCTTTGTATTGACTTATGAGGAAGCAATACAAACCGGGCATGGTGCATGTATCGGCAGTCGTTCGCTTCTGCGATATATCCATGTCAGTTTTATCGATCACTTTCCTGCATAGTCCGGCAATTTACGGTTGCCGGGTAGAAACTTATGGGCCATATTCCCAAGATTATATGAGGTCGTGTTTTGATTTCATGTTTATCTTAACAACGGACTTGGATAATGTCAACGATATTATCGAACGATACAAAAATTCATTCTTCTAATGTTCGTGTTTTAGATCAATTTCCCTTCAAATACGATTTTTTTTCCGCACGGAACGATCTGAATTGACCCATTTTCCATCTTTTCCTTGAAAATCGGCTCTTCCATTCGACGTACAGGCATATATCCTTCTTCTTTCATTTGCTGAAGCACTGCTTCTATCGTTTGCTGTTCTGTCACTTCAAACTTTTTCTTCTTCGGCTTTGCCATTATTCTTTAATTCTCCTCTTCTTCACCGCTTTGACCCAGAAGCCGCCGTGGATCGTTTTTGGTTCATACGCAATAATAAAAGCTTTCGAATCAAGCGTTTTAATCGTATCATACAGCTGCAGCTCATATCTTCTCGGCGTCAAAATCTGCAGGGCCGTGCGGTCGCCTTCAAGCCCGCCGGCCACCCAATTCGTTACGCCGTAGCCTTTTTCACGAAGCTGCCTAGGAAGATCGAGGTCAAGCTCTTTTGTAATCACATTGACCATAATATAGCCAAGCGCCAGTTTTTCTTCGATTTTCATGCCGACAATAACGCCCAGTCCATAGCCGAGTGCGTACGCAATCACGTTTTGAATCTGGTCTAAGTTATCAAGCACAAGGCTCAGCCCTGTCACATAAACCAGAATTTCAATGGTGCTGATTCCGGCCGCTAAATACCGCTGGCCTTTCAGTGTTAAAATCATTCTTATCGTAAAAAATGATACATAAACAACATTGATAATCAGAATAATGAGAACCATTGCTAATCCGTTTGATAATAAGGTTTGCATCATTTTATAAAACCTCCTTACTCATTCAACTTACGTAAAGCATTCATATTCTACTAGAGAAATGAACCCTTTACAATCAGCTATGGCCGTCATCGCAGGCAAAATTTTTCGACACACTCTCTTCATCACTCAGCAATAGTTTACCCTCTTTCTGTCCTTTTCAAAATCCAAACAAAAAAGCCCGCTTTTCAGCAGACTCATTTTTCTTTATCTATTGTCACATCTCTTTTTTCATTTTCCGAAGGGACTCATATTCTTTCTCAAGTTCACTCAGCGTATAATCAGCGAGCTGTTCCCCTCTTCCGCGATAAAATTCTGAGAGCATTAATTTGGTTTTTAAAAATTCCTTCTTTTGATAAATCGCCTGACGAAGTAAATGGGCCATGTCCATCATCCTCCACCGCATTTTCCTCATCATACACGGATTAATCCTACAATTCAACTATGTTTTTTAGATATATTTGTAAAAACTGTGACATCAAAAAAACCGGCGTTTTCAGCCGGTTTTTTTACATTAAAGCGGGATAAGCGATGCCGTAAAATATTCAGAAATAAACGGCCAAGTCACTGCCGCAAACAGCAGCGCAACGGCTAAAACAGCAAACACACAATAGATATAGTCAATCGGTGCCTCGCTTGCCGCCTGATACAGACGCTGTACATACAACGCCATCACAAAGAAGATCGAAAACAGCATTAACACTGTAAAAAGGACAGTCAGCATCGGTACATTCACAATCGCAAATATCATCCAAATGATTGAAACGGCGATCACCGGAACAAGCAATGAGCCAAAACCAGCCGCAGCTTCCTTGAATGATACCTTTTGCTTCATCATATACCGAGACACGGCCCATATCGAGAAGACCATAACAGCAAAAAAGACGAGCATATACACAAGAACAACAAAAAATCCGTCATAAAACGCGTGATGGCGCTCTCCAAAACCAAGCGGCCTGTTCCAGCTCGCCTTTAACTGAAACCAGTTTCCGATTGAAAAAACGATACTGAATATGAGCATTGAAATAAGACCATATTTATAATGAGAGAAACCATCTGCCACAACAGTTTTCGCCGGAGACTTTAATATTGAAAAAGCAAAGCCGCAATATCTGTTAATGGCTGCCCAAACAGAGGATAGCTTTTCTTTCACAGACGATTCTACGCGTTCCTTATGTTGTTTCTGCTTTTGTTTCTGCTTTTGCTTGCTTTGGCGGCTGGCTTTTCTGGACATCCGCGAAAGCGGCTCTTCATCTATTCCTTCATTCTGGTTAACTTCTTCTTCAAACGTTTCTTTTCTTTCTTCCGTCATGTTAGCAACTCCTATCAAAAATATACGGCGGAATACCATTCAGTAAGAAAATAAAACACTTATATAAGGTACCGAAGCCTTCCTGAACAGTCAAGTCATTTCCATTTAAGTAAACAATGGCGGCACATCTACATGACGGTATATGATATGAAATGGTTTTGCCTTTCGCAACAAAATAAAAAACCAGCCGCAACATCGCAGCTGGTTTTCATTCATTATTTCAAGAAAATAAAGTAAAGAATAAATACAACAAACAGTCCGTACATGATCGGATGAACCTCTTTGGCTTTTCCTTTGCACACCATTGTAATCGGATAGAAAATAAATCCGATGGCAATCCCGGTCGCAATGCTGTACGTTAACGGCATCATGATCATTGTAAGGAAAGCGGGAACCGCCACTTCGAACTTATCCCAAGCGATTTTGCCAAGCGGCGCTACCATTAGTGCACCGACAATGATCAGTGCCGGAGCTGTTACATTTGACGTAACGACTGATAGAAGCGGCGAGAAAAACATAGCGAGCAAAAAGAGAAACCCAGTTACAATTGCCGCAAATCCGGAACGAGCGCCCGCAGCAACACCCGAGCTTGATTCCACATAAGACGTTGTCGTAGACGTCCCAAGCACGGAGCCGATAACGATGGAAGTTGAGTCAGCTAAAAGCGCACGGCCCGCACGCGGCAATTTGTTTTCCTTCATTAAACCAGCCTGTGTTGCCACAGCAACCAGTGTACCAGCCGTATCAAAAAATCCGACAAACAAGAATGTTAAAATGACGATCAGCATTTGCACAGAGAAAATATCCGGCAAGTGAATCCAAGCTTGTCCAAAGGTCGATTCAAGGCTCGGCACACTTCCGACGATTTGAGACGGAACCGGAACCAAACCGAAAATCATCCCGGCAATCGCCGTTAACAGCATCCCGATAAACACGCCAGCGTTCACGCGAAGCACCATCAAAATAACCGTTACGATGACACCGAAAATCGTTAACAGCACAGGACCGCTGTGAATGTTTCCGATTGTGACAAGGGTTGAAGGATTCGATGCAATAATTCCTGAGCCCTGCAAGCCGACAAATGTAATAAATAGGCCAATCCCCGCTCCGACTGCCAATTTCAGCTCAGGCGGAATGGCGTTAATGATTTTTTCACGAAAACCTGTTAAAGAAAGAGCAACAAAGATCAGTCCTGAAATGAAAACACCAGACAAAGCGGCCTGCCAGGAAATCCCCATACCGAGAACAACAGAAAACGCAAAAAACGCGTTCAGCCCCATACCGGGCGCAATGGCAATCGGATATCTCGCAATCAATCCCATTAAGATACAGCCTGCTGCAGACGCCAAAGCTGTCGCCGTAAAGACCGCGCCTTGATCTATTCTCAATGCTTCCGGAAAATCTTTTACACTTTCCAAAGCAAGCGTAATCGGATTGACGAACAGGATATACGCCATGGATAAAAAGGTCGTTAATCCGCCGATGATTTCGTTGCGATAGCTGGTACCCAGCTCATCAAACTGAAAAAACTTTTTCAAGCTATATGACTCCCTTCACTCTTTGCTATTTATCCTGCCCTGAAATCGCCAAATAAAAAACGCCCCAATACATTTTGGGACGCTTGACTACAGACGGATTTCAGTTTGAATAAATAAACCTGTTTTATTTATATCAAACGAAAGAAATGTTTACGTAGTCAAGCCATTTACGGTAGCTTGGTAGAAACTTGCGAGCCATATCCCCGCGATTATACGAATTCATCTTATTTGATTTCTGAGTCTATTGTACCAACTTCAATTTGAAATGACAATATAAATAACGAACATTACTTATTAAAAAAATTGGTTTATTCGTCTATTGACTAATGGGCAACAAAGATAAAAACCGTATGCATGACTACATACGGCTTTTCAACTTTTGATTATTTTTTTTCGGCAGGCTGACTCACTTGATGCACTGGTACAGTAAACGAGAATGGCTTTAGTTGAATCAGGTGATTTAAAACGCCGTTATCAATATACAGACCGTACTCACTAAACTCAAAATGCTTTAAAGACAGCTTATCATTATAATCATCATCCAGTTCAAAAGTAGATACCATTTCGGCTGTGTTCATATTTTTCACTTTAGCTATATTTGTTTTCAAATAATAACCTTCTTCATAATCACCCACTGGATCAGGCCAAGATTGCATTTTTTTCGTATCACCAAGGCCAATCGTTTCACCTATATTCACTAAATCATTTTCATTCATGCTTGAGGTATCAATTCCAGTGAAGCGGTAATGAACCATTACTTTCCTCCCTTTTTGGTTAATGTTATTGATTTCAATCCCTATGTTTTGATGGTTTGTTTCTGAAACATGAAATGGCATCTCTGCATTTAGCGGGACGATTTCACTGACCTCTGCCTCAGATTTAATGTTTGCTATTAATGTTAGCTTTTTCGCTTTTGAATTGATTGGTGATTCTAGCAGTGTTTGTCCTTTTGCTCTTACCGTTCTCTCGTTTACTTTTTTGCGGTCTCCAAGTTCGATGTTTGACGATGTCATCTCATATGTGTTTCCTAAATCATCTTTGACTTCGTTAATTTCAACCGTATCATGCTTTGCTATGCCTTGATAATCTATTGTAAATTGAAGGACAGAACCGAGCTTTCCGTTCTCTACTTGAATATTGGAAAATTGATAACGATTGTGATGCACTGATACCACTTTTGAGCTTTCTAAATAACTCGCATTCTTTTTGGTAATAGGCAGTTTGAAACTCCAATTCCCCTGTATTTCATTGATATGAGTAATCACAAAAGGCGTGGTATCCCCATTTTTTATTTCGGCTCCTTTTGTATAAAGCCTTAATTGACCAGCGTATTGTTTGTTATTTAATTTTTTGAGCATTAAGGAATCAAAGTCGATTGAAAAATTATCGTTAAAACTCGCTTTGCTCACATTATAGCTGAGCTCTTTTTCATCAGACTGGAGGTTATCAACAGTAAAGTTATAGACAAGCTGTCCGGCATCGTAGTATGAACTGTTCACAGATATAGTAATGCCTCGCGACTCCGCTTTTTCATTCAGATTTGTGACCAAATTGCTTTTAAACAATGATAGGCCAACTTTATCTTGAAACTCCTTATAAATTTGGCCGACAATGGGTATGCTTCCCATCGCTTTGTTTACAGAAGGCAGAAAAAGACCGGACGTTAAATACAGTATACCTACCACAGCAGCAACAGCCATTCCATTTGTAATGGTTCGTCCCCATTTAAAACGGCGCTTTGTGTTACTTTCATTTTCAGCACGAACGACAGCTTGATGTATTGCTTTTTTGAGTGCTCTCTTTGGCACTTCTATGTCATCATACAACTGCTTTACTTGGTGTTTTTCCATATTTTTTTATCCTCCTTTTCCAGCTCCTGTTTTAGTGATTTTCTTGCTCTATGTAAATGTGTTTTAATTGTGCCTTCTGCCATTCCTGTTTGTTCAGCTATCATTGAAATCGAATAATCTTGAAAATAATAGAGCTGAATTGTTAACTGAACATGTTCATCAAGTGTATCCAGCGCATTGCGCAAGTCTATATATTCTTCAATATTCCTTTGGTCCGTGCCAGTGTCATGATGGCTTTCAAACGGAACCAATTCCCCCTTCTTTTTCTTCATTGCAAAAATTGAATTAATAAGAATTCGGGTGAGCCACGTTAAAAAGTACTTTGGCTCTTTTAGTTTTTCTATACCTATAAAAGCTTTATAAGCCGTTTCCTGTACAGCATCAAGTGCATCTTCTTTATTTCTTAAATAGAGATAGGCTGTTTTATATAGAGTCTCCTGATGTGCCAGCATAAGCTTTTCAAAGGCTCGAGTATTTCCTTTTCTCGCCTTTGTAATCAATCTTTCTTCCTTCACCTTATCCACCTCCTATGTTGTTAGATATAAGAACTGCCAAAACGGTTTCAAAAAGTTAACAAAAAAACGCCCCTTTTATAAAGGGACGTTTTTCTTAGGTATTTACTTATTCCCACTCGATCGTCGCAGGCGGCTTACTTGTAATATCGTACACCACGCGGTTGATGTGCTTTACTTCGTTTACGATACGTGTCGAAATGACTTCAAGCACATCCCACGGGATACGCGCCCAGTCAGAAGTCATGCCGTCAATTGATGTAACGGCGCGAATTCCGATTGTGTAATCATATGTTCTCGCGTCACCCATAACACCAACGCTGCGGATGTCCGGAAGAACAGTGAAGTATTGCCAGATATCACGCTCTAAACCATGATTAGCAACTTCTTCACGCAAAATCGCATCTGATTCACGAACGATTTCCAGTTTTTCTTCTGTTACTTCGCCAAGAACGCGGATGCCGAGTCCCGGTCCTGGGAACGGCTGGCGCCACACGATTTCATCCGGAATGCCGAGCTCTGTGCCAAGCGCGCGCACTTCGTCTTTGAAGAGCGTGTTTAACGGCTCGATCAGCTCAAACTGCATGTCTTCAGGAAGCCCGCCGACATTGTGGTGAGATTTGATCGTTTGCGCCGTTGCTGTACCGCTCTCGATGATATCTGTGTAAAGCGTACCTTGTGCAAGGTAGTCGATGCCTTTGAGCTTGTCCGCTTCATCATCGAATACGTAAATGAATTCATTACCGATGATTTTGCGTTTTTGCTCAGGATCAGAAACGCCTTTTAATTTATCTAAGAATCGATCTTGTGCGTCTACTTTAATCACGTTCATGTTAAAGCCTTCGCTGAATGTTTTCATAACACCCTCAGCTTCGCCTTTACGGAGAAGACCATGGTCTACAAAGATACAAGTCAGCTGGTCGCCGATCGCTTTATGAATCAAAACAGCAACAACAGAGGAATCAACGCCGCCGCTTAGCGCGCAAAGAACCTGTTTGTCTCCGACCGTTTCACGGATTTTTTGCATTTCGATTTCGATAAAGTTCTCCATTGACCATTCGCCTTCGCATTCGCAAACGCCGAATACAAAGTTTTTCAGAAGGTCATTGCCGTATTCAGAATGGCGCACTTCCGGGTGGAATTGAACGCCGTACCATTTTTTATCCGCTTTGCTCATCGCTGAGTTCGGGCAGTGATGGCTCGTCGCATCAACAGTGAAACCTTCAGGCACTTCTACAACCAAGTCACCGTGGCTCATCCAAACCACTTGTTCATTCGGAAGATCTTTGAACAAATCAGGTGTTCCTTCGATGTGGATGTTCGCTTTACCGTATTCACGCTGGCTGGCAGCTTCTACTTTACCTCCAAGGTAATGAGTCATCAGCTGCATGCCGTAGCAAATTCCCAATACAGGAACATCTAATTCGAAGATTTTCTCGTCACAGCGGAAAGAGCCTTCATCATATACACTGTTCGGACCGCCGGATAAAATAATTCCTTTTGGATTCATTTCTTTAATTTCTTCAGCCGTCAATGTATGGGGATGCAGCTCACTGTATACACCAAATTCACGGATGCGGCGTGTAATCAGCTGATTGTACTGACTGCCGAAATCAAGGACAAGAATCATTTCATTCACTAACTTTGTCATGGTTGTCACCTAATCTCCTCTAAGTTTTTTGACACAGAAAAAAACGAGGACAGATATGAAACACGCTCCGCCCTCTTTGGCAAGGCCGTTTGCCGGAGTCAGGCAACTCGCTCCCAGACTCCGATAATATTCACTAATTCTAACAACACGTCGATAAGCGGTCAAGACCATCTTCTTTTAATTAAATTTTCCCATAACTCTCTGGAATCATTCCAAAGCTTTGCCGAATCGTCATTTCTGTACAGCACCCGTTCATAGTTTGCTGTCAGCTTTAACATGTCTTCAGAATGATATGTTTCGTTGATTCGTTTTGCATACTCCCGCAGCGTTTCGCTGTCACGTTTAGGCAGGCCTCTTCTTTTCATCTGTTTCAGGAGCGCGCCGTATGCCTCAAAAAACACATGCTGATCACTGCGGTGCTTCAATTTTCTCACTGTGAAAACAGGAAGCCATAACGAACGGAAAACATAAAGCAAAACCGCTGTCAAAAGAACCGCAGCCATGGCGGCATACCAGCCTGCTCCAACGCTTGCATGCGCAGACGGCGTTTTTTTGGAAACGGCAGGCTCACGTTTTTCCTTTTGTTTTTGCTCTTTCTCCGGCTGTTTTCTCTTTTCTTTCTGTTCCTCTTTTGCTTTCTCAGGCGAACTGCTGCTTTCGCTGCCGGAATCCTTTGTATCGGAGGAAGCAAACTCAGCCGGATTTGTGAACCCTTTTGTCGGCTCAAAAGTGACCCATCCCTGCTCTGGAAAATACACCTCTACCCAGGAATGGGCGTTGTTATTTGTCACTTCATAGATGCTGCCGTTTTTGTTCCCCGCTTCTTTATATTCACCTGACGTATATCCTTTTACCCAGCGTGCCGGAATGCCGGCCGAACGCAGGAGCACCACCATCGAGGACGAAAAGTTATCACAATAGCCCATCTTTGTTTCAAACAGAAATTGATCCACATAATCTTCATCATCTTTAGGGATGGTGACGTTTTCTGTTTCATAGGTGAACTCGTTTGATCCTAAATAGTCCTCAACAGCTTTGACCTTATCAAACATATTATCGTGATCCTGAGTCAGCTTGATCGCTAGCGTTCTCACCCGCTCAGGCAGAGTATCCGGCAGCTGCATATAGCGGTCGCTGAATGTGTACTCCTCACTGTTTTGTCTCACTTTCACCTTTTTCAGCTCATCCTGTTTATAGACCGGGGAGTTGTACGTCACTGTATAACTGCCCATGTTCCGAATATCACCGGCCTGCTCACTGATCGGAGAAATTTGTTCAGTGTTCCCGTTCATTTCAAGCGAGACAGCCTGCTTAGGCTTAATATTTTGCGCACCAATCGGATACATTACATGGTTATATCCATAATGCTCATCGACCTTCACACGTACAGTGTTCCGCTCTGTGGAAACCTTATGATCAAACCACAGATTTTCAACGTTGCCTCCGCTAAGCTGATACGACATGCCCGTGTCTGTTTCAATCCAGCCTTTTCCCGTATACGTATCCTTTGTTTCCACGCGGAAATATGTGCGCTCTTTTCCCTGCCACGTGAAAACAGGGGTAGCGTCCTGCTGAAACGGACCGCCGAGCGATTCATCGTGATTCCCGTATCCGATTTTGCTTTCTCCTGCCGGCACACGATCATGATTGGTGACTTTTTTGAGAAAAGGAACGGGATCCGGCCAATTCGGATCTGATTTCGGCGCGGCAAGCCCAAATCCCACCGCGGCCAAAATCAGCACAGACAGGGGGAGAAACCATTTCAGAACAGCCGCTTTCGGTAACGTTATTCGTTCCATCAGCTTAATGCGTTCCAAATACAGAAGGCCCAGCATAAAGAAGCCAATCAGCACGATACGGATAACAGCGTAAGCGGCGTCATAAGGCGTAAACGTATCAAGAATCGTAATATACGCCACTGTCATCATAAAGAAAAATAAGATCCTCCTCTGGTAAATCACCCAGTAATGAAGGAGATAGACCAGCAGCCACAGCAGCACAAAAAACAGCAGGGTCCGAAAAGAAGGAATCATATTATTCCATTGTCCAGTCTGAATAAACGTGATATTCAAATAGACATCCTGTAAAAAAGAGCTGACCCAGCTTAAGTCAAAAATAGACCCTTCGTAAAATAGAATGTGTATCGAAATGAACGTAAATAAGACACAAAAAGGAACGGTGACAAACCACCTCATCCTGAAAAAAGTCAGCAGAAACGTCAACCCGATAAAGACAATAAAAAAGCCTGTATGCTTCGTGTCTGTAAAATGGTCCAGCGGCCTGAGCCACTCCCACAGCAATAAAAAAGCCAGAAAATAAAATAACAGCAAGCTCAAACGGCTTCCCTTCTGGTCATCAAGCGGCATGTACACCGTCACCTCTCTTTCTAAACAACACGCGAAGCTCGGCCGCCTCTCATAATTTGAACTCTGATTTGGTGTTTCAGGATGCGTTCGATCATCATATGCTCACCTTGGGAAAGATCGGCGTCTTTCTCTTTTGCCAGTATAATAGTTACCGGACCGATCCCTGCTTCTAATGTCTTCATCAAATCCTCCGTGATCTGTCCCGTGACAATCACTTTATCAGCCTGGCGAACAGACGGCTTCCCAAGCTCCTCACGTGCATAACGGCTTACGCGGTCAGCAGCATTACACTCACAAATCGCTAAGTGATGGAGCATGTGTTTAAAATGATGCTCTCCCTCCTGAATCGGAAAAATGACCCTTTCCTTTCCGACTGAAGCCAGACCTGCTCCTGCGCCATTTTTCAAAACAGAATGAAGAATCGAAGCTGTCACGGAAACGACCTCTTCGAATGCGTCAGAGCTAAAACGGTCCATCAGAAGAAACAGGTTTTTGCTTCTCGACGGTTCAAATTCCTTCGTCATCAGCTGGCTCCGTCTCGCCGAAGTCTTCCAGTCTAACGCGGCAAAACGGTCTCCCGGCTGATAGTTCCTTACACTCGCTGCGACAGAAGAATGGTGCTGATGAACAGGTGATGCCCCGCTTACGCCATCTTCCTGATATCGCTCATTCAGCTGATATTGAAGAGGCTGAAAGAACGGGTAAACAAACACCGCATCGTCCGCCCCATAAAACGACGTTTTTTCAATCAGTCCGAGGACATCCCCGGTCCGCACCCTGACGGCATGAAAATGATGCTTCCCACGCGGTACTCGCGTTATTTGATATGACATCGTGATGCTCCGTTTGAACCATGGGAACACCAGCTGTTTGGCCAAAGCTTCATCTCCGTTTAATGGCTCTAACCCTGACGGCAGACAATCTTCAATCACCATATACATCAGGGGAAACGGCAGTTTTCTTTTAAGCGTAATCGAAGCTTCCAGCCTGTCTCCCGCATGCAATTGCGTTTTGACGATATGCCGCGACACCTGAAAAGAGCGGAGCGGGTACATCGCCAGCAGCCCGGCGTATACAACAAAAGGGAGAAATGAATAAAACAAAAACCAGCTGACAAAGCCGCCCTGAAACATTGCATAAGAGAAAACAGCACCCGTCAATAACGTTAATACGAGCAGTTTCCACCCGTACATCAACCATTGAAATTTCTTTTTCATCAGCGGACCGACGACCTTTGAACCGGAACTTTCACGCCAGACATGATCTCCCGTATGATTGTTTCTGCCTGGATCCCTTCAAATTTTGCTTCCGGCTGCAGGAGCATCCGGTGCGGCAGCGTATAAGGGGCAAGATATTGAATATCATCCGGAATGACATAATCGCGGTCATGAAGCAGCGCAAATGCCTGGGCCGCTTTCATGAGAGCGATGGATCCGCGCGGACTGACGCCTAAGTGAACAGAGGCATGCTGTCTCGTCTTTTGCACGATTTCGACAATATATTCCTTCATGCTGTCATCAGCACGGACATCCTGCACTTCTCTCTGCAGGCGGATGAAATCTTCTTTTGAAATCACAGGCTCGAGTGTCTCAATCGGATGGCTTTTTTCCTGAAGAGATAAGACATCCAATTCCTCTTCAAAGGACGGATAGCCCATGCGAAGTTTAAATAAAAAACGGTCAAGCTGGGCTTCCGGCAAAGGATATGTCCCTTCATATTCCACAGGGTTTTGCGTGGCCATAACAAAAAATGGAGCGGCAAGCGGCATTGTGTTGCCATCTACCGTGACGCTTCCCTCTTCCATCGCTTCAAGCAAGGCAGACTGTGTTTTAGGGGATGTTCGGTTGATTTCGTCAGCCAGCACGATATTCCCCATAATCGGGCCCGGCCGGTATTCGAACTCCATTGTTTTCGCATTATAAATAGAAACACCCGTTACATCGGAGGGCAGCAAATCCGGTGTGAATTGAATTCGTTTAAAATCTGCGCCGATCGATTTCGCCAGAGCGCGAACCATCATCGTTTTCCCTACGCCCGGCACATCCTCAAGCAGCACATGTCCTTTGGCAAGAATAGCTGCTAAGCTGAGTTTTGCGATGTCCCGTTTTCCAACCATTACTTTATCGATATGTTCAACTGCTTTTCCCAGCAAAGGATGCAGGTCTTCTTGGTATGACATTCTCTTCCTCCTAGTCATCTACAAAAATCATCATATAGTAACCTAACTTTACCACAAAAAACGACCTGTATAAAAAAACGATTCTAGCAAATTGCTGCCAATACATACAGAGCAATCAAACAAAAAAGCCTCCCATGACAGGAAGCTCTCATTACCCAGTTATTTGTTTTGCAAAGGCTCCATATGAACATGCGAATAATCAATCGCATGCTCCTCCTTCATTCTCCGCTCAATTTCATTCGCAATATCATGGCTTTCTGTAATATTTAACTCTGATGACACTTCAACCACTACATCTACGTGCACAGAGCTGCCCAAATATCTCGCCTTGATGTCTTTTAACCGGCTGACACCGGAGATTTTTTCGATCGTCTGTTTATAATCGGACATGTCCTTTACGTCAAAGCCATCAGTCAATGAATGCGATGATTCCTTAAAAATATCCCATGCCGTTTTGCAAATGAGAAGGCCGATGACAAATGCAGTCACCGTATCAATCCATGCAAGATGGAATTGCGCGGCCAAAATACCGATAAACGTGCCGACACTGACGAATGCGTCCGATTTATTATCAGCCGCCGCCGCAAGCAGCGCTTGGCTGTTCACCTTTTTGGCAAGCCTTTTGTTGTACTGATAGACAATCAGCATCATGACTGCCCCGCCTGCAGCCGTCCAAGCCGCAATCATATCCGGTGTTTCTTCTTTCACAGAAAAAATAGATTCACCGGCGCTGAAAAGCACTTGCAGGCCGACAACCATCATAATAAACGATGCGATAAGTGATGCAATTGTTTCCGCCCGAAAGTGGCCGTATGGATGATCTTCGTCAGGAGGCTTTTGAGAGATGCGGAGACCGATCAGCACAGCAACAGAAGCAATAATATCTGTTGTGTTATTTAGCCCGTCTGCCGTAAGAGCTTCCGAGTGAAATACATAGCCGATGATCAGCTTAATCGCGGACAGCACAAGATACGCGGCAATACTGACCAGCGCCCCGGATTCTCCCTTTTTCAGTTCATCATATCTCTCCATAAAAAACCTCCTCTCCGCTCATGTTTTCCTATCATTATGATACAAAGCTGACCCGCAGTGGGTCTATAGAAACATGATTCACTCACCACAGAAAAATAGTGACGATAGAACAATTTTTACTCAATGCAAATTATTTTCATTTGTAAAAAGTGTTTCAAATCCAATGATACCAATACTTCTAGCCATCCAACACTTTTTCAAAAATATAACAAATCAAAAAAACGGGTAATTGACGGAAAATTTTTTCTTTTATATCGAACATATTCACTCCAAAAACAGCAAACAAAACCCTACAAATTTGAAATAAACTGTTATATTTTCTGACATAAATTTTCGACAAAATGTATATTTATGTTACAGTTTCAATTATCATAATATTCAGTAACAACTCTAATTTTCAAGGAGGTAACATATGAACCAGTCTCAATCAGGATTAAAAAAAGAATTAAAGACCCGACATATGACGATGATTTCTATCGCCGGCGTCATCGGAGCCGGATTATTTGTTGGCAGCGGTTCAGTGATTCACTCGACCGGGCCCGGTGCCATTGTCTCTTATGCATTAGCCGGATTATTGGTCATCTTTATCATGCGAATGCTTGGTGAAATGTCGGCTGTAAACCCGACAAGCGGATCATTTTCCCAATACGCTCATGACGCTATCGGACCGTGGGCAGGATTTGCAATCGGCTGGCTCTACTGGTTTTTCTGGGTTATTGTTATCGCTATTGAAGCAATCGCGGGAGCAGGCATTATCCAATACTGGTTCCACGATATTCCGCTGTGGATGACGAGCTTAATTTTGACGATTTTACTCACACTGACAAACATCTACTCTGTTAAATCATTTGGTGAGTTTGAATATTGGTTCTCCCTCATTAAAGTTGTTACAATCATCGCATTCTTAATCGTTGGTTTTGCATTTATTTTTGGCTTCGCCCCAGGCAGTGATCCAGTCGGTTTCGCAAATATCACGGGCCAAGGCGGATTTTTCCCGGAAGGCATAGGCTCTGTATTACTCGGAATTGTTGTCGTGATCTTCTCCTTTATGGGAACGGAAATTGTTGCGATTGCTGCCGGTGAAACATCAAACCCGGTCCAATCCGTAACCAAAGCGACTCGATCCGTTGTATGGCGCATCATTGTCTTTTACGTTGGTTCAATCGCCGTTGTCGTTGCGCTTCTGCCTTGGAACTCAGCGAATATTTTAGAAAGCCCTTTCGTCGCTGTTCTCGAACATATTGGAGTGCCGGCAGCCGCGCAAATTATGAACTTTATCGTCCTCACAGCTGTACTTTCTTGCCTGAATTCAGGTTTGTACACCACATCCAGAATGCTGTATTCACTCGCAGAAAGAAACGAAGCGCCGCGCCGCTTTATGAAACTGAGCAAAAAAGGAGTTCCCGTACAAGCAATTGTCGCCGGAACATTTTTCTCTTATATCGCGGTCGTAATGAATTACTTTTCACCTGACACCGTCTTTTTATTTTTAGTCAACTCATCAGGCGCAATCGCCCTGCTCGTTTATCTTGTTATCGCTGTTTCCCAGCTGAGAATGAGAAAAAGCCTCGAAAAAACAAACCCGGAAGCATTGAAAATCAAGATGTGGTTCTTCCCGTTCTTAACCTACCTGACCATTATTGCCATCTGCGGTATTTTAGTATCCATGGCATTTATTGAATCTATGAGAGATGAACTGCTGCTGACAGGCTTTATCACAGGCATTGTATTGCTTTCTTATCTTGTGTTCAGAAAACGCAAGGTGACTGAAAAAGCATCAGCCAAACCGGTCACTCAGCAGCAGCCCGATATCCTGCCTTAACGGCAGGATTTTTTTGTCACCTTCACGTCCTTAATGTCATTAACTATAGTACCAATTAGGGAATATTTAGATAAGGACAGATGAAAATGACACTTGAAAAATTTGCGGATGCTCTCCCAATCCCAGATACACTAAAGCCGGTACAGCAGTCAAAAGATAGCACATACTACGAAGTAACCATGGAGGAATGCTACCATCAGCTTCACCGCGATCTCCCTCCAACCCGCTTGTGGGGCTATAACGGTTTATTCCCCGGTCCCACCATTAAGGCCAAAAGAAATGAAAACGTTTATGTGAAATGGATGAATAACCTTCCTTCAGAGCATTTTCTTCCGATTGATCACACCATTCATCACAGTGACAGCCAGCATGCCGAACCCGAGGTGAAAACCGTCGTTCATTTACACGGCGGCGTCACTCCAGATGACAGCGACGGTTATCCTGAGGCCTGGTTTTCTAAAGACTTTGAACAAACAGGCCCTTATTTTAAACGAGAGGTTTACCATTATCCAAATCAGCAGCGCGGAGCCATTTTATGGTATCACGATCATGCTATGGCGCTCACGAGGCTGAATGTGTATGCCGGGCTCATCGGTGCTTATATCATCCATGAACCAAAGGAAAAACGCCTAAAGCTCCCATCAGGTGAATACGATGTGCCGCTTTTGATCACGGACCGTACGATTAATGAAGATGGCTCTTTATTTTATCCGAGCGGACCGGAAAACCCTTCACCGTCACTGCCTAATCCGTCAATCGTTCCAGCCTTTTGCGGAGATACGATTCTCGTCAACGGGAAGGCATGGCCATACATGGAGGTCGAACCGAGAAAATACCGCTTCCGCGTCATCAATGCCTCTAATACGAGAACATATAACCTGTCACTTGATAATGGCGGAGAATTTATCCAGATCGGTTCTGATGGCGGACTTTTGCCGCGCTCCGTCAAGCTAAACTCCTTCAGTATTGCGCCGGCTGAGCGCTTTGATATTCTCATTGACTTCGCCGCGTTTGAAGGACAATCGATCATTTTAACAAACAGCGAGGGCTGCGGCGGTGACGTTAATCCAGAAACAGACGCAAACATCATGCAATTCAGAGTCACAAAACCGTTAGCCCAAAAAGACGAGAGCAGAAAGCCAAAATACCTGGCATCTTACCCTTCGGTACAGCATGAAAGAATACAAAACCTCCGAACATTGAAGCTGGCAGGCACTCAAGACCAATACGGCAGACCCGTCCTTCTTCTTAACAACAAACGCTGGCACGATCCTGTCACTGAAGCACCGAAAGCCGGTTCTACCGAAATATGGTCGATTATCAACCCGACTCGCGGAACACATCCGATCCATCTTCATTTGGTCTCCTTCCGTGTATTGGACCGGCGCCCATTTGATACAGCCCGTTTTGAAGAGCGCGGAGAACTGGCCTACACCGGACCCGCCGTTCCGCCGCCACCAAGTGAAAAAGGCTGGAAAGACACGGTTCAGTCCCACGCCGGTGAAGTCCTGAGAATCGCCGTAACATTCGGGCCATACACTGGGCGGTACGTATGGCATTGCCACATTCTTGAGCATGAAGACTATGACATGATGAGACCGATGGATGTGATTGACCCCCATAAATAAGGCCCAAAAAACTTGCCTGCTGCAGGCAGGTTTTTTTATCTATGAAACTTTTTTCTTCCATAAATCGTATAACTTAGAAACAGCGAAGAAAGGAGCGGCTTTTTATGCTGACAAACGATCTTAAAAATAAAACAAATCAACACATTTCAATTTATGACGAATTAAAATCAAAATTAAGGTGGAAAGTTGCTCATAATCAGATATTAATGCTCATCTCCTCTGCATATATTGTGAATAAAAGAGATTTTGATTTTCAGCGCTTTTATGATTTAAGCAGCTATATAAAATCAAACATCGGCAGCTTCTCAACACTCAATTCTCACCACCGCTTTACTGTCGCTTCAATTCTGGATATTCATTTTCAGCATGAGGCGAAGCAAGCGTTTCTTACTTTCATCGATGTGTACAGCCAAATGGTGAAGCTTGGATATAAACGGGATATTTTCACGTACCTTTCCGCTCTGATCATGCTCACCGGCAAGACCGAAACGATAAACCAAAGAGAACAGATGAACATGGGGCTCTCTGTTTATCAGCAGATGAAGAAAAATCACTATTTCCTCACTTCAACTCAAAATGTTCCGCTTGCCGTATTGCTCGCCCAAAACGAAAATGGTTTGCGGGCGCTGAACAAGGCAGAAACATGTTATCAGCTGCTGTCCGCTAACGGCTTTAAAAAAGGCCAATACTTACAACACGTCAGTCATATTCTTGCCCTGCAAAGTGAAAAAGACCCTGAAACCCTTGTTTCCCAATGCAAACTGATCTTTCAATCCATTACTGAATCTCATAAAAAGCCAAAAGATTTTCATTATCCCGATCTTGCCCTTCTCACATTCTTGGAAGAGCCGGACATCAAAACCGTTTTAGGCATCACTCATGAGCTGAACCAAGAAAAAGCATTTAAATGGGAAAAGGATATGAACTTCAAAATTGCTGTCAGCTTATATCTCAGCGAGTATATGGAGAAAAATCTGCTGATGGAATCAGGCCTATACACAGCAATTGAAACGGCCATCCAAGCACAGCAGGCAGCCGCGACAGCTGTGATCATCAGTTCATCAGCCATTCATTCACATGACGGAAACTAAAGGAGGAGAAAACATGCCATATATCACATTAGAAGATCAGACCCGCCTATACTACGAAACTCACGGGAGCGGGACACCGATCCTATTTATACACGGCGTGCTTATGAGCGGACAATTTTTCTACAAACAACTTTCAGCGCTATCTGCCAATTATCAATGTATTCGTCTCGACCTTAGAGGGCACGGCGAATCCGACAAAGTTCTTCATGGACACACCATTTCCCAATACGCCCGTGATATCAAGGAATTTATGTGTGCGATGGAGCTTGATCCTGCCGTCCTTGTTGGCTGGTCAATGGGCGCTTTCGTGGTATGGGATTATATCAATCAATTTGGGAATGATAACATACGAGCCGCTGTTATCGTCGATCAATCAGCTTCTGACTACCAATGGGACGGCTGGGGACACGGCCCGTTTGACTTTGACGGCTTGAAAACAGCGATGCACGCTATTCAAACTGAGCCGCTTTCATTCTACAAAAGCTTCATCAATAATATGTTCGCAGAGCCGCCAGCATCAACAGAAACAGAATGGATGCTTGCCGAAATTCTGAAACAGCCAGCAGCCATTTCAAGTACGATTTTATTTAATCAAACGGCAGCTGATTATCGCGAAACCATTCAAAACGTTCATGTGCCGACATTGTTATGCTTCGGAGAAGACCGCAAATTTTTCTCAATAGAAGCCGGAGAACACCTGCGTGAACATATTCCAAACGCAAAGCTCGTTACATTTTCTAGGAGCAGCCATTGTCCGTTTTTAGAAGAACCGGATGCTTTTAACAGCACGCTCCTGTCCTTTTTAGATGAGCAGATTGGAAAGTCATAAAGAAAAAGGAATTAGGAGATTAGGGCAAAGTATGAGACAATAAGAAATGTGCAGTAAAATACATGAGGGAAGAAGTGACTTTATGTCTTACTATAACAAACGAAATCAAGAACCGCTGCCAAAGGAAGATGTGAGTACTTGGGAATGCACAAAAGAAGACTGCAACGGCTGGACCAGAAAAAACTTCGCCAGCAGTGACACGCCATTGTGCCCTTTGTGCGGAAGTAAAATGGTCGACGGCATCCGTTCATTAGTGAATCTCCAAAACAACAGCCAAACGAAAACAAGTTAGCTCTTCCCTTTTTTAAAAGCAGTCTCTATCAGCAAACAATCCTCGATCAGAGATACGAATTTTATATCCAATAGCACGGCCTCCCGATTTGACGAGAGGCCGAGATAATGAAGCCCAAAACTGCAAACGTTTCGGGCTTTTTCACTTTCTATTATGGTATAATATGGATATTAGGGATGATGATGTGATCAAAAACCAACAGCAGGCTGACCTGAAGAAACGAGCTTCAGTCAAAAAGTTGAATTTGGCTATTAACTCATGTGCGGAACTTATGAATTGGTCAATACCGATCATCCGTTTCTTTAAATGGCTCGGATCATTTGCCCTGCACCTCGTCCATTAAAAAAATCACTCAGCATTTGCTGAGTGATTTTTTCAGTTGATGACAGAAAAGCTGTTGATGATGCCATTCGGATTTTCCCATACTTTTTTGAACGTCTTCGTATCAAGGTCATAAGAATAAATTGTCCGAACCTTGGCTTCACGCCCTGTTTCGTCCTTCAGCTTTTTAGCCCCCTTGGCTTCGGCAAGGAAATAAATCTTCTTTCCGTCCTTGGAGAACTGCGGCTGCGCGTCAATTAACAGCTTAAATGTTTTCTGGTTTGAAATGATTTTTTCATAGGTTTTCGTGTCTGCATTCAGCATTTGAATAGAAGCCGTTTGCTCCGTTCCTTTTTGTGTATATGACGTAAACAGAATACGTTTATCGTCATCAGAAACAGCAATATCACTGATAAACTGCTCCAGGCTCTTAAGCTCATGAAGGCCGCTTTCATTACCGGCCGAAAAATGAATCTTTGTCGGTTCAGGATCGATTCCCTTCTCATTGGCTTCATCCGTTTTTTTGTAATCTTCTTCTACAGAATAATGAAGCAATGCAAATGAATCTGTTTTTTGGTTATAAAAGAAGCTGCTGACGCTGTCATCCTGGTCATTAGCGGCAGGATACAGGTTTTTATACTTCTTCGTTTTCAAATCAAAGGATGCGATACGAAAATTGCTTTCGTCCGCTTTCCCTAAACGAAAATAGATTTTTGAGCGATCCTTTGATAAAAACAAGCTGTCCGCGCTTTCCGGACCTTTATAAAGCATAGTTTTCTTATCAGATTTAAGATCAAGCTTAAAAAGCCTCATCTCATTTTGATCGTTATTGCTTGTATAATAGAGCGCCTGCTGCTCTTGGTCCAAGGCAAATGCCGGATAGCTGGTCAGCTTCGCCTCGTGGATCACCTTATCATTTTCATAATACTTCGTCAGAAGATCGGTATCGGTAATCGAAACCAGAAGCTTCTCACTGTTCTCCGTGTTCACGGAAACATCGGCGGCACTCTCACTGCCTTTATCTTTAAAAGAATAAAACATAAAACCCGCAGCTGCCGCCAAAACAACGACGATTGCCAATAAAACGATTCCTTTTTTCATCTCTTATCTCCACCAATAGAAAAAGCAAGAATGCGACTTCTTGCTTTACAGATTTAAACTATGTATTAATAGCTGTAATGTCCCGCTACTTTTCCTTTGCTTAATGGGTATCCCAGCGCTTTAAACGCTTTAGGGCTTACATCCAGCACTGCATGAGGCATTCTGCCAACATCATTTTTATAAACCGTAATCACCTTTTTAGGCTTCGCTTTAGCATAAGCTCTGATTTTTGTCCCATTTCTAGGTACGTCAAATCCGATCTTTGTCGCACAGTCCCAATGTCCAAGTTTTTTACCTGAAGAGCCTTTTTTCCCAACTCCGTTATACCAAGTAATATTTCCGTTCACATGTTTTGCACTGGCATCTGCTGAAAAACTGAAAGCTCCCAAAGTACTTCCTACTAAGATAAAAGCGGCTAAAATGACTTTCTTCAACATTTCGTCCCCCTGTTTGTTAACATCTAGGAAAAATTATACACGATCAACCAGGGATTTTTTATTTCAATATCCTTACAGTAATGTTACAAAGTCGAAAAAAATCTCCTCTGCTAAAATAAACCATGGAAGATTATCCTATTATAATTACAGCATTAGCGTTATAATTGTTGATAGAGTAGTTGTCGCATTCAATATGAACGAACCATTACCGTATTGTTCAAGCCAAATTCATAGTTATGTAAACCAATCATACTCTCTCATCATAAAGAAAAAAGAGTGTGCGAGACTCTTTTTTCTTCAAAGTTTCTTATTTCAAAAAACGTAGATTATATTATATATAAGTTTTATCTTTTTTTTGGTTTTAAAAAATGGCGATTTTGTGAACAGTTCATATTGATCGGTGCGGAATTACTCATATCAAAAGATATAGGAGTGGTAATCCATGAAGGCAGCTAGATGGCATAACCAAAAGGATATCCGTATTGAAAATATTGAAGAGCCAAAAGCGGAACCGGGAAAAGTCAAGATCAAAGTCAAATGGTGCGGCATCTGCGGCAGTGATTTACACGAGTATTTAGGAGGCCCGATCTTTATCCCGGTGGACAAACCCCATCCTTTAACAAAAGAAACAGCACCTGTCACAATGGGGCATGAATTCTCCGGTGAAGTTGTTGAAGTCGGGGAAGGCGTTGAAAACTATAAAGTCGGAGACCGAGTCGTTGTGGAACCGATTTTTGCAACACACGGACATCAGGGTGCGTACAACCTTGATGAACAAATGGGATTCCTCGGCTTAGCCGGAGGCGGCGGCGGATTCTCTGAATACGTTTCTGTAGATGAAGAGCTGTTATTCAAACTTCCTGAGGAATTATCATATGAACAAGGCGCACTCGTTGAACCTTCTGCGGTCGCTTTATACGCTGTCCGCTCAAGCAAAATCAAAGCCGGTGACAAAGCGGCTGTATTCGGCTGCGGCCCGATCGGACTTCTTGTCATTGAAGCGCTGAAAGCTGCGGGTGCTACTGAAATTTATGCTGTTGAGCTCTCACCTGAGCGCCAGCAAAAAGCTGAGGAGCTCGGCGCCATTATTGTGGATCCGTCCAAAACAGACGATGTAGTGGCACATATCGCAGACCTTACAGGAGGCGGCGTTGACGTAGCCTTTGAAGTAACCGGGGTTCCAGTCGTTTTGCGCCAAGCGATCCAATCTACAACAATCGCCGGTGAGACAGTGATCGTCAGCATCTGGGAAAAAGGCGCTGAAATTCATCCGAACGATATCGTAATCAAAGAGCGTACAGTGAAAGGAATCATCGGGTACCGTGACGTATTCCCAGCTGTATTGTCATTAATGAAAGAAGGCTATTTCTCAGCCGATAAACTCGTTACGAAAAAGATTGTCTTAGACGATTTAATCGAAGAAGGCTTCGGAGCTCTGATCAAAGAGAAAAACCAAGTGAAAATTCTTGTCAGACCAAACTAAACATACAAAAAAAGAATCCGCATTCAAGTGCGGATTCTTTTTATTCCACTTAGCCAATCACTTCAGCGCCGGACTCTTCTTTAACCTCACTGCGATCATGAGCACGGAAGCTTTCCTCAAGCTGCTCAAGCGAAAGACCTTTTGTTTCCGGTAAAAACTTGTTCACAAACAGAATCGAGCAAATTCCCAGCGCAACGAAGATGAAGAACGTTGTTGATAACCCAATGCCTGCCATCAAAATAGGGAAAGTCAGACTGACTGCGAAATTGACCATCCACAAGCAGAATACCGTAACACCCATTCCCAGACCGCGAAGGCGCAGCGGGAAAATTTCTGAAAGCATCAGCCATGTCACTGGTGAAATCGCACCCTGCTGAAACGCCAGGAACGAAACCGTTAATGACAGAACCACATATGGAAGCGCAGGCGATCCTTCCAGCACAAGTGAAAATATCCCGATCAGCAGCAATGCCGTTGTCGTTCCGATCAGCCCTGTAATCAGCATCGGCCGGCGACCGACTTTACCGAGCAGCCAAATTCCGACGAACGTAGCCAAGACGGAGATCACACCATTGGCAATATTCCCGATCAGCGCTGCTTCCGTTTGAAATCCGGAATCTCTTAAAATTTCAGTGCCATAATACATGATGGAGTTTACACCCGTAATTTGCTGTACAATCGCAATTCCGATTCCTATGAATACAATTCGGCGCACCCACGGCACTGCAAGATCTTTAAACGTAGCTTTCTCAAGCTTATCCTCTCTTTTGAAAGCGGATTCAATTTCAGCCAGCTCAGAAGCAGCGCGTTTTTCGTCCCTGATTTTCTTCAAAACCCCTAAAGCATCTTCATTCCTTCCTTTTGAAACAAGCCAGCGAGGACTCTCAGGCATTCTGATCATTCCAAAGAACAGGAATACGGCCGGAAGAGACGCTATCACGAGCATAAATCTCCATACATTGGAGCTGTCTCCCATTGTCGTCCCGAGGATGGCATTAAAAACAAAGGCCAACAGCTGTCCGGATACAATCATTAATTCATTCTGGGTCACCATCCGTCCTCTGCTTTCCACTGGTGACATTTCCGCTAAATAAGCAGGCACCGTCACTGATGCGCCCCCCACGGCAATTCCAAGCACAAAACGGGAGATGATCATGATTGTTACGTTTGGAGCCAGTGTACACCCAATCGTTGAGATAAAAAATATAATGGCGAGGAAAAGAATATTTTTACGGCGTCCGTTAAAATCAGACATTCTTCCGCCAAGCACAGCTCCAAGTGCAGCTCCAAAAAGAAGAGAACTGGTGACGAGCCCCTCTGTGAAAGCATTAAGATTAAGCTGATCAGGCTCACCCATATATGGTAAAGCTCCATTTAATACCCCGGTATCATAACCGAAGAGAAGCCCGCCGAAAGTCGAAACTAAAATAATTGTGCTTAAAAATGACATTTGACTGCCTTTTGTATTCATACCGTTTCCCCCAGTCTTTTTCAAAATCGATTAATACCATTTCAAAAACTTATTCTAGGGCGTTGCCTTCCTCACAATTCGTAAGCAGGCTTCAGAAAAAATTCATCATGTTTTTCTCCAAATGGCCTCATAACCTTCCCTTCTTCTAAGCATGGCGGTTTCGTTGGAAGCGATTTCATTTCTTACTAAAAAAAACAGTGGGTATTTCTTTGCGCACATACTTGATGTTTTGTTACATTATAGTCACTTTATAGTTCTATTATAGTAACGTTATAGTTATATCTTTGTTACTTCTGATATTATCATAATTATTAAAACGCTTTCAGTCAATATAAATTTCTGAAAATTTTTTACTCAATAAAAGGAAAATCACCAAATCAAGGGGAAAATGAACTTTTTTCTTTATAAAATTGTGTAAAGCACCAAAATCCCTGTGAGTTTCTGTTCATCTGCTAATGTAAATAAAATGAGTAAGTGTTGGGTAACTTCTCCTATTTTTCTTCTCTGCAATGATCTCTTATCAAACATTCAATCAATTGTTTCAGACTCAAGATAAAAGGTAATAGAAAAGAAAATAAAAGGGCTGGCTTAGGGGAGGCAACAAAATTGAATGAGGTTTATGTCATTGCAGGCCTTATATTGTTGACAGCGGGGATGATTGATTTTTTATGGACCACATTATGGTTAGAGAGCGGTGCAGGCCCCATCACAAGATATCTGTCTGCATGGCTATGGAAAGGGTGCCGTAAAATCAGTGGAGACCACGCAAAGGTTCTAAGTATGGCAGGTCCTCTGCTGTTATGCCTGACGTTAGTGATATGGATCATTTTATTTTGGGGCGGGTGGTTTTTGATTTTCTCTAGTGACCCCCATTCACTCGTGGAAACTCAATCGAAAGAACCGGCGTCCTGGTCAGATCGAATTTATTTTTCCGGTTATGTCATGTTTACATTAGGAAATGGTGACCTCACACCAAATGGAGACCTATGGAAGCTTGTCACGGTTATTGAAACGGCTCAAGGCCTGCTTACCATCACATTTTCTGTCACATATTTGATTTCCGTCTTGAGTGCTGTTAATCAAAAGCGCTCATTTGCCCAAAGTGTATTAAGTCTGGGACGTGACGGAACAGAAATTGTCCAGAATACATGGAACGGCAAAGATTTTCACGACATTGATTTTCTTCTTGTCGCTATCTCATCAGAGCTGGGAAAGCTGACCGCTCAGCATAACGCCTTCCCTATCCTTCATTTTTACCATAGCACGCAGCGACAGGAATCATCCATTATAGCTGTCACTGTATTGGATGAGGCATTAACCATATTGAAATGCGGCATTCCTGAACAATATCAGCCGAATCAGCTTCACATCAAAGAAACGCGCTCAAGTATCAAAAACTACTTGGATACCGTTCATACTGCCTATATCCATTCAGCTGAACAAGCGCCGCCGGAACCAGACATCTCAAAGCTTCAACAATCAGGCATACCGGCTTTATCAAAGCAAACATTTCAAACAGCCGTCAATTCTTTAAAGGAACGTCGTCAATTGCTGCTGGGAGTTGTCCAAGCGGGTGCCCGAAAATGGCCTGTTCAGGAGCAGACTATAGACAACGGATAAAAAAGTCCCGAGTGTCTGATCACTCCGGACTTTTTACTTCATGATTCTTATACAAGCTTCTGCCCGCAATTTGGGCAAAAATTAGCTTCACCGGTTTTTGTTCCGCAGTTCGGACAGAAATTCGGTTTACTTCCGTTGCCAGATGACTGTGAGTCCGATGACTGTACTTGCTGATTTTGATTCATTTGATTCATCATCTGATTGGCCATATTCATTCCCATCATCATTCCAGCCATATCAGAAGCCGCTCCGCCTCCGCTCATCTTTCCGGATGCCATTCCATCCGTCATCGATATTTGCTGGTATCTGTTCACATCCCCAACCATACCGTAGGAAGCGTTCTTCGTAATCATATCCTGAACCTCTTGAGGATAATTAAAACTCATGATTTGAAAACCAGTGACTGTCATTCCGTCGCCGATTAATTGCATATCTAAGTCTTCTTGAATCCCCTTCGCAATGTCAAAAGCATTGGCTTGGAGATTAAACATATCTTTCCCTTCTCTAGTAATCCACTTCATGAGAAGCTGATCCAGAATAGAAGTGATCCGGGTTTTAATATCCTCTACGAAATATTGATCCTTCACGCCAGCAATTTTATCAATCAGGCTGATATAGTCCTGCACCTTGAAATTAAATGTGCCGTTTGCGCGAATTGGCATTCCGCCAGGCATTCCTACTGCCGGAATATTTATCGCCTGCTTTGTTCCCCATCTTACGGTAAATTCCTTCGTATTGACAAACAACACCTCGGCGCGCATGCCGCTGTTAAACCCAAACTTAAAACCCTTTAACGTTGAAAGGAATGGAATAATTTCTGATTCAATATCATAATCGCCATCATCTTGAAAAACCCCTTCAACTCGCCCATTGTTCAAGAAGACAGCATCCTGACCGGGACGAATGATTAAACGGCTTCCTTTTTTGATTTCACGATTGTTCCATTTATAAAAAATCATATCATCTCTAAATTCTTCCCACTCTACTACATTTGCTAATTGGTTTCTGAAAAACGACATCATAATTCTTCCTTTCTCTATTTTCTTCGACTAGAAACTGCCCCGGCTTCCGCTGTATGACGTGCCGCCTTTCGTAACACCGCCATCGCCGCCGCTGTCTTTATCATTTGATGGTTTTCTTTCTCTAGTTACAGTCGTTCTGATATAAGTGTCGTATTGATCAATTACATCAGACGTACGATGATCCATATATGTATTCCCATTAACCGTTACTTTGCCGCCCGAATGATAAAGCATGATTGAAACCGCGATGCCACCGACTGCGATGGCAGCAATCAGCTGAAACCACCATTTAAAGAACACGCTGTCGGGATTGACTCCCGGTTTTATGCCCATATCTTTATAAGAAAGCTGAATATAGGTCTTAAAAGCTTTGAAATAATCTTCATTTGATAAATCAGATGAAATCGTATTTCTGATGCTGTTTAGCCTGCTGTTGTCCAAATACTGTTCAGCTTTTTTGAAGCCCGCGATGAATACTTCTTTGTTTGCCATATCAATCGTTAAAATGGCTGTGCTGCCTTTCCCGTAACGATCATAAAAATCGCCAGTATAATCGGCAATATCTTCACCGTTTGTGCTTTTTGTCGTAATAACGATGAAATCAGTGTCCCTCTTTGCACCCAGCTCTGCCGAGAGAGATTCAAGTTTTCCGATTTCTGCTTTTGATAATAGATTGGCTTGATCATATACATGCTGCTGTGATTCAGAAGCTCTCGCCGCTTCGATCCCCAGTACCGGCATCACCATGAAGACAGCCAGCACAACAAGAATCGCTTTCCCTAAAAATACGCGCATCAAAATCCGCCTCCCATCATCAATGAGACGAGCTTCAATGCAAGAAATGTCCCGCCTGCTATTCCGCTAAACCATGCCGCCACTTTTCCTGAACTGATCGGCGGCTTTCCGACAACCTTTCCTGTTTGGCCGTTCATCGCAAAGGTATGCTCTGCTCTTTCATAATCGTAACTGACCATCCAAACAGGAAGCAAAACATAAAAGCTGTTCACATTTCTCGTGTGTATATGTTTGTCCCTCACATTGACCGACGTATATCCGGAAAAAGTAGAATGTATGTATGAATCTATATAACTGCTGATTTTCTCTTTTGCCCTCGGAAAAAGCTCCTCATCGGTATAATTGTATTTTTCCGCAATATAACCGGCCAAATATGCCGTTTGAAAGTCCTTCAGCTGATCGTATGAATAAGGCTCCAATTTGTCCATTATTTCATCATTCATTTTTTCAGAGGCATCGACAGGGATTTTCAAATAATCGAGATTGATATCCCGAAACGCTTCAAAATGTTCTGTTTCTGTGCAAATATAATCCCCTTCTTCATACTGATGGACTCTGGTACAGTTCGCTCTCACCTGTACTTCACTATTTAAATCAAACATCCAAAACGGGATATACATCCCGGTGATGCTTTTAATGCGATCGGCCGACATGAATCCTCTTGGTGTCAGAAGGCCTTTTTTGCACCACTTTCGAAATGCCTGCTCCGCTTCTTGTTTACTGATTGTAAATGGAATGACCTTCGCCGGTGCCAAATGTCCTGATAAACGATCGGCAAGTATTGCAGCACCTCCGCAGAAACTGCAAGTCGTCGCTGTCGTTTCAGCTTCCGTGATCAAAACGGCACCGCAGTTTTCACATTGATATTCTTTTGCCTCATCTTCAGAAAACCGCGCCGCAATGTTTTCTTTCGGAAGGCTTTCAATATTGTCTTGTCTTCCGCAGCTGCCGCAGGATAACGAGCCGGATTCACTGTCAAATGCCATATCACTGCCGCAGTTCGGACACTTATAAGATATTATCATTACCGTTCCCTCTCAAATCTTATGATAAATGGTGCCGCAGCCGAAAGCTGCGGCCTCCTATGTATTATTTATCCAGCATCATTTTCGCTTTTAACGCCGCAAGTTCATCATCAACCTGACTTGAACCGGCAGTATCATATTTTGCAGTCAGATCAGCAATATCATCCTGCGGAGCGCTGTTCAGTTCAGCCATTGCATTGGCCTGATCAAGCGCCTTATTTACTTTGTCCTCCATTCTGCCGAATGCAGACATTGATTGGCTTGTAGTCGAAACAGAAGCGCCAAGCTTGTTCATTCTTTCTTGCGTTTTCGCTACTGCCCACTTCGCCTTGATCATATTTTTGCGTGCTTCCAGCTCTCCAATGTCAGAAACCAGTTTGTCATGCATCTTTCTCATCTGTGCGGCATTGGTTGCAGCAATTTGATTCGCCGTCTGCAGCTCAGAAAGCTTTGATTCCAAAGATGTTCTTCTTTCAAGGAACTTTCTCGCATCGCCCTCATTCCCCGCTTGCAGTGCTTTCATTGCATAGCTTTCCATCTTTTCCATATCTGCCTGGCACTCGTGTAATTCTCTTTTTGCCCTCTGCTCCTCAGCCATAACAGCTGCTGTTTCTGCCTTAACCTTAGCCAAATCGCTATTCATGTTTCTTAAATACTGATCTACCATTTTCTCTGGATTTTCAGCCTTGTCCAATAAAGCATTGATATTCGCGGACATAATATCTTTGAATCTTCCAATTATACTCATCATATGTTCCTCCTAGAAGCTATTTCGGTATACCCCTTAATACATATACTATTTATTATCGTTAAAAGTTTCATTTTTTTAATAAAAAATGACATTAAAACAGAAAAATACATAACTTTTTACCCAAATATTAAGTTTAAGCACAAAAAATAAATAAAAAAGAGGATGCCTCCCCAAAAGTCCAAAGACTTTCAAGAAACATCCTCGATGTTTATAGAGAAACTTCAATTTCTTTCATGCTGGGCAGTGCATCAATCGCTCCAATTTTGGTGCAGACAAGAGCGCCCACCTTATTGGCAAAAGACACGATATCACGCAGCTGTTCAAAATCAGTTTCTACCGATTGAATCTTATCTGTACCAGCTAATTTGAACAAAGCCGCTCCGACAAAAGCGTCTCCCGCTCCAGTAGAATCAATCGAAGTGACAGGAATACTCGGAATGATTTCATGTTCCTTGCCATTAGACAGCAATGTTCCGTTTTTCCCAAGGGTCACGGCAACCATCTTGGCTCCGATACCATGGAGAATATTGACGCCCTCTTCATGATCCTTCGCACCAGTGATGATCTCCAGCTCCTCGTCACTCACCTTAACAAAATCACTTAAAGCAATGGCTCTTTTTGCAGCACTAACAAACTCAGAGACTCTTCCCTTCCATAAATCCCCTCGATAGTTAGGATCAAATGAAAGAAATTGCCCTTTATCCTTCGCAATGGACATAAGCCGTAAATAGGCTGTACAAAATGGATCAGATAACAATGCCGTCGCTGAGCCAAAATGAAGGATTTTCGCTTGATTCATTTTATCCTGATCGACATCTTCGATCGTAAACAGAGCATCCGCGCCTCTATTGAAAACAAAATCGCGCTCTCCATTATTCTTTAACGAAACAAAAGCAAGCGTTGTAGGTGCTTTCTCGTCCATCACCAGCATAGAGGTATCAACATGA
Organism: Bacillus sp. XT-2; assembly: GCF_025696525.1. Classification (NCBI taxonomy): domain Bacteria; kingdom Bacillati; phylum Bacillota; class Bacilli; order Caryophanales; family Bacillaceae; genus Bacillus; species Bacillus sp. XT-2. The sequence continues at coordinate 210,935 of NZ_JAHVOC010000009.1, forward strand.
ACAGCCTCCAACGTTTGCTTCAGAAAATACCCAAAAGGATCCTTCCCTACTTTTCCTGCGAAAGCAGCATTCCCTCCCAGCTTGGCAATAGCGGCTGACACATTTGCCGGGGCGCCCCCGGCACTTTTTAAGAAATGGCGCCCTTCCATTAAATCAACATCAACATCGGTACAAAAGAAATCGATCAATAACTCCCCAATACAAACAACAGACTGACTTCGCATGTTATCACACTCTTTTTACATATTCTAGATTACAGTCTCAGTATATTACTTTCAGTCATAAATACAACCTTTTACATCGAATATTAGAAATATTAAATATATTCACTCACCTGGAGTACTTCTCAGCTCGGTGATGATCTGTTTATATCTTTTTTCAGTTAAAGGATAAAAGGCTATGATGATGATAGAGAGTAAAATAAATAGTCCCGGTATTAAAGCATTCATATGTTTAATCGCATTCAGTGACGTTACGGTTTGATCAGTATTCGCCACATATCCTGCGATTCCTAAATAGATCGCAGAAAACGAACCGGCCAGTGCAACACCTAACTTATTGATAAAACTCATGCTGGAAATCACCACTCCGTCGGCACGAACTCCTGTCTTCCATTCCGCATAATCAACACAATCGGCAACCATTCCCCAAGCAAGCGTATTTAAAGGGGTTGTAAAGAACCCTGAAGCAAATAGCCAGATGAAAATGAGCGTCACCGAAGAATACGCCGTAAAATGCAGACCTGCATACGAAATCAGTGACAAAGCGGCCGATATGATCATCACATTTTTCCTGCCCCACTTCTCAGAAAAGTATGGAATAAACAAGTTACTGATGAGAGCTGCGCCAAAAAATAAAACGGTTCCAAAGAACACCAATTCCTTATGATTCACGTTATACGTAAAGTAGTACACCATTGTACTGATTTTAATATTAAACCCGATTGCAAATGCTAAAAATGATGACGTTAGAATCAGCAAAGGTTTGTTTTGAAACAAAACAGATAACGTCTTTTTCATTCCCTGTTTCTTTGTTTTCTTAGGCGCAATCCGCTCACGCACAGTAAAGAAACTAAAGAGGTTCAAAGCGATGCTAACAATGGCATAGACGAGAGCTGTCATTTGAAACCCAAATGCCTGGTTCTCTCCTCCCAAAGCTGCTGCAAGCGGTGTTGCACAGGAGATGGATAGAAGGATTCCAACATAAACCAAGATCATACGAGTCGTTGTTAATACCGTTCTTTCTTTTACAGAATTCGTAATCCGGCCCGTTAAGCTGTTCACTGGAATCGTTTGCATACTAAAGGACATGCCGAGCAGAATATAGGTAATATACGCATATACGATGTTTCCCGTTGCTCCAAAGTGAGGAGTGGTGAAACACAGGACAGTAAATAATGCGAAAGGAAATGCCACCCACAACAGATAAGGCCTTGCCTTTCCCCACCTTGTGTTCGTTTTATCTAAAATAACCCCCATAATCGGGTCAAAAATAGCATCCAGCACCCGCACAACAAGAAATAATGTAGCGATGACCGCAGGCTGTATGCCGCCGATGTCCGTGTAATAAAACAGCAGGTATGCGTTTACAAATTGAAACACAATATTATACGACATATCACCGAAGCCGTATCCGATTCGTTCAAGCCAGGACAGACCGGCACTGGATTTTGTTTGATGTTTCGCCTTCATTACCGTTGCTTTTTCTGTTTGAATCATCTTTTCCACCCCAAGAATCCGTTTTCAATATTGAATACAAATCCAGTAAATAAGAGGGAGAATACGAGATTCTCCCTGTTCACTCAGCTATTCGGATAAACCATCACTTTTAAACATTCATTCTTAAATTGCAGTGCCCGCTCCATCGCCTCTTGCGTATGCTCCAGCGCATATTGATCCGTCACAAGGTGCTTCGTGTCAACAATACCCGAAGCAAGGAATTCAATTCCTTTTGGATACGTATTGGCATAACGGAAGATGCCGTATATATCAATCTCATTGTCCGCGATAAATGGCACATTTAGCGGAATTTCATTCTGAGAAGGCAAACCGACAATCGCAAGCTTTCCGCCGCGTCGTACAGAAGCCAATGCAGATTGCAGTGCCGCAGGATTCCCCGCTGTTTCCCAAGCAACGTCAACGCCTCTATCATTTGTAATTTTTTTGATCTCTTCAAGAGCATCCTGTTCACGGATATTGATCACATGAGTAGCTCCCATTTTTTTCGCGGCATTTAACCGCAGCGGCTCTAAGTCGGTCACAATGATTGTACTTGCTCCAAATGCTTTAGCGGCTGCAACAGCCATTAATCCAACAGGACCCATTCCCATGATCGCAATCGTTGATCCAGGCTGAAGCTTCGTTCTCATCGCTGCATGGATACCGACAGAAAACGGTTCAATCAAGGCAGCATCCTCATAGGAAAGTGAATCTGGAATGGAGAAAACAAAGTCCTGTCTGATTTTGATATATTGTACAAACGCGCCGTCTACTGGCGGCGTGGCCAAAAACTGTACATCCGGACAAAGGTTATAACGCCCTTCTTTGCACGCTTCACAGCGTCCGCACGTAACACCAGGTTCCACAGCAACGCGGTCACCGACTTTGAATTGATCAACAGACGAGCCGACAGCCGCGATTTCTCCCGCGCACTCATGTCCGAGGATAAATGGATTCTCCACTACATAGTTGCCTATTCTGCCGTTTGTATAGTAATGCAGATCCGATCCGCAAATCCCGACAGCCATTACCTTAATCAATACTTCATCCTGGCTGGTGTCAGGTACAGGCAATGTTTCTATTCTGATTTCTCTTGTGTTATGCATAATAGCAGCTTTCATGGTTTTAGGTACTGTGTGAGTCATTACGGCAAATTCCTTTCTTTATGAATACTTCTAACAGCATATGGCCGCTTCATCAAGAAATGTAAGTGCATACATTTTTGCGTTTTCTGTTACTGCCCTCATTTTATCTGCTTTTCAGCACGTTCAACAGCCTTTCCTGCTGTATAAAAGGACAGCCGCACTGTACTTTTTGATTTTTCATATACAAAACTAGCAGGATTGATAAAATAGTACTAATAGGAGGTGCAGGTTTTATGGCTGAACTTGAAGATCGAAAACAATTTGCTGAATTGCTGGCACCTGGCGTAAAGTCATTAAAACTTCATCCAGATTATAAAGTCAGTAGGAATAAGGACAAAAAAACAGGACAGTCTTATTTAGACAACATTTCACACCAGCTGGGAGTTTCCCCAAACACGATTAAAAGCTGGATCGGACAGATGGGTGTGAACTATGTCCCCGGAAGAATCGAAGACGGAAAACTGTTCGGAATGATCTGGATCATTCTTGAAAAAACCGATATGAATATACAGTGGTTTACCGACCTGCTTGAGACCACCACTATACCGGTAATCAAACCTGCACTGCCTGTATGGGCGGCCTCATGTCTTAAAAAAGCAAAAATAGTACGGCAGGACAACTCATTCGGAGCACCGCTTGATCAAGATATTGAAAAAACAGTCAAACGTTTATTTCCCGATATTCTCGACCATAAAACGAATGCGCTTACAGAACAGATGCCTTTGACACACAACTTACCGTCACGCTGGTCGGGTCACTTTATAGGACGAAGATTTGACATCGAGGCGATACGGCAATGGATGCTTTCCCCATCACCCGTCTGTTTAATTACCGGATGGGCAGGCATGGGAAAAACGACAACTGCTCTAGAAGCAGCCTATTCCTGTATCGGCGATTCCTCAGATTGGCCGGCATTCAACAGCATCATCTGGCTCAGTGCTGATTGGAAAGGATTAAGCTTTAGCGATTTTTTAAATACGATCGCATACCAGCTCGGGCGAACGGAACAAATTGATAAATCCATAAACGAAAAACGATTTGTCGTCCGCAATGCTTTGGCCAATTACACCAGAGAAAAACCGGTACTGCTAATCGTTGACAGCATAGACACTGCTGAAAGAGACATTCACGAATTTATCACCAGTCTGCCCCAAGGCGTGAAAATTCTCCTCACAGCACGTGAAAACTTGAAGCAAACCTATCGGGAAAGCTTCGGAGAAATGGTAACCATCCAGCTGAGCGGACTTGAACAAACAGATGCCCTGGAATATTTTCATCAAGAAGTGAACCGCTGCCTGCAAATGGGCAACGATCCAACTAAACGAGCAAAGCTAGCGCAGCTGCTGGAACTGTCTCCAGAACTGAAGAGCGAGTTCATTTCAGCGACTGCCGGAAACCCAAAAGCCATGGCACTCAGCATCGCCTATATGTCAGACGATGACATGCCCGCTCAGCAGCTGATTCATGAGCTCGGAAAAGCAGGCTACTCACTATTAGACCTGTTTGATTTTCTATTTGGGCGCACATGGCACAGATGCAATGAAGACACCAGGAAGCTATGGCAGGCGCTATGCTTTTTCAGCAAGCCGCCAGATGAAAAAAGCCTGGCGGCAGCGGCCGGATTAGACGCTCGCCGTTTCCATTACGCAGTTGAACAAATGCGGTCTTTTGCTCTGATTCAGCCCGAACGAAGCAAAGGAAGTACACAGTACTTAGCACACCAAACCGTTGTCGCTTACGGAGAACAGCACTTATCCGAACATCACGAATATGAAAAAGAAGCCCGCAGCCGCTGGGCGCACTATTATATTCATTATGCGGAAACCCATTTAAAGCGGGAACAGCCCAACTCTATCTATTGGAGCTATCTCCTAGGACGTAATTTGGACCAAATCAAAAAAGAATGGCCAAACATCCTAAAGGTGATCAAATGGTCAAGCGAAACCGATCAAAAAGAAATTCTAATCGAACTCATCACCCGCATCAGCCATTTTCTAAGCAGAATCAACCTGCCCCTGCGAATCGAATACGGACGTAAAGCCGCCGACGCCGCCCATCAATTAGGCCAACACACACGAGAAGCATTCTTCCGAATCGACACGGCAGGCTGGGCGCTGATGGAAGTCAATGATTTAGACGGGGCACTTCAACAAATTGTAGACGGACTGAAGATTCTGGAACAATCAGACACTGAAGAGCAAGACGTTCACGATCTAAAGGTATGGGGACTCGCACTGCAATCGAGGCTGTTTTTAAAAGCCGGAAGTCCTGAAAAAGCAGAAGCAATTTTAACCGAAATCAAAAATAAACCGATTTCCCCTGCGATTCAGCACAGAGTTCTATTGGTTCGCGGAGATCTGAGCTTTGCGAAAGGTCATAATGAAGTAGCCATTCAATTATACGAAGCGGCAAATGAGATAAGCTCTATGTATGGGGGCGAAAAAACGATAGAAGCCTATTTCAATTTAGGTGTGGCTTACGTGAAATGTGATCAGTTTGAGAAAGCGGAAGAAGCCTTTGAGCAGATGCTTTATGACAAACATAACGCCAATCAGGTTGAGTTGATTTATTATTATTATGGGATGGCGCAGCTGTTGTATCGTAAAGGAGATCATGCGGAAGCTATGGAATCTAATCAAAAGGCGATTCGTCTGATTGATTCGTGGGAGCCTGCGATTGGGATTCGGGGTGAGGTGGAACAATTGGGTAAGGCGCTTGAAGGAAATGGTATATCACATTGTAGTTAGGAAAGTATGAGGTCGATCTTAGACAAACGCTCTCATATCTTCTCTATTTATAAATAAATCAGGCCTTATCAGTTGAGTAAACTGATAAGGCCTTTCTAGAAGGTTGAATTACTCTTTCTCAATCTCCCCAAACCGAACCCCATTCTTATCCTTCCACTCCGTCAATCCATTAGCATGTCCACCTACAACAAACGCAGCTGCATAAGATGGACTTTTAAAAAGAACATTCTCCTGCAGGATCCCGCTCTGATTAATCTGCACCTGCTCTCTCTTCTGCTTTACACCACTCGGAATACTTTCTGAGTCAATGGTTTCGATCATGCTCCCTTTAAGGACTACAAAACCTTCATTTGTTTGTTCACAGGAGGCTTCAATTGTTTTTCCGCTTTTACGACTATTTCTACTCAGATAAAAAATTCTATTTTGACCTTCTCCAGTATTTACTTGATCTTCGTCTGATGAGCTTGTTTGACTCAGCTTTTCGAATACTTTATGTCCAAGTGCTCCCATAACAATTTGAGCGTATTCAATAAACTCTTCCAGCTCGCTCTGTTTCTCTTCAGTAATATTACCTATCATTGGCTCATTACCATTCTTCACTTCATAACGCTCAGCAACTTTTGCCATGTTGCAGAATCGACTCTCTAGATAGCTGATCTCAGTTGGCCCAAATGAATTATTTGAAGTCGTAAATACTACTGCTTCAGTCCAGTAATCTTTCTCTGGGCTGCGTTTATGCTCAATTAGACGATTAAGAACGCCTTCTCCATTTTTTCGTACACCAGCTTGGCCTACATATACAATGTCCTCACCGTTATCTTCCGATGTTCCAAAAAGAAAATATACTCCAGTCTGCGAAAGATCCTTTCTGTCGCGACACTTTTCGATTTCAGTTCTTGGTATCCTATAAGCCAAACCAGTCCAGTTCGCTAATGTACATTTAATTCTGCCATTTGCTTTGCCATCAATTAAAAATAGATTAATCTTTTTCCTCTAGTCATAAACTACACCCCATTTAAACAGCAGAAAATAGGTGCTTAATCAAACTCCATTTTCTGCTGCTTAGTCATAAAATATATATTTCTTCACATTAAAACTTTTCTTCTACAAAATAACTTTATCAATGTTTAAACCAAATAATAAGAATGCCACTGCGTTGAAATTATCACGACACGATTTCATTCATTAATATCTTAAAAATAAAATACTAGGGAATTATGATTAATACAGGAGCAAAACTAACAGATTGACTTTTAACTTCTCTTTATCTAATTAATTAATTGTTTCGCAAGGGGTAATATTTCTTCTATTTTTCTTAGAATTCGTTTTTGTTCTTTTAAAGGAGGAAGAGGGAACAATTGACTTTTCACAACTTCCCCAGTTATATCCACAAATGTAGTACCAGTAGCTTTTTTCATAAATTCATTTTTGAATGCTCTTAAAGCAAACAAAATAAATTTAGTATCCATTTCAACAAAAGTATCTACACCACAAAGCCCTCTACCTATGCATATCTTTTTATTTGTAATATTTACAATTCCTACAGGAGCTCTAACACATAATAGAACAGTGTCAGCTTCAACTACTTTAGTAAGGTTGTTTATCGACTGGTTAGAATCTTCAAGATAATCATCTCCGAAGAAAACCTTTCCTTGATGAAATTCAATTCCTTTATTTTCTTCAACTACACTTGAACCTTTGGGTGACTGTCCCATTATTATATTAAACACGTCACAATCTAACCCACTTCCAACTCTCCGGTATATCTAACGGTATCTCATCCTCACTAATTTCCGGAAGGGCCTTTGTCTTTTTAATCTTCCCTTCCTCAATCAGCCTTTTCTTCTCTTCCTGAATCTCCTGATAAAGTTCCTCAGCAGTCCCCTCTTCTTCTCGCTGCTCAACCAGCTTTACCTTGAATTGCATACTTAAAAATCGACTTCTGCATATCTTCCGGGAACTTTTTATTTAGTTCTTCCACTTCAGAATAAGCTTTATCATATTGATCGACATAAGGCATTAATTCTTCGACCTTTGCTACAATGCGTTTATGTTCCTCAACTGAAGATATGGGAATCAACGATGCTGTAATTTTTTCTTTCGATATATTTGGCTGAGCTCCACCGGCACCCATTTTTATATAAGCCGTTCTTTGTCCCATTAAATAATAAAACAAATATTTGTTATAAAAATCACCATAAGGTATGCAAACACAACAAGCTTGATTTGTTGTAGCTTCAATATTTAAAATACCTAGTTTACCAATAGTCGCTCCATACATAGCCATTAATACTGAACCTACTGGATTCAATCGAACAGAAGTTTTTTCTAGGGCTTTTTCTGAAATATATTCAGGTACATCTTCAATATACCCATCGTTTAAATCCCCTGTTTTTAACCACGGTATATTTCCTCCGTAATATTCTGGGTTTGACCTAGAAGGTGTTGCTCCTGCACTCCATGAACCGATTTCTCCAACCCTTACCCATAAGAATGATGGTACTCCCCTTAAATATTTGCTATGATTCATGTTTGGATGAATCCTTACTTCTGCTTAATAGGCAAAGCATGATAACCAAAAGCCAAATCGAGTAAGGCACTCGCTTCTTGACGTAGTAACAGATCCGTCGGACGGAAGGTAAAGGATCCGTCGGCGTGGATGGTAGTATCAGGGTCTACGATTCCTTGTGAGGCAAGTGCTTGAATGGCTTGGACCGCCCAGTCATCCGCAGCATCAAGCAATTTTACTTGATTGGCTTGTTCAGGCTGAATCTGCTTTAAGTTTTGAATCATGGTTGCTGCGACTTGTCTGGTAATCGGAGTCGCACGGTCATATCCTGGTATACCAGTTATAAATTGCTTCTTGGCCTCTTTGGAGTCATCTGGGAAATTGCTCCATCCATGTGCAAGCAACAAGGCATCAGCAAATTCTCCTTGTGTCATGGTGCCCATCGGATCGAATAGATTGCCTGCTTTAGCATCCATGATGTTTAAAGCATGAAGATTGTCGATGTGGCTTCTATAATTACTCTTTTGCGGGATATCAGCAAAGGGCGGTTTGATGCTGATTTTCTGGGAGTGAGCGGTAAAGCCTACCCCTTTAGGGTTGGTGTAATAAAAATATGCGATTTCTCCAGCCGTATTTTTTTTGAAAGCAACCTTATTTCCTTCCGAATCCTCAAACAACAACGGATGAATCATTTTGAGGACGTGTTTTCCAGTTTTTTCATCCTCCATGACCAGCGCCCCATTTTCATAGGTAAAGTGGGTACGAATCGCAAATAACCGTGTGTTTTGGTACAAGCCCAAGTATTTTTGAGCTTCTTTTCCCTCTAACGGGAGATTAATTGGTTTCTCCACCTTGTGAACAGGAAAGTAGTGATCCATAAACTCTTCATACACGTCTTTACTCATCATAGTGGCATCATTATTGTAAGACATGAAAAATGCGGTTTTCTGTTCAGGAACCAAAACCATCAAAGAAGAATGTCCCGGCATATTCCCTCCCTTTAATGCCACGTGTTGACCGTTAGCAAGATCATTGAAATATGTTTCAAATCCAACTGTCGCAATAGGAATCGTCTTATCTGCAAAAATTTGGTAGGTATGCATCATATCCATGCTTCTTTTACTTACGATTTCTTTACCTCCAAACTTTCCATTCTGTAGCTGCATAATCATGTACTTTGACATGTCTTCTCCAGTGGACAAAATGCTTCCTTGTGGTGCATCTGTCAGACCATGCCCACTTGTTGGAATAGAATCGCCAGTGGGACCGTAATGTGTAGCCATTCTCTTGAGAAGATCAGGCGTAAAACGTACACTTGTAGACTTCATGCCTAATGGTTTGAAAATATTCTTTTCCATATATCGTGAGAAAGATGAGCCCGTAACATTCTCCACTGCATATCCTGCGAGTGCAAATGCGAAGTTGTCATACGTATAAGCTTCACCGGGCGGCCGTACCACCGTCGGCATATGTTTAGAGAAAAACTCCTTCATTGGGATATCTTGATTAACGTATTCTGGTCCGGTTATTGTAGTGATATCGGGAAAATCCACGCCGCTGGTATAGGTCAGCATATCAAACAGGGTGAGGGGTTTTCCTGTTTTATTGGGTATTTTCAATCCACCGAGATATTGTTGTACATCATGATCTAGTTTAAGCTTTCCTTTATCGACTTGTTGCATCACGGCCAAGGCAGTAAAAGTTTTCGAGACTGAAGCAATTTGGAAGACCGTTTCCTTATTGACGGGAATCTTCTTTTCTTTATCTGCATAACCGTACCCTTTATTGATGACAACCTTTCCATCATGGACGACGACAAAACTTGAACCTTTTACATTGTACTCCTTCATTTTTTCCTCAAATAACGGATCAGCAAAAGATTCTATTTCTTTTGCATTATTGGGAGCTTTCGTCATTTGGACATCGGGCGTGGACGTCGATGGTTTTGATTCTCCAACTTCTAATGATTGTGGGGAACACGCAGAAATCATGCTAGTAGAAGTGAGAAGGATTGCGAGACTGAGTGTATTGATTGCTTTTTTCATTTTCGGACTCTCCTTTGTTTGACTGAAAATTTCTTGTCAGCACAACGAGTAGTCAGCTCGTCAGTGTATAAACCGAGTGTAGCAATCGGAAAGTCATAGTAGCTAGTGACCTTTCGTCATCTTCATGCATGACATAAAAAATAGAGCGTAGTACGGAGAGTTTTATAGTCATGATCTATAAATCATGACACTTTGACACTACCGTATGTGACAGGCGAAAAGTTAGAATCGAAGAGCGGCCCATAACGTATTAGTAAAGAAAAGAAAAAGGAGGAGAAACTCTAATGACGAAAGAAGCAGTTCAAAAAAGTTTGCAAGATTTCTACTTTTTGTTGTTTACCTTCGGATCTGGATTGTTTTACTTTTGCTTCTATTTGGCCAGCATTACATTTGCACTCGTGATGACAGTTATCTTCGTAGGTATTCCCTTGTTAGCGAGTGTGTTGCGGACAACTCACACGTTTGTCCAGTATGAACGTATTCAGACGAAGGTTTATACGGATATATCGATAGAGCCAATCCTACCAAGGACAAAAAGTGGAGGGGATAAATGGATTGAAGCGAAAGAAGCAATTCTTAATAGTAACAATTGGAGGGCTATTTTTTGGCTCATGCAGAAGTTTCTTATTGGGGTAATTAGCCTTATATGTGCCGTTATATTGTATGTAGCTCCGCTTGTATTTATCGTTACACCGTTACTTTTTCAATATCTTGATATATATTTATTGGGAATAACTGTTAATTCATGGAAGGATTCTATATGTGTCATGATCACTGGGGGTATTCTCTTTTGGATACGTACTTGTATTGGAAACAGTTTAGTTCAAATGATTGGAAAGTACACGATTTCCATGTTCAAAGCTATTAAGGGGTGATAATTTGTTTGGGATTTTGAAACAATGGTTTTGGTATGACTGGGTATTACTTTGTATACGTTTTGTCATCTGGCTCTCAATGATGTTAACTACTATCCAACACCAAGACCATTTGACTGTGCCACTTTGGATCATCATTCTTTGGGAAGTAGCCTCATTTTCAGTACCTTGGATTTGTTTAATGTTCAGTTATCGCTATTATCTGTTTACTGAGATAGTTTTGTTTGGTGGAGTTTGCTTCTACTTAATCTTATTATTTCCAACGGCTTATCTTGCTTTTTTAATGCCGACTTTCATGATCGCGGCAAATAGTGCCCATAAATCATACCGTTGGTCGAGTTCTATCACAATTGTTTTGTTTCCGTTTCTCATTGCAATATTTTCCCGTGAAATAGATGTATGGGTGATTATCCTACAAATGGGTCTGGCTTTTGCAATGGGATTTTCCTTTCGTTTACTCGTTGTTAATTACCGTAACAATGAAATTATTCGTAACCAGAAGCAAGTATTGGAACAGTATTTATCCCAGATTGAACGAATTACTTTGCTAGAGGAGCGTGATAGACTCTCAAAAGATTTGCACGATACGATGGGACATTCCTATACCTCAATCATTATGGGGATGGAAACATTACGTACGGAATTAAAGACAAAAGATGGGGAACAAAAGCTTGACTCATTATTGAAATTGGCCCGTAACAGTATGACAGAAGTGAGAACGTATTTACATCAAATGGATTCACAACAAGAATCACTTCCGCTAATTGTTACCTTGAAACAATTAGCGGAAGAGTTCCAGAAACATGCAAAAGTAAATGTACGCACTCGAATAATAGGGGAAGAGTACAAGGTCCCCAAACAAGTGAAAATGACACTGTATCGGAGCTTGCAGGAAGCACTGACTAATGCTGTGCGACACGGACAATCCACCGAAATCATTGTGTCACTGCATTTTGAGCCGCAACAGACGAGATTGGATGTGCAAGATAATGGCTGCGGAGTGGAGGAATGGAAAGATGGATTCGGGTTAACTGCGATGAAAGAACGTACGGCACAATTACAAGGTAGAGTCACTATATACTCCGAAAAAGGCGAGGGGACGCTCATCTCATGTGCGTTACCTAAACTGGAACAATTATCCAAAGACCGAATCCGCTTGTGTATCGTTGATGATCATTCGTTTATTCGAGAAAGTCTCTATACAATCTTGGATGAACAGAAGGACTTGCAGGTAGTGGGCATGGCTGAAGATGGAGAGCAAGCTGTAGAATTGTGTGGAAGGCTGAATCCAGATTTGGTATTAATGGATTTGGAGATGCCCAATCAGGATGGGATTCGTACCACCAAAATAATCAAGGGGAAATGGCCTGACATTCGTGTCCTCATCCTGTCAACGTTTCAGGATATAGAAAGGGCGAAGGAAATCATACGAAGCGGCGCTGACGGCTATCTGCTAAAATCCATAGAGTCACGTGAACTAGCTGAATCGATTCGCCTCGTCTATCGGGGAGCCACTATGATTGACCAAGAGTTGTTCCATAGAATGTGGGATGGAAATGATGAGGTAGAGCCAGCCGGATTGAAGTTAGATGGAAAAGAGTATGGCTTAACGAAACGCGAACTAGAGGTTTTGAATCTTTTGTCTCAAGGAATTCGTTATAAAACAATTGCTTCGGAACTTTACTTATCAAACGGCACTGTAAGAAATTATGCTTCCACTCTCTATGATAAATTGGGAGTCAAAAATCGAGAAGAAGCCGTGCAAAAGGCAAGAGATACAGGATTACTTTCATCTGCTAGGGGTGTGTGAACGTTCAAGGTTTCAGGGGACCACATGTCAAAAATATGTGTTATAGGCGATTTTACAGCTTCTGTAAATAATGTTTTGTTTTTGTTATAAGTTTTTAAGTAATTCATGTTTAATTTTCAATGAATCATATAAAGACAAGCATATTACACCCCCTAGCTTTAGACATACTCATACATCCCCTTAATCATTGAAGCTGGGGCAGGCGTAAAGGAGATTCAAGAAAGATTAGGGCATTCAGACATCAACACGACGATGAATATTTTCGCTCATATGACAAAAAATATCGAAGAAAAGACCTCCCATAAGTTCAGTGAACTTACGAAAGGTCTTCTCTAATTGGTGAAGTAAATTTGTTTCAAAAACTGAAAGTTAGCAAAAAGTTAGCATTTCGCTAATCTCCACCTTCCAAACCCCTATATATCAAGGGTTCTAGGCGATGATTACATCATTCCGCCCATACCGCCCATGCCGCCCATATCAGGCATTCCTGCGCCGCCGGCATTTTCTTCCGGTTTGTCAGCGACAACAGCTTCAGTTGTTAAGAGCATTGCTGCTACAGAAGCTGCGTTTTGCAGTGCAGAGCGTGTAACTTTCGTTGGGTCAACGATACCTTTTTCGATCATGTTTACCCATTCGCCAGTTGCAGCGTTGAAGCCTACGCCGATTTCTTCGTTTTTGAGGCGCTCAACGATGACGGATCCTTCAAGACCTGCATTGTGCGCGATTTGACGAATTGGCTCTTCAAGCGCGCGAAGCACGATGTTGATACCTGTTTGCGCATCACCTTCAGCTTCAACGGCAGCCACTTTGTTATATACGTTGACAAGCGCTGTACCACCGCCGGATACGATGCCTTCTTCAACAGCTGCGCGAGTTGAGTTGAGGGCGTCTTCGATGCGAAGTTTGCGTTCTTTCAGCTCAGTTTCAGTCGCAGCGCCGACTTTGATGACAGCTACGCCGCCAGCAAGTTTAGCAAGACGCTCTTGTAATTTTTCTCTGTCGAACTCAGAAGTTGTTTCTTCCACTTGTGCGCGGATTTGAGTGACGCGTGCAGAAATTTTATCTGTTTCGCCAGCGCCTTCAACGATTGTTGTGTCTTCTTTTGTAACAACAACTTTAGAAGCGCGTCCCAATTGTCCGATTTCAGTAGATTTCAGGTCAAGACCAAGATCTTCTGTGATGACTTCTCCGCCAGTAAGGACAGCGATGTCTTCAAGCATTGCTTTACGGCGGTCACCGAATCCAGGAGCTTTAACAGCAACTGCGTTGAATGTGCCGCGAAGTTTGTTCACAACAAGTGTTGCAAGAGCTTCACCTTCAACATCCTCAGCGATCAGAAGCAATGGTTTTCCTTGCTGAACAACCTGCTCAAGCACAGGAAGGATTTCTTGAATGTTTGTGATTTTTTTGTCTGTGATTAAGATGTAAGGATTGTCAAGAACCGCTTCCATCTTATCAGAATCAGTTACCATGTAAGGAGACGCATATCCGCGGTCGAATTGCATACCTTCAACAACTTCAAGCTCAGTTGTGAAGCCTTTAGACTCTTCGATTGTGATAACGCCGTCGTTGCCTACGCGCTCCATTGCTTCAGCGATAAGGCTTCCGACTTCCTCATCAGCAGCAGAGATCGCAGCAACCTGAGCGATAGATTCTTTGCCTTCGATTGGCTTAGAAATTTCTTTCAGATTCTCGATCGCAACGTTTACAGCTTGTTCCATACCTTTACGCACGCCTACAGGGTTAGCGCCTGCTGTTACGTTTTTAAGGCCTTCACGAATCATTGCTTGCGCAAGAACTGTCGCAGTTGTTGTACCGTCACCGGCAACGTCGTTTGTTTTGCTGGCTACTTCAGCTACAAGCTTAGCACCCATATTTTCAAACGCGTCTTCAAGTTCGATTTCTTTAGCGATTGTTACACCGTCATTAGTGATTAACGGAGAACCGAATTTTTTCTCTAGAACCACGTTGCGTCCTTTTGGTCCTAAAGTTACTTTTACAGCATCAGCAAGTGCATCAACACCGCGAAGCATTGCGCGGCGAGCTTCTTCACTAAACTTAATATCTTTTGCCATGTGTACGAAACCTCCTCGAATTTTTAAGTATTTGTTTATTTAAGAATTAGCCGATAACAGCTAAAATGTCACTTTCACGTAAGATTAAGTATTCAGTACCTTCGTATTTCACTTCAGTACCTGCGTATTTTGAGAAGATAATGCGGTCGCCCTCTTTTACTTCTAAAGCAACGCGCTCTCCGCTTTCTA
The DNA here is from genome assembly GCF_025696525.1 of Bacillus sp. XT-2. Lineage (NCBI taxonomy): Bacteria > Bacillati > Bacillota > Bacilli > Caryophanales > Bacillaceae > Bacillus > Bacillus sp. XT-2. The sequence continues at coordinate 226,048 of NZ_JAHVOC010000009.1, forward strand.
ACACGCGACCTGAACCAGCTGCCACGATTTTGCCTTCTTGCGGCTTTTCTTTTGCAGAATCCGGTAACACAATTCCGCTGGCAGTTTTTTCTTCAGATTCTACGAGTTCAATGACAACGCGATCACCTAATGGCTTTAACAATGTAATAACCTCCTCAATAGTATGAATATGTAATTTTAGCACTCAGCACTAAAGAGTGCTAACACAATTCTTATAATAAAGAATCTCACTTCCAATTTCAAGTGATAAGATAAAAAATTTTTCACGCTTACATCATTCTTTTCAGCTCAGATATCCCTTGGCTTTTTCACCCCCGATTCAATTATGTTACAATAGCTGTAGACAAAAGAAACCCATTTAACAAAGGAGTACATACCATTTGAGAAAACAGTATTGGTTTATTATTTTGACATATATCATCATGCAGTTTTCAGCAGTAATCGGGATTCCCTTGTTATTTAAATTCGGTTATGCGGGAGGACAGCCCACAAAAGAAAATCTGCTGTACGCGCAGGGATTATGGTCCGTCATCAGTTTTATTGCCTGTCTGATTGTTGTGTTGCTCATTCTCAGAACTGTGCCTAAAACTACGCTGCGGAACGAAAAGAAAGACTCGGTCGGACTTTCGATCCTTTGGGCGATAGCCGGGTTTTTCATAGCCCTTTTCTCTCAAGGAATAGCCGGTTCTATTGAATATTATGTATTTGGCATCGGAAGAGAATCAGAAAATACAAAAGCCATCCTGGATGTGATTCAGGCAGTCCCGCTTATGATTATCGTTTCTTCTATCATCGGGCCTATATTAGAAGAAATCATCTTCAGAAAAATCATTTTCGGCGCGCTGTACGAAAAAACAAATTTCTTTATTGCCGGACTGATCAGCTCCATTATTTTCGGAATTGTTCACGCGGATTTAACGCACCTTCTGCTGTATACGGCAATGGGCTTTACCTTTGCATTTCTATATGCGAGAACTAAACGGATTTGGGTGCCGATTTTCGCCCATGTAATGATGAATACATTCGTCGTCATTATGCAGCTTGAGCCTGTTCAGAAATACCTTGAACAGCAAAGCACACAAATGCAATTGATTATTGGAGGATTATTTTCATGAGAAACCCGATAGTGTGGGGAATGATCTACTTTGCCGTAGGGTGCATCTTTACTTATCTCGCCGCAAGCTCGCCAGGCAGCATGTGGTCATTTTACTCCATCCTGCTGATGGTGTTCGCTGCATACAACATCAGCATTTCTTTTAAGATGTTCGCCTTTTCATTTAAAATAAAGAAGAACCAGAAATAAAGAAAATCCATTTCTCTCTATGAGAAATGGATTTTTTATGTTGGCTAAGAAGAAACGTCCTGATCGGCAGCACTGTTTTTCTGCGCTTTCCGATAGGCAGCCTTCGATATTAAAATACTGATTTCATACAAAATCAAGAGCGGAACAGTCACCATCATATGAGACAAAAGCTCAGGTGGTGTGATCAGAGCAGCAATCACAAGCAGCGTAAAGTACGCATACTTTCTGATTTTCGCTAAGAACATCGGTGTCACAATTCCAAGCCTTGTCAAAAACATAAGGATGACCGGCATTTGAAACAACAGTCCAAACGGAATCGTCAGCTGCAGAAGAAAATGAAAATATTCATTAATTCCAATCACCTGAGTGACATTCAAATCCTGAGATATCCGTTTCATAAAATCGACAACAAAAGGAAATAAAATATAATAGGAAAAAGATAAACCCGCTAAAAACAGCAAAATAGAGATCGGAATGTAGCTGAGCGTTACTTTGCGCTCCTTTTCATAGAGGCCCGGGCTCACAAAAGCCCAAAGCTGATAGAGAATAACCGGCGAAGTCAGGACAATCCCGATGATAAACGCAAACTGCATAAACACATAAAGCGGGTCTGTCAGATTAAACGCATTGAGCGTGAGCTCCTTCGCTTCATCCGTTTCTTGCAGATACACTATAATCGGCTTCGCTAAAAAAAATCCCGCGATAAAGAAAACGACAAACGCCAGCGCCACAACCAGCAATCGTTTTCGAAGCTCCGCAATATGCTCCAGCAGCGACATTTGATTCACTTTCATTTGTGTCATCCTAACTTACTGATTCTCTTTCTTTTTTTCCTCATCATCACTCGCTAATCCTTTAGTAGCGTTTTTGAATTCACGAAGTGTGTCTCCAGCCGCTTTTCCCAACTCAGGCAGCTTTTTGGGGCCAAAGATAATCAGAGCAACGATTGCGATAACAGCAAGGCTTCCAGGACCGATCGGCATATTTGGGCTCCTCCTTTCCGGTTACTCGATTTCCTCTAAAACAGAATAATGCTTCAAGAAATAAACCAGTGACTGAAGCTCTACAGCTAAATCTATATGATGAATTCGAATGTGTTCCGGCACATTCAAACGGGCCGGCGTAAAATTAAGAATACCCTTGATCCCTAACGCAACCAATCTGTCGGTAATCGATTGGGCCGCAACTGCGGGCACTGTCAGAATGGCAACTGATTCGCCTTTTACATGCTTTTCAAGATCATCGAGGTTAAAGACGGGCACACCGCCTACCTCAGTTCCTATTTTACTCTCATTTATATCAAAAGCCATAGAAATTTTTGTGTTATTATTTTTTGTGAAATTATAGTGAAGAAACGCTGTTCCTAAGTTCCCGACACCAATCAGGATAACGTCTGTCATTTCATCCTGATCCAGCGTTTTTCGGAAAAATGACAGCAAATAATCGACATTATATCCGTATCCTTTTTTGCCAAGAGCTCCAAAATAGGAAAAATCCCTGCGAATCGTGGCAGAATCAACCTTTACGGCATCGCTGAGTTCAGCGGATGATACACGCTGTTTTCCTGACGCATGCAGATTCTTTAAAAAGCGATAATAAAGCGGCAGCCGTTTTGCCGTCGCCTGCGGAATTTTTGATTGATCCTTATTCATTTTTGGTCCTCCAAATTATACTCGGATAGTTCTCTTTTAAAGTCACCGTTTTTCCCGCCTGTCTTTTCCAGCAAGCAGGTAGGGCCGATGACCATCCCCTTATCAAGCGCCTTGCACATATCGTAAACAGTAAGGGCACACACCGATGCAGAAGTTAGCGCTTCCATTTCCACACCTGTACTCCCTTTCGTTTTGACCTGTGCTTTTATATGAAGTATAACTTCTGTTTCTTTTATTTTCCAGTCAAACGAAATATCGACCCCGCTCAAGGATAGCGGATGGCACATCGGAATGATATTTGATGTTTGTTTCGCAGCCATAATACCCGCCACCTGAGCGACAGCAAGTACATCTCCTTTGCCGATATCATGGCTTTTTATTTTCTCGTACACTTCACTCTTCATGTGTACGCTTGATACAGCCGCCGCAGTACGGACAGTCGAAGATTTTTCGCTGATATCCACCATCTGGGCTCTGCCCTGTTCATTAAAATGAGAAAATCCATTCATAGTAAAAACTCTCCTTAAACAGATCATACACTATTTTCTTCTCTATGTCTTATTCGGCCAATGTATTGTTTGCTGAGTTCTGGTTCATAAGCTACACTTAACTTATTATAGCAGAGGTGAAATAATATGATGATCTTACAAATTAATCAGCTTTCCAAATCATTTGGTGCTGATACTATTTTAAACAATATAAAGCTGGAAGTCAGAAACCGTGATCGCGTCGCAATTGTAGGAAGAAACGGCGCTGGGAAATCTACACTCCTTAAAATTATCGCAGGTCACCTTTCATATGAAAAGGGTGAAATGATCAAGCCGAAAGATATCACAATGGGCTATTTGGCCCAGCATACCGGCTTGGATTCTAAGCTTACCATAAAAGAAGAGCTGCTGACTGTTTTTGATCACTTAAAAGCAATGGAAAAAGAAATGCGAAACATAGAAGAAAAAATGGCGGCAGCTGACCCAAGTGAACTGGAAAGCATCATGAAAACCTACGACCGTCTTCAGCAGGAATTTAAAGATAAAGGCGGCTATCAGTATGAAGCAGATGTCAGATCTGTGCTGCACGGTCTCGGCTTCAGCCATTTTGACGATTCAACGCAGGTGCAAAGCCTGAGCGGAGGTCAGAAAACAAGACTGGCCTTGGGTAAGCTTCTGTTAACACAGCCTGATCTTCTCATTCTAGATGAGCCGACCAACCATCTGGACATTGATACGCTGACATGGCTTGAACATTATTTACAAGGCTATTCAGGCGCGATTCTGATTGTTTCTCACGACCGCTACTTTTTGGACAAAGTGGTGAACCAGGTGTACGAGGTATCAAGATCAGAAAGCAAAAAGTATCACGGCAACTACAGCGCTTATCTAGACCAAAAAGCTGCCCAATATGAAAAGGATCTTAAGCTGTATGAAAAACAGCAGGATGAAATCGCCAAGCTGCAGGACTTTGTAGACCGAAATCTGGCGAGAGCCTCAACGACAAAAAGAGCACAAAGCCGCCGGAAACAGCTTGAACGGATGGACGTCATGTCAAAACCGCTCGGCGACGAAAAATCAGCAAATTTTCATTTCGATATTACAAAACAGAGCGGAAACGAGGTCCTGCGGGTTCAGGATCTGACCATCAGCTATGAAAACCAGCCGCCGCTTCTGACAGATGTGTCGTTTAGGCTTACAAGAGGAGAAAGCGCCGCTCTTGTAGGTCCCAACGGAATCGGAAAATCAACCCTGCTGAAAACATTAATAAACACATTGAAGCCGGATCAGGGAACAATAGCGTACGGTTCAAATGTCAGTGTCGGTTACTATGACCAGGAACAGGCTGAGCTGACTTCCTCTAAACGCGTCATTGATGAGCTGTGGGACGAGTATCCGGAGCTTCAAGAGAAAGAAATTAGAACGTGCCTCGGAAATTTCTTATTCTCCGGGGATGATGTGCTTAAACCCGTCCATTCCCTAAGCGGAGGCGAAAAAGCAAGAGTGGCCCTGGCAAAGCTGATGCTGCAAAAAGCTAACTTTCTCATTCTTGATGAGCCGACGAACCATCTTGACTTAGACAGCAAAGAAGTTCTCGAAAACGCCTTGATCGATTATCCGGGCACATTGTTATTTGTCTCACATGACAGATATTTTATTAACAGAATCGCAACAAGGGTATATGAGCTTTCTCCAAACCATATTGAAGAATATCTCGGAGATTACGATTATTATACAGAGAAAAAAACACAGCAGCTGGAATTGGAGAAAATGAAACAGCAAGAGGAAACTGAAAAAGCCACGGTTGCAATGAAATCCGACTCTAAACGTTCTTATGAGGAAGAAAAAGAATGGAAAAAGAAAGAACGACAACGACTCAGACGCATAGAAGAAATTGAAACGACAGTTCAAACCATAGAAGAAAAAATCAGTCATAATGATGAATTACTTTGTGATCCGGAAGTATATCAGGACCACGAAAAGGTACAAGCCATCCACGCTGACAACGAGAAACTCAATCAAGAATTGGAAAACCTATTATCAGAATGGGAAGAACTATCCACAGAAGAAGATTAAAAAAAGTCAAGCACCTCTTTTTTAGAGGTGCTTTTTATCCACAGAAAATAACCTTATAAGCAAACGAAGAAAGCGGTTTATACACAATATCCACAAAATATTCTGAATTTATCCACTTTATTAACAGCCTCTCAACCCCTTTACCCATCTATATCTCTATAATTACTCACAGATATGTGGATAAATTGAGAATTATCTGTTAATAACAATAAAAAAGCCTCACTCCATTATGTCGTGAGACCTTGGTAAGAAGTCAGTTCAAGACCAGGCTGGCCATTCATATCATATGATCCGCGAATCCCTTTTTCAAAAGCAATTGTACCGGCCGCAGCAATCATTGCAGCATTATCCGTACATAAGGATAGCGGAGGAATGATGAGCGCCGTCCCCTCATGCTGGGAAAATTCCTTCTGTAACGCAGCTCTGAGTCCTCTGTTTGCAGCTACTCCGCCGGCCAAAAGAACCTGTTTGACACCATATTCTTTTGCAGCGCGTGCCGTTTTTGTCACTAAGACATCAATGACGCTATTCTGAAAACTGGCAGAAAGATCTTCCGGCGCAATGTCCTGTCCTTTTTGAGCCGCGTTATGAAGCGTATTGATCACAGCTGATTTCAGCCCGCTAAAGCTGAAATTATAAGAACCTTCTTCAAGCCATGCGCGAGGCAGAGGAATAGTGTCATTCCCTGATTCCGCAAGCTTGTCAATCTGCGGTCCGCCTGGATACGGGAGACCCATTGTTCTCGCCACTTTGTCATAAGCTTCCCCTGCTGCGTCATCGAGTGTTTCCCCGATTACTTCAAATGAACCGTGTTCTTTCATATAAACCAATTCCGTATGGCCGCCGGAAACGACCAATGCAAGCGCTGGAAAAACAATCTCTTCTACCAAACGGTTTGCGTAGATATGGCCCGCTATATGATGGACTCCAACTAACGGAATATGATGCGCAAAGCTCAATGCTTTAGCGGCGTTTACCCCGATTAGCAGTGCTCCCACCAATCCCGGGCCTTCAGTAACTGCAATCGCATCTATGTCACGATATGTCATGTCTGCTTTACGGAAAGCCTCTTCGATCACTAAAGTGATTTGCTCCACATGATGTCTTGATGCTATTTCCGGCACAACCCCTCCGAATCGTTTATGGCTTTCAATTTGAGAGGCCACAACGTTCGAGACGATTTCTGTTCCGTTTTTGACAATAGCTGCTGCCGTTTCATCGCAGCTCGTTTCGATTCCTAATATATAAAGATCTTTTTGCTCATTCATTTATCGTCACCCACATAATTAACGCATCTTCCCCGTTATCAGTATAATAGTTCTTTCTTATTCCGCCGGGCTGCATCCCGAACTTTTTATATAAACTTTGAGCAGGGTGATTGGAAACCCTCACTTCAAGCGAAAGCCGCCTCGCCTCTTTTTCTTTACAAAGCTCGAGAGCTGAACGAAAAAGTGCTTCTCCTAAAGACTGGCCCCTATACTCTGGTTTAATCGCTATATTTGTGATTTGGGCGTCGTCCATCACAATCCAAATCCCGCAATAACCCGCGATACAATCGTCCTTTTCAATCACGAGATAGTGGGCATACGGATTTTCAAGCAATTCATGATAAAACGAATCCTTCGTCCAGGGAGACGTAAAGGAGGATGTTTCAATTTCGTATACGTGATCAACATCATCAAGCTGCATTTTTCTGACTGCTGCTTTTGTTTTCATCCTATCACCCTACTTTTGACTTTCAATCCATTTCGCTTCAGCTTCTGCAAGCCGCAAATAATCCGGCACAAGCCCGTGAATATCAGCAGCTTCCCTATCCGCACCCAAGTAAGCCAATTCTGAAGGGCGGGGATTATGCTGAACCGCAGACCCTATGATTCCTTTTGTCCCTAATACATCCAGTATCGTCTCCTTGTGTATGGATGTATCATGTCCTAAAAACAAAACAGGGCGATCCTTCTCTTTTAGCATCTCCAGCCACTCTGTCAGCATCACATTTTGATCCGGCACAGCCTGTTCTAAAAGCCCGTTTTTATATTCATAAAGACCTGTATACACCTGTCCGCGTCTCGCATCAAATATAGGGCTGATCAGACCGTCAAAGTGACGTCCATTTGCCGCGAGCGCTTCAAGACTTGAAACAGCAGAAATCGGAATGTTTAAAGACCAGGCAAGTGTTTTGGCAATAGTTACACCGATTCTCACCCCTGTGTACGAGCCAGGACCTTTTGCGACAACAATTTTAGAAAGATCCTGCGGGGTTGTATCACAATCATTCAGCAAAGAATGAACAGCAGGCATCGCTCTCACAGAGTGATTCTTTTTTAAATATGTCATGTATTCTGCTATGACAGTGTTGTCCCGAAGCAGCGCTATGCCTAAAGTATAATTCGATGTATCAATTGCTAATATTGTCATGTCTACTTATCTCCTCACAAAGCATTTCATACCGATTCCCCACAGCTGTAAAGGTGATCTCTCTTTCATCATCACCAGCTCTTTTAATGACAATTTGCAGTCGCTCCTGCGGAAGCTGCTCTTCAATTAAATGTGCCCATTCCACTAAGCAGACACCTTGTCCATGAAAATATTCATCAAGTCCTAAGTCTTCACTCTCGTCTTCCATTCTGTATACATCCATATGAAAAAGAGGAAGTGAACCATCGTTATATTCTTTTATGATCGTAAACGTCGGACTGTTTACAACACGTGTAATTCCAAGTCCTTCAGCAAAACCTTTTGTAAAGGTTGTTTTCCCAGCTCCTAAATCGCCCTCTAATGTCAGGACGTCCCCAGGCTTTGAAAACGATGCAGTCAGCTTAGCAATCGCTTTTGTTTCTTCAGGATTTACAGTTCTCCATTTTAATTGCTTCACACGAGTCACCCGTCTTATTTAAAATGATTATATCCTTTTTTCTCTAAAGTCATTGTTTCTTCATCTGTCTTTAATACGACATTGGATTCTGTCTTTTCACGGACACATCCAATCTTTGTAATTGGCAGTTGAAGTCTGCTGCACTCCTGCTGTAACACTTCCCAGTCTTCCTTTGAGATCGTCCCAGTCAGCTCAAAATCCTCTCCGCCAAACAAAGCCCATTCCTTCCATTTGGAATTTAACTTAGGCAAGTCCGGATGAACTGGAAGAAGGCTCTCGTCAATTTCTATTGAAACAGAGCTGGATTCAGCAATTTCATGCAATTCACTTGCCAATCCGTCACTAATATCATTAAGAGCCACACGCTGAGCGTTCGAGCATAGTCTGCCAACACTCACTCTTGGGTGAGGCCGTTTATGCCTATTGATAAAGTAATCTGTTTCAAATGATGTTTCCGGATGGGAGGTCTCTTTTAGCAGCAATGAAAGTCCAGCGGCAGAAGAACCGATTTCACCAGTGACAAAGACAATATCATTCGGCTTTGCCAAACTGCGCAAACAGGCACGTCCCTTTTCAACTTCCCCAATCACAGTCACTGTGACGACTAGTTTATCGTTAGTAGAAACTGTATCACCGCCAATCAGGTCCATACAGTATAGTTTCGCCAGTTCATTCATTCCTTCATACATTGCCTTGATTTCTGATGCCGTCCATTTTGAAGGCACCGCAAGAGACACTAAATAAAACTTAGGAATACCTCCCATTGCGGCAATATCACTTATATTTATAGCCAACGCCTTATATCCAATGTCCTCCGGCGAAGAATAGCTCAATTTAAAATGCACGTCCTCTACCATTGTATCGACACATACAATTTCCTGCACACCGTTTTTCGCTGTGTAAAGAGCCGCATCGTCTCCAATTCCTACATCAACGGAAGAATGGTGAATGGTTCGCGGAGTAATACTATTAATTAAATCAAACTCATCCATTAACCAAACCTCCTTTTGGTCTGATTATGTTTTATATGTACTGTATCTAGTGTATCGGATTATGGTGAAATATCCAAGATATTGCCGATATAAAGAAAGCTTGGCTATCATACCGAGCAAAAGATGTAATAAAAGAAAACACAAAAAAAACGAAAACATGATCGTTTCGTTTACAATAAATGGCGGTCCGGACGGGACTCGAACCCGCGACCTCCTGCGTGACAGGCAGGCATTCTAACCAACTGAACTACCGGACCATTTTAATTTGGTTGCACCCTTTGGGCGCTCCTTATTTTAAAGGATATATTTTTTGGTTGCGGGGGCAGGATTTGAACCTGCGACCTTCGGGTTATGAGCCCGACGAGCTACCGAACTGCTCCACCCCGCGATGATATAATTAAGATAAAACTGCTTGGCGGCGTCCTACTCTCACAGGGGGAAACCCCCGACTACCATCGGCGCTGAAGAGCTTAACTTCCGTGTTCGGCATGGGAACGGGTGTGACCTCTTCGCTATCGCCACCAAACAATTGAGAGTGTTCTCTCAAAACTAGATAACAGGTGTGACATCATTAGAAATTAGGTTAAGTCCTCGATCGATTAGTATCTGTCAGCTCCATGTGTCGCCACACTTCCACCTCAGACCTATCAACCTGATCATCTTTCAGGGATCTTACTTCCTTGCGGAA